>DKPV01000050.1:0-28513 GCA_002471375.1 Flavobacteriales bacterium UBA7325
CGACAGGTTTAATATTGTGATGGCTCCACAAGGCCAACTCTATTATAACCGGAGTTAACGAAAGTCCTTTTTCAGTTAGAAAATAGTGATTAGTTTTTTGGTTGTCAGGCAATTTTTGTTTGACTATGAATCCATTTAGCGTTATAATTCTCACAATATAGCGCAGTAAGCCATTAATAATTCAAGAGTTTACACCTTCCTTGCTCTCGCTTTTTGCGTACTTTTGAAGCGCTCAAAACCTTATTTATGAAGATTGCCTTATTACTAGTATCCTTAATTGGATTTGTCCAATTTGGGATTTCCCAGAAAACCGTTCAATTCAGAATATCACAAGTCTATTCGAATGTTGATGATATGGATGGCTTTGGCAATGGAAACAGTGATCCTCAATGGAATCATGAGATTACTGATGTCTATGGCCATAATTCCGTTGACAATACTGAGTTAGGAGGAACAAATTGACCTTTTTGGACAATGCTCAATGATCAATTTTTCTCTGAAACGTATGATTGTGAAATGCCCGCGAGATATACCTATACCTGAACACCAAGACTTATGAAAACAAAAATCTATTTTATTCTAGCACTAGTTATTACTAGTTGCTCTAAATCAGACGATATGATTCAAGTACCTGTTGCAAAAAAAGTCGAACATAAAATTACAACGCACGGAGATACACGTGTCGACAATTATTTCTGGATGCGCTTAAGCGATGAGCAGAAGAATGCTAAGAACCCCGACAAGCAAACACAAGATGTCATGGACTATTTAACGGCAGAAAATGAGTACTTGAAGGAGAAGATGAAGCATACTGAGGGTCTTCAGACGAAACTGTATGATGAAATTGTCGGCCGAATTAAACAAGAAGATGAATCCGTTCCGGTGAAAGTAAATGGATATGTCTATTACAATCGTTTTGAGAAAGGACAAGATTATGGTTTGTATTGTCGCAAGATTGGAAATGAAGATGCAGCTGAAGAAATCATGTTAAACGGCCCTGAGTTAGCCAAAAATGAGAACTATTTCGCGATTGGAGGACAATCGATTAGTGAAAACAACGAAATCATCGCATATAGCATCGATCTGGTATCAAGACGTCAATACACGATTCATTTCAAGAACCTCAAGACTGGTGAGGTATTATCTGATAAAATTGAAAATACAACCGGGGGCATTACTTGGGCAAATGATAACAAGACTATCTTCTATACAAAGAAGGACCCAGTCACTTTGAGATCTTACCAAATTTACCGCCATGTGCTCGGTACGGAGACCTCAAAAGATGTTCTTGTATACGAGGAAAAGGATGATACTTTCGGCTGTTCCATCTACAAAACGAAATCAAGAAAGTATTTAATGATCAGTTGTTACCAAACGCTGTCAACGGAATATCTTTTTTTAGATGCTGATTCTCCTAACGGGGAATGGAAAGTGATTCAACCGCGGAAACGTGACCTCGAGTATTCAGTAGAGCATTTTGGAGATGATTTCTACATCATCACGAATGATCAAGCTAAGAACTTTAGATTGATGAAAACGCCTGTGACTCAGCCAGGAATCGAGAATTGGAAGGAGGTCATCGCACATCGACCATCTGTATATCTTGAAGATTTGGATATTTTTAAAAATCACATGGTCGTTACAGAGCGAAAGGGAGGTTTAATCCAGTTGCGTGTTATGGCCTGGGAGAGTGATCAAGAACACTATATACATTTTAATGATCCTGCCTATAACGCATATACATTTTCGAATCCTGAATTTGATACGGATGTGTTAAGGTATGGCTACACATCGATGAGGACTCCACAAAGTACCTTCGATTATAATATGACCGATCGCACCCAAGAATTGAAAAAACAACAAGCGGTTCTGGGAGGGGAATTTTCAGAAGATAATTATGACACGGAAAGAATTATGTCCACTTCGCGAGATGGTGTTGAAGTGCCAATGTCAATCGTCTACCGTAAAGGGACAAAGTTAGATGGAAATGCACCATTATTGCTGTACGCTTATGGATCGTATGGCTACTCAATGGACGCCAGTTTTAGTAGTATTCGTTTGAGCTTATTGGATAGAGGATTCATAATGGTTATCGCACACATTAGAGGTGGTCAAGAGATGGGCAGACATTGGTATGAAGATGGAAAGCTCTTAAAGAAAAAGAATACTTTTTACGACTTTATAGATTGTGGCAAGTTTCTCATTAAAGAAAAGTATACTTCCAGCGAACATCTCTATGCACAGGGAGGCTCAGCGGGTGGATTACTTATGGGAGCCGTGATAAATATGGCTCCAGAATTATGGAATGGGGTTATCGCAGGCGTACCATTTGTGGATGTTATCTCGACAATGCTTGATGAGTCGATACCTCTTACCACTGGGGAGTTTGACGAGTGGGGTAATCCAAAAGATGAGGAGTATTACAAGTACATTAAATCGTATTCTCCTTATGATAATATTGAGAAAAAAGCATATCCCAACCTGCTTATTACAACAGGGTATTGGGACAGTCAAGTGCAATATTGGGAACCTGCAAAATGGATAGCAAAACTGCGCGAATATAAAACAGACGACAATCTGCTTATAATGGATTGTAATATGGATGTAGGACATGGGGGTGCGTCGGGCAGATTTCAACGCTATAAAGAAGTTGCTTTGGAGTACGCTTTCCTTTTAGATCTAGAAAATATCACTAACTAAACTATCTTGAGAATTCGCGCACATGTTGGAATCTGTTACATTGGATTTTGTGCTTTTCAGCGAGTGTATAGGGTCTACTATTTGGAGAATGGAATGTACTCAAGATTCAAAATGCCCTAGGCAAAGTGAACGACATGAAGAGCGAGACGGCAGGATTGGTATTTAAGGCAGATAGCGCAGTCGATTGTTTTGTGAATGGCTTGAAGGAGTGACACGGTGCTTGATCGTATGACAATAACCGTGAGATTTTATTTTTGTCGTAGAATGACGATTCGAAAAAGAGTTGAAAATCAAGTTATTGGCAGGGTGTAGGCTAGTTTTGTAGCTTCCGAAAATATCACACTTTTACTCTCTAGAGTTAAAAAACAATATTGATTTCAAAGAGTTAAATTCTTACTTTTGAGCTAGTTTTTCACGTCAAAAAAATATGTGACTCAAAAAGGCAACCCCTCACAAGGTTAATCGTTTTGTATACAGCCACATAGTTCTTTTAACGGTGGAGCAGATTATTTACGACCAATATACTACAATGATAACAACACGACTACTCAAACACACAGGCGCTCTAATGATTGCGCTGTTCTTTTCACTCAACGCCTTCTCGCACTCTGTGCAAGTACAATATTGTGTTAGTTGTAATGGTGACCTTAGAATTTGGATTGAGCACTGGCATGGTACGGCTAGTCCTAGTTCTACTACCATGACAATAAGCCTAAACATTAATGGTGTTACGACTACACAGACGTCTGCACCAGGAGGTGGAGTTGTAAATACTCCATCTGCTGCATTGCCTGGCTGTTCTACGCCGATCACTTATGTTACAGGTTGTCCAGGTGACCAGAACACGTATGACGATTGGGTTTTTTATGATTTTAATGGCCTCCCACCAGGAGTACCTATTACATTTACGATTATTAGTGGTAACTCTGCATTTACGCAAGATGGTTGTAACATGTTCCCATTGGCGGTTACGTTCACACTTGGAACTATATTTGGAGCTGGTATCGATCAAAACCTTTGCGAAGGTCAGGCGTCAACAGCAATTCCATTTGCTCTCGGTTCAACATGGTCGAACAGTAATCCAGCAATTGGACTGCCAGCAACTGGATCAGGACCAATTCCATCATTCTTACCTGTAGGACCTCCTGGAACTACGTCGACTGTTTCTTTTGTTAATAGCTGCGATTCAGGATCATTTACTTATACTATAATGCCGGTACCAGTCTCTGGATTTACTGTAGAGTCGAATGGAGCACCAGCACTGGGTATTTGCGAAGGAAGCACATTTGACTTTATCAATTCCTCTACCATGGTCGCCCCCTATACCATAACGGATTGGCTGTGGGACTTTGGTGATGGGAATTCCTCCACGGCACAGGACCCCTCTCATACATATGCCGCTCCCGGCACTTACAATGTAACCCTGGGCGCCGTCTCAGATTCGGGATGCGTGGATAATTTCACGCAAGTTGTTACTGTCGCTCCTTTCCCCGTCGTCGCCTTTACCGCGCCCGACGAGTGCCAGAACACTATGACAAATTTTACGGATGCGACTGTTTTGGGTGCTGGTGTCATTAATACTTGGCAATGGGACCTAGGAGACGGAACGACTTCAGGACTTCAAAGTCCAACACATCAATACGGTGCTACAGGAGCATATACTGTTCAACTTATCGTTACTTCAGATTTAGGCTGTGTTGATTCAGTTAGTCAAGTAACTAACGTTTATGAAGTGCCTGTTGCTAATTTTACGCCAACTGGTGGTTGTGCAGTTGATCCTGCAACATTCGTTGATTTAAGCACAATTTCAGCAGGACCGTTGACTTGGGAATGGGATTTCGGTGATATGTCTGGAACCTCATTAGTTCAGAGCCCTTCATACACCTATGCTGTTGGGGGTACTTATCAGGTTGAATTGACTGTAGAGTCTGCAAATGGGTGTAGAGATTCATTGACACTTCCTGTTACTATGTTCGATACGCCAATAGCGAGTTTTACAGCTCCTGATGATTGTTACTATGAAACAACAATCTTTACGGATAATTCTTCTGTGGGTGTTATCTCATGGATCTGGGATTTTGGAGATGGAAACACTTCAACTGCAACGAATCCTACGCACGATTATGCGGCAGATGGTACTTATAATGTTACTTTAATCGTGGATGGTCCAGGAACATCTTGTTCTGATACCGTAACGCAAGTTATTACACGTTACCCTCAACCAAGTGCTGATTTTACAACTGCCGATGTTTGTTTAGAAGATGCAGCTTCGTTTACTGATTTATCGACGATAAATGCTCCTGGAATTTTAACAGGTTGGGATTGGGACTTTGGTGACTTCACTGGATCTACAGCTCAAAATGAAACTCACCTCTTTCCGACTGAAGGGACATATGACGTAAATCTTCTTTCGACTTCTTCCTTCGGATGTATTCACGATACAACGATATCTATTACAATTCATCCTATGCCGATACCTGCCTTCACCGCAAGTTCAGTTTGTGTGAATGAGCCTTCAACAGTCTTTACAGATGCTTCGACAATTTCATCGGGTGCAATTGTGCAATGGGATTGGCTATTTGGAGATGGAAACTCATCTACACTTGTGAACCCAACTCATGAATATTTGAGCGATGGGAATTACAATGCAGAATTAACACTTACCTCAGATTTTAACTGTGTTAGTTCAATTTCAGAGACAGTAATTGTTTTTGAAAAGCCAACAGCTAATTTCACGAGTTCATTAACTAAGATTTGTAATCCTGATACGATTCAATTTACTGACTTGTCTACATCTGCTTCGAGTTTGATTGTAGAGTGGGATTGGGATTTTGGAACTGGTACTACTAGCGATGAGCAGAATCCAAATCCATTGTTCAGTAATTATTCTGAGCTTATAGACTATTTCGATATTGAATTAATTGCAACGAACAGCTATGGATGTAAGGATACGATGTTCATGGCGGATTACATTGCCGTGGTTCCGCAGCCAGTTGCGGCATTCACATACTCGCCAGGAATGGTGAACGTTCTTGAGCCGGAAGTAACATTCAATAACCTATCTGATTACGCTGTAACGTATGACTGGGACTTTGGTGATGGTAGTTTCCCATCTATTGAAGAAAATCCAATCCATCAATATACTTGGGATGGAGGTGAATATGATGTTACCTTAATTGCCTACAGCATTGATAATGGATTCTGTTCTGACACGGTGACGCAAACGATTGTTATTAATGAAGTGTTAATTTATTATGTTCCAAATGCATTCACACCGGATGGGGATGCATACAATAATACCTTCCAGCCGATATTTTCAACTGGATTCGATCCATTCAACTACCACTTATCCATCTACAACCGATGGGGAGAAGTTATCTTCGAATCATATGATGCTGAATTTGGATGGGATGGAACATACAGAAATGGTGAATTAGCACCAGATGGTGTCTATACTTGGAACATTGATTTCAAAGAGACACTTACAGATGAACGTCATTCTAAACAAGGACACTTCTCTCTGATCAAGTAACTAACTTGTTATCGACATATTAAAATTGAAAGTCAATGGTCTCAACTGGGATCAGGCTTTTGGTGAAACAATATATTTCGATAAGCGTGTAGATGGATGCAAATATGATTGCTAGCCATTTCAAATTACTAGCTTTTATTCAAATCGAGAGCATCAATGGAATGCTAAGCAGGACCAACCTGATTAGTTTGCTCAGCCATTGAGTGGAATCATAGATATCGTAATTTCCATTTGAATCCACAACTATTTGAATAGCTAACCAAACGATGGAATCGATGAACATAAATGTAACGGAAATAAAAGCGACAAGTTGATGTCGATCCAAATTTACGGTCTTGAACCTAAGCGATTTTTCGCAGCTCGAGCAGAAATCATCAAGATCATCGATTGTATTAGAGCAAGAATTACATGTAAGTTGTCCATTCATAAATCGAAAGCACAAAAAAATAATCCAAGCTATAAAAGCCCAACAGTCTGCAGATTAGCTTAAGGGGAAAAGTATTTTTCACCTTTGGATTAAACCTTTCTGAAGATGATATGTCCAATACTCGTGACTTAAAAATTAGAATTATGAAAAAGACAAGCTTATTACTTATTATGATGTCCGCTTTTAATTTCGCATTTGCGCAAGAAGCTGACTCGACGGGATTAGAAGGAGACAACCTCGATTTGAATGGGGTACTCGAGTTATTTAAAGATTCAAAAGACATTGAGGATTTTGAAAAACAGCTGAACTCAGAATCAAATGGAGTAAATAATCTCGATTTGGACGAGGATGGTGAAGTTGATTATATCAGAGTTGTTGATCACGCCGATAGCAATGCACATTCATTTGCACTCCAAGTACCAGTGAGTGAATCTGAAGCTCAAGATGTGGCAGTAATCGAAGTAGAAGAAGTTGACGATGAAACCGTGAACCTTCAAGTAATCGGAGATTCTGAGTTATATGGAGATGATTATATGATTGAGCCTGCTGATGAGAAAAATTCAGCGATCGTTGTAAATGTTCGAACATGGAGACCAATTCGTCATGTGTACGGACCTAAATACGTAACATATGTTTCTCCTTGGAGGTATCGTCATCATCCTAGATGGTTTAGACCATGGAGACGGGTTACATGGGCGGTTTATTACCCAAGAGTGCGCAGATACCATAGACCTTATTACCGCCGCACATATGTAAGAAGATGTCATGTAGCGCACAGACATTACAGAAGACATCATGTACATTCCATTACATTTCATGGACATCACCATCACAAGCATGCGGCATACAAAGCGAAGAAAAAGAAGCAAGCTGGCCATAATCATGGTAACAACCCAAATCATGGCCTTAATGTAGGGACCAAAAAGAAAGGTGGAAAGAAAAGGAAAGGAGGCAAGGCAAATCGCCCTCAATCAAAGAAGAAAAGACCGGGTCAAACTAAGTCAGTGACACCAACTAAGCGTCCAGGAGCTGTTAAAAAGAATGGTTCAGGCCGTGCTGGAGGTAAGAAGAGAAGTTAGTCAATTTTCTAAATACGATATGAAAAAAAGGCATCCCAATCGGGGTGCCTTTTTTCAATACATAGTTGATAGAGTTAATTCATTGATTTATTGCGATTGAGTATCATTGATACTAGTACCACAATAAGGAATATCCAAGGCGCTCCATGCATGAACAAGTCGAACCAATCAATAGCAGGCATCGGTCTACCATGCCATAGGTTCATGATTTGCTTCCAAATATGAGGTTCCGGTGTAAAAGGCGCTAAGCCTAATGCTAAGGATGCTATTACAGCAAGTTTAAGATGTTTTTTCATTATTTTTTTGACTTAAATGGCTCAATCACTTGACCAATAAATGACTCTGGATATTTTTCATCATCTGGAAACCCAAGCTCAATATCGCGACCATCTGATGGGATATAATTCGTTCCGAAAATGTAATCCCAACAGCTCAATGAGATGCCGAAATTCATACCATACTTATGCGAAGTAGGTAATTGCTTAGCATGATGCCATATGTGCATTTTCGGGTTATTTAGGAGGTACTTAAATGGACCATAGCTAATATTCAGGTTAGCATGATTCAGATGTCCAATCAAAACGGTTAATGAATAGACGATAAAGGCATTCTCTAATGAGAAGCCGAATATCATCACGAGCGAGATATATTTGAAACTCTGGTAGATGAATGTCTCGAAGAAGTGATATCTCAAGTGGGCCGCAAATCCCATTTCTTTTACAGAATGATGTACTTTATGAAACTTCCATAAAAATGGAACGCGATGCAAAGTAATGTGAACCAGCCACTGGACGAAATCAGCAATAAAGAAGAAGATCAGTAATTCCCATCCCCAGGGTAAGTCAGAAAAGTCTATGAGGTGGCCACCTTCGTATCCAAGCGGTGAAAGTAAATCCGTGAAAAGCTGAACTGACACGCCAGAGAGAGCAGCATAAATTAATAATCCGAAGAGATAGAAATTAAAGAACATGTAAAATGAATCCTGCCAGAAGTCCTTTCGAAATATGGCTTGTTTTTTACGCCAAGGAAGGATAATTTCTAACCCCCAAACGAGAAGAGAAATGAAAATCAGGAAATAAAAACCATTGATTCTATCAGGTGGAAAAGGAGTCGCGACAGTCTTCCAGAGATAACGAGCAGTACTTTCGTAAGCACCTAGAAAAATGTCAATATAATCAGTCGACATATGGAATCATTTTTGTCCAAGGCCCACCATTGTATGCATCAACTCCAGCGGCTTTTAATTGAGCCTTGGCAGTACCAGACCTCATTCCAGAAGCGCAAACGCAAATAACCGGAATTTCCAGTGATTTGATTTGTTTGATTTTTGACGGAATAGAGCCCAGTGGAATGTTTTCGGAGCCAGGAATAGCACCTCCGGCGTACTCTTGTGGACTTCTAACATCAATAACAACCGCACCATCATTGAACAATTGTTTGTAATCAGTTTTCTTGAATAAGTTCTTGAACA
Source organism: Flavobacteriales bacterium UBA7325 (assembly GCA_002471375.1). GTDB lineage: Bacteria > Bacteroidota > Bacteroidia > Flavobacteriales_D > Crocinitomicaceae > UBA4466. The sequence goes on from DKPV01000050.1 coordinate 9,210, forward strand.
TAATAAATCTTTCTACAAAGGTAAGTCTGTCTTACCAGTTAGAATGTAACCAAGGTTACAATAAAAAAAGCACTTCCCAATGGAAAGTGCTTTTATTAATATGAGTGTAGGATTATTTCTTTATCAATCGAATAGTTGCATTTTTATTACCATTAGTAACATCTAACAAATATGTTCCAGCGGCATATGGACCAAGATCGATCGCTCCTTGATTTCCATCATTGTTCCCTTTCCAAAGAATTTCTCCTGCAATTGTAGTTAGAACGAATTCTAAAGAGCTATTCCCATCAAAGCTGTAGTTAACAACGTTGGAAGTGGGGTTAGGGAAAATTGAGAATGCAACACCTAAATCATATTCATCGATGCCGGCTGTCGTTACTTCAAAGCAAGAAGACATCGCTGTACATCCGTTTGAGGTTACCATTACTGCATAATTTCCATTTGCCGTAGCCGTATATGATTGACTGGTTGCACCTGAAATTGGGGCATTGGAGTTGTCGCAATCTACCCATTGGTATGATGCGCTTGCATTTGAAGCTGTGAGGACATGCCCTGCTTGAGATGCACTTGCGTCAACGGCTAGAAAGCCTACAATCATTGTTGCAAGACTGTCACAACCATTTATTGTTTGAAGGGAGTCAACGTAGGTGCCGCTCGTAGTAACGTAAACACCATTAATAAGTAGACTGTCGCCATCACATAAGTCAATTACCTCAGTTGTAGAATCGACCGGGATAACAGTCAGTGTTGTTGTAACTATACTGTCACATCCATAGATGCTAGTTAATGAATCCGTATAAACACCACTTGCTGTTTGCGCAGCTCCACCAAGTACGACACTGTCTCCAGCACAAATATCAAGAGTTGTTGCTTCAGAAGAAGATTGAGGCGCTGTAACATTAACTGGGTAAATTGCTCCAGCCGGGGCCGCATTACCATATATGAGCTCAACACGAGAAATAGAGCCGCCAGTTTCAGAAAATACATCTTGAGGAGCTGTTGTAGACAGATTAAATTGCATGCCTAAACGCCCAAGACTTGTTGGTATACCGTTAATTGTTGACATGTAAGGTGCAGTTGCATATGAATTGGCATCCGCGCGATTACCAAGAACACCAATATACTGTCCGCTATCTACAGCAATACACGTAAAAACTGTATCTGCGGTTTCATTTTGCCATAATCCTAGTGATGTGAAATCGTTGGTTGTCGTACTCCAAACAGGTGGTGGCCCGCTATTAAATCTAAATATCGCAATGTTGGAAGGACCAGTACTTGCATCAGTTGGAACCGTAAGGGCTGTTATTAGAAAGTCTGATGGAGCTTGGAACCAATACCCACGAACATTTCCAGTAAAGACTGAACCGTGCGGAGGTAACGGAAGACCAATTGCCGTGTCGGCTCCAGCAGAAGCAATATACACCGTTGTATCTCCAGAAATCCCAGTTAATGCTAAACTGTCACTTGAGCTAAGGGCATTCATTCCGAGACTATCAGAGAACCACTGATAACTGCAAGCGCCTGTTGCTGTCAAAACAGTGCTAGTTGAGTCACAAAGGAGTACCTCGCCATTAATTGACATTCCACCTACAGAAAGAGACTTTGTAACAGAAGCAATAGGTTGAGCTAAGTTAACCGTAACGGGATTGTTGTAAATGGGATCATCTGAATTGCTCTGAGCAATTGACGATATACCGTTGAGCACTAATAGGGCTCCTAAAAGTAGCGTTTTTTTCATGTGAATGTAATTAGTTCTGTTACCACAAAAATACGGCTTATTTTAATTCAAAAAATATAAAACACTGAAAATCCGAAAGATAATAAATTGAAAAAGCCACCTATCGAAAGATAGATGGCTTAGCTCAATGTGTTTTAATCTAAAACAAACTATTCGGTTCCTCCAGAACGAACTTCGTTGGCTCTACCAGGAGTTCCTTTTTCAATGCTTCTGACAGGAGTTCCTTCATCAACCGTACCGTTGTAGTCAACACCCATATTTAAAGGTTGTCCGTGTGAAGTAGGATCTAAATATTTTCCTGCCATTCCTGCCGGTTTATCACTTTCGATATTTAGCTTTTCAGGGTTCGCTTGCATGTAGGCATCATTTCTCATCCCATAAACAACCCACGCAACTTTTTCGCCAGCAACACCGCCGCCAATGGTAAATTGACCATCGTTGTTTACTTCATTTTCAATGAATACGGGCATGTGTTGACCGATTGAAGTTAGGTTATATGTGAAATCCGTGTTGATAGCCATTACATAATCAGCAAGTTCTATAGTTGCTTTTCCATTGGCATCAAACACAGCTTTTCCTCTGTAGATCAACATTGGTTCATCTGACTCAATGTTGAAATGCTTTAATGTTTTATTTTCTGGATCAAGTGGATGATCAATCACGAAGTACTTCGCTCCTGTTCCGCCAAAATCACCAAAACTAAAAACTCCATACGTTGATCCAGCACCATTCGATCCCGTCACACCAGAGAAAGAAGTTGCTCTTCCATAGATTCCTGATCTACTTGTTGCCGACGCGTCATTAGAATAACCATAAACACCTTGTCCTGTCTCTGATAGTGAATACGTCGCATCCCCAGATCCACCGTATACTGAAATTCCAGCACCACTAGTAGAGTAAAAATCTCCTGCTAAGCCAGTTCCATCTTGAAGTACGTATAGCGCATCTGTATTGTTAATTACGTCTGTTGAAATAGACAACCCATACCCCAGTCCATCCTGAGTTAATTGCATCGTTGCATTCGTGTTAGTAACAAGTCTATTCCATACTTGTGTGCCAAAAGCATCTCCATAGTTATCAATATTCAGAGACCCGAAGCCCCCCCAAGAGTTCACCCAAATAGCTGAAGAGCCTACCGTATTAGAGTTATAGCTGACTTCAATAGCGTTTCCGTATCCACCTGCACCATTTGTGAGGCCGAAGTATGCGGCGTCTTCTGTTCCGGCTTTATCAATCCTCAATCCACGAACAGCATTCGTTGGTTGATCTACGTGTAATTTTGCTGTTGGCGTAGCAAGACCAACTCCCACATTTTGCGAATGAGATGTAAACGCAGGTACAAGTGCCAAAATAGATATGGCAATGGATAGTTTTTTCATCTTTATATTTAGTATTGAAATAGTAATTATTTCTTAATGAATTTCTTATTGATGGTTTGTCCTGAATTCACATCTGAAATTTCAATGTGATACACTCCTGGAGCCCATTCGCTTGAAGAAATCTTCATCACTGTGTTTCCAGATGCAATTAACACTGATTTATTCTGTACTAACTGTCCTAGTGAATTGTAAACACCAATATTTAAATCACGTGTTTCGTTAGAGTGAATTGACAATGCAAAATCTCCGTTAGACGGATTTGGATACAATGAAACCATTTCATCCGTGAATCCATCTGTGAGATTTTCTATACTTGCTACCGCAACAGGTGTATAACTATATTGACCGTTGTTATCTACACTTTTAGCACGGTAATAATAGTTCTGAAAGTAGCGAACATCATAATCCGAATATGAGTACGTCTGAAGTTGTGTAGTGTTGCCAACGGCATTTAGGCTCGTAACATACTCAAATGAAGAACCATCTTCTGATCGTTCCAATTCGTAGTGACTAACATCTGATTCGGTGGCGACGTTCCATACTACATCAATGTGATCGTTGATACCAGTTGCGTTAATATCTAACAACTCAATAGGAAGTAATTGCGTTGTTGAAGCAACTCCAAATTCGCTAAATCCATTAAACCCTGCTCTTGATAATCCAACAGGAGAAGGACCACAATCGTTGGGAGTTCCTTGGAAACTATTGTCTTTTGTGATTAACCATACTACACCCACTGGGAAGTTATCATCTTGAGGCCAAACCCATGCTTCATAAACTCCAGCACCAGTTCCCGCAATATCGTCTAGAATCCATTCACCGTGATCCGCACCGCCAAAATAGTTTATTGTGTATCCTGAACATTCTAAACCTACTGGAGATACGTTTGGGCTTGCGCTTTGGAAATAACCTTCAATTACGTCATAATTATTTGCTGCAAAATCCATTCTGATGTACTGCATACCTCTTTGTGCTCCTGCTCCAGCAGGCTCTACTCCCAAAACGTATTGATATTGCCCTCCCACAGGACTAATTGCTCTTCTAAATTTTCCTTGAACATATCCCCAGTCGGTACCTGACATATTTCCATTCAGCGCAACGGTGTTATTAGTCAAATTAGCCATTCCAGCTGCTGGATTCATTAATCCGAATATTGCTGAATAATTTACACCATTTGCTGGATATACAATTGCTCCAGTTGTACCGATGTCGTGAGTTACAATTCTGTTATATACGGCACCAACCCAGTAATTTACACTACCACGAACATCCGCAACGTATCCCGTTCCGTCCAGATAGACCAAACCTTGATCGTTCGCCAATTCAAGATCGTAAAAAGATCCATCATTTACACCAGTTGCTGCTTGACCTCCTCGGACAGCATAACTTCCTTCGATAAATTGTCGTTCGCCAACATTCACATCGGAATTTTCAACGCGATATGTTCCAGTTCCTGATTGTTGAAATAAGTTGTCTGAATACGAATTTCCTTGGGTTTTTATCAAGCCATTATTCTGGAGATCTCCAGTAGCTTGATACATGTGTACATCTCCCCAAACGTGCACTTCCGCACCGGCTTGAACGTGTACTAACGCACCATCATTATAGAACTCATTATTGTGTTGAGCAGTTGAATAAAATCCCAAAAGTGATGGGATTAACAGGTAGATAAATTTCAATCTGTGTAGTTTTCAGGCGCTAAGATACATAGTTTCAGTACAATGACCAAATTATCCTACCGCATCACTGGGATTTAACATTTGATTTTAACCAAATTCGATAAGCAAGAATTCCAGGAAACCCAAAAATAAAAATGAAGGCGATTATTTTTCCCTTAGTCGTGAGGTAAAAATCTGCGACGTTGGCCATGTCTGCTTCATCGTACCCAAGTCCAATAAAATAGGATAAACTCAACGGTCGCTCATGCTCAACTCTACTTATTCCATTCTCCTCAATGATGACTCCGTCAAAAAGATTGATCGGTAATGTGAAGAAGACCAATGCTAAGATGAATGATACACTGATGAATATTAGGAGCGCTTTTCGCTGATGCTGCTTCATGATTTATTTCGAGTAACTTGTTGAACACAAAGTTACTTTTATTTTTACAGTGAATGAACAACAAGCTGGCATACTTATGTGGCTCAAAGAGCTGGGGCGGTCTCGAGATGAATCATCTCCGGAATGCCGCGTGGATGTCTAAACGAGGTCATGATGTTGTCGTGATTGGTTTAGCCAAAAGCCCATTTCATCAGGCTGCGAGCGAACAGAATCTGCGGTTCATACCAATTAGGACATACAGAAAGTATTTTGATCGAAAAGGAGCATTTGAGTTGCTAGCTATTTTGAAAAGGGAAGCGATCTCGCATTTACTAATTAGGTCGAACTATGACATGAGTATAGCTGCATCTGTTAAACGTTTTCTCAAAGAAAAATTACATACCTCTTACTTTATCGAGATGCAATTGGGCGTAAAAAAGACTGGAATCCATCATCGGTTGCGGTACCGCTATATTGACCTATGGTCGAGCCCACTGAACTGGCTTCACGATCAAGTACAAGAATTGACGCATTTTAAAAATGAGCTGGTTGTAATCCCGTCGGGGCTTGATTTAAATGAGTTTGAAACGCAACTTACAAAATCTCAAGCTAGAGAAGTTTTAGAGTTGTCTACAAATGCTTTCCTTCTGGGTTTAATCGGTCGATTCGATCAAAAGAAGGGGCAATTACTTCTTCTAAACGCACTCAATAAGTGCACAAATAACAATGTAAAAATTGTTTTGTTAGGAGAACCTACGAGAGGAGAAGAAACTAACTACTTTCAGGAGATGACGCGTTTTATTGAGGAGAATGAATTGAATTCGCGGGTGTTCATTCGAAACTTCCGGAAGGACATCTCGACCTTTTATAGGGCCGTCGACTGGGTAGTAATGGCTAGCGATGCAGAGACCTTCGGCATGGTAACGATAGAATCTTTTGCGTGCGGAACTCCTGTTCTAGGGAGTAATTCTGGGGGAACTCCAGAGCTACTTGAAAACGAAGAAGGAGGTACTCTTTTCGAAAGTGGAAATTCAACTGATTTAGCTCGGAAAATTGATCAGATTTCCAGCAGTAAGCAGCCTTCTGCCGAGAGGCTAGTGCAAATAGCGTGTAAATACAATCACAATGATGTCTGCTTGGCTGTAGAAAAAGCACTTAAACTAAGTTAGCTAGGACGCTCACTTAAATCAGCCATCTATCATCGAATCACGCGAATGAACCGCTTATAATATACTAAGGTCATCTTTAAGTATCAATTTGTATACTTGCTTTACAAAAAATGTAAAACATGAAAAAGATATTATTATCAATTGCCGTAATGTCCATCTCTATAGTGAGTATGGCCCAAGATGTAACAGTTGAAACTATTTTAGATAACTATTTTGAAGCAATCGGTGGAAGAGATGCTTGGAATGAGCTCGAAGGGCATGTGATGAAAGCAAGTGTAGATAATCAAGGCATGGAAATTCCTTTGGAAATTTATGCAATGAAAGATGGACGATCGATTACGAATATTTCAGTCATGGGAATGGAGCTTTCTCAAGGAGCTTTTGATGGAGAGGTAAGTTGGGGAACAAACTTTATGAGTATGAAGCCTGAGTTATCAGATGATGAAACTACCGAAAATGCAAAACGTGGTAGTGGTGATTACCCTGATCCATTCTTGAACTATGCAGATAAAGGATATACCGTTGAATTGATGGAGAAGGAAACAATAGACGGAATTGAGTGCTTCAAATTGAAGTTGACTAAAAATCCAATGCTTGCAGATGGTGAAGAGGTTGATAACATTGGATATTACTTTTTCGATACAGAGAACTATGTACTTGTATATCAAGAGCAAGAAATTATGACAGGTGAAATGAAGGGAGAAGTTGCCGTAACTACGCTTAGTGATTACCAAGAAGTAGAAGGATTGATGTTTCCATTTTCAATTTCACAAGGGATGAAAGATGGAGAAAGTCAACCTCTAGAAATTACAGAGATTGAATTAAATCCTGAAGTTGATGAGGATTTCTTTTCTTTCCCAGGAGAGTAAGCAAATACTTCTTAGCCCCTTATTCTAACAACACTAAAATTTTATTGAAATGATAAAAATTGTAACTGCCTGCGCCGTACTTTTTAGTACTGTCGTAAGTGCTCAATCTGTTTCGGATCTAAAAGGTGACGAGCTATTTGGAGGTATGAAAGCCCGACATATTGGTCCTGCTCTAATGAGTGGAAGAGTGAGTGATATTGAAGGGCATCCATCAGATAAATCAACTATTTATATTGGTACTGCCGGAGGTGGTGTATGGAAGTCCCAAGATGGTGGAGTTCATTTCAAATCAATTTTTGATGATTACTGTCAATCTATCGGAACTGTAGCGATCGACCCTAAAGATCCAGATAAAACGATTTGGGTTGGAACTGGTGAGGTCTGGACAAGAAATAGTACATCGGTTGGCGATGGTATCTATAAATCGACTGATGGTGGCACGAATTGGAAGAAGATGGGATTGGAGAAGTCTGATCGAATTAGTTCAATACAAATTCATCCAGAAAATTCTGATGTAATCTTTGTAGGTGTTCAAGGTGCATTATGGGGATCGAGTGAGGAGCGAGGTGTTTTCAAAACGACTGATGGTGGTTTGACTTGGAAAAAGATCTTTTATATCGATAAGAACACTGGTTGTTCTGATTTAGTGATGGATCCTTCCAATTCAGACGTGATGTATGCATCCTTTTGGGAACATCGTAGAACTGCGTGGTCATTTAGTTCAGGAGGCGCCTCAAGTGCATTGTATAAGACCACCGATGGCGGAAAGACATGGAATAAGATTCATAAAGGATTCCCAGAAGGGAAATATGGTCGTATCGCATTTGCCATAGCACCATCAGATTCTAAAATTTTGTATTCTGTTGTTGAGTCAGAAGATGCTTCCAAAAGCGGAATGTATCGATCAGAAGATGCTGGTGCGTCTTGGTCACATACAAACGCCGATTTTGCATTAACAATTCGCCCATTCTATTTTGCTCGAATCGTTGTTCATCCAACTGAGCCGAATACAATTATGAAGGCAGGCCTTTTTGGATCTGTTAGTAAGGATGGGGGTAAAACATTTAAGCAGTTAGGTTCAATGCATCCTGATATTCATGATATTTGGTTTGACATCAATGATCCGGATAAGGTATTCGTTGGAACAGATGGAGGATTGTACCGTTCTTTGAATGGAGCAAAAACGATGGAACGAATCGAGAACCTACCAATCTGTCAGTTTTATCATGTAGCAACAGATAACCAAGAGCCGTACAATGTCTATGGTGGTCTGCAAGATAACGGAAGTTGGTTTGGGCCTTCTAGGAGTCCTGGTGGGGTAGAAGCACGCGACTGGGAAGTTATTGGTGTTGGCGATGGATTTAGAGTATATCCACATCCAACAGAACCGCATATTATGTATTCGGAAATGCAGGGTGCTGAAACGGTATGGAGATATGACAGCAAGGCGCGACAAACGAAGGTGATTACACCAATGCCGGCCGAAGGAGATCCAAAATTGCGTTTCAACTGGAATGCTCCAATCACCACAAGTTCGAATAATCCGGATAGATTATACATTGGTAGTCAGTTCGTTTATATTTCGAATGATCGTGGGGATACATGGAAAAAGATCTCGGGTGATTTAACAACGAACGATCCAGCAAAACAAAATCAAGCTGAGTCGGGTGGACTTTCAATCGATAACTCCGGTGCTGAAAATCACTGTACTATTTTTAGTATTGCAGAGTCAACACTTGATGAAAATGTAATTTGGGCAGGAACGGATGATGGTAATGTTCAGGTAACTAATGATGGTGGTAAATCATGGTCGAATACTACAGAAGCATTAACAGCAGCTGGACTGCCATCAAACACATGGTGTTACCACATAGAAGCAAGTGTCTTTGATAAAGGAACGGCCTATGCTGTATTTGATGGACACACAAAAAATGACCCAAACACATACTGTTACAAGACGACAGATTTCGGGAAGACTTGGACATCGATTGTAAAGAATGAGCATGTTTACGGATTCGCGCGAGCATTCCAAGAAGATTTTGAGAACCCAGATCTTTTGTTTTTAGGTACTGAATTTGGCTTGTACATTACTATTGATGGAGGAGCAAACTGGATGAAGTTCGAGAATAATATGCCAGCTACACCGATTCATTATATCGATATGCAGGCAAAAACGAATGATGTCATACTTGGTACGCATGGAAGAGGTATAATAATTCTTGATGATGTATCTGCGTTGCGCCAGGTTACGAACGAAGTTATTTCAAATGAACTATACTTTATGGATGTACCCGCTTTCACAATGGATGAAGAAAGTACATTCGGTGGAACGAGTACCGAAACTCAATTTGTAGGAGAAAACCCAAGGTCAGGGGCACGAATCAGTTACTATTTGAATAAGCGTCATACGTTTGGAAAGATGAGTATGAAGGTGTATGGTATGGATGGGAAGTTTATCACAAAGCTATCCCCGTCCAAAAAGAAAGGATTGAATACGGTATACTGGAACTATAATTCAATGGCACCAAAAGTTGCCGGGGGTAAGACTTTTGCAGCGGGCGCATTCTTTGCTCCACGAGTTCCGGCTGATTCTTACAAGATCGAAGTTGTTAAAGGGAAAAACACGTATGAAACAGTGATAGAGGTTAAATATCCAGAGAATTCGGTGTATTCGCTTTCGGAAAGAAAGTACCAACAAGAAGTGACAAAGAAGCTTTTTGATATGAATGAGCAGCTAGCTTATATGGTATACCAATTGGATACTTGGTCTAAGCATGCAAAGCGCAAATGTAAGAAAGAGACAAAATTAGTAAAGACGGCAACTAAATTGATAACTGAGTTAACAGGGCTTAAAGAAGATGTTGTGATCACAACTGGCGATAACTACGTTGGGAGAGCAGAAAATCAATTGAGAGAAGATTTAGCTGATGTTTATGGAACTATTGGTGGTAATGTTGGGCCTCCAACATCTTCTCAGATGGCGAACGTTGAATTGATGGAAAGTGACCTAGCAGAAGCTATGGATGCATGGAAATCAATAGAGTCTGGTACATTAAAGAAGTACAAGGCAGCATTGGCCAAATTAGAGATTAAAGAAACAAAGATCAAGACCTTCGAAGATTTCACGAAAAAAGAAAAGTAGTAGTGTTTTTAATTGATCCCAAAGCCCAACTTCAAATGTTAAGTTGGGCTTCTTTATTAGACTAATTTTTTATGGCAACCACCGGATGAAAATGACGTCATATAGTTGTAAAGGAGACGAAGACACTTCTATCCTTTACAACTAAACCCTTCTTAAGTCATAATTGAATATTTTCAATTATGACTTTTTTAGTTTCTATTCATCAACAAAGACACGGTCAGCACCCGTAAATTTAGGTGCTTGGATCGATAAGACTTTTAGTGGGGCCCGACCAAAAACTTTCGTCACCGAGTGATGAACGCCTTTTGGGATCGATAAGAAATCTCCTTTACGAATTCTCAATACTGAATCAGCGATAGTCATTTTTGCCTTCCCTGCTAAAACATAAATGTTTTCTGTATGCTCAGCGTGGTAGTGGTTCTTTACACTTTTTTTCACCCAAATCAAAAAGGAAGTCTGAAGGGAGTCATCACTTATTTTCTTGACATAGATGTTTGAGTACTCCTTCTCAGGTTTCATTTTTTTAATGAGCGATATATTTTGAGACATGCCAAAATAGCTCACTAAAATGAATGAAAGTGTGAAAATTAGCCTCATGAATTTACGATAAGAAGTTCTGACTAATCAACAGTCATATAGCTCTCAACGCTGGGACAAGCACAAATTAAGTTTCTGTCTCCAAATGCATTGTCTACACGACGAACTGGCACCCAATATTTCCATGTTTTCAAGTAGCTAACAGGGTATGCTGCTTCTTGCGGAGAGTATGGGTATTCCCAATTTTGATTGATAATACAATCAGCTGTATGCGGTGCATTCTTTAGAAGGTTATTGCTTCGATCGGCATGGCCATTTTCGATTTCTTTAACTTCTGCACGAATGGTGATCATTGCCTCAATAAAGCGGTCTAATTCTTCTTTATCTTCACTTTCAGTTGGTTCGATCATGAGTGTTCCAGCTACAGGGAAAGATACTGTAGGTGCGTGGAATCCATAATCAATTAGACGCTTGGCAATATCTGCCACTTCGACATCAGCTGTCTTTTTGAAGTCACGACAGTCGAGTATCATTTCGTGTGCAACCGTTCCATTTTTTCCAGTGTAAAGGATGTCATAATGTCCTTCCAACTGTGAAGCAATATAGTTGGCATTTAAAATCGCATTCTCAGTCGATTGTTGAAGTCCATCAGTACCTAACATCTTGATATAAGCATAAGAAATGAGAAGTATTAATGCACTTCCATAAGGTGCGGATGAAATCGCATGAATTGCTTTCTCTCCTCCTGATGTAACAAGTGGTGATCCAGGTAAAAATGGCGCTAAATGTTCTACAACTCCGATTGGTCCCATTCCAGGTCCACCTCCGCCATGCGGTATAGCAAAAGTCTTATGAAGGTTTAAGTGACAAACATCGGCCCCAATGTTTCCAGGGTTCGTAAGTCCAACTTGAGCGTTCATGTTTGCTCCGTCCATATATACTTGACCTCCATTATCATGGATAATCGAAGTGATGTCTTTGATGCTTTCTTCAAAAACCCCATGTGTTGATGGGTATGTTACCATCAAACCTCCTAATGTATCTTTTAGTTCAGTTGCTTTTTCGCGAAGCTCTTCTAAATCGATATTACCATTTTCATCACAACCAGTCACTACGACTTCGAATCCGGCCATCGCAGCTGATGCTGGATTGGTTCCATGTGCAGAAGAAGGGATGATCATAATCTTACGATCGATATCTCCTCTAGACTCGTGGTATGCCTTTATAACCATTAACCCTGCATACTCACCTTGAGCGCCCGAATTAGGTTGAAGGGACATCGCTGCAAATCCAGTACATTCACAAAGGTCTGCTTCCAATTGTCTAAACATTTCATGATATCCTTCTGCCTGATTAACCGGAGCGAATGGATGTAAGTTAGAAAATCTTGGATTCGTGATTGGCATTAGTTCAGATGCCGCATTTAATTTCATTGTACATGATCCAAGCGGAATCATGCTGTGGACCAGTGAAAGGTCTTTGTTCTCGAGTCGCTTCAAATAACGCATCATTTTTGATTCAGAATGATAGCTATTGAACGTTTCGTGCTTGAGGATTGCATCTGTTCGTAGATAGTCACTTTTTAGTGAGAACGAATTCTCAGGTGTTATTGTAGGAACTTCTTTTGCCGTTACACGGGCAAAAATTGAAAGTATTTCTTGAACATCTTCAATCGTATGTGGCTCGCCAAAGCTGATCGTCAGTTCATTGTCGTTTAAATAATTGAAGTTAAACTCATGTTCTTCCGCCGCAGATTGAATTGCTGAGCATGGAACATTCTTAACCCAGATAGTGTCGAAGAAATTAGTAGCGCCTAATTCAACTCCTAATTTTTCAAGTCCTTTTGAAGTTTTTGTAGCAAGAGAGTGTACGTGTTTCGCGATCTCTTTCATTCCGTCAGGTCCATGATAGACCACATACATGCTTGCCATAACAGCAAGTAATGCTTGCGCCGTACATATGTTAGATGTAGCTTTTCCACGTTTTATATGCTGCTCGCGTGTTTGAAGAGCCATTCGTAAAGCGACATTTCCATCGTCGTCTTTAGATACACCGATAATTCTACCCGGCATATTTCTTTTGTACGATTCTTTCGCTGCAAAATAGGCTGCATGTGGACCTCCATATCCCATTGGCACACCAAATCTTTGGGTAGAACCAAATACGATGTCCGCACCTAGCGATCCAGGCGAAGAAAGAAGAACTAGTGATAGAATGTCCGCAGCAACAGCTACGCGTATACCTTGCTGAGCTACTTTGTTAATGAATAGATCAATATTTTTAATTTCTCCGTTTACGTTTGGGTATTGAATTAATGCTCCGAAATAGGTCTCGTCTCCTGAAAAATCAGTTGGGTCTCCAATCGTCAGTTGAATGCCAAGGTTTTTAGCTTTCCCAACAACAACATCGATCGTTTGCGGATAAGCAAATTCAGAGATGAAGAATTTATTCATTCCAGCCTTGACTTGTGCTCTTGATCTAGAGTTGTAGAACATGATCATAGCTTCGGCAGCGGCAGTTCCTTCATCTAGAAGCGAGGCATTTGCTAACTCCATTCCTGTCAAATCCAAAATCATTGTCTGGAAGTTCAAGAGAGCCTCAAGTCTACCCTGCGATATTTCTGCTTGATATGGAGTGTAGGCTGTATACCAGCCCGGATTCTCGAGTATGTTTCTAAGAATAACTGAGGGAACAATAGTCTCAGAATATCCAAGACCGATGTAGGATTTGAACAATTTATTCTTGTCTCCTAAGGCAGTAATGTGATTCAAATACTCCTGCTCAGTCATAGCGTTGGAGATCGCAAGTTCCTTATTAAGTCGGATATGGGCTGGAATTGTTTTACCAATTAGTTCATCAACTGATTGAATTCCAATTTTTGCTAGCATTTCTGATCGTTCTGCAGCATCGGGCCCAATGTGTCTTCTAGAAAATTTATTCATAACGAGATTAGTAAATTTGAGTCTACAAATATACGTTCTTAGAAGTTGTAAAAGAAAGAATCCGTGTTAAGAAAAAATTCCTATTCTAGGATGCCTAATGATACCAACGTCGCTGCTTGAAGCCTTTATGGTAATCTCGCTTGTAGCGTCCTTTTTTGTTGATATACTTTCGCTTGCTGAAATGTTCTCTTGAATTATGGTAAGGGATACCGATTCCTAAATACAATTCATTTGAGCTACCCGTCACTTTTGCGAGTTTGGCAACGTTATGATTGAATGAATATCCTAAACGAACCATTCCACCAAAGCGAATGTCGAATCCAGCAATAATCGCGTTTTCAGTACGGTATCCAACATTCAAGCTAAACAGGTTCATGATCGTGTTGCGAAGAATTAGATCTCCTTGAATTGGTGTGTTTAGTGCAGCCTTAACTTGAATATGTGGATTCAAGGTATAGTTCTCTCCTAAGCGGGCATAGAACCCTGTAGATGCATAGTAATGCCAACTTTTAGGAATAAAATTAGATCCGCTTGCTCTCTGGTAATTCTGGAAAAATTGTGGAATACTCACTCCAGCATAAAATGTAGGGGAGTTGTAAAAGATTCCGAAGCCAGCGTTAAAATGAGTTTTAGAGTACCGTTCCGAAAATGCTGGGTCATTTGATTGAGTAAGTTGAGCACTTGAAAGGTCATGAACACGTTGATCTATCCCGGCACTTACTCCAAAAATTAAAGCATTGGTTTCGTTTACATAAAGACGGTATGCATACTGACCTGAAACCTGAGTTGCATGATGTACTCCAATCAAATCGTAAGATGCGGTTAAGCCCACAGCCATATCATGATACAATTCATATTGCGCATTTAGTGCACCTGTTGTAGGGGCACCCTCAAAACCGTACCATTGATTTCTAAAAATCATGTCAACCATAATTTCACCATCAATTGCTAATGCTGCCGGATTATTCACTCCTTGAGCGAAATTTACCTGGTTGAAACGAGGTGTATTCTGTGCAGAAAGACTTTGCGCTACAAAAATGAAACCGATAAGAAGTAGAAATGATCGCATGATTTATCGCTTTAAAGTTATGTAACCCTTGAATGTGATACCATACACGTCAAGTAAGTAAAAGTACGTTCCTTCTGGAAGTTGACCGCTGCCCATGCAAAGACTCGTTTGACAGGTTCCGTCCCAATCATTTTGATAATTATCTTGTTCCAAAACAATGTCACCCCATCGATTCCAAACAGATAGTTTCTTTTCGGTATAATCATCGAGGTCCTGTATGACAAAGTATTCATTATAGCCATCTCCATTTGGCGAGAATCCATTTGGGATATCAACGTCTACTACTACCATCAATATAGGCTCTACCAAAACACATCCGGTTGGATGAAGAGCTTCAAGAGTTATCCATTGAGTTTCCCCTGCAGTAAATATGACAGTTTGACCACTATTAGCACTTAATTGATCCGATGGGAGCCAAGAATAAGCAGCAAATCCAGCTGGGCCGGTAAGGTAATATTCATCTCCAACGTTCAAGTAGACGACATCTGGTAGACTAAAAACTTCATCTTCGTCAGGTGGATTGACCGAACCAAACAATGTGTCAGAGCAAGTGCCATTCGTGATTTCAACCCAAAATGAAGTGGTGTCTGCCGGAGAGATAACAATAGAGTTTGCTGTCTCAGATGTTGACCACAAATAACTAGTACCTCCTGTGGCAATCAGTTGTACTGTTCCACCGTTACAGATAAAGTTATTATCATATACTAGATCAAAGTCAATTTCCGACAGTGTAATAGAAGATAAGCCAGAACACCCATTATTGTCAATCGTTGCTAAGTCAATTGTCCCTGCATTCGATACATTGATTGTTGGTGTATTTTCACCTGTACTCCATGTATAACTTGCATAAGTGCCTGCTAAGCTCAGTATTGTTCCAGAGTTAGAGCATAGCGTATTGCCAGATGAAGACAAGATCACATCCGGAGGATTGGGGAAGATTGTTACCGTTATAGTGTCAGCTGATGTGCAGCCATCGTCATCTAATGCATTCAAGATGTATTGACCAGAGAAATTTGGTGTTATCGTTTGTCCAGATAATGTTTCTGGTCCAGTCCAAGAGTAAAAAACAAATCCACCAGTTCCCGAAATTGTCTCTGGGGCATCCTCGCAAAACTCAATTGTTGCACCTTCAACTATTTGAATATCGACGGCACATTGTATTTGAGCATAAAGGTTACTACCTATGAATGAACTTAAAATCAGTGCGATTAAGATCGGAAACTTCATCAATTCGGTTTAATTTGACTGCAATAATAAGGCAAGATTTAACGATAGTCAACTAAATACGTGGGAATTATTCTACGTAGCTCAACTTTAACATATTCGAGTTACCATGAGCCTCTATCGGCATTGATGCGATGTTAATGACAAGGTCACCTTCATTTACAAAGCCCTCCTTTTTGATGAGGTATTTTATATCGGCAATAGTATGATCTGTACTCACAGTTTTATCGTAGTACATACCTCTGACTCCCCAGATGAGACTGAGTTGTGTAAGAATTTGTCGATTACTCGTAAAGACTATTATTTCTGCATCAGGACGTTGAGATGAAATCTTATATGCGGTATATCCTGTGAATGACATAGTTAAAATTGCTTGAGCCTCGACACGTCTCGCAAGTCTGCACGCATTAAAACAAATACTATCTGTGATAAAACGCTCTTGATTCTTTGCTGGGAACTCTTCTTTGTAGTAAAGTTCGTCATGTGTTTCGATCTTTGTGACAATATTTGCCATCGTTTGGATAACTTGTACAGGATATTTTCCAACGGACGTTTCTCCTGATAACATAACCGCATCTGCACCATCGAGTACCGCATTTGCAACATCATTGACCTCTGCTCTTGTTGGTGAGCTATTGGTGATCATGCTTTCCATCATCTGTGTTGCTACAATCACGGGTTTCGCATTATGACGACTTTTACGAATAAGCATTTTTTGGATAAGCGGCACATCCTGATATGGGATTTCTACTCCTAGATCACCACGAGCCACCATGAGCGCATCTGTTTCTTTTAGAATTTCGTCGATATCAGCTATTGCTTCTGGCTTTTCAATTTTTGCTACAACTTTCGCTTTACACTTCTTTGCTGCTATCAAATGCTTCAATTCAATAATATCACGACCCGATCGTACAAACGAAAGTCCAATCCAATCGACATTCTGCTCGAGAGCAAAGGCTAAATCTTCAAGATCCTTTTCGGTAAGACAAGGCAGGGAAGTAGTTGTATTAGGTAAATTCACACCTTTCTTGGAAGAAAGAATTCCACCATAAATAACCTTCGTAGTGAATTCAGACTTACCATTCGTTTTTATAACTTCAAGCTCCAGTTTACCATCGTCCAGAAGAATTCTTTCACCAGCCTCTACATCAGCAGGCAGTTGATCATATGTAATTGAAATTGTATCGGATGTTCCAAGTACAGCTTCGGTAACAATTTTCAATGTTGCTCCTTCTTTAAGCTCAACACTGTTATTCTCCATATCACCTGTCCTGATTTTCGGACCTTGGAGATCCGCTAGGATGGCAACATTCTGGCCAGTTTCGTCATTAATTTCACGAATGATTTTAATCACCTTCCCATGGTCTTCATGAGATCCATGGGAAAAATTCAATCGACAAACATTGACCCCCTCAAAGATCATTTGCTCTAGTACTTTCTTATCACTCGATGCTGGACCTAGTGTCGCAACAATTTTAGTCTTTTTCATATTATTTTAAATAAACACAAGATTCTGCGCTGAATTGATTTCTTCAGGGTCAAATGGAAAGACTCCTAAAATACTCGCAACAGATTTTAAATCTTTTGTCAATGTGTCAATGTCGATAGCGCAATTGTCACATAAAAAAAGGAAATAGTCCATGGAAGGCTTTTCGCGCACGAGCAAGTTGCCTTGGCATTTATTCTTCACCAAAAAATAATCTAAACGATTTTCTTGGTCTCTAAATTCGTACATGGAATGTCTTGCAACGACCTCTCCTTTCTTGTTTGTGACGGCATATTCCTCATCGCACTTACATAAATGAATCGATAATATTTGATTTATTCCCCACGCTAAGCGGTAATCGCTATGATGAGAACTAATACCGATCATGTCAAAGTTAAATGCCTGTTCAAAGGTAAGAGTATGCTTCTTTGGCTTTGCCATCATTACGAAAGTACTGAATTTAGGAACGATTGAAGTATGAACCTTAAAAAGTTATTTTTTGATAAAGTTGATAAAACCTTTGTTTAGAGCTGTTTCTCTGATTTTCATCCCCGCAAATGGTTACACAATAGTAATGTGATTAACAGAAACTTAACAAAATGTGCGTTTTAAGCGTTGTTTAGTGCGGCTTAAGGGTTTTGGTACGTGGTTTGCACGATATTGAAAACAAACATATAAACATTATTAATTATGATCGCAAAGAAAAATCCGGGCGTTGACCTGGAGAGGAAGAGAGTTGTCCTATTTAATATAGGATTACTCACAGCAGGAGCCTTTACATTGGCTGCATTTACTTATTCAGCACCACTTGAAGAAATTGAAGAAGAACGAGCTGCACATATGGCCGACATTCAATATCACGCCGAGTTGGAAGAGGCTGAAAAGGAAGAACCTGTGGTTGAAGAACAGACTGATGCTGATGATCAGGATCAAAGTCAAGAATTGGGAAGTGAGGATGCTATCTCTGAAAAGAGTAAAGCCGCTAAGAATAGCCAAAAGAAAGTGAAGTCTGGTCATGGAAAAATCGGAAAGTTCGGTAGAAAGATGCCGCTCACAAAAAACCGCACGATTAAAAAAGGCGGGGGTATTGAGAAATGGCCGGATATCGAAGCCTCATATGTGGGTGGCCACAATGAAATGGTTTTACATATGGCGGAGGTTCAAGAATATCCAGACATTGATATTCAGATGGGAAATCAAGGAACCGTATATGTATCATTTGTTGTTGAAACGGATGGTTCAATAACAGGAGTTGATATTTTAAGAGAGCTAACTCCAACGCTTGATCGCGAAGCAAAACGTATCGTTCGTTCATTTCCTAATTGGAATCCTGGAAAGAATAAGTATGGTCCGGTTCGTACTCGAGTACGATTACCAATCAAATTTATCCTTGAAGGTTAAAGCACGATTGTTTTGATAGCCAAAAAAGCGGTTGTCCGAATGGATAACCGCTTTGTTTAATTATAATTCTACACCTATGAAAATTCAGATACTTTAATACCCTGCCTGTTGTCATTGCAATGACAATGGGATATCTATGGAGTGCGATAGAGAGGCGAAACGCATTGTGCGGATGATGCCAAATTGGGTTCCTGCGCAAGTCAAGGAAAAAAGTGCGCTCGATGTTTCGTTTACCGAAAACCTTTTGATTAGATATTTGATTATTGAAAAGAGATCAGAAATTAAAAAGCTCGCACATAATTATGTGC
>DKPV01000050.1:28845-40200 GCA_002471375.1 Flavobacteriales bacterium UBA7325
TTTATTTAAGATTATTAATCTAGTGAGCCAATCATCTTTTTAGGATCTACCCAGTTGTCATATTCTTCTGCTGGAACATATCCTAAACGAACAGCTTCTTCGCGAAGCGTAGTTCCGTTTTCGTGAGCAGTATTTGCGATTTCCGCTGCCTTGTAGTAACCAATTTTCGTATTTAGTGCAGTTACTAGCATGAGTGAATTATTCAAAAGCTCATCGATACGTTTCTGATTTGGCTCAATACCACGTGCGCAATTTACATCAAACGAAGCACAAGCATCCCCAATAAGTTGAGCACTTTGTAGTAGATTCGCTGCCATCATTGGTTTGAATACATTCAGTTCGTAATGTCCTTGAGTTCCACCTACGGATACAGCAACATCATTCCCCATAACTTGTGCGCAAACCATTGTTATTGCTTCTGCTTGCGTTGGGTTTACTTTACCAGGCATAATCGATGACCCCGGCTCATTAGCAGGGATAGTAATTTCTCCAATCCCAGAACGTGGACCTGACGCCATTGCTCTGATATCGTTCGCAATTTTATTTAGTGAAACGGCAAGTTGTTTTAATGCTCCGTGCGTTTCAACGATTGCATCATGTGCTGCCAATGCTTCGAACTTATTTTCCGCAGTGATAAAAGGCAAGCCTGTGAATTCAGCAATTTTCTTTGCAACAAGCACGTCGTAACCTTTTGGTGTATTTAATCCTGTTCCTACCGCTGTTCCTCCTAATGCAAGTTCAGAAAGATGAGCCATCGTATTCCTTAATGCTTTCAAACCATGGTTAAGTTGAGAAACATATCCAGAGAATTCTTGTCCAAGCGTTAATGGAGTAGCATCCATCATATGCGTTCGACCTATTTTAACTACTTCAGAAAACGCCTTGGATTTAGCGTCAAGCGTATCTCTTAGTTGTTCTACTCCTGGGATCGTAGTTTCGATAATTTTCTTGTAGCATGCGATGTGCATTCCAGTCGGGAATGTATCGTTACTTGATTGAGATTTATTTACATCATCATTAGGAAGAATCGACTTTTCTCCTTCGCCAATTTTCTTTCCTTGATTTACGTGAGCACGATTTGCAATTACCTCATTCACGTTCATATTACTCTGCGTTCCAGATCCAGTTTGCCAGATAACTAAAGGGAACTGATCGTCAAGCTGGCCTGCAATAATTTCATCGGCCGCTACAGAGATTAGATCTCTTTTTTCTTCGGCAAGAACACCTAGCTCACAGTTAGCATGAGCTGCTGCCTTTTTTAAATAGGCAAAAGCATGCACGATTTCTATTGGCATAGAAGCTGGGGCCCCTATTTTGAAGTTGTTTCTTGATCGCTCAGTCTGAGGTCCCCAATATTTATCTGCAGGAACTTTTACTTCTCCAATTGTGTCTTTCTCAATGCGGTACTCCATAATTAATGATTTATATTTTAATATTCTATCAATTTCTTATCCTCCTTGCAGCGATCTAATTGAATAATTTGATTAATTTTGACGCTGTAAAACACAAAAATAACAAAGAGATGGGCATTTTAGGTACAGTAATTTTCCTTTTCATTGGTGGAATGGCATTTTGGCTTCTAGTTTTCTTGATGGCATTCATACTACCTTACTGGATTACCTTAGGAGCAAAGGAAAAACTTCGCCCAAAAAGAATTTTAGAAGATACGGAGCAATAGCTCTTCTTTAATATAAGTATTGAAGCCTTGTCGTTACGATAAGGCTTTTTTGTTGAAATTATATTCGGAATTAAAGACACTATACTGCAAAGTATAAAACACATATTCTTTTTAATCCTACTTCTGGTAGCAGGTAGTAATGTATCGGCTCAAGATTATTATTCAATTCAACTTGGTGAAGATGACAAATTTGAGAAGTTGATCATGAATACGGAGTTTGCAAAAGTACCTAAGTACTTTACGCGTGCACCCGGTGAAGTGGAAGAAAGACTATTACCAAGATCTCAGTGGAATGTAAAGCCAAAGAAACCTGGAATCATTGATTTATTTGGCTTAAAAGCTCAATCCATAGATGTGTGGACTTCGGATTATGAGTTGGAAGACAAAGATCTTTACGCTATTTCTTCAATCTCTGTTATGATTGAACTCCCTGAACGTACTGAATCGTTAGATTATTTTTATCGTGAGTTTTACGCCTACTATAAACCGACCCTGGACATGGTGACAAGAAACAGCCTTGGCCAAGAGTGTGATCAGTGGTTGGCGGATCACAAAAGTTGCGGAATACTAATGTCCCTGCCTCAGAAAAGACAATTTACGCTTGAGCAAATGAAAAAAATGGACTTGATTGTATAGAACTCAAATTGATGCAAGGCTGCGGAGGTTAGGCGCTTATTATGCCCATACTTTTGCACCTTCCGAGCAGTTTTGACAGATTTCGATTTGATCTCGCCCTGTCAATATAGCTTGCCTAAATGATTTATACTCTTTAGATTTCCAAATAGTTGAAAATTCTCCGGATTCAAGCGAGCCCAATACGTGTTGAGCGTCTTTGTCAAAGCAACATGGAACAACTTTTCCGTCCCAAGTTAAAACGCTTGAGGACCACATTCTCCAGCAGTGATTACCTGTTTCTTGCTTCAGCACATAAGTGCCATCTGCTTTCTTCTTGTACCGGGCATATTTTTCATTGTCAGGCATAAGTGGATTCCCATTCTTATAGTCGTAGAGTTGTGCGGTTTTTATCCTCACTTCATCAATACCTAGTTCCTTTCCAAGATCGAATACTTGGTCTACTTCGTGCTCGTTTGGTTTGACCGCAAGAAATTGAAAGATGAGATGAGGTGTTTTGGAATTTAGTTCTTTTTTAGCTTGGATTAGATGCTTTGTTCCTTCAATTACCTTTTCGAGTTTTCCGTGGACGCGATAGTTTTCATACGTTGCTTGGGTTAATCCATCAATGGAAATGATCAACCTATCCAATCCAGATTCAACAATCTCCTTAGATTTTTTCTCATCGATGAAGTGTGCATTAGTTGAAGTGGCAGTGTAAATTTTATGCTTCTTCGCGCTTTTTATGAGCGCTAAAAATTCTGGATGTAGGAAGGGTTCTCCTTGAAAATAATAGTTGATGTAAAATACCGACCTGCTTACTTGGCTTAACATGCTTTCATGTAGAGCGTGATCAAGTTTTCCTGTTGGTCGTGTAAATTGCTTTAGTCCACTCGGACACTCTGGACATCTTAGGTTGCACGCGGTAGTTGGCTCTATACTCAAGCTATACGGTAAGCCTGAAGTTCTTGCTTTTCTTGTTAGCCTAGCTATCCAATAGCTCCATTTGAGACGTGTAATATTCCAACCCCGATAGAGGGATAGATGTTTAAGTATGTTGATATTGTCGGCGGCTCGTGAGATGAATCAAATTTACACAGAAACTACGACACTCTCACTCCGATAACACAGACATTATCAATTTGATCATGATCGCCCCGCCATTTTGCAAAATTCTTAGCTAGGTGATCTCTCTGCGACTCGATTGGTTCTTTGAAGCTTAGCTAGGTATTCTTTGAATGGCTTCGATTTATACTTTTTACCATTCTCTCCGCCAAATTGATCTGCATATCCGTCCGATGCCATAAGGAGTGTATCACCAATGCAAAGTTCTATACTGACAGTGTTAAATTGCGCAATGGTTCCAGGGAAGTATCCAATTGGCATTTTGTCGGGTGGCACGTCTAACAAAACATGATCTTATTCTGGAATAGCGATTATTCTAAAGATGGGATTAACAGTAAAGTTTTCTCGTTTTCTAACGATCCAGAGTGGATTGTTGGCGCCTGAGAAATGCAGTAGATTTTTTTCCTTTCCCAAACGCAAAGTGCAATATCCATCCCGTCTTTTGGTTGATCCTGATCATTTTTCTCGAGATTTTGTAGGTAAGGTGCGCATAACCCTGGGCTTTTTCCGCATTCCGAAACATACTGTTTTTAGAAGTTAAGTTCAGCTCTATGAGCATGGACGAATCTCGAATTGTGAAATTGCTGGACCTTGTTGCTCCGATATTTTTCAAATATGCATCAACCTGAGCAAAACCTATACTCGCTAATAGAAGGATAAAAATGAGTCCGACGAGTCTTTTCATAATAGTGATGTTAAGATAGTGTAATTCATTAGATTATCGTAAATGGAAGCACGTAAATTAACAATGTGATTCTTTTGATATCGCTGAACTAAGGACTAGCTTTGCCCCCATGAAACAATTAATTTCTGTACTTCTATTCAGTGTTCTTACAACGCTTTCTTACAGTCAACGGTCATTTGAAATTCGAGATGAGGTTTTGGATAAGTCCGTCCCTTTTGTTAAAGTTTTTCCGGATAAAGGAGATCCTTTTTTAACAGATTTAGACGGAAGAATTATCATAGGTGATAGTGTCTCGCAATTCTATCTTCGATCCTATGATTATGCCGACACGCTAATTTTGGTTAGTCAAATTCAGGGAGCCATCATTTATCTCTCAACACCATCGCAAGAAATTGAAGGGGTAGTTGTCGTTGCTGGTGAAAATAGAGCACATCGGATAATGGGACAGGTTATTGATAACAGAAAAAAGAACCATCCATTAGCTAACGATGCCTTCACCTGCAAAAGTTACAGCAAGTTCAAGTTCGATGTGAATCCAGATGGTATCGCAGCAATTCCAGATTCTTCTCGGGATTCTACACTTCTTAAATTAAAGGAGTATATGGGAGCACAACATCTGTTTTTAATGGAAAGTGCTTCGAAGCGATCGTTCATTCCGCCCTATCGTGATATTGAAGAAATATTGGCCTATAAAGTTTCAGGTTTTAATGACCCTATGTTTTCGACTTTTGCGAATAGTTTTCAATCGTTTAGTTTCTATGAAAATCAATTTGACATTCTTGGAAAGCAGTACATAAATCCGATTGCAAGAGGTGGGATTAGGCGTTATTTCTTTATTCTTGAGGATACCACGATGGTTGGGGTCGATACAACCTTTACTATCTCCTTTAGGCCACGGGCTGGGAAGAATTTTGAAGGCATGAAAGGCCAGCTCTTTATTAATTCAAACGGATATGCGATTGAGAAGGTGATTGCAGAACCTTATGATGATTCGAGTGGAATCCAAATGAGAATTGTACAGGAATACGAATTTCTTCAAGACACAAAATGGTTTCCTGTAAAGCTGAGTACAGACATTGATCTGAAGAATTTTCAGGCATCTGGCACCTTCTCTGATCTCTATGTACAAGGGAGAGGAACTTCGTATATTGAGGATATTCAATTGAACCCAGAGATTAAGAAACGCCTTTTCAATAACAATGTGACAATTGCAACGGCTGACGGAGCAGGAGAACTAGCGGAAAACGAGTGGGATTCATTGAGGCGTTTTGACATCACCGAAAAAGAGCTTAAAACCTACGAGACCGTAGATAGCCTGTCTAAAGAATTAAACTTTGATAGGTTTTTGACTATTGCAAAGATTTTGTCGGACGGTAAACTACCAATTGGTAAGTATTTTAACCTCGATCTTCGGCGTATTTTTAGCTATAATCACTTTGAAAGATATCGTTTCGGTGCTGGTATAGTAACTTCGGAAAAGTTGATAAAACCCATTCAGTTCGGTGGATATTTTGGATGGGCTACTGGGGATAAGCGCTGGAAATATGGAGGACATGCTACTATTCATATGCATCGAAGGCGAGGAATCAAACTAGATCTTAGTTATCAGCAAGATAATTTGGAACGAGGAGGATTTAGTTTTCATGAGAATCAATCATTCATTTCTACAGATTCATATAGGTACTTATTCATCTCTCAAATGGACGAACAAAGATTAGGTGAAGCAGCACTCTCCTGGGATGTTAAATCGAATATAGAGCTTAAATTTTTAGGGAACTACCAGCGGATTTGGTATTCGGATGATTACGAATATCTCCCGAGTAATTTGAGAAAAACGGACCTAGCTGAGACCGGAGTTGAGCTCACTTGGAATATATTAGAAAAGTCGATGATGTTAGGCTCTAGGAAAGTCTCCTTGGGGAGGAAGTATCCTCAGATAAAATTGAAAGCGATTCATGGCTGGAAAGGCTGGTTCGACAGTGAGTATGACTATACCCGCATCAATGCACAAATTAGTCAAGTTGTGCCTGTTCGTGGGGTTGGAAAGTTTACGTGGAAAGTAGCGGCCTCGAAGCTTATAGGGGATGCTCCTCTGATATTGGCTTACAATGGAGATGGAACAGGGAAAGATTGGTTAATATCTACACCAAATACGTTCGAAGCGATGCTTCCGGGGTCATTCTATACCACGTCGCAAGTCAGTCTATTTACAAGATTCGATTTTAAGGCTTTCGCAACGAAAGCATCATGGAATGAACCTAGAATTGCTTTGCACCATGCACTCGGTTTTGGAGAGTTTCATAATCGCGCAAACCATCAGCTAGTATTTGAGACGATGGATAACGGATATTACGAAGCAGGATTAATCCTTGATGGACTTCTAACTTCAAGTTTTGCTTCGATTGGATTGGCAGGATTCTACAAGTATGGCCCTTATTCTAGCAATGAGTGGACTCAAAACATTGTTCCGAAAATTGTTGCTACGTTTAGAATAGATTGATCTTTATCGGAGCACATTGATGTGGCCCGTGATCATTTTTTCTGGATTGTGTGGTTCACATGAGACGTATACTACTTTCCAAACATAGCCTCCATCTTGAACCACGCGTCCATTAGGACCTATACCGTCCCACCCAACATTTACATCGTATGATTCCCAAATGATTTCACCCCATCGATCAAAGATTTCCATGTGCCATTCTTCCACATGTAGATAAACTATCGGTAAGAAGATATTGTTGAATTCATCACCGTCTGGCGTGAAAGTATTCGGAGCGAATACAGTAAACGGCTCGATAAATAATTGAGAGGATGAAGTGTCTTTACATCCGAACTCATTAGTTACTATTTGATAGGGGTAGTGATTACCTGGTGTCACATAAGTGTGGTATGGCGACTGAGCTCCAGTACTATAAAGTGTTGTGTCATCGTACCAATAAAACCAGTCTGCGCCACCTATTGACTGATCAATGAATTGAATACTTGAGTTACAGATATCGGTATAATCTGGAGTAACTGTGAAGCTTGAAGTTGGCTTTGGTCTTACGTTTACAAGATCACCTTGGAGTAAAGTTAGGGTATCTACACATCCATTCAGGGTGCGAATACTTAAGGTTACAGGGTAGTTCCCAACATTCGGGTACAAATGAGTTGGGTTTTGATCAGTTGATGTCCCACCATCTCCAAAATCCCAGTTGTAATAGATTGTCGTTTCTGCTGTAGATTGATCAATAAATTGCGCATTGAATGGTGCACATTGCAATCCAGGAGCAATAGTGAAATTGATTTCTGGTGGGTAGAAGAGGTAAATCTCTTGTGTGATGCTTTCTACACAATTCTCAAAGGTGCCCGTGAGTGTAATCGGGATTGCTCCAATCGTGTCAAAAACAACATTTGCAACATCAATATCCGTTGATGTTTGTATTGAAGCATTTGGCCCAAAATTCCAAGTGAAAATAGATCCGGGAGGTCCTCCCACGATTCCGTCAAAATTGAAATTATTGCTAGTAACACAAAGCGAATCTTCAGAATTAAAGTCGACAACTAGTTGCTCATTTAATGTTATTGTTGCTGTAGTTTGGTCGGTACAACTTGGACTTGACCCCGAAGTTAAAGTTATAGTATAAGTTCCGGGTGCGGGAAATGTGAAAGTCGGTTCAAAATCTGTGCTAACATCTGTGTTTGTCCCAGCCACACCGAAATCCCAAGCGTATTCTGTAGAATTTTGAGAGACATTTCCGAAGTCGACCGTTAATCCACCGCATTCAAAATCTGCCGGAAGAATGATCCCCGCTATAGGTTCTGGGAATATATATACTGAATCAGTGTATTCAGCAACACAAAGATTATTCTCTACGCTCACGGTAACTGCATTAAATCCTGTAGTACTGAAATTCACTCCACTGATCGTTGTCCCTGTTGTCGTGGGGGCAGTCGCATTTGGTCCAAAATCCCAGGTATACGTCGATCCAGCAGGACCATTTGATTGAGCTACGAAATCGAAGCTATTACCAAAGATGCAAAGCGAATCGTTAGAGGTGAAATCAACTGCAATTTGGTTGTTCACAATAATATCCATATAGGCGGTATCCGTACATGGCCACCCAGGGTTAACCACAAGCATTACGGTGTACGAGCCATCAGTTGGGTAGGTGTAAGATGGAGCAAATGCAGCGCTTACGTCTGTATTAATTCCGGGTACACCAAAGTCCCACTCATAATTTGTTCCTCCATAAGAGTTGTTTACAAAATCAACCGTCAAGCCTTGACAGTAGGATATAAACGAAGGTAGATCTTCTTGCAATGGAAGAATACTCTCGAGTTGCAGATTACAATTGAATACTCGAAATAAGAAATCTCGCGTGGTCGCATTAATAAGAACTCCGTTTCTGTATTCTTCAACGCGTATTCCCACCACAAATAAACCAAGTAAATTTGGCGATGCCGTTAATAAACCCGTTACTGGATCAATGGCAATTGTAGCGCCAGGACCCAGTGGATTGGCTGCGGTATAACCTCCAAGCCAATTGACAGGAAAATAGGGCGGTGGAGGGGAAGGATTCGGTGCAGGATTTACACCAGAAGCACCTGAATAAGGAGTTACCAATGAATAAACCAATTGATCTCCGTCTGGATCTGTCGCACTATGATCAAAAATTAAGTCATCATTGTTACAAAGTAATAACGGTGGATAATCGTTAAAGCGAGGACTACTATTGATTATAGCTCCCGTGTTGATACCAGGAACAACACAAGTTAGTGTGAAACCTGTATTATCTGGGTTATTGATATTCGTCACATTAGGTCCACGACAGCACCGTTGGTATGTAACGGTATAGCCACCAACAGCTGGCGGAAGGTTCACATCAACGGTGTACAGAGCATTTTCCGTACAAATATTATTAGGTGGTGAAACGCAAGGGTTATTGAATACAACTGGGACTGGGACGCTTCCAGGGAAACCGACATTTACATTTTGAACGAGTGCCCCGTTATTGTAAATCGAGAGGCTCAATGGATTGTCAAATTGTGCTCCAGTAGAGTTACAATCCCTATATACTGAAATGTAGAAGCGGTACACATTATTACCCATATAGTCATAGTAAATCTCTCCCCCGACGATATGGGAAGCATTACTAGTCAGTGAACTGGCGAGCATTAAGAGAGCTATTAAGTACTTCATGTGTTATTGTAGACGTGAAAGTTAAGCAAAAGTTGTTCCAAAGCGACAATTACTATTTGTAACGGTTGAAATCTAATTTTAGTGCTAGTCTAAATCAGGGAAAATAAAGAGGGGCGCGGTGTACTTGAAATTATGCTCTTGAATGAGTTTTTGACTTGAAATAATTCGATGAACCGAGCTAGAATTTAAGAACTTAGGGGCAACTAATCCATAATGTTTTGCAGCACTTCGGTAATATGATTCTCTTGATGGATGCATAGGATTTACAACATTGAATACGCCAGAAATTGTTGAGTCAGAGACCACTTTCCGGATGACGCCTAGTACGTCTTTTTGATGGACAAAATTTATCGGGCCTTCCGGATTTGGCATGTTTTCTCGTCCTTTAAGTGAAGTTATTGGATGTCGTTTAGGTCCGATTAATCCACCTAACCTCAGAATAACACTGCTTTTCCCGGAAGTTTCTATCGCCAATTCCCGCTGGTACGATAAGGTCTGCTTGTCCTTGTCTGAAAATGTGTAAGATTCGTAATATTCTCGTTCTCGCTTTGGATAGACACTAGTCGAACTTGTAAAGATTATACGCACTGAATTGTCAAATTGCTTCAAGATTTTTTTCATAAAATCATGATCTTCTTGAATTCCAGAAACTCCTTTATTTCGACTTATAGGAGGAAGCGCTATAATCAGAAGTTCCGTTGAATCTGTCACTTCTGATGGCACGTCCATACTTCCGTAAGAATCAAGTAGGAATGGTTGGATTCCAAACGATGATATTTCCTCAAAAAAGGATTCATTTCTTGTTGACCCAAAAACACTATGTCCAACTTCAGTCAGTTGCGCACCAAGTGGACGACCAAGCCATCCGCATCCAATTATTGTTATTATCATTTTGAATATTATCTAGACATCTAAGTTACGAATGATTAACTTTGTAGCATGAATTTTTCAAGGTCATTCGTTCGTTTTAATTGGCTCGCTTTAGTTTTGATCTATCTGATCGTTGTGGCAGGAAGTTTTGTCCGAATCACAGGGAGCGGAATGGGTTGCCCAGATTGGCCGAAGTGCTTTGGTCAGTGGGTGCCGCCGACTGAGGCAAGTGAATTACCATCTGATTACAAAGAAGTTTTTTCAGAGAAGCGCGAAAAGAAGATCCAGAAATTTTCTAAAATGTTGGATGCAATGGGTCTAACAGAAACGGCTGATGCGCTTCGGAATGATCCTGAATTGACGAAGGAGGAGGATTTTAACGCTTCGAAAACATGGACTGAATACATCAACCGCTTATTGGGTTTTCTTGCAGGAAATGCAATGCTTGCAGCCTTCATTTGGATTTTACTCAAGTACAGAAAACGGAAGGTGGTATTACTTACTGGCTTCAATCTGGTACTCATGGTTATTCAGGCGTGGTTTGGATCAATTGTAGTAGCATCGAACTTGGTACCATGGACAATTACAGTTCATATGTTCTTAGCATTAGTGATCATAGGGCTACAACTATATTTAATTCGCATCATCAGTCCATCACAACGTGAACCCATCAACTTGACGAAATCGTCATTTTATCTTATTTGGGCGTGTTTTGGAATTGTGATTTATCAAATGTTTTTGGGTACTCAGGTCAGAGAAGCGATTGATGAGTTGACTAAGATTGGAGTCGGTCGAGAAGCATGGACCGATGAATTGGGAATGCAGTTTTATATACATAGAAGTTTTTCATGGTTAGTATTGATTTTACTTTCCATCGTTGCGTACATTAATGAACGAGGAGCTAAGCATACAACATTGCGCGCTACCTATATCTTTTTAGCATTAGAGCTAATCTCTGGAGTTCTTCTTGCAAATGCTGATATGCCTGGTTTATTACAAACTAGTCACCTCATTTTTGCAACGATAATCTTCGGTATATTAACGATGGTTGTCATCCGTGGACGTAAGTCTATTCCGGCATAGACAAGCTTATTTAAGCAAATTCTTTTATTTCACTTGAAAATTTCTTTTCGAATGCTAACTTTGCAGCCTTGCGAGTGCAGAGAGATTCTGTTTTTTGCGGGTCCTATAGCTCAGTTGGTT
>DKPV01000050.1:40563-40717 GCA_002471375.1 Flavobacteriales bacterium UBA7325
TCGAGCCCTGGTGGGACCACTTGGGACTTGAACGTCCCACATCAAAAACCTCCAAATCAGCGATTTGGAGGTTTTGTTTTTTCACCTAATCTCGTTAAAAACCGCCATAAACCGGGTGAAAATTCGCCAGTTATTCGCCGAAAAAGATAAATGT
>DKPV01000059.1 GCA_002471375.1 Flavobacteriales bacterium UBA7325
CGTTCAAAGCGGCTGCAAAGGTATACATCTTTTTAACACTCACAATGCTTTTGAAAAACTTTTTTTTTAGGAAATCGACGAATGACTCAATCTGCTCGGTAAATGACCATAAAATTAGGTTTGAACATCAATACTATTCTACATCAATCAACGTACAGTCTTTAATGCCTTTATTACTTGCAAATTTTCTAGTCTAGGCATTGCCGCGGCGTTAACCGCGTCTTCAATAGGTAATGTATGTAGAGCATCCCCATTGGAACCAATCATAACATCAGATTTTCCTTCTAGAAGAAGCTCTACAGAGAATACTCCCATTCTTGTAGCAAGAATTCGATCAAATGCCGAAGGACGCCCACCACGTTGTACGTGACCGAGAATAGAATATCTTAATGTATAACCATCCATCAACGGCAAGAGTTTTTCATATATCTCCTTAACTCCACCCGCGTCGTCACCTTCTGCAACAATAACAATCGAATTACTTCTGCGTTTATTTTGACTCTTTAAGTCTTCTGCCAATAATTTGATGTTCGATCGCTCCTCTGGAATTAGAACAGATGCAGCTCCTGAAGCAATTGCAGTTTCTAAAGCAATAAATCCTGCATCACGCCCCATAACTTCGACAAGAAAAATTCTATGATGGCTACCTGCAGTATCTTTAATCTTATCTACCGCATCAACAACGGTGTTCATTGCAGTGTCAAATCCTATGGTGCGATCCGTGCCAAATATATCATTGTCTATTGTTCCAGGAATTGCAATAACCGGAATGTCCATTTCAGAGGATAATGCACGAGCGCCTCGGAACGAACCATCACCTCCAATACAAACTAAACCATTAATACCTTCAACCTTTAAATTTTTAATCGCTTTCGCTCTTCCATCCTCAGTTCTAAATTCGTCATTACGGGCAGTTCCTAGAATCGTCCCACCACGCTGTATAATATTAACAACATCATCGGAAACCAAACTGATGAAGCGATTTTCTATCATCCCTGAATAACCATCGCAGTAACCAATAGGTACAATACCTTTCCCCAAACATGTTTTCACCACAGCACGTACACAAGCATTCATGCCCGGCGCATCACCTCCCGATGTTATTAAAGCAATTTTCTTCATGAATTAAATGTAAGTGTTTTTATTATTGGATTAGCATCCCACAATATTATTATCGATGCATTACCTTTAAAAGATTTAATTTTATGTCGACGCATTTATGGAAATCAATATAACTTGCATCATAGATACAGGGAATGCTATTTAGATCTAGGAAAACATATCAATCACTGTCCGATGAGGAACTTGTTAAAATGTACAAGGACAAATCATCGAGTGCAATAATTGGAGAGCTTTATACTCGATATGGACACTTAGTTATGGGTACGAGTATGAAGTATCTTAAGAATAAGGCAAATGCTGAAGATTTAACGATGCAGGTTTTTGAACACCTCCCTAAAAAACTCTCTTCTCATAACATCCAACGATTTAAATCGTGGTTGTATATGGTCACCAAGAATGAGTGTTTAATGCTTCTTCGTAAAAAGAGGCATCTAACAACAGAGATAATGAAAGAATTGGAATCTTCGAATGAACTTCATTTGAAAGAGGAAAAGGAAGTCCAGTTAAATTTATTAGAACAAGCAATAACTAAATTAAAAGATGAGCAACGCCAATGCATCGAATTGTTCTACCTCGAACAGAAGTCCTATCAGGAAATTGTTTTTGAATTAAAAATGGACCTCAAGAAGGTGAAGAGTGCAATTCAAAATGGCAAACGAAATTTGAAAATAAACCTAGAAACAAAAAATGAATTTAAATCGGCTAAATAACATTTTTGGTTCCAATCGGCTGGAACGTAAAGATGTTCAGACCTATGGTCAGAGCGCAGATGAATCCGCTCGCAATGCCATCGAGCAGAAAACAGCGAGTAGTTCATTTGAATCTGATGCCATGGAAGGATGGGATAAGCTGTCTTACGATACAGGAGTTATGTCTAATCTCGATAAGAAATTTGGACCCTCCTCATCCGCTAGTTTTTTTAAGGTAGTTGGTGCAGCTACTGCGATAGTTGGAGTTAGCACTTTAGTCTATTTCGTATTTTTCAACCAACGTGCCAATACTGAGCCTGCCGAAGCTCCACAAAAAGAAACGTTAACTACGCTTCTTGAGGATCAAGAGATCACAATTGAAGAAACAGACATGATGATGCCTGAGCCGATCGAACAAATGGTTGTTGTACCAATTGCTAAGCAAATGGAACCAAAAGAAATCATAGAAGAGTATAAAGAAAGATTTGAGCTGAAGGAAGAAACTACGGATATTGAAATAGAGCCTATCGCTCCAATTGAGATCACTCATAATAATCCTACACCTGAAATTGCACGGGACCAAAAAGAGGCCAAAGAGATATACCTCTTTAGCATGAAACTTATTGATTATACAAAGTATCGATCAAAGCCGGCTGTAAAAACCAAGCAGATGACTTTGACTGGTACTCCAGCAAACAAGGAAGATAAAGAATCAGAAGATTTAGAACCTGTTTGGAAGGACGTTGATGTACCATATATGGAATACATTAAAAAGACAATGCGGACATTCGAACGATCACGTTTTAAAAAATCGCTTATTCGCTTGGAAACTATCTTAGCAACCTATCCAGACGATGTCAACGCGAATTTCTACGCAGGAATTTGTCTATACAACCTAGGGGAATATTCTTCCGCGATCTCTCATTTTGACAATTGCATCAATGGCAAATTTTCGAACTTCGATGAGGAAGCACAATGGATGAAAGCTGAAAGCTATCGTGCTAGCGGAAATGTTTCAAAAGCAAAAAATCTATATTCCCAAATAGCAAACGCTGGAGGGTACTATAAGAAACAAGCGCTCGAAAGACTTAAGTAGTTATAGGAACTTTTGTTACCTCGACGAGAATTGTCGTTATTTTAGTACAATTGTAATTCATGAGTCGATTCTCTGTCATCCTAATTATTTCGATTACGTTCCTTGTAACTTCTGCGAGTAGAATCCCTATTTCGGGCCAGCTCAAAGATTTCGAGGTGTTCAAGAAAGTGCTCATTGAAAAAGAAGGGCGCCTTGACTTACATACCTCGCTTGATTCAATTACCTTTTATCTGAACCGACTCGAAAAGCAACTCGCCTATGATTGTACACCACTAGAAGAATTCAAACACTTTAGTACGGCCTTAGCTAAAATTCAATGTGGTCACACACAAATTCATCCAACAAAAGCAGTTCTTAAAGAGTGGTTAAGTGCCAGGAAATCATTACTCTTTGACTACATAGTTCAAGGGAAAAAGCTCTATACCAATAAGCTTCTTGCTCAAGACACACCATTAATATCTCTTGGTAAATCAAAGTTCGAGCAAAAGAAAAAGCTCAAAGCCTTTACGGAAATAATCTCTATAGATCATAAATCCATGCCTCAGATGATGTCGGAAATTGCTCCCTTCCTCTCTTCTGATGAAAATGGAATTGATTTTAAATATTTCCAAGTTGCACAGTTGTTTGAGTTTTACAGACACATGAGTAGTCCATTTAAAGAGGATTCAATCCTGGTGGAGTATGTCTCAGGACCTGACACACTAGAAAAGTACTTTCAAACTGGAACTGCTCCAGTAAACTCGATGAAACTTCGCTTGAAACAAATGAGCGATCAATACGCCTTGTATGAAAAAAACATGGGTGCATTCAAAATAGTACGATCAAAGATCGGATACTTTAGATTTCATTCCTTTAAATCATCATATGGTAAGGATTATGAGTTGTTTCTCGAAAAATCATTTAAACGAATTAAATCGAAGGGCATTAAAAAATTAATTATTGATGTCCGCGGTAATACGGGTGGAGCAATGCAATATTCTATTATGCGCTACTTCGTAGGAGGTGATGTAGTTCTGGGCCGCTACGTGGTGGAAAAACCAAAACGCTTATTTGAAGACAGTCATATCAAAAAGCTGAATAGTGACTTCTTCAAGCATAGACGGATGAGTCGCATCCAGAAAAGAAAAAACAGACGGCAACTATTTAAGAACGGAGAAATTAAAACTTCTCATGTTTCGGAAGACCTCATCTATAAGGGAGAAATTATTGTCATAACGGATGAAGGTTCTTTTTCTTCAGCATCTATCTTAGCAAGTCATTTGAAAACTTTGGCAAACGCTAAAATTGTAGGAAGAAGAGCCGGAGGGAGCTTTTATAGAGGGAATGCTGGTACGTTACGTGTTCAATTGCCTTCTTCAAAGTTGAAGATGTTTGTGAATCCAAATACATTTTATTCGCACCTATCGATGCCGTCGAATACCTTAATCATCAAAGGTCCTGACCTTGAATTATCTCCCGGATTTATTAAGAGCAGTAAAATGGATGATTATTACCTGAAAGGTGCTCTCAAAGCGTTCGAATAGTTCCAATCTTGATAGCTTTCAGCTGCCTCGTTATTCCACGTAGAGCTTTCGCCTGTAATAATGAAGTATCGCATGTTCGTCAAACGCAATTTTCTTTGTAGATTTATTGCTAGAACCAAGACTCACGAAAAATGAAATATTTCATCGCTATTATAAGTAGCTCATTGTTTCTCGCCTCATGCGGAGAAAAAGAACCAATTACGGAAGACGTAGTGGAATTCGAAGGAGTTGCTGCAGAGATTCCAGAAGAAGATTTATTCGACTATGAAGCACTCGCAGGAATGTATACAGGTGATTTCGGTGGATCAGACATTCGAATTATTGTCAATTATGTGAGTAAGACGAATGCAATCGGATACAATATTCTCAGAGGCTTGCAACGAAATATTAGTGGTCGTGTTACTCGGAGTGGTGATTCAGTTGTTGTGGCTCTCGCGGAACCAGGAGATCACAAATTTGATGGAGTCTTTGAGCTTTTATTTATTGGAAATGATCCTGAACCAAAAGGAACATGGATATCGAATAGTGGTAAAATTGATGAGCAAAAATTCAGTTTGAAAAAAATGGAAGCTGGAGAAAGTGGATACCCTGATGGTGACACGAAGATTTCGGAATCAAACTTCCACAATTTCTTCTCAGATGCAGGAGACACTACAGGCGATTACAGCTTTAAGAGCGATGGGCTTGTGATTTTCTCTTATTATCCTGGTGGATATTCATACGATCATGAAGAGAAACAGTCTCAACAGCAAATGAAGACTATTCAAGGTTCTTGGTCAATGGCTGGAAAGAAGGTTACCATTTCATGGGAGAAGAATTCAATATTTCCAAAACCACAGATGGTTTACACCATAAATCAAGGCGAGTACGAAGCTCAACTTGAATGGCCAAATAACCCTATCTATATGCGCATGTACCCATAATGGGAAGCGTAAAAAAAGTTCTAACCGGATTAATCAACAGCACAGCTTTTGTAGTTATCCTGTACGCGTCATATTTGCTAATTCTGCTAACACTGCCTTACATTTATTTTGAACCAAACGTTGAGTTTCTTGGAACCAAACAATTAATCTATCATATCGATATTTGGCGATGGAGTTTCTATTTACATGTTTTCTCAACTCCAATTGTAATTCTAGCTGGACTCTTTCAGTTTAACCGCTGGATAATCACTAAAAAACCGAAAATTCATCGACTTCTTGGGTATACATATGTAGTTGTTGTACTTCTCATCTCAGGGCCGTCAGGTTTAGTAATGTCTTTCTTCGCAAATGGCGGCCGTTTGGCTCAAACAAGCTTCGTCCTTCTTTCATTTGGCTGGATCATCTTTACTGGATTAGCATTACTGAAAGCACGAAAAGGAAATTACATCAGTCATACAAAATGGAACATCAGAAGCTATGCGTTAACGTTATCAGCAGTAACTTTAAGATTCTATGGCTACCTTTTCGCTGTCTTTAAGGTTGATCTTCCTCCAAAGGAGACATATATATTTCTTGCGTTCCTGGGCTGGATTCCTAATCTGATTATAGCAGAAATCTTGATCTGGGGAGGTTATCCCAAATACTTACTGAAAAAGAAAGGTAATTCGCTTCTAAGCTAGACTAGTTACCGGCAGTGTCATTTTCACTTCCCTCAGTCTCCACAATTTTCCCTGAGCTCATCACTTTATACTCGAGATACCCGACTTTTGATGTAGAGACAATCGCGTTATCCTGATAACCTTCTTTGTCCGGGTCTTTTTCATATGTTGGCTCTAGTAAATTCACATGAATTGTTCGATTTTTCTTGAACGTTGCCTCCATAATATTGTCCGATAAGTACTCGCTTCCGGCTATAAATTTCTTATCAATAAGTTTACCATCATGTGTGAATGTAGCAAGGCGATACGCCAAAGGAGCACCTAATCCTAAAAACTCATCTTTTACGATATACACAATCCCTACAAACTTATCTGTCTCATAAACCTGAGCATAATGATAAAAGCCCTTACTTACTTCACGCGAAAATTTTTCATCTCTCATCTCAGAGATGTACTTTTCGAAATCATATGAAATGTATTGTAGAGCTGTTAATTCAGCCTGATTCATGCTAATTGGAGCCGTGTGGGGCATTGGATACTTAGGGAAGAGTTTTTTGAACTGCAACCAGAATAAGTTTTCAGGGTTGGACATACCGCGCAGTCCCTTTTCAAATGCAGGTTTGAAGTGACGTGATTCACGTAATGATTCTAAATCTTTATCCTTCGATATGTGATCAAGGTTATTATATCCAGCTTGCAGTGCATATTCTAGGTATTGACCAGACATTTCATTTTTCTTCTGCAGTGAGTATAAGCAAGACTTATTATATAGAATCTTCGAAAATGGCTGGTAATCTAAATTTTCAGCTAAATCATATGATTGAAGCGCCATCACATAGTTTTTCTCATCCATAAACACATTTCCTAGTTCGAAATATGCCTTGCCAGAAGGTTCTTTTAATATTGATTGACGTAGATAGTAATCAGCGCTATCTAGATTTTTCTTGTTTTTAAATGCATCTAATCCCTGAAGAAAAAGTTGATTCGCATCATCTAAGTACTTCACTTCATTATCAAGGTAGGCAAGAATTTTACTCGTCTCAAACAATTCATTATCCGCCAGCTCGATATCAATTCTCTTCTGCTGAGTCGTTGTATTTGTAATTGTTTGAGGCTCTCCGCAAGATGTTAAAACAGCAGCGGCAAGAATTCCAAGTGGCAAGATTGATTTGATCATAGTGAAGTGCTTTACTTAAATGTACAGATAACTACCTAATTTGGTTCAAGTTGAATCCTTAATTTTAGAAAAAAGTTTTTCCATCGCGAACCATTCGCCGCAACAATGGACTTGGACGGTATCTATCCTCTCCATATTCTTCGAACATTGATTGGAGTTTGTTCAGGACAAATTCTAATCCTAACTCATCAGCCCAAGTCAATAATCCTTTAGGGTAATTCACACCCTTGGTCATTGCCAAATCTATTGATTCTTTTGATCCGATATTCAAGAACAATGCGTCTACCGCTTCATTTATCAGCATGACCAAAATTCTTTCAACAATCTCTTGTCCAAGTTGAACATCTTCCACAGGTGATGGATTCACGGCATCTTCAGCGTAACAAAAATAACCTCTCCCCGATTTACGCCCTAAATAACCCGCCTCGGAGTGACGCTTCTGCGTAAGTGATGGCTTGTACCTTGGGTCGTAATAGAAGGCCGCAAAAACAGTTTCAGTTACAACATAATTTACATCGTTCCCGATATAATCCATCAAAGTAAAAGGCCCCATTCTGAAACCTCCTATCGAGGTCATTGCCCAATCAATTGTTGCAAAATCCGCGATTCCTTCTTCATATATTCTAAGTGCTTCGCCATAGAACGGTCGAGCTACTCTGTTCACAATGAAACCAGGTGTATCCTTACAAGTCACAGTTACCTTACCCCATCCATCAATCAGCGCTTTCGTAGAAGTTACCGTTGCATTTGAAGTTTGAACAGCAGGTATTATCTCTACCAATGGCATTAATGGTGCCGGATTAAAAAAGTGAACTCCTATGGCCAATGAAGGGTCTCGTAAAGATGCCGCAATTGAGGCGATGGATAATGAAGAAGTATTAGAAGCCAGCACACATCCTTTAGGAACTATCTGCTCAAGCTGAGCGAAAACTTTTCCTTTAATTCCGAGATCTTCAATAATCGCTTCAATTACGATTCCACATTCTCTAAAATCATGAACATCTTGACTGTATGTAATTCTAGATTGAATCCGAGCAGCGTCTTCTTCTGTGACACTACCCTTTTCAACCAGACGTGCCATTATTTTGGCCAATTTCGCCTTCGACTTGTTCAAAATCTGTTCGTTCAAATCAACTAAAACAACCTGATGACCATTTTGAGCGGCAACCTGCACAATCCCAGATCCCATAGTTCCTCCACCTAATACTCCTACTATCATTCTCTACTAATTTTTCTTCTACTCTATTGCCTATCACTTTAAAGCAATTCAATCATCGCTTCTTGCAAGCTTCGCTTACTCTCCTCTAAACTCAGGTCTTCTTTTTTCTAAAAATGCATTGCATCCCTCTTGAAAATCATATGTTCCACCAGCCTTTGTCTGGAGAACACCTTCAAGATCCAATTGAGCAGCCAAATCATTCGTCCATGATGCGTTAATCGCCTTCTTTGTCAATCCAAATCCTCGAGTTGGCATTTTTGCAAACTTCTCTGCAAACTTGGTTACCTCTTGACTAAAATCATCATCAGACACATACTTATAAATCATATTCATTGCCTCTGCATCTTGAGCACTAACCTTCTCTCCTGTCATCATCAACGCCAGTGCTTTTTGCATTCCTACGATTCTTGGTAGAAAAAACGTGCCGCCAGAATCAGGAATTAATCCGATTTTCGAAAATGCTTGAATGAAGCTTGCGCTTTCAGTTGCAATAACAACATCACAAGCAAGCGCTATATTTGCACCCGCGCCAGCTGCTACTCCATTTACGGCGGCAATAATAGGCTTCTCTATTTCACGAATGCGAAGGATAATCGGATTGTAGTGATCAGTCACAATTGACTTAAGTTCTGGTCCATCTGGATCCATTGCCTCAGCCAAATCCTGCCCAGCACAAAATGCTTTACCTTCTCCTGTAATAACGATTGCTCGAACCTCATCGTTCTTTTCACAATCATCAAGTGCTTTCTGCAGGTCAAATGCTAGCTTTTGATTAAATGAATTAAATACGTCTGGGCGATTCAATTTTAGTTTGCAGACTCCATTAGTGATTGTTGAGATGAGTTCCATTTTTGGTTTTTTTGCTAAGATAATGAGATTGCTTAATCTGGAAATGGGAATAGTAAATTAAGTACTATTTCTATAAGGTATTTAGCCCTCCAGAATTGACTTTGCCCTTCTTTGAATTTCGGCTTTCAGTGTTTTAGGTTGAATGATTTTTACTTCGCCTCCGTAGCTTAATAATGCGCGAATTAATTCTTCCGAGACATTCACAGTTAGTGAAAATGTCACACCGTCCTTTAATTCCTTGGTCTTTTCCTGTGAAGAATGAAAGGGTTGAGAATCAATATACTTTGCGGCCACCGGAGATGCCTTGAAAACGACCTGTTCCGGGTCTTCATTTCCACTTGTAATTCCTATCGCATATTTAAAATAATTCTCCGGCTTGAAGTCTGGCGGGCAATCTGCTTTATCAGAAGTCACAATTAAAACACTTAGGCGATCGAGACTATATGTGATGAAATCATTTTTATCGTGATCATGCGAGATCAGATACCATCGATTGCGATATTCTTTCAATAATAATGGTATAACTCTTCTTGGCTTGGATTTCCCAGAAACAAAGCTAGAATAGTCGAACTCCACCCAAAGAGATTGCTTTATAGCCTCAAGTAAGGGTGACAAAT
This sequence comes from Flavobacteriales bacterium UBA7325, assembly GCA_002471375.1. Lineage (GTDB taxonomy): Bacteria > Bacteroidota > Bacteroidia > Flavobacteriales_D > Crocinitomicaceae > UBA4466. Next base: position 9,875 of record DKPV01000059.1, read on the forward strand.
ACTCATTTCCGCTATTTGCAATGGCTTGTTCAAACTGAATAAATTGTTCTCCGCCATCTTGAGATACTTCTACATGGCCAACAATCTTATCGATAGCGTTCCCAAACTGCTTGAACAAATCTACATCTCTAAACTGCATAAGTGTTTTTGCGGCGAAACTGATGGAGGATAAATCGTCATCAGTTAGAGGGATATCATTTATAGAAAAATCAGGATCCGAGTAATAATATCCTTTTTCACGCTTACTATATTTGATAGGCGCATCATGTTCCATTTTCATGGAGAACATATCTTTTTCTATGGTAGAATCACAGATATGCGCGCCGTCTATACTGCCGAACAAAGCTTCTTCACAAGCCTCACGCAATTCCATTTTACTTGGAAAAGGTTTATACTTGTTACGAATCGCTTTATCGATAATTCGATATCGAATGAGCGCATTTTTAATGTGGGGCATAACGACTACTTAGAGACGAGTGCTTCTTTAGATTCCTTCTTCTTGTACCCAAAAAGTTCGTAGTGCTTGATAGCCTTAACAACCTCATAAGGTACATCGTCCTCCCATGAAGAAGCACCTGCACGAATTTTTGCCAATACATCATCCGATAGGATGTGCAATAAAGAAGGATCATAACTTTCGAAGGCATCTAACTTATTGTTATCCTTCATGTACTGTAAAAGACCTTTCAAGTTTGGCGCTATGGCAACATTATTCAGATCGTACAGTTCTCCTGATTCCACGTTATTTGCTGGATACACAAATATTTTGACCTTCCTTCCGAATCCACGACCGAAAGCTTCGAGCAATCCTCCAGGAAGATTATCATAGAACTTTTCATCAAAAATTGTCTGAAGATTATAAACACCAACGATAGCTCCCATTTGATACCCTCTAGATATAGAAGATAGGTAGTCGACCATCTTATAGTGCTTCAAATAGTTGGATATCATTACCGTGTAGCCAAGAGTTCCAAGTAGTTCCGCTCGGTCAACAAAATCCTTATCCAGAATTTTTCCATCAGCCGTGAGATCCTTAAGGGTTAACTCAACAACTACTCGAACTTTATCAGGGTCCACTCCTTCTTCTTTCAAGAACTGCTCCTTTCCTCGTTCAATCATATCGATATGAACTTTCGTCACTGGTCGGAACCGACCGCGTGCAAGAAATATGTTTTTCTTATAGAGTTCTGCCGCCGGTTGTTTCACTTTTCCAGTCAAATCAAACATGGTCGCATCTGTAATTCCTCTTTTCACCAAATTCAAGGCAAGTATTCGATTATCCAAGCCTTCAAAATCAGGTCCGGATACTCTGAGCATATCAATTTCCATTCTATCTCTAGGAAGTCTATGAACTAGGCTTTCTAGAAATTCATCTAAATCGTCATTATGAAAATACGCTGCATGGACTAAGTTCACCCCTAAGATACCAAGTGCTTCTTGTTGTGACTTATGACTGTTGTCATGCATTTTAATATGCAAGATGACGTCATTAGGCTTCTGCCCTTGCTTTAATTGAAAGCGCATACCAACCCAACCTTGTCCTTGATTCGTTTTATGATAATTTAAAGACTCAACGGTATTACAGAAAGCGAAAAATCGACATTCTTCATATTTCTGAGGCAAGCGTTCCATCAAAGTGTTATACTCCGCCTCAAGCATAGTAGCTAAACGATCTTCACATACATATCTTGTTCCAGAACCATAAAATGAATCTGACACTTTCATGTCATATGCAGAATGCGAATAGGCAATCGTACCCGAACTACCACCAGCTTTAAAGAAATTCGCTGCTACCTCTTGACCCGCTCCTATTTCAGCAAAACACCCATAAATATCTGGTGTCAAGTTGACTTTCAATGCCTTCTCCTCCGTTGTTAATCTTCTTTCGTCAATCATAATCTAGTTTAGCGCTCACAATAAAACTATAATATTCTATTTTGGTTCCTGAAAGTCAGGATTATTCACAAAATTTTCATCACTCAAGGTCATTAAAAATTGCTTGAGTAAATCTTTCTCTAGTGCATCAAGCTGAACGCCGCCTTGTCCCGCGAATTCAATTAAGGGATCAATCGTTGGGCTCATCTGTATAAAATTTGAGTAATGATTAATCACATCATCTAAGGTAGCCAATCGCCCGTCGTGCATGTATGGTGCCGAGTAAGCAATATTCCTAAGAGTAGGCACCTTAAACTTTCCATTATCATTAGGATTCCCGGTAACTCCCCCTCTTCCTAAATCGGAGAATGTTGCGTCAAGTCCATTATTGGAAAACTTGTGCACCTGCATTAATGGTCCATTGTGGCAGTGAAAACAATCAGCTCCATTAAGACTTTTAAACAAATCATACCCCGCCCACTCCGATGGTGTTACTGTTGTATAAATTCCTTGCTCAGTCGAGTTCAATGACAATCCATTTTCGAACTTGTACATAACATCGTACTTTGATGATCCTGATATCATGGTTCTTAAAAACTGAGCTATTGCTTTGGCAACTCTCGTCGAATCAATTCCTCCATCGCCGAACGCTTTAAAGAACATATTTCTGTACTCAATCGAAGCTGAGAGTTCTGATACGGCATTCGTCCAGGTTTCATGCATTTCAATTGGATCCTCAACTGGTATTAGAATTTGCTCTTCTAAAGTCTTAGCTCGACCATCCCAGAAGAAAGCTTGATTCCAACCTAAGTTGATCAAAGCCATTGAATTTCTTCCCCCTTGAATTCCATCGATCCCAGTTGAGAACTGATTCGGATCTGAATAAGCCGATGATGGTGCATGACACTCAGCACAAGAAATTGAATTATCCCCACTTAACAGGGTCTCATAAAAAAGCTTTCGTCCTAATTCAACTCCCTCAACAGTCATTGGATTATCCTCAGGAATAATCATTTGAGGAAAATGAGATGGAATTTCCAATTCATAGGGTGTTGCCTCATATGTCACTTTATCCTTCTTACACGATAGCATAACGACAATTAGCAGAAAAGATACGAAGAGATATTTCATTTTTATTGGATCTAAAACTCTTTAATAGCTGCTTTGAAGTTCTCAATAACTTTTAAAGAAAGCACCTCCTGACCAGGAGCGGTGTGAGAAGTATACTCTGTTCTTAAATCGATGTTCTGGCCATTATTCTGCAGGAAGGTTGACATGTCCAATTGCAATCCGTATTCATAAACATCATCAGCTCCTTCTAACCAAGTAGGTGAAAACGTTAAAGTTTGAAGATTTATGTCTTTACCAATATGTAAAATGACGTTATGATCAAATAGAGGTATACCATCAGGAATAGTATCAACTTTCGCCTCAACCTTCATAAATATGTATCCTGGATTCCAATCCCAGTGCATTCCACCCGAATTATTAATATTCAAGACGCTTTCTACAGGAAAGGCAGATGGATCATCATGATTGACTGCCCCGACACCTAAGTTAGCAGTTAAGGTAACAACATTAGTAGGATCTCCTTCGGCTTGGAAGAGAAGGGTCCCGCTCTCTCGATAATCAAAGAGCGCAGCATCTAGGATTTGTTCCTCACCGCGAATGTCCTCAGCAAAAAATTTCAAATCTGTAAACTGAACATCATAACCTTCTACCGTCGAGTAAACAGTGTCCAAATATAGAGTCGAGCCGTTATAAGTTGGCTGAACAGTCACCTTCAGGTCACCATACATGGTATTTGGAGGTTCTACAACATCATCTTTACAAGACGACATTACAACTAACGACACTCCTAATGCAAATACTATTTTCAATTGCTTCATTACTAACAAATTTAACGAAAAATAAAGACTTTTAAAAACTGAATTTATCCTATCAAAGTCGCCTCCATTTGAGTATGGTTTCAGGGAAAACGTTAATTTAGTTCCCTACCTCAGTCATATGGAAGAAAAAGACCCAGTCCCCTTAAAAATTTTCAATGCTTCGGCAGGGAGCGGGAAGACCTATCATTTAGTGAAAGAGTACATTGAGCTATTAATCGGAGATGGGCGAAGCATTGATTCGTTTGCAAATATCATAGCAATGACATTTACGAATAAGGCAGCAATCGAAATGAAGGAAAGAATTATTGCTGCGCTCGATGAAATCAGTTCCCCTGAAAAATTCAAAAACAAAGCGGATCATTTAACCTTCGAAATTGCAGCTGACATTGACGTTGAATCGAACATAGTAATTCTCCGATGCAAGAAAGTGCTCAAGCTAATACTTCATCGATATGAAGATTTCCATGTCATGACGATCGATAAATTCAACCTACGCTTGATAAAATCCTTTGCAAGAGATCTTGATTTACCGGCAGATTTCGAAGTTGTACTTGATGAAACTGCATTAATCGAACGAATTGTCGATGATCTCTTTAATCAATTGGGTGAAGAAGGAAATCGAAACTTGAATGATTTAATTTTTCGGTATGCAAAGCGAAATTTAGAGAATGAAAGTTCATGGGATTTTCGAAGAGAACTAGTAGAATTCGGGAAAATTCTTCGGAGTGAAAAGAACTCAAAACTGGTCAAGCGACTATTGGAAATGGATTTCAGTACTGAACAATACGGAAATCTTCAGCACTTCAAAAAATCATTCAACGCTGAATTTCAAACCAACATTGGTCAACTAAGAGAACTGCATCACTCTGGCACATACAGTGCAGAAACAATTCATGGTGGATCCCGAACTATTGATGCGATTGATAAAATTTTAAATGCCACAGGCTTCCCATATGGAGACAATTTTCTCATTCTGTCAAAGACGATCGTCAACAGCATGGAAAAGGAGGATACTGCGAAAAAGTCTTTTCCCAGCTCACTCAAATCGGAACTGCAAGCCGTCAACAATTATTGGGAGGGAAAACTTGAAGAATATGCCACCTTGGATCTCTTCTTGAAAAATTTCTTTAATATGGCACTTCTTCAACATATGGCGGAGGCATTGAGTCGCGTTGAAAAAGAAGAACAAATTATTCGAATATCTGAATTTAACACGCTGATATCCGCTTTAATTCAGGATGAAAAAGCGCCATTCATCTATGAACGCTTAGGATCGCGTTTTCATCATTTCCTACTAGAT
>DKPV01000101.1:0-31261 GCA_002471375.1 Flavobacteriales bacterium UBA7325
TGTGTAAGTTCCTGGTGTTGATGCACTAACATCAACAGCTCCTGAACCAGCATTTAAACTTAATCCTGCTGTAGAACTAAATGCCCCTCCAGCTAATCCAGTAATTGTTGGTGTTGGATCTGTTGCATCTACGCAATAAGCTGATGCTGAATAACTGAATGAAGCATCATCTGCAGGATTCACTGTAATTGAAATTGCTCCGCATATTCCTGGCGTAGTACAACCTCCCTCACCTCTAATAAAATACGAAGTAGTTGAAGTTGGTGAAACTGTAAAAGTAGACCCAGCAGTAGTTCCAATTGAAGTTACTCCACAAGATCCTGTATAAATATGCCATTGCGTTGCATCATTTAAACTTCCTGAGATATTCAATGTCGTAGAACCGCCGTTACAAATTAGATTTGTTGTTGCTGTTACTGTTGGTATATCTGGATCGGTACAAGCAGCTACGCATGTAACTGATGGAGATGCATAACCTGCCGGTGTAATCGTATAAGTAGGGCTATTATTCGTTTCCCAATTTATATAGTTATTGATTGATGCTCGAAGTGCAGTAGAAGTACCCGTCAATGTCCCTGTATATCTCATGTTATCAATCTCCGGTCCCGCAGGAGTCATAGATAAACAACTAATTGTATTCGCTAAACCAGGCGGGACAATGCATTCACTTGTTGAAGAAACACATGCACCTTGAGTCCATTTTGTTGTTGCATCAACGCAAACAGCATCATAATCACACATAATCCCTGCGAGGAATGTCGCATCTGACGGCACCGCAGAGATGACATCAGTGGGTGTAGTATAAGCATAAACTTGATCACCAGTGCCTAGATTAGCCAACCCGGCTTCAAGAACCATAGTAGCACCAGAAACACCGGTTATTGTATAAACATCTGGAGAATCCTCTGTGAATGAAATAATAGTTCCACAAGAAATTCCAGACGCAGGAGCGGTAAATTTATAGGTTCCTTCTGTTCCAGTAATATAAGCACCCGAACTTATTATCCCTCTATCCGAAAAGAAAATGACTTTACTCCCTGGGATATCAGTTAAAGTAATAATTGAATACCCCTCAGTGGCATCAGTATTCATTCCAATGAAAGCAATATCTCCTGCAGCTAGTTGTGCATTCGAAAAGGTACTCAACGAACAAAAAAGGACAATGAGTCCAAATAATTTTTTCATAACAATAGTTTTCAAAATAATCTTTTGTGCAACTTACTCGTGTCTAAAACCTCCAGAAATTAGCTAATGACATAGGCAGGCATTATGCCAGCCTCCGCTCTCGCTATTCACTTCATCATTATTTACTTCAGGAATAGTGTTATTGTCAATTTCCAGTAGCTGTATTAGTTTTCGAATGTACGGTTTTTTCTGCTTTTCAACTTCCATAAATAGTGAGAAACATCAAGTCTATTTGTTTCATTGTCAATCTTTACCTCTCCACAAGGACTATTAAGCGGCTCATTCATCAATTCCCCATCTTCAAGGTATCCATTAAGTAAACTATTTTCATATCCCAATAATGCAACCATGGAAGGTTGTTTGTCATATACTTCAATAAAATTGGAAATGAATCGCCTACTCTAGTCAGATTCCAGAGCTTCAGACCACGTTATTAACGTATCGTAATCCATGAAAAATTTCCGGATAATTAAGTCGTACTCATCGGAAGTCTCAATTTCGACTCTTACTTTTTTACAATATTTCATTACATTGATGCGATGTCTTCATTCTATCCTTTATCCTCATTCGATGCTGCTGCTTCCCTGCCCACCTATGTTGCGGTCTTGCTCACATTTGGACCAATCGTCATAGGAATGAGCCTCCTACTCTACTTCACGAGACACAAGAGATCTTGGCAAAAAGGGATTTTTCCGAGGAAATTAAAATATACTCCGGATAATATACTCGAAGCATATTTAGCTCTGGGAGCACGACTTGTACATTTTGATCAATCGAGAACACTAATTCGGGTTACATACATCAATGATTATTTCAATCGTTATTTCCGATTAGCGAACTACAATTTCTCCGATTCACTTTTGTTCTCAATGAAAAATCCGATTCAGACAAAAACGGTCTGCGATTGGTTCAATGATCATTTGAAAAATGATGAAGAGCGTGCTCAGATTGTTTACTTCATTACAGGACTTGCGTTAATCCGAGGCACACTCTCTCAGAAAGAACATCTACTTCTAAAACAGATCAATCAGGAATTGAATCTCTCGCCAGAAATTCTTCAACGAATTCTTGCCATCCACATTTCGAATAGAGCAAATGAGGAGAGAACAGAATCAAGAAAGAGAACTCGTTCATCCAAAATAAGTAAAGCCGTTGCGGACAGACTTGTTTATTGCAGAATACTGGGAGTTGAAGAATCGGATAGCGATGAAACTATAAAAAAGGCGTACAGAAAGTTGGCCAAGAAACTTCATCCAGATGTATTTACCAGCGCCTCTGAGTCTCAAGTAAAGATGGCAGAAGAGAAGTTCAAAGAAGTACAACGAGCATATGACTTCCTTGTGAAGAACAAATAATTCCTCCTGCGAAATCTCTATCAGCAGAGTGAACTGAAAACTTCTTATTGAACTACAAGCTTTACCGACTCGGCATAACCGCAGGCATTCGCGTGCCAATTAGAAATTAGGCTAAACAAAAAGAGGGAGTCGACCTTCTGTATACATTGCTCAAAAACAGATTGACTGAATACATTTTCAGCAGAAAAACACCTAGACATTAGGAATATTTTAAGCCAAATCACCTTCATCTCGACCGCAAGTTATCAAACAAAATTGAAGTTTAAAACAAAAAATGGCGCTCAACTATTGAGCGCCATTTCTATATCCATAAACTAGTTATTCTAGTATCTGTAATGCTCAGGCTTGTATGGCCCTTCAACCTCAACTCCAATGTATGAAGCTTGATCTGGACGAAGCTCTGTAAGTTCAGCTCCAACTTTCGCAAGGTGTAACTTCGCGACTTTCTCATCCAAATGCTTAGGAAGCATATAAACATCATTTTCGTAAGCATCTGCATTGTTCCACAACTCTAATTGAGCTAATGTCTGGTTCGTGAAAGAGTTCGACATTACGAATGATGGGTGACCTGTTGCGCAGCCAAGGTTTACCAGACGCCCTTCTGCAAGGACGATGATATCGTTTCCATTCAAGGTGTACATATCAACCTGCGGCTTGATCTCATTCTTTGTTGAACCATACTTGTTGTTCAACCATGCCATATCGATTTCATTATCGAAGTGACCGATGTTACAAACGATCGTCTTATCTCTCATCGCTTCAAAGTGCTGACCTTGAACGATGTCTTTGTTTCCAGTAGTGGTTACAACGATATCTACCTTGTCAACAACGCTCTCTAGTTTACGAACTTCGAAACCGTCCATTGCTGCTTGAAGTGCACAAATTGGATCAACTTCCGTCACGATAACACGAGCTCCAGCTCCTTGCAATGATGCAGCAGAACCTTTACCTACGTCTCCGTATCCACAAACAACAGCTACTTTCCCAGCCATCATTGTGTCAGTTGCACGACGAATTGCATCAACTAGCGATTCCTTACATCCGTATTTATTATCGAATTTTGATTTCGTTACCGAATCATTTACGTTGATTGCAGGCATTATCAATGTTCCGTTTTTCTTACGCTCGTATAAACGGTGAACTCCTGTAGTTGTTTCTTCAGACAAACCTTTGATGTCTTTTGTCAACTCTGGGTAACGATCAAACACCATGTTTGTCAAATCACCACCGTCATCCAAGATCATGTTCAAAGGTTGACCATCTTTAAATGCAAACAATGTTTGTTCGATACACCAATCAAATTCCTCTTCGTTCATTCCTTTCCAAGCATAAACAGGTACTCCTGCCGCCGCGATTGCCGCTGCTGCTTGATCCTGTGTAGAGAAAATATTACATGAAGACCAAGTAACATCAGCACCTAACGCAACCAATGTTTCTATTAATACTGCAGTTTGAATTGTCATGTGAAGACATCCAGCAATTCTAGCACCAGCAAGCGGCCTTGAATCTCCATACTCTTCACGCAGAGACATCAATCCTGGCATTTCTGCTTCGGCGATATTAATCTCTTTTCTTCCCCAATCAGCAAGTGAAATATCTTTCACTTTATACTGCAATTTTTCAGTTGTACTCATATTATTAATTGTGTATTTTCTTAATTAGCTCTGCAAAATTACGGAGTTTCTTGCTGAATAACTAATGAAGACTTATAATGTTGACTATCTGTATAATGTGAAGCGAGTTTGAAAATTGAGAATCAGGCTAACAAAAAACTATTTGAACGTAATTTCACGTTCCCATTTCTTAACATTCCCTAACTTGTCTTCCACCCGCAATAAAACCTTCTTTTTACCTGTCACTTCAGCAGGCCTATGGAAAGTCACATAATTCCCTTTGAATTCATATTCCAACAGATACCATTTACCATCAATAAATAAATCATAATCAGCAATACCAATATGAGCGTCAGCTATCTTCCAAGTCATTTTCTTTGAAGAAGTATACGTTGTTGTACTCTTAAAATTGAGCGTCGAAATTGTTGGCGGCGTAACATCTCGCTTGAGTCTGTAGGTTCCGAAATATTTAGACTCTGCTGAATACCATCCATCTTCATAAGTTGCAACCAACCTTCGCGTTTTGCCTTTTGCCGTGACAAATTCAATAAAATATTTCCCATCATTTTCTAAGTCAGACTTTATTTTAACTCTATACGCTCGATTAACTGGAAGCGCTGCCTTACCAATTTCATAAGCGACTTTGCTCTCGTGCAATTTCATGGGTTCATAGGTAGTCGCGATGCCAAACTCAATACTCCGATCCTCATTTTCAAGTAACAAAGGATAGGCAGGCTGCAAGTAAGTCAGATCTACTCCAAGATCATCATTTGGATTAATCGCACCCGCAGCTACGGCCAACTCAAATTCAAGCATCGATTTGTTCCCCTTTGGATCAAAAGCGATGTACTTCACTTTAAAACTATCTCCAGGTTTTGCATTGATAATTCCATTCTCACCGAACTTATATATCGGAAGATCATTTTCTGTTGTCTTGAAACATTTGTGGTACTTCTTACGACGTACAGAATACTCCACATAATCCTTATGAGAATTCACATAACGAGTACTCTCAAACGGAACACGATCCGTCTTCTGACCAAATAACGTATCCCCATCGATGATTAAAATGCTCCCATATAAACCGCATTGATTCCCAGCACCATCCAATCGATCGATGGCATCAATTGCCATACCTATACCACCCGTTTCGGTACAAAAACTTGCAGGGACTGTCACTTTATCCGCCCCAATATAATATCCGTATGTACCCTTCTTAACAGTTCTTACAACCGACTTTCCGGGATGTTGATAGCCATCCTTGGTCAGTCCATAAATTTTAAGTCCACGAATTTCCGGTTTCTTCGAATCGGCGATGTCAAAACCAAAGACTAGCGGGTTTAAAGCTGCTTCCGTCTTAGTCTCTCTAATCTCGAAGTGCACATGAGGCGCAGTTGAACTCCCAGTATTACCCGATAAAGCAAACACTTCACCGCGTTTCAATTTAATTTCATTTGGTTTCGGGAAAATCTCAACCGCATAGTTCTGCTCCTTTTCCTGTGTTGCACGAACTATTGAATCAACCAACCCTTTAAACTCACTACAATGTGCGTAAACACTTGTGATTCCATTCGGATGATCGATATAAACAACCTTGCCATATCCATAGGGCGAAACCTTTATTCTTGATACAATACCTTCCTCAATGGAATACAAATTATAGCCAATTCGATTATTTGTTTTGAAATCAATACCCATGTGAAAATGATTTGGGCGAAGCTCTCCAAAATTTGAAGAAAGAATTAAAGGTATCCCCAAAGGCGCGTGATATCCTTCGGCAGGGATAGATTGCCCAAAACTAAAAGTTAACGAGAGACTGAAAAAAATGCAAACAAGGAGAAACTTTATCATTTATCAAAAATAGATGTTTGATAAAAATAGAGCAACAATCGGGCAAAAAATCTTGGCAGTGTCTATATCTCTACTATTTTTGTAGAAAGTCGTTTTTATGTCCGATCGTATAAGTCATCTTATTGGCCAAGTTCGTGAGAAATCTATTCTCCATCGTGATCAGTTTGTGGCAGAGCGTTTGAAAAATGAGGAACTTCAAGCTGAAATTAGCACTCTGAAAAATTCGTTAAGTGAATCCACTTCGAAGTTAGATGCGCTTGCTGCTGAAATTGAATCATTGAAGAAAATACATGAAACTTCGAATGAACAAAACGCTGTTGTAACATCTGATAGAGGAATATCCGATGAGCAAATAGATGATTTGGTAAAGGAAATTGAATACTGCATTGGGCAGTTAAAGAGATAATAATTATGGCGAAGCAGTCATTGAAAGTTGTAGTTGCAGGAAGAACTTACCCATTATCGGTTAGCGATGATGAGGCGACTAAGGTTGAGAATGCAGCAAAAGACATCAACAAGGCGATTAAACTGCTTCAAGATAGCTATGCCGTTAAGGATATGCAAGATTTACTGGCTATGACAGCGCTGCAACTGGCAGTTAAGGATAGCAATAGTGTTGCGATAACCCCTGCGGAAGATCTTAGTAAGATCGAAGATGAACTCAACGAGTTAATCAAAGAATTGGACAAATAGTTCACTATCTCTTCTTTTATTCCTTTCTCGAATTTACTCTACCAGCGCTAGTTCGCATGATAATGTTTTAAATTACTAGTAAACTATGGAAAGTATTGTATACGGAATCATTGGTGCCGTTGTGGGTGTAGTTATCGCCTTCGTTGTGCAGTCAATGCTTCTGAAGAAGCGTAAGGAACAAATTGTTGCTGACGCTGAGAAAGAGGGAGAAAACCTCAAACAAAAGAAGATGCTCCAAGCGAAGGAGAAATTCATGTCTCTTAAAGAGAACCATGAAAAGAAGATCAAAGATCGTGAGCGCAAGCTGCAGTCTTCTGAGGACCGCGCTAGAGGAAAGGAAAAAAGTTTATCTCAAAAAATCGAAGAGGTAAACAGAAAGGATAAACAACTAGAGAAAAGTCGGTTGTCTCAAGATGCGAAGGTTAAAGCACTTGATGCCAAGCATGCTGAGATTGATAAAATGCACCAGAAAAATGTTGCCGAACTATCAAAAATCAGCGGTATGTCTGCGGAAGACGCAAAAGCAGGTTTGGTTGAATCATTGAAAGATGAAGCTCGAACGAATGCAATGGCACACATCAATGAAATCATTGAGGAATCTAAGTTAAATGCAAACCGAGAAGCCCGAAAAATTGTAATTCAAACAATTCAACGTGTTGCCACAGAACAAGCCGTAGAAAATTCGGTTTCCATCTTCAACATCGATTCAGATGAAGTGAAAGGTAGAATTATCGGTCGTGAAGGTCGAAACATCCGCGCTTTAGAAGCTGCTACCGGAGTAGAAATAGTAGTCGATGACACACCTGAAGCAATCATTTTATCGTGCTTTGATCCGGTAAGGAGAGAGATCGCTCGGCTTTCATTGCACCAATTAGTGTCGGATGGTCGTATTCACCCAGCACGAATCGAAGAGGTAGTTAAGAAGACGAAAAAACAACTCGAAGAAGAAATTGCTGAAACTGGAAAACGTACATGTATCGATCTTGGAATCCATGGTTTACATGCGGAGCTGACACGTATGGTTGGCCGAATGAAATACCGATCTTCATATGGTCAGAACCTACTACAGCACTCGCGTGAGGTTGCAAATATGTGCGCCCTCATGGCAACTGAGTTAGGACTGAACGTCAAACTCGCTAAAAGAGCTGGTTTGTTACACGATATTGGTAAAGTGCCAGATGAGCAGCCAGAATTGCCACATGCCGTCCTTGGGATGAAGTTGGCAGAGAAATACGGTGAAAAACCAGATGTATGTAATGCAATCGGAGCTCACCATGATGAAGTTGAAATGACAACACTTATTTCTCCAATTGTTCAAGTTTGTGATGCAATGTCAGGAGCGCGCCCAGGAGCACGAAGAGAAATTGTCGAATCATACATCAAACGTATTAAGGAACTTGAAGGTCTTGCATTAGCCTACGATGGAGTGAGCACAGCATACGCTATTCAGGCAGGCAGAGAATTAAGGGTTCTTGTTGAAAGTGATAAAGTTACAGATGCTGAGGCAGATGAATTGTCATTCACAATTTCACAACGTATTCAAACTGAAATGACATATCCAGGTCAGGTAAAAGTGACTTTGATACGTGAAAAACGTGCGGTGAACTACGCGAAATAAGATGAACATAACTGAAGCATTAAATAACTTAAAATCAAAACACGTACTTGTCACGGGAGGTGCTGGATTCATTGGATCCAACATTGTTGAGAAGTTATTGAGCCATGATGTCCAAGTTACGGTCTTAGACAATCTTTCTACGGGAAAACGTTCAAACATCAGCGAGTTCGAAATCAATGAACTATTTCGCTTCATCGAAGGAGACATCACTGATTTCAGCACGTGCATGAACGCTATGAAGGGAGTTGACGCAATTACGCATCAAGCGGCGCTTGGTTCAGTACCAAGATCGATTGAATTCCCTCACAACACTCATAATGTTAACGCTACTGGGTATTTAAATATGCTTCATGCAGCAAAGGATTCAGGCATTAAACGTATGGTTTACGCGAGCTCATCTTCCGTTTATGGAGACAGCAAAATATCACCAAAAAAGATCGGTGTCGAAGGTGAATTACTTTCACCCTATGCTGTTACTAAGCGACTAAACGAAGAGTATGCAATGATTTACAATAAACTGCATGAGATGCAGACAATTGGGCTTCGCTACTTCAATGTGTTTGGACGTAAACAGGACCCTAATGGAGTTTATGCGGCAGCAATCCCAAAGTTCATTGGCAAAATGATGTCTGGCGATCAGCTGACAATCAACGGAGACGGAGGGCAAACGCGTGATTTTACTTACGTTAAAAACGCTGTAAAAGCAAACGTCTTAGCTTTGGCTACAACGAACGAAAAGGCATATGGACAAGCTTTTAATGTGGCATGTGGGACCTACTTTTCTTTAAACGATGTTGTTTCAGCCATCAAGGAAGTCTTGACAGATTTAGGAAAATACAATGAGAATTGCACAATCATCAATGGACCCGATCGTCCTGGAGATATACGTGACTCACTTGCAGACATCACAAATACAACTGAGCAATTAGGGTACCATGACCTGAATTATTTTGAAGAAGGCATAACAGAGTACCTTGGTCAGCTTTGCGCTGAATGATAAAAGATATCAATTTAAAGTCCAAATTCCTTAAGTACGTAATCGTGCTCATGTCCGGGACGTTGGCCGCTCAATTGATCAATCTAGGGCTTTCCGTTCCTCTTTTTAGATATTTTTATTCTCCAGAGCAAGCGGCTGAATGGGGGGTGTTTCTTAGAATCATTGGAGTTGGAGGAGCGATATCAACAGCTCGCTATGAACTAGCAATTCCTATCGCAAAAATAGACTCCCATTCTTTTCAACTTCATAAGTTGGCACTGCGAATCGCAGTCTATGTCTTTATCTTTACGTGCATAGCAGCGATTATACCCATTGCTTTCGCCTCAGATATCAATCAGGCCATTTACTACGCACTGATTCCTGCTGGAGTCCTTTTTACAGCCTATTACGGCATTGGAACCAATTGGGCTATTCGAAATAAAAAATTCCGGAGTATAAGCTTCTCAAAGATAGCAAACTCCTCTTTGGGCGGAGGTACAAAGCTACTATTCGGTTGGATGGGCACAGGCTATATTGGCCTGATTATCGGAACTGTGGTTGGACTTGCTGCTTCAAATATTTGGTTTCTCCGAGATCAAATTAAGTCACAGAGAATTCATCAAATCCGCAAAAAATCGCTTCGAAACAGGGCTATAGCGAAAGAGTACAGTGAATTCCCGAAAGTCAATTTACCACATACACTCATGGACTCCGGAAGAGAGCTAATAGTGGCTTTCCTATTTGTAGGCATCTTTAGTAAGGTAGATTTTGGATTTTACGATCAATCTTATCGAATCCTGAGACTTCCGCTCATGCTCGCAGGCTTAGCTCTAGGGCAAGTCTTCTTTCAACGAAGTGCTGAGAAGTATAATAACAAAGAGGACATCATGCCTATTATGATGAAATCCATTAAGATGTTAGCACTTATCTCTATTCTCCCATTCACCTTAATTTTCCTATTTGGAGATGACATGTTTGCCTATGTATTTAGCGAGAAATGGCGAGGTGCTGGCGAGTTTTCTCAAATAATGGCACCTTGGTTCATGTTAAACTTTATCGCCTCTCCTCTATCCTTCCTCCCCCTCGTCTTGAAAAAGCAACGCCAATTCTTTTTAATGGCGGCAGCTGGGACTAGCATTATGCTCCTCGCTATAGTTATTCCGTCATTCGTGTTCGATGCTGACATCAAGGTTATGCTTTGGGCACTTAGTTTATCTCAAACAGCTTATTTCATTTTCTTTATCTTTAAAATTCTAGACTACGTACGAAAAAGTAATCTCGAACGTGGTATACAATAAGAACTATGAGTGTTGCACAAAAAATAAAGCAGAAGTTAGCCGCGTTGAGATTTAAGCGTCAAGGCGTGAAGTTTGAAGCTGGCGCTCGGTTTGACAGGTCCGTTGATGTGCAAAACGCGCAGAATGCAACCATCGGCAAGGCAAGTATTCTTTACAAGAACATCAGCCTTTATATTGGAGCAAAGGGTTCATTTCAAATTGGCGCACATTCTCACATCGCACCATTCGGCTATCTGTTAATTGACAAGAATAATATCACCATGGGGGATCACGTTGCGATTGGTCCATTCTGTACATTTGTTTGCCATTCTAATCACTTCGAGGGCGATAATGAAATGTTCTCTAAGAACTATCTAGACGGAGATATCACAATTGGAAATAATGTTTTCATGGGTGCGCAATGCACTGTATTGCCAGGCACCATAATAGAGGACAATGTTGTTGTTGCATCTAACTCTGTGGTCAAAGGGATTTTGGAGGCGAACTCAGTATATGGAGGCTCTCCTGCCAAGAAAATAAAATCACTCAAGAATGGCGAATAAGCAAAGATTCTCATTCACTAGTAATGCATTATCCAAAGGAGCATATCTCAAAGGATTCTTCAGCTCGATATTTTTTCAATCGAAGAGGAATCATCGTAAGACCCACAAACTTTTAGCGAACTATTTCAAAGTAGATCAAGAGCAGATCTTTCTGTTTGGTGCAGCTAGAATGTCTGTATTTTCCCTGATAAAATCAATGAAACTCGCACCAAGTGACGAAGTAATCGTAGCAGGATACACGTGCGTTGTACTAACCAATGCTGTTAAGTTTACAGGATGTCAAGTTCGGTATGTCGACATAGAACGGACAACTTTAAACGTGAACTCTGATTCGCTGAGAAGAATGATTTCACCATCTACAAAGCTACTTATCGTACCACATAACTTTGGTATTCCTTACAATGACATTCAAATCATCAAAGAACAGTTTCCAGATTTAATCATTTTAGAAGATGTTGCACATAGCTTCGGTTCCATTAGCAACGACAAACTCTGTGGGACTATAGGCGATGCGGGATTCTTCAGCCTGGAATACTCAAAGCCTCTCACTGCAGGTTTGGGAGGAATCATGATAATCAACAATAAAGCACTCCTACCAACATTCAACAAGGAATTCGACCAATTGGAACAAATGTCCAAATCGATGGTGCGAAAACTCGTTGCGACATTAGGTACGTATAACTTGAACTACTCTCAAAAGACAACTTTTTGTTATCGATTAGGGCTTAAGTTCTTGCGACTTTTCAATCTACAGTATAAAACTTCGACGAAAGAAATTGAAGGCGAACTGCCTGATAATTATCCAGTAAAGATGAGTCCTAGGTTGACTTCATTTCTGGTTCCCCAGCTGAAGAAAATAGACAGCATCAATGCTGCAAAAATCGACATTAGCAAACAGTACTCTACTGCACTTCAGCATTTTTCGGACATAGAATCTATCGCTGGACTGGATCAAGTTTTAGTGCGCTATCCAATATTATTTAAAGAGAATATATCTTTGGATACAATTAACGCCATTAAGAAAGAAGGAATATCCACTGGACTCAATTTTGGTGTTTGGTTCAATGATGTGGTTCATCCATCAGGTTCTTTTCGGTATTGCTATACTAAAGGAGATTGTCCGGAAGGAGAGTACGTTGCATCAAGGATAATAAACCTTCCTATTAATACGAACTATTCGAATATATCAAAGGAAATGGCCGACGTCGTTTCATTGTTCAAAAAACACGGAATCAAATGAGGCGCATGAAGATCATCATCGTTGGACTGCCTTTATTTGCTAAGCGATTGCAAGAAGGTTTGTCGAAATTCGATTCATCGAATCGCTATTCACATTTAGACACCTACTATAGCAAGAAGGATAAGGTCAAAGCTGCATTACAAGTTCCACGTGCAGATTGTATCTTTTCAATTAACGGCGCTATCGTGTCCAGTGGTGTATTTGATTTAGCATTCAAGAAAAATGTACCGATCATCATGAATTGGGTGGGCACAGACGTATTGAAAGCTATTGACGCCTACAAAAACAATAAACATCAACAGCACTATATCGATCGTACTATGCATTTTTGCGAAGTTGATTGGATTCAAGAGGAACTTAAAGAAATCGGAATCAATGCAGAAGTCGTAAATTTTGCTGCCTTCGATAAGAGCTTCGAACTCGCAGAGGTAACCTCAACGAAACTTAGCATCCTATCATACATCCCAGAAAACCGTTCTGAATTCTACGGTATGAACACAATGATTCGACTCGCAAAAAAGTTTCCAGATGTTAACTTCACGCTAGCAGGTACCGAAGGCACAGATTTCGCTCCTCTGCCAAATAACCTAAAAGCCCTTGGCTGGGTGAGTAACATGGGAGCTGTTTACAATCAGGCTCATGCTTGTCTAAGGTATACTGATCACGATGGACTATCTAGTTTCATACTGGAATCGATGGCACGGGGAAAACAGGTACTCTATCGGAACCCATTCAACCACTGTGCACATTGTCCAACGGAAGAAGCCTTAGAAAGTGAAATTACCACTTTAAAGACTCAACTGAACGAGGGGAAATCGCTTATAAATGCTGATGCCGCAGCATTCATTAAAGATAAATTTAGTGAAGCTGTTATCTTTGGTGGCTTAATTGATAAAATCACTGAAATTGTCAGGAAATCGTAAACTAAATATCCTTATCGTCGCTTTTGCGTTTCCACCAAATAAAAGGGTCGGTGCGATGCGTGCTGGATACTGGCACAGAAACCTGACTACCTCACTCGATTGCGAAATCAGTGTGATTACAGGACAAGAAGATGCTAGAGGTAACAGAATTCATGTTGTGCCGAAATTAGGGAATTCATGGATGACCCGCTTCATTGCAGATGATGGAGTAATCTGGAAAACCAACATCAAAGATTACATTGAACAGAACGAGGTATCAAAACCGGATCTAGTGATTATTACTGGCGGTCCGTTCATGCATTTCAGCTTAACTCCTTGGTTCAAAAAGAAATTTGGTTGCAAAGTCATACTCGATTATCGAGATCCATTCGCGACAAACCCTGGATTCAATAATGGCTGGCTGAAGTCTGGCATCAAGCGTTACTTCGAAAAGCGATTTAACAGAAAAGCGGATGCACTTGTTACCGTGAATACCTATTGTGGAAAAATTATAGAAGAGTTTCATTCGAAGCCAAACTCTATTATCCAAAATGGCTTTGATGAATCTAGTAAATGTGAGCCTTCACAGGTAACTTTAGAAGACAGCTTATCATTCTCATATGCCGGTAAATTTTACTTTCATCCTGAACATATGGTATCGGCGATGAACGAATCGGAAGTCGGGTTGTCCTATATCGGTCCAGATAAAAATCAATTAGACACTTCAGGGGCATATATCAAATCATTAGGCTTTGTAGATTATTCGACCGCAATTGAAGTAATCGGAAGCGCAGATGTTGGAGTAATTCAAACTTACGGTCATGAATTTCAGTCGACGACAAAGATCTTTGATTATGTCCGATGTGAGCGAGCGATTTTAATTATTTCTGACGATAAGATTGAAGAAGGTTCGATTCATGATGAATTACAAAACTATCCCAATGTAGTTTGGGCCAAGAATAACAAAGCGTCAATTATTGATGCTATCAATCAACTTAAAGCATCCACCTATTCTTCACCACCTATTGGTTTTGCTGAAAAGTACTCACGTGGTTATCAGTTGAAAAATTTAGTCGCGTTAATAAAAGAACTTGGTTTATGAAAAGGGTAATGCGCATCCTTGAAGGCATGTCATTACTCTTTGTAGTAACCACCATTTTTGCGGCCCTATTTTGGCCTTCTCAAATACCATTTATTTTCGACGACCTACTACTGCCATTTGGCCTATTGCATCTTGCCGTAGTTTTTTTCCAGGACAAAAGATGGAGATGGCTTATTCTACTTTTTGGTGCCATGGCTTTTTGGGTGTTAGTCAGTGATTTTATCGCAAACAATTCATTCAGAACTGGTCACCTAGGCATTGTGTTACGCTGGGTTAAATGGCCAATAATAATTGTTTCATTAGCTAATGTTAAACACTGGAGCATAAGAAAAGAACATGTAGTCAACTTTGTCATCCTACTATTCTTTGGGCTCGCGATTATCAACCTCATCTTATTACTAAACCCCTTTCAAATTGGAGAATCGCTGCACATGCTCTACTCGACCAAGCTTGAGGTGCTGCTTGGAAACTATCATGAGTTTGGAGGGTTCAGGCTCTCTGGCACGATGAGAAACCCGAATAACAATGGGGTGATTTTCGCTCTTTTCCTGCTCTTCTTTTTGAGTCTCGATCAAAAGAAATACTGGGCATACTGTCTACTGGCATTCATATTTATCTTCTTGACACAATCAAGAACCGTATTAATCCTAGCTATTGCGCTTGTTGGACTTAACATGATCATGAATAATAGCAGGAAGACGAACATGATCATGATACCCGCAGGGCTGATTGGTTTAGTAGCCATGCTTTTTGCCTTCCGTTCAACCAATCTGATGTCTATTCTTTCTGGAGAGGCATTTAAATCCAACTCATGGACAGATAGGATCGCACATTATCAAATCTTTTTTGATTCAACCTCATCCGAAAAAGTACTTGGGCATGGTGTAGTTTTGGATCCTCTAGCTGTGGCCGGGATTCATTTCGATTCAGAATACTTAAGTATCCTATTTCAGTTCGGAATTATCGGGATGGTCTTGCTTGCTATACTGACACTATACCTTCCCTACCTGATTAAGAAAAATACAGGAGCGTCTCTTTTTGGTTGGATACTCGTGCTTTTCATTGCAGGAGTTGGAGTCACAAATTTCGTCTTTTTGAACGTTGAAGTGATTACGCTATTATCCCTAATTATCGGAGCTTGGGTTTTTCTTCAAAGACCGTATAAATTGGATGACAATTCCAATAACCAATCCGAGCAACAGCATATCTAAGATGATTCTTTTCTTACGCTGTTTCTCTTTGAAAACTGTATCAAATACAGATATCTCGTGATCATCAAATAACTTCTGAGCAATTGATGCTACATCTTCCTCTGACACTTCTCCGCCAACATAGATTTTCAACTCATGACGCTTGAAACCCCTTGGCTGTTCTTCATCTCTACTTGAACTGGTATAATTTCGAAGCAGCACATCATTCTTCAGAAAAAGCGTATCTACCTTGGCCACTTCAGGCAAGTTATCAGTTTCCTCTTCATTGAATTGATAGACAACATACCAAATCGCAACATCCGATCTATTCAGATAGATAATCGAACCTATAATCCCACCAAGGATCATGAAGATCAATGTAATCATATGTTTGCGAAATACCTGTTTCATTCTGAACAAGAGTAACTCTTTCCGGTCGCAATTGAAAGTTTCTGGCAGGCTAATTTTAGGTCAATCAAGATTGTACTCTATTTAGTTATCGTAAATTTGCTACACCAATGAAAAACGAGAAGCGTATCTTATTCTTAGCGGACATCAATTCTGTTCATACAGAAAGATGGGTTAAAAGTTTGGTGGATAGAGGTTTCCAAATCAATTTGTTTTCATTGACTGCTCCTAAGACAGATTGGATGAACAACTGTCGAAACTTTGAATTCAAATGTTTCGGAATAGATCAAGCAACAGTTCAATCTAATAGCCGTTTCGGGAAGTTCAGCTATTTCAAAGCGAAAAAAGAAGCGAAAGCATATTTTCAGGAGACACAACCAGACATTGTTCACGCGCACTATGCATCCTCATACGGAATGCTTGCTCGCACAATTGGTTTTGAAAAAACAGTTTTATCACTCTGGGGATCGGATGTTTACGAATTCCCAAAAAGAAGTATTCTCCACAGAAAACTTTTTAAAAGAGCTGTGAGCTTCCCAGCTATTGTCTGTTCAACATCAAAGGACATGGCTAAAGAAGCGTGGAGATGGATTGATCGATCCTACGTGATTACTCCGTTTGGAGTAGATACAGATCGTTTCAGCGCGTCTTCTAAAAAGTCAGGAATACTTACACTCGGAACTGTAAAATCTTTAGAGGAGGTTTATGGGATTGACCGTTTAATTCAACTATATGCTGACTTCAGGGCTACAGCTAGCATTGATTCTCAATTAGTTATCTATGGAAAGGGAAGCCAAGAACTTGAACTTCGTAGTCTTGTAAAGGGACTCAATCTAGAAGACCATGTCCAATTCAAAGGGTTCGTAAGTCAAGATAAATTAGTTGCTGCATTTCAATCTCTCGATATTTTTATGGCCCTATCTCGTAGGGAAAGTTTTGGAGTCGCTGCTCTGGAAGCTCAATCGTGCGGTGTTCCAGTTCTGGTTACTTCCGTAGGTGGTTTACCTGAGGTTGTAGATCCCGAAAGTGGAGTCATCGTTGCAGAAGATAAACCTGAGAACTGGCTTCATGGGCTCAATCAACTTATGGATAAGGTTCAAATGAAAACTATCGGAGACGCTCCTAGAAATTTTGTGATTGAGAACTTTTCTCATGATGTCTGCGTAGACAAGATTATTCAAGTTTATGAGGATGTTGAACGAGTATAATTTGAAAGAAAAGGGTTTGTTCCTGTCAGCATTTTTAATGTTGTCCGTGCTCGTCATTCATGATCAATTGATATCCCCTTTCATTCTGGTTTTCTTTTTGACTACGATCCCGTTCTGGAAGGGACCAAAAAATCTTCGTTCGAAAAAGGTATTATTTCCATTACTTCTTCTCTTTTTATTGTACGCTTCGTCATTGTTGTTTGTCACACGATTGGATGTTGCAGTATTATCTCTTACGACGAAACTCTCGTTTTTCATCTTCCCCTTGACAGGAATACTGATGTCAACTGGATTCAAAATTGCAATTAGAGGAATTAAATGGGGAATGATTGCTGCGAGTCTATTCTCGATGCTATTTTCTCTATTTCGGGCTATTATCACTGAAGGTGGTATATCAGGAGAAGCTTTCCACTCCAATGTCTACGGGCTGAACATGCACCCGTCTTACTTGGCGCTTATCTTCATCGTTGCTTGCGCATTCCTATGGACTGAGAAGAGAAATGACGGTATAATGAAACTGTTTAAATGGGGTTATTTAGGTGTAGTCATTGTGTCTTTATTCTACCTCCGCTCATTAGGTGCCTTTGTGTGCGTAGCTGTCATTTTTGGTGGCATTCCAATTTGGAAAGCATTACAAATTAAGAATTGGAAATGGCTGTTGACGATACCAATATATGCGATCCTCTTCTATATCGGATTACAGTCTTCACCGAGGATATCAAATGACGTAAATGCTAGCTTATCAAAGGTGAGTGAGTGGTCTGAATCACCGAGTGAATTTATTGACAGCAACGTCAATAATATTGAATCCAACACAGTAAGGCTGGTGGTTTGGACATTGTCTTTTGACCTCATTAAGAACAATGCTATGGGCGTTGGATTAGGAGATGAAGATAATTACCTATGTCGTGAATACTATCGTGAAGGATACCTTGGTTATGCTGAGAGACACCTTAATCCGCATAATCAATTCCTGCAGACCGGCATATCTATCGGATGGATTGGCCTTATCGTTCTTATTATCGTGTTCATAAGTCTCATCTACTGCGCGTACAAGACGAATAGTCTAGCATTATTCATTGCGGCTCTATGTATCTCCGTGTCGTGTTTATTTGAGTCTATGCTGGAGCGACAGGTTGGGGTCATCTTTCTAAGTATTATTCTTCTTATAGTTGCCTTGAGCCACCCAAGCTTTTCTAAAACTGATAATTCGCAATGAAACTATTGATACTTACTCAATACTACCCTCCAGAAATTGGAGCTCCCCAAAACCGACTGCACGAGCTAGCAGTTCGGCTGAAGAAAGAAGGTGTAGATGTTGAGGTGTTAACAGCAATGCCGAATTATCCTAAAATGGAGATCTTCGAAACCTATAGAAAAGGGAAGGTAAAGTCAGAAAAGATCGATGACATTCAAGTGTATCGCTCAAAAATCTATGTAACCAAATCCAAGAGTATTATCCCTCGGCTTTTAAATTACTTCAGCTTTGTCTGGACATCTTATTGGAGAGGACGAAAACTTAAGAATTACGATTTCTTAATGGTCGAATCGCCTCCACTCTTTCTTGGATACAGCGCAATGCGATTATCTAAAAAACTCAAGGCAAAACTAATTTTCAACGTTTCTGATTTATGGCCAGAGAGTGCTGAAAAGATGGGAGTAGTAACGAATAAGAGGATGCTCAGCGTTGCCTATAAACTGGAAAAGAAATGTTACCATCGTGCGCAACTTATTACCGGTCAAACCATGGGGATCATCAATAATATCAAAGATCGATTTTCCGATGTAAATACCTTCTGGCTGCCGAATGGCGTTGATGTAAATTTTTATCAGCCTGATAAGATCGTAACGGCTGGGTTTAGAGAACGAGCAGGACTCTCAAAAGACGATGTTATATTCTTCTATGGAGGGATTTTAGGTCATGCCCAAGGATTACAAATTGTTCTCGAAGCAGCGAAAAAAGTAGAGTCGCACACGAATATTAAAATAGTTCTTCAAGGTGCAGGCCCTGAAAAGGATGATCTAGAAAACTTGCACAAAAAGTTAGCGTTAACCAATGTTGTGTTCATGCCTCCAGTTGCAAAAGCAGAGATGCCAGCCATATTAAAAGACGTTGATGTTGCATTGGTCCCACTCCGAAAGTTAGATATATTTCAAGGAGCGATTCCTTCTAAAATATTCGAAGCATTAGCAATGGAAAAAGCCCTACTTCTGGGTGTAGAGGGCGAAGCAAAAGAACACTTCATCGACAAAGGAAATGCCGGACTCTTTTTCGAACCAGAAAACATAGAAGATCTTGCCGCGAAACTAATTCAGATGGCTTCAAGTAATGAAGAACTCGAAGTAATGGGGAAGAATGCACGTAAATACGTTGCAACTCATTTCAATCGTGATGATATTGCTCAAAACTTCCATAAGGCCCTTCTCGAAAATTAGTATCTTCGTTCTTTCATTGTAATTAGAAGACGAATGGCTTATATGATTCCTTTTTCTCCCCCAAGAATTGATGATAAAATTATAGCGGAAGTAACAGCTGCTTTGCAGTCAGGTTGGATTACAACCGGACCAAGAACTAAACAATTCGAAAAAAACATATCAGAATACTGCGGATGTAAAACAACAGTAGCTGTGAATTCATGGACCATGGGCATGCAAGTCTTCCTCAATTACTGGGGAATTCAACCAGGTGATGAAGTAATTATACCGGCTTACACCTATTGTGCAAGTGCAAACGTAATCGTACATGCTGGAGCAAAACCTGTTATGGTCGATCTCAACGAGGAGGATTTTAACTTGAACGTTGAAAAGGTAAGACAAGCGATTACACCAAAAACTAAGGCAATTCTTGCAGTCGATATATCAGGTTTCCCAGCGGACTATGATCTTCTTATGGACCTTGTGAATGAAGAGGCTATCAAGTCTCAATTCAGTGCCAACAATGACATGCAATCAAACTTAGGACGAATCATTGTAATCAGTGATTCTGCGCATAGCTTTGGAGCATTGATGAATGGCAAGCGATCAGGCTCATTAACCGATGTTTCTTCCTTCTCCTTTCACGCAGTGAAAAATCTTACAACGGCTGAAGGCGGAGCATTATGCTTCAACCTTCCTGACTCGTTTGATCACGATGAAATCTATAAGGAGTTTTGTACAAAGATATTACACGGTCAAAATAAAGATGCTCTTGCCAAGACGAAGAAAGGAAACTGGAAATATGATGTGGAAGAGCCAGGTTTCAAATGTAATATGACCGACATTCAAGCTGCCATAGGATTGGTAGAATTAGAACGTTATCAAGAAAGCTTAGATCGTCGTAAAATGATTTTTCATCGCTATGCAGATGCATTCTCAAAATACAATTGGGCTATTAAACCCGCATTTGAGACGGACACTAAGACTTCCAGTTATCATCTCTACTTATTGAGAATTGATGGAGCTTCTGAAGCTCAGCGAGATGAAATTATACAAGAAATTTTCGAACACGATGTATCCGTAAATGTTCATTTTCAGCCGCTTCCACTACTCACAGCATACAAGAAAAGAGGGTATCAAATGAACGATTACCCTGAGGCATACGCGAAGTATGCGAATGAAATAAGTTTACCTGTCTATTTTAATCTTACTGATGGTGACGTAGATCGTGTAGTTGCTGCACTTGTTGCTTCCGTCCAAAAGGTACTTGCGTGAAATGCGCATTCGACATAATCGTCTCTAGCATCATCTTGCTACTCTTTCTTCCTTTTGGGATCATCATCTCGCTGATCATAGTGTTCTCAAGTCGAGGTGGAGTATTCTATACTCAAGAACGCGTTGGACGAAACGGTGTACCTTTCGGAGTCATTAAGTTCCGAACAATGAGACGAAATGCTGATAAAGCTGGGAAATTAACTGTTGGAATGCGTGATCCTCGTATCACTAAGATTGGATACTTATTGAGAAAATTAAAGCTCGATGAGTTTCCACAATTCATGAATGTACTTGGAGGAAGCATGAGCATTGTTGGACCACGTCCAGAAGTACAAGAATACGTCAACATGTACACCGAAAAACAGATGGAAATCCTAACCATCAAACCTGGCATTACAGATTATGCATCTATAGAATACTTCAAAGAGAATGAGATGCTTGGCAAATCGGACAATCCACAAAGGACATACATTGAAGAGGTCATGCCCGCGAAGATTGAACTCAATAGAAAGTACTTGGAAAACCCAGGGGTTGGTCAGGATATTAAGATCATGTGGCGTACGTTTTTGAAGATGTTACGCTAGCTAGAGAGAAGCTTAGGTTATTCTTTTGAGATCGAATAGCAGAATGTGTAAACATTGCATTAAAAATCCCCTTTGGGCTTAACAATAGACTATAAAAAGAAAGGATCTGAGCAAGCTCAGATCCTTTCTTTTTATAGAATGATATATTCGATATTCATTAATAAGCTAGTTAACGCCCTTCACGAATCGAATACTGCGAGTTACGCTTTCATTTGAAATCACCATGTTGTACATTCCACTTTCAAGTGAAGTAAGGAGTTTTATCCAATGACTTCCAGTCGCCCGATCTTATCCCGTAAATGCTTCCATATTCTCTGAACTTGCTCGCTTCCATATCTATCTGCACTCCATATGAACTCGATCAAAGAAATGGTCCCGAAACGACCATGAGGACACCTGTAATTGGGTTGCTTACGAGCGTCACTAAACCAGCAAGTGTTATTATGACTTCGGCGGCAACAACAGGAAGAGCAAATGAAAATCCCAATCTATAATTGATCATACGAGGAGCTTAAAATATCCAGTTGGTTACGAGATACAAATTTGCTTTCTTGAAGTGATGCTATTCGTTAGCGCGCCACATTACTCTTCAATGGAAGAGCGCCCACAGCCCAGTACGATAACATAAAGCAAACTAAACCAAGTCCAGCCCCAGCAACTACATCTTCAAGGAAATGCTGGGAAAGATATATTCTGGAATAACCGACAAGTGCTGCCGAGAATACACAAACTGATTGAATCCATTTGTTAGGAAACAAATACGCTACCAATGCAAAAAATGCAAATGCTGCTGTTGTGTGACCAGATGGAAATGAATTGGCTAGGTTAATTGGTGAATCGGGCACGAGATAAAGCTTAGCTCGTCCGATAAATTGAATTGGCCTAAACGCATCATCATAGATCAAATGCTTCAAGAAGGCAACAAGTCCTCCTACTATAATGAGATTCAACGATGAAAGAAGAACGATGGAAAGCTTATATTTTCTCCAGAGTAAAACAGATAGAACTACTATTCCTGCTACAACGAATAAGCCATCTCCGCCATAGGTAATCCAGTAAAACAATTCATCTTGTATTGGTGTATGGGTAGCATTTATTGCAAGATGCCCCCCTACTTTACTTGAGAGAAAAAGCACAACCCCACCAACGATCATCATGAGGATCGTTAGAATAAAAAAGATCGGTATGCGCTTAAAAACGGTCTTCATTTCTCAGACTGTTTAGTGAATAAAAAATGCTAATCCACCACCACCAACTATTGCTAACAGCTTGATGAAATTGAATTTATGATTTTCACTTGTTTCAAATATTATCGTCGTAGAAATATGAAGAAACATCCCTACAACAATTGCTAGGATAATGTCGAAATCAAATTCAAGAGAGCTTGCCGTTGATTTGCCAATAAGTATACCAATTGGTGTGGTTATAGCAAAGATCCCAAGAAGAAGCCAAACCATCTTTTTCTCAATTTTAGAAGCGATCAAAACGGTTGCGAGTGCAATAGCAACTGGTATTCTATGAAAGAGTATTCCTAATAACATACCTTGATCTGCTCCATGATGATGATTAGTTGCGATTGTCGATCCTCCAAATTGAGTACCCAGAGGAATCCCTTCTAGAAGGGCGTGCGCACTGAGTGCTATCACCAAAGCGATAGGGATTTTCGCCCCTTTCGTGGCATGAGTATGACCATGCTCGATTCCGCCAGAAAAGAACTCTAGAAATAGCTGAACCAAAAATCCAATGAGTATAGAAAACCCAACATGAATTTCACTATGCTCGTATAATTCTGGGATAAAGTGAATGAACGCCAGCGAGAGTAAAAAACCTCCACTAAATGCCAGTAAGAGCTTAATTAATTGGTCATTTTTAGACTTATCGACAAATGCAACCAATAAGCCACCAAGTGGAACTGCAGCGATAAGTGCAATTATTGTAAGAGTTAACCTCATGTTTATTTCTTCGCTATAATTATCAATCGATCAGATTCATCTTCATTAAACGGATTCAGATCGAAGTCGCCAAAAGTACGAAGAATTTGGAAGTTCTCTGACTCAAGAAGAGATGTGAAATCAGTCAAGAATAAGCCCTGTACTCGTTCCGTAAAGTAATGATTCTGGCCATCAGCGAAAAAGGATATGTTCTTGAAAATATGGGTTCCGTCAAACTCACGCGAGATATTAAAAGTGATGTCGTCTAGCGTTTTAGACTCAGTTTCTACAAGTTGTTTAATCACGCGATGCGCATTCATAAAGTCAATAACTAGCAGACCGTCATCCTCTAGCATTGTAGATATTGCGGAAACAACACGAGCATTATCCTCAAGAGAATCGAAATATCCAAAACTTGTAAATAAGTTAAAAATCGCCTGAAATCGTTCTCCCACAATCACTTCTCTCATGTCGTGAACAGCAAATTTCAAGTGGTCATCTTCAAATGATGCTGCGCATGAGATACTATTAGGAGACAAATCAACACCAAGGACTTCAAATCCAAGTTCGCTCAGTGTTATAGCATGCCGACCTTTACCACATGCCAAATCAAGAACATGCGCACCTTCCAAAAGAGGTAATTCTTGTACAAGCCGAGTAATGAACTTTTTGGCTTCAACATCATCTCGATTTTGATATAATGTATGATAATAGGTAGTGTCGAACCAATCAGCAAACCATTCTTTCTTCTCATCTATCATGCCATAAAGATACATATCTTTTGCGCTATCATTGACCAGATTCTTTTTACTATTGATTATATTTGGCGCATAACTATCTATGGCACTATCAGATGTTTATGATTTTTACCGCAAGATGGAAGACGAAAAAGTAATCTTGTTTTTCAAAGGAGAGTTTACATCTGAACTTTTGACTTCGATTCTTCATATCATGGAAAACAAGATGCAAACCATGGGTATTTCTTCGAAAATGATGAAGCGTGTTTTCAATGTACTCGTCGAGTGCTTTCAAAATTTATATCATCACATAGAATCAACTGGCGATAATGCGGAGGAAATAGCCATTCAAAAATCAGCATTGATTATGGTGATTCATGAAAATGATAAGATCATTGTCCGCACTGGAAACTACATACCGAAAAATGATATAGACAAGTTAAAAGAGCGATTAGCATTTGTGAATGGCCTCAGTGAACATGAACTAAGGGAACATTACAAGAAAAGATTATTGAAAAATGATCGTACCTCCAAAGGCACAGCTGGATTAGGTTTAATAGATATAGCACGTAAATCGAAGAATAAACTAGGGTTTGAATTTATTGACATCAATGAAAGCGCGAGTTTTTTCTGCCTAAACATTGTTATTGTTTAATAATTAATAATGAACATGGAAATATTATCACTAGAAGGATCACCAAAAACACCGGAAATCAACTTTAACCAGGATACCGGAGTTCTTGAACTACGCGGAAGATCTATCCCTGAAAATTCAATCGAATTTTTTAAGCCATTAAATGATTGGGTTGATGGATATGGGTCGTCACCACAAGGGACTACTCAGATTGAAGTCCGGTTGGAGTATTTCAACACTTCATCTTCAAAGTGCATTTTAGATCTTTTCAAAAGATTGGAGCAGTTGGATGGCAATTCTACAGAGGTTAAAGTGAATTGGTATTTCGAAAAGGATGATGAAGATATGGAGGAAGCTGGTGTCGATTACGAAGCGATCGTAGACCTTCCTTTTAAAATTATTGAAGTAGAAGAAATCTAGCGAATGCTAAAAGTCGGAATTACGGGTGGTATTGGTTCGGGTAAGAGTTTGGTTTGTCGAATTCTTGAATCGCTTGGCTATTCGGTATTCTACTCTGACAAAGAATCAAAACTCATCACGATTAACGACCAAGAAGTCCGTTCAGCGCTCATTGCACGCTATGGTCATGAGGTATATAATGAATATGGGGTAAATAAAAAATTGCTCTCGGAACAGATCTTCAAAAACCCTGATGAACGCCTCTTCGTGAATAGTCTGATTCACCCAAAAGTTCGAGAAGCCTTTGAGAAATTTGCAGGTAAGTCCGCAAAACCCCTTGTATTTAATGAGGCCGCAATCCTATTCGAAACAGGATCCTATAAGGCCTTTGATCGGACGATACTTGTAACCGCACCAGAAGAAATTAGAATAGATCGCGTGATTCAGCGAGATAATTTCACTCGAGCGTCAGTGCAAAGTCGAATCGACAGTCAATGGAAAGATGAAGAAAAATCCGAACTTGCAGATGGTATCATAATAAATGACGGGGTGCAACCTTTAATCTATCAATTAGAAAACCTAGTTACTGAGCTAATTGGTTAATCGACTTCCTCGTAATCAACAAAGTCATCATCATTATCCTGCTGTTGATTATCTCGACGATTATTATTGAAAGGATTTTGACCAGAGTTCGCCCCATTTACTTTCCCCCCATTTAGCAAGAATGTGATTCCATTCATCATTTTAACGAGCAAGCTAATCAGGAAGAAGAAGCCAATTATTTTAAAGATAAAACCAAAAAATGGCGTGTCCTCAATGTTCAGTATACTCTCATGGAACCAACGAGAAATTGGGTTCGTTGAATAACTTGGGAAAAACCAGAACAAAGTAAAAATAGCCAGCGATGCTATAATGAGAACAATCTCCAATTTTAGATTAAAAACAGAATTAGGCATCTGCGGCAGACCACGACCTCCGATCAGGGAGAACAAAGCAGATTTGTTTTGAGACTTCTTGAATTTACCGATAAAATAAGTCAGCAATACGATTCCGGCAATTACGACTTGATTGACCACGATCAGCTTTAAATCTTTGTCGTCAAAGCAAAACAAAAATGCCACATCAACTAGGAAGAAATACTTGACCGCTTTAAGGATGTAGGTTTCAGCAACAGACCTCGGCCTTCCCGCTGTTAATAACCTAAATGCTAGATCAAAGATTCCCCAGAGAAAGCCATAAATCGCAAAAACGACGCCTAGACGAAAGATAAAATCAAATATTTCCACAACGCAAATGTAAACAATTTCGCAGCTTCATCTCCAAGTCGACTGAGAACTCAAGTTGATTTGGTATCTTTAGCGAGCAATAAAAATTAGACAATGAAAAGAATAAGTTTATTACTTCTATTAGTGATTTCAACGTTCTTCCGTGCCTCGGCAGAAGAAGGAATGATCATTCCATCACTGATAAAGGCATTCGAAAATGATATGCAAGCGATGGGTATGAAGTTATCTGCTGAAGATATCTACAGTGTAAATAGCTCAAGTATTAAAGATGCTGTCCTTCACTTCGGTGGTGGTTGTACCGCGGAGCTAGTGTCATCTCAAGGATTGTTATTAACAAACCATCATTGCGGATTCTCTCAAGTTCAATCTCATTCTTCACTTGAAAATGATTACATCAAGTACGGATTTTGGGCGAAGTCGAAAGATCAGGAACTCACTAATCTAGGTTTAACTGCATCCCGCATAGTTCGAATTGAAGACATGACAAAACTTGTTTTCAATGGAACGGAAAGATTGACTGGAGAAGAATACTACAAACGAATCGAAAGTAATATCGAGACACTCATAAGAGACGCAACTACCGGAAATCATTACGAAGCTGATATCAAAGAATTTAATTACGGGAATGATTATTACATGATCGTGAAAGAAGTATTTAAGGATGTTCGTTTGGTAGGAGCTCCTCCAAGTAGCGTTGGGAAATTTGGTGGAGATACTGACAACTGGGTATGGCCACGTCATACTGGAGACTTTTCAGTATTTAGAATCTATGCTGGGGCAGATAATAAGCCAGCAGAGTATAGTGAAAACAACAAGCCATATACACCGCTACACTATTTCCCAGTTTCAATGAACGATCGAGTTCCTGGCGAATTTACTATGGTTTATGGATTCCCTGGATCTACAGAACAACATTTATCTTCTGACCACTTACAATACATCATGGATACAGAGCGCCCAGCAAGAATAGCTATGCGTGAGAAATCTCTGGGTGTGATTGATGCTGGAATGAGATCTTCAGATTTGATTCGAATCAAGTACGCTTCTAAACAAGCTAGAATTGCTAATGGATGGAAAAAGTGGATCGGACAAATTGGTGGTTTACAAACTGTAAATGCTATTCAGATCAAATTAGATCGCGAAAAAGCCTACAATGACATGGCTGCTACTAAAACTGAATGGCAAGCAAAATATGGTGGTATAGTTAGCGCCATGAATGACCTGGTTGCTAAATACAAAGAAAGTGATTTTGCCTATGCAATGGCTGTTGAGTATATGTACGTTGGTCCTGAAATCTTCAAACGAACACGAGGAATGGATAAGTTCGTTCGAGAATTTGAGGCAATTCCGCCGAATGAAATGGAGGAAGAAATCGAAATCTTGCGCTCAGGGGCAGATGGCTTCTTTAAGAACTATGACGTCGGTGTAGATCGTAACGTCTTTCTAAAAATCACGGAAGAGTATATCAAGCGCATGAAAGATATCGGGACAATTGACCTACTTAATGGATCTTCTGAAGAACTCGCGAATGATATTTTTGAGAACTCAGTGTTGGTTGATGAAGCACGATTTGCAGAATTTCTAACCACGCTGAATGATTCTACGATGAATGACTTCAAAGAAAACGATCCTGCTTACGTTCTTTGGAGCGCTTTGAGCGAAAATTTTGGTGTGGAAGTGATTCCTGAAGTAAGAGAGTTTAAAGGGAGAATGAACGGCCTACTTGCTGTTTACGTTGAAGGTAAGCTTGAAATGTTTCCTGATGCAAAACATTGGCCTGATGCTAATTCAACAATGAGAATCAGCTATGGCAAACTGGAAGGATCTGCTCCACATGACGGAATGGAATATACAGAGCATACCACATTGGAAGGTATTCTAACTAAGAACAACTCTGGGAATGCTGATTTTGAACTTCTGCCTGAATTTAGAACTCTTGCTGAGTCAAAAGATTACGGAAACTATAGTCAAGATGGCGAATTATGGATTTGTTTCACCAGTTCTAATCATACGACTGGAGGAAACTCTGGATCACCGGTTATTGACTCAGAAGGAAACCTGATGGGACTGAACTTTGATCGATCGTGGGAAAGTACAATGAGTGACTTTATGTTTGATGCAGATCGCTGTCGCAACATCACAGTTGATATCCGTTACGTACTCTGGATAATGGACAAGTATGCTGGAGCATCAAATTTAGTTGATGAGATGACGCTTGTAAAGAGTAAGAAGAAAAAGAAAAGATGTAAACGTAAAAAAGCAAAAAACTAGGCTAACTTATAAGGCACAAAAAAAGGGGTAAACAAATGTTTACCCCTTTTTTCAATTATAACAATACTCTATTTCTGAATACTAAATTTCTTACTTACCCATCCATTTGAAGATGAAACTCGTACTGAGTAGATACCATTCGCAAAACCTTTAGTCGAAAGTTCATAAACATTACGTCCAATCTCAATATCATTTACCTCTGATGAATGAACCACTGCTCCCAAGGTGTTAATCACTTGAACAGTTACTGGCTGCGCGTCAGTTGAATGAAATGCTATCGCAGCATCTTCTGAAGTCGGGTTTGGATAAATTTTAGCTGAGGCAAGTGTACTTTCATTCTCATCAATAGCTAAAGGATTAAAGCCCATAATTCCATAAGTCGCCTGGTACACTTCTTTCGTGTTGATATTCTGTAACCATACCGCTACGCCTAGATCAGAGAATTCTTCAACAGTATGCTCAGTAGCATGATTTACTTCATCTAAGGCACTTGAAGGAAGCGTGTAATTACCATTGAAAGTATACGTGTACTCTTCATGAGCTGTTTCATTGGCCGCGAATGACCCTAAAAAGTTTCCGGAAGCACTATTAAGCATCTTTTTCATCACGTGCTCAAATTTAGTTTCTCCATTTCCACCGATATTGTTCACCGTCTCATACTCAAATATAGCAACGTACAATCGCATTTGAAGTGGAAGAGCATCCAACGCCTCAAAATCAACTTGAACATCTACTTTCTGAGTCGCTTCATCAATTTGGTAGTAGGCAACTAAATCAACATTTGCAGGCACGGCATAGAAACCATCTAGCAATCCTTGAGTCAGAGATCCAGGATTTCCATCATATCCACCATCTACGAATCCATTAGGAACAGATGAAACACCATAGTACCCTCTTCTCACTCCTGTTTCTCCAGTGTAATATGGGTCACCATTACCTGGCCAATTCACTTGGTATTTTAGCGAAACGAATTTGTCATCGTTTGCTGGTTGCGCTAACAGTGCTTCCAAAGAAGTATTTGCCGGTGCGCAGGGAGGACATGTCGAAGATGTAAATGTTTCGATCATTGATACGCGCTGTACTTGACCAAAAGAAAATGCTGTGCTAAGCAGTCCTGCCAAGACAAAGAAATAGGATTTTTTCATGAGTATAATTTTAATGTTGACCTCTAAGTTACGCCAATCATTAGTCACCTCCACGCTATCACGCAGATTATTTGAAGTTTATCTTGTAATCCTAACTTCTGTAAAAAGAATAGATCGACTATATATGTAACGGTCGATTCTCCGTTGCAGCTAACGCTGCTTCTTTCACACCTTCTGAATAAGTTGGGTGCGGATGACAGATTCGCGCGATATCCTCTGCAGAAGCGCGATATTCCATAGCTACGACAGCCTCCATGATGAGATCTGCCGCTCTTGGTGCAATTATGTGTACGCCGAGCACTTCGTCCGTCTCAGCATCCGCAATGATCTTGATCGTTCCAAGAATATCCATACTTGCTCGAGCTCGTCCTAACGCTTTTATAGGGAACTGACCAATCTTTATTTCCTTTCCAGCTGTCACTAATTCATCTTCCGTTTTACCAACAGAAGCAACTTCTGGCCATGTATAAACAACTCCAGGAATTAGATCATAGTTCATATGTGGCTTTTGTCCTGCGAGCAGTTCAGCAACATATACACCTTCCTCTTCTGCCTTGTGTGCCAACATAGGCCCACGAACAACATCACCGATAGCATAAATATTCGGAACATTTGTTTGTAGATGCTCATTTACTTCAACTTCTCCACGCGTATTTACAGTAATACCAGCGTTCTCTAATCCGAGTCCTTTAGTGAATGGCTTACGTCCTACTGCTACCAAACAGTAATCAGCCTCCATTGTAACTTCTTCACCCTTTTTATTCAAAGCAGTCAGCGTAACACCTTTTCCTGTATTCTCAACATTCTGTACTTGGTGCTGAAGGTGAAATTTAAATCCTTCCTTCTTAAGAACTTTCGTTAGCTCCTTAGACATTGTTTTGTCCATTGTTGGAACAATCGTTTTTGCGAACTCTACCACTTCAACTTGAGAGCCGAGTCGACCAAATACAGAACCAAGCTCCAAGCCGATAACTCCGCCTCCAATAACAATCAATTTACCAGGAATCTCCTCCAGGCTTAATGCTTCTGTAGAAGTAATAATACGTTTCTTATCAGGTTCCATACCTGGGAAAAAGTTAGGTTTCGATCCAGTAGCAACCAAAACGTTCTTTGTTGAAAGCACTGTTTCAGTTCCGTCCGCTGCCAAAACTTTTACGGTGTTTTTGTCCACAAATGATCCTTCTCCATGAAATACTTCAACATCGTTTTTATCCATCAGGAATTTTACGCCATTTGAAGTTTGTGCGACAACATCATTTTTACGCTTGATCATTTGCTTAATATTTGCCTTCACACCGGTGATATCAATTCCATGCTCATCAAAATTATGTGTCGCATTATGAAAATGCTCTGAAGAGTCTAATAGGGCTTTTGAAGGTATACATCCAACATTAAGACAAGTT
>DKPV01000101.1:31557-46134 GCA_002471375.1 Flavobacteriales bacterium UBA7325
ATACATCCAACATTAAGACAAGTTCCCCCTAGAGTATTGTATTTCTCAATTAATGCTGTTTTCATACCTAGTTGTGCGCAACGAATTGCTGCAACATATCCACCGGGTCCTGAACCAATTATTGTAATATCAAAAGTACTCATGAGTTGTCTTTTTTTAAAGTAAATGATGGAACAACATTTTATTAGCTGCTCTCACTTGTTGCTCTTACAAATGTATAATTTCTCTTCAAATAACTAAGGAGAAAACGAGTCGAGATTTGGACAAAAAAAAGCCCTAAGTAAAACTTAGGGCTTTCAATATTGAGAGATGTTATTACATCTTCATAAACTTCGTTGTTGCTTCGTGTTGTCCGGCATTAAACTTAACAATGTAAGTTCCGTTAGATAAATCTTCAACACCCAACTCGATAACATTAGATCCAGCCGCAACATTCTTTTTGTTGAGCGTTTTCACCAATCTACCAGCCAAGTTGTACACGCGAAGCGTAACGTTTGACGTTGCATCTAGATTGAACGATACTGAACTAGTTGAAGTCGTTGGATTTGGGAATGATAATAAGTTCAACTTGAACTCGTCACCAATAATCGATGTGTATGGGTTATCATCTTCAACTCCTAAGTAAGAAGAAGAACTCCAAATACCACGTCCAAATGTTCCAAGGTAAATCTCCCCTGGTCTAAAGTTACCTTCAGCCCAAGTTCTCCATGATTGGCGAACTTCGTATACAGGAGTACCGCTGAAACCAGCCGATGCATCTGTCCATGAAGCACCTCCATCCTCAGTAACGAATACGCCGTGTGATGTACCTACTACAATGATGTTTGGATCATTTCTATCAATAATCGCATCGTAAGATGCTGGACTTGGAGATCCAATAGAACCAATACTTGTGAATGTTGGCGTTGCGCTTGTAGCGTTAGCCGAACGACGATTGTTTCCGAATCCACCAAGAACTAGGATATCATCTGGATCATTAGGATTCACACAAATTCCAGAGGCAGTTACACCTGCAGCGAAAGAACTCATTGAAGTTCCAGTTGGTGCTCCTGTTAAATAGAATGCCTTAGTTTCAAAATCAGGATCTGAAGTGTAAAGGCTTCCTAGTCCATCGAGTCTACGAACAGTACCGCTTCCAGTAGTTATGTAAATGTTATTCAAATCTTTCGAGAATTCAACATCAATAGTGTTGAATGATCCTCCACCAATTCCTTGGGCAACTACACCCCATTGTGGATCAGATGCAGCGAAACGAAGTGCTGCTCTTGTTCCCCATAACTCACCACCATTATTGTTAATGTACATAAAGTACCATGATTGGTAAGGATCTTGAACCAATGTTGGGTTCCATGATATACCATACAATACAGAATCAGTTCCCATATCCCAAACTTGACCGCTTACAGGATGCTGAGAATAATAGTGAGTATAAGTTCCTAAACTCTGAACAACAACCGTATCTATTCCTGTAGGATAAGTAACTAATAGAGAATCCCCTACTAGTGGCGGGAACAATCCCGAACCAGAAGTACCAAAATGAACATATGGATACAAATCAAGATTTACTGTTTGACCAGTTAGCGCATTCACAACTGAAGTCTCAGTAACAGACAAACCTGGCGAATAGTCAACCGTATCATCGTAGTACAACGCAACCGGGGTAGTATAAATCATACTATCACCTGTAGATGCACTTGCAATCAAGATGTCTTCACCAACTGCATAATTCTGCTCTGGGATAAACAATACTGAATCTTCAGAATTAAGATCATAATATTCAGCAAGGAAAATTCTAGAGTGGAATGGGTGATCTGAAGAACCGTTTCCGTTTAATACAATCGGATCGAAATCTGATGAATCTGGAATAAAAAGCCCTGCTGTCTGTCCACCATCACCTGAACGACGAACATAGTTAAACTGAGATGTTGTAAATAAAACATCTGGATTAAAGAATGAAATCTCACACTGGAATCCGTCTCCACCAGAAACCTCTAAAAATTCTTTCCAAGTTGATAATTGGTGATCATTTCTAAGTGTCCCATTATCCTGAGCACCTCCCATAACACCACCATTCTTATCGAATGCTATTCCGTAAAATTGAGTTACGTTATATCCTCTATTCGCTGGATACCAAGAAACTTCTGGATCATTTGTAACGCCAATACCACCATCATTACCAATGTAAAGTCTATCGCCATCCCATTTCATCTCATGGTTATCAGCATGAGCATACTTGGAAGATGTTTGAGCTAATGCCCATTGAGTTAATTTCTCAAAACCACCGGCAACTGGACTAGAAGCTGTTTGGTCCCATTTCCAAATATCAATACCACCTATTAAAATTCTTTCTGGATTAGATGGTCTAACACTTACAACTGAGTTATAGGTACCTTGACCTCTATAGATATCTAACGTACTAGGTGAACCTGAAGCACCAACAAAATTAGACCATGAATCCCCACTGTCGTGAGAAACAAACATACCTAATAAGTTACCACTCGTGCGCACAGCATAAACAGAATAGTTTCCTGAAGAATTTAAACCGTGGGAAACAGCATATTCGATTCTTCCACCTCCTTGAGGCACATCAGTCGAACCATTTCCAGAGTGATCAGTGAATGTAACACCATAATCAGTTGATACATACGTTTTATTAGATCCAATAGCCGCTACGAATACTTGTCCATTTGGAGAACACTGAAGAGCTACACATGCTCCAGAACCTGTAGGAACAGACGTTAAAGAAGTAGCACCGAAATCCCATTTTCTTAATCCTGAAGCACTAGTTAACCAAAGTGTAGTCCCTCCCTCTGGAGCAACGATTTCAGTAACAGTACTAAGACCTGAAGTCCCAGGAACGACCGTCCATGTTGCCCCTTGATCCTTCGTATACCGAACACCATCTCCGTTCCAACTTTCGTTGTTCGAGCCAGTTGCTACGAATAATGTTCCATCGCTAAACTGACACATAGATGATATAAATGGAGATCCTAAAGCATCATATGTATCCACCAACTCCCAAGAGTTTGCTTGATCCATTGACTTAAAAAGTCCACCTGATACACCACCGGCCCAGATAACGTTATTATTTAATTTATCTACCTGGATTGCACGCGTTCGCCCACCAATATTATCAGGTCCTTGTTCAATGAAAGAAACTGCTCTACTTTTCGGCATCGCTTTCATTGCTGCATCGATCTGACGCAATAATTTATCATCAATACGCTCTCCAGTTGAATGGTCAATGTATTGGGCATCCATCCATAATTGAGCATCTTCAGCGCTCTGAAGCTCTAAAGAAGATAATGTTTTTTGTGTGTACGTTCCTTCTGAATCAACTGATTCCCAAGGAGAAACGATGAATACGGCAGCAGTGGCGATTACACCAACAGCACCTAGTATTAAATTGTTACGCTTCATATTATGATATTATCAAGTAGTTTAATAGTTTCTCGCGACTGCCAAATTACAAATAATTATTGAAATACTAATATCTGTTAACCCACTTATAATTCAGCTTTCTCTATGTAAAAATACGGTATGACGCCCGAATTAAAAATGACCTGAAAACGAAATTCAGATAAAAATATACACGTCTAACATTAGAAGAGGTGTTTTTCAGCATGATACGATGACCTAACTAGTGGACCGCTCTCTACGTATCGGAATCCCATTTTTAAGCCTTCCTCCTTGTAAAACGCAAATTGTTCCGGAGTTACAAATTCATGTATTGGTAAATGCTTAGATGTCGGTTGAAGGTACTGACCTAAGGTTAGTACATCAACATTTACACTTCTTAAATCCTCCATCGATTCCAAAACTTCTTCGGGCGTCTCTCCCAAACCTAGCATGAGACCAGACTTTGTGTTCATACCACCTTTCTTAAGTCTGAAAAGTACCTCAAGACTTCTATCGTATTTTGCTTGAATCCGAACTTCTTTAGTGAGTCTTCGAACAGTCTCTAAATTGTGACTAACAATTTCAGGAGCTACGTCTATAACAATCTGAAGATTTTCCCATTTACCTGCAAAGTCAGGAATCAATGTCTCCATTGTTGTTTCTGGTGATTGTTTACGGATGGCTCTCACCGTTTGAGCCCAAATTTCAGCACCACCATCTTTTAAATCATCGCGATCCACAGATGTAATTACTGCATGCTTAACACCCATTGTTTTCACGCTATGCGCTACTCTCCCTGGCTCAAACTCATCTACCTCATCAGGCCGCCCGGTCTTAACCGCGCAAAATCCGCATGATCGCGTGCAAATGTTTCCGAGAATCATGAAGGTTGCTGTACCCTCTCCCCAACACTCACCCATGTTCGGGCAGTTACCGCTCTCGCATATCGTGTGAAGCTTGTGTTCATCTACCAAACCTCGCACACGTTTGTAATTTTCTCCAGTAGGTAATTTCACTCTAAGCCACTTTGGCTTCTTGATTCTTACCTTATTTTCTCCATCAACGAGATCGCTCATCTTAAAATAGTTAATCAATCCAGCGGACTAACGCTAAATAAAACGCTAATTTTACCGCTGAATTAGACAACAAAGATACTCAAAATACGAGTGATATGGCAACAGCAGTAGTTGAATATTTAGGAGACTTAAGAACGAAATGCACACACTTGAAATCAGGTGTGGAATTAATCACAGATGCTCCAACAGATAATAATGGTAAAGGTGAATCCTTCTCACCTACAGATTTAGTTGCTACGGCTTATGCTTCTTGCATGCTAACAATTGTAGGGATTTTCTGTAACAGTAAAGATATTAAGTTCAACCATGCGCGTGCTGAAGTAACCAAAGGAATGGGGTCAGGACCAAGAAGAATTAGCTCACTTAAAATCACCATTGATTTTAGCGGAAATGATTGGGATGAGAAAGTTCAAAAAAGAATTATCGCTGCGGCAGAAGCATGTCCTGTTGCAAAATCAGTGCATGATGACATGGAAATAACAACGACATACACATTTTAAGAGATGGGAAAATATAATAGAGACGGCTTCGGAGAACGTGAGAAAATAGGTGATCGCGAGAATAGAAAAAGTGAGGGAACCTATATTTTTGGTGTTCGCGCTGTAATTGAAGCGATCAAAGCAGAAAGAGAAATAAATAAGATCTTTATTCAGAAGGGAATGAATAAGGAACTATTCATGGAATTAAAAGCGGCTCTTGCCGGCGCGAATCACCAACTTCAATTTGTTCCCGTTGAGAAACTAGATGGGATTACTGATGCCAATCATCAGGGTGTGATTGCTTTTGCATCACCAATTAAGTACTATAAAGTTGAAGAGCTTGTTGAAAAATTAATCGAAGAAGATAAGAAGCCTTTTATTTTGGCTCTCGATCGAATTACAGATGTAAGAAACTTTGGAGCAATCGCTAGGACAGCAGAATGCGAAGGAGTTGATGCAATCCTACTACCATCAAAAGGTTCTGTTCAAGTAACACCGGATGCAGTTAAAACATCAGCCGGAGCTTTGAATAGAATTAAAATCTGTAGAACAGAGGATATGAAGGATTCTTTGTACTACATTCAACAATGCGGAGTAAGAATCGTAGGTTGTACTGAAAAATCTAATACACCTCTCTACAAAACAAACCTCCGCGGTTCTGTAGCAGTAATTATGGGGTCGGAAGAAAATGGAATTACATCTGACCTCTTAAATTTGGCTGATGTAAACTGTACAATCCCAATGAAGGGAGAGATTGCATCTCTAAACGTTGGCGTAGCTGCAGGAATGGTACTTTATGAAAAGGTACGTCAAGAACTTAACTCATAGTCCGAATGAAAAATTACGTCATATTACTTGCCATAGCAGTACTTGGCTTCAACCTTAGCGCACAAATTCCATCCAAGTCTAAAAAACTTGCTGGTACATGGGATTATAAAGAAGGTTCCGGATTTGAAGTTTGGAAAATGAATGGGGACGAAATAGTTGGTGCTGCCTACAGGGTCAATCCTAAAACGCTTGACACTTCAAAAGTAGAAGGAATGGTCATTCGAAAACCTGGGAGACACCTTCTCTGCGCAACAGAGACATACAACATTGCTCTGGATGGATCCCTAGTTGCTCGTGATCATAACTTCATCGCTGATCGCAATCGTATGAAGTTTTTTAATTTGAGCAACCTACCCCCTTATGCCGTTGAGTATAAGTTTGGATGGTTCAACAAGAAAAAAATGAAGGTTTCCATTTATCATGGACCACATGATAAGCCTCTCAAATTAGTACTGTATAAACAGCACTAAGGATTACATCCAAGTTAAAGTATCAGGGATCTGATCCAATGAATGAATGTGCCATTTGTGTGCGCCTTCTCGATGCTCCCTCGCGGGATCGAACAGGATAGATCGCATTCCAGCATTTTCCGCTCCTTTAATGTCAGCCTCATAGCTGTCTCCAATCATTATACTCTCAGAAACTTTAGCATTCGCTCTTTCGAGAGCTGTATCGAAGACAATACGAGCCGGCTTGTTGCGTCCTACTTCTTCTGAACATAAAATTATGTCAAAGTAAGGCAGTAAACCACTTTTTTCAAGCTTAATGAATTGAACTTCTTTAAACCCATTCGTAATGATATGGAGCTCGAAATTATCTTCTTTTAGCGCTGTTAATGTCTCAAGCGCATTTGGAAACAACCTAGTTTGATAAGGAGATAAATTAATGTAACCATCAGCCATCTTGGAGGTCAACTCCTCGCTCTTCACATCAAAGTGGGCAAATGTATCTCTAAATCTCTTCGTTCTTAATTCATCTTTAGTGATCCTTCCTTTCG
This sequence comes from Flavobacteriales bacterium UBA7325, assembly GCA_002471375.1. Lineage (GTDB taxonomy): Bacteria > Bacteroidota > Bacteroidia > Flavobacteriales_D > Crocinitomicaceae > UBA4466. Next base: position 38,337 of record DKPV01000101.1, read on the forward strand.
CATATTGATACCACAAATCCGCATTAATCTTCTTGTACTTTGTGTGAAAAGATCGAAACGAGCGCAGGTGATTATGCAGGTCTAATTGATCGTACAATATCTCCAAAGCGGACTCTGAATTCTTGTCAAAATCCCACAATGTTCGATCTAAGTCAAAGAATAAATGTTTCATGAGAAGAGTAAAAAAGCAAGTCCTGTAGTTAATACACCATTGAGAAACATACCTACAACAATCAACGGGTAAGTGCGTCTATCATCTCCATAAAACTTAGCCGTAATAATACTACCAATGGGCACAGAAAGCAAAAACGGTACCCAGAAAGAAATTCCAACTATTCCCAATCGAGCCTTCAATTTAATGATAAACCTATTCGTTTTTGTAAATTTTTTTTTGACTTTGAATGGAGTGCCATCTTCTAAAAACTTAGCCTTTTGGGCTGCGTACTTAGCTTCAGCTCTATTGATAAAATAATTCCCGGAAAAGAAAAAAACAGCTGCCCCAAGCGATCCGCCTGCTACACACGCGAAATATGTTTCGAAAAAAGTCAATCCTGCAGCAGGACCACCCAACGGGGTGAACATAAACTTAATCGTTGAAAGCAAGAAAAATCCGGAGAGTACAGCCCAATTCATTGATTAGCACTTTACACCATAAGCAAGATCACCTGCATCACCGAGACCTGGCACTATGTATGATTGAGCAGTCAATTCATCATCAATGGCTCCAATAAAATATTCAGTTGTTGGAGGAAGATGTTTCTTACAATAATCCAACGCATCTGGAGTTGCTATTGCCGCTACAACATAAGTCTTTAATGGAGTCCCTTGTTGCATGATAGCCTTGTAAACTGTCACCATGGAACCACCGGTTGCCAACATTGGATCACTCAAAATTAATATCTTATTATCAATTCGGGGAGCAGCAATATATTCAACGAATATTTCAAAATCCTCTGCGGATGAATGTTTGCGATATGCTGATATAAAAGCACTCTCCGCTCGATCAAAGTAATTAAGCATACCTTGATGCATCCCTAATCCAGCTCTCAAAATAGTTGCCAATACGGGTTGAGATTCAAGTACCGGGATAGTCGCTTGCCCTAATGGTGTTGTTACATCTCGGTCCACATATGGTAACTCTTTAGACAATTCATAGACAATCACCTCAGCTATACGCTCAAGGTTTCTTCGAAATCTCATTGGATCTCCTTGTATCTCTACATCTCGAATCTCAGCAAGGAAAGTTGATAGAATCGAGTTAGTCTTAGAAAAATTGTGAATCATCGTCGTACTTTTGCGTAAAGTTAATCGATTTTCGGGACAATTCTTCACGTTAAATTGAGTTTTTTTTACACTCGAAAAGGGTAAGGGTTTCTCACTGAATCCGTTCATTATTATAGAGAAAAAAGAAAGACACGCAGTTCAACTCGATTTTGTATTCATTGGACTAAGGAAATCGTTACTTTTGCTCGGATGGCGAAAAAGAATAAGTTAAATATCGTGGTTTTCATGCGACTCTTGTCGTACTGGAAAACATACAAGCGATTATTCATCATTGCCATCGCTTGCACACTCATCTTAGCTGCATTAGGCCCTGCCCGACCTTGGCTTATTGGTTATATGGTCAACAAGTACATAACATCTCCAGAAGTTGTCAACGAAAGCATGCTTCTAACCTGGAGTCTGTTCATCGCTGGATTACTTGTAATGGAATCATTATTCCAATTTATTTCGACCTACTTCTCAAACCTTTTTGCGCAATCGATCATTCGAGATTTGAGGAAACAACTCATGCGAAAGATATTAACGTTCAAAATGAAATATTTTGATCGCACGCCAATAGGAGAATTAGTCACTAGAGTTGTCCCGGATTTAGAAGCCATCACCGAAGTTTTTTCAGCTGGATTTATGGCAATTCTGGGCGATATGCTTGCTTTGATCGTAGTGATCGGGATCATGTTCTCGTTGAACTGGGAATTGAGTCTAATGGTGTTAATTCCGATTCCGATTCTGATAATGGCCACCCGGATTTTCGCCAGAGTGATTCGAAAGGCAGCTCAGCAAGAGGCTAGCGCCGTAACCAAACTGAATACATTTGTACAGGAACGAATTACGGGAATGTCTCTCATTCAGCTGTTTAACCGACAAAAAAAGGAATACGTGGAGTTTGAGAAGATCAACAAAGATCACAGGCAAGCTCATGTAAACGCTATTTGGGCCTATTCAATCTTCTTTCCTATCGTTGAATTCTTGAGCTCGCTATCTATAGCTTTAATGCTCGTTTGGGTTTCCATGACAGCACTTGGATTGAGTGGAGAAGAAATCAAAGATAATTTCGGTGAGGTAATATCTTTTACGCTATGGGTGTATATGCTGTATCGACCTGTTCGACAAATGGCAGAAAAATTCAATGTCCTTCAGCGAGGTACAGTAAGGGCTGAAAGAGTATTTAAGATTATTGACCGAGAGGACAATATTCAGAATGAAGGCTCTGTTACTAATTGTGATTTTAGCCAGGAAATAACTTTCAAAGATGTCTATTTTGCCTACCAAAAAGAAGATTGGGTACTCAAGAACATCAACCTATCTATTAAACCTGGTTCTACAGTTGCATTCGTGGGTGCAACAGGAGCAGGAAAAAGTTCACTTGTTGGATTACTCGGAAGATTTTATGAATATCAAAAAGGAGAAATAACGATAGGATCATCTCAACTTAGAGATCTAGAACTTGAATTTCTGCGTAAAAACATTGCCATTGTACTCCAGGATGTTTTTCTATTTTCCGACACTATTTTCAATAACATTACACTCGGTGACAAGTCCATTAGCCAAGAGGAAGTAGAAGAAGCAGCTAAAGCGGTTGGAGCACATGATTTCATAATGAAGATGCCAGGTGGTTACACTTACGAAGTTGGCGAGCGCGGTGGTGTTCTTTCGGTAGGACAGCGTCAACTATTAGCTTTTATACGCGCTTACGTATATAACCCACACATACTGATCTTGGATGAAGCCACTTCTAGCGTGGATAATGAGTCCGAAGAAGCCATTCAAAACGCTACGGAGAAGTTAACCAAAGGCCGCACAGCAATTGTAATTGCACATCGTCTGTCTACGATTCAATCTGCGGACAAAATAGTCGTGTTAGATAGTGGAGAAATAAAAGAACAAGGATCACATTCAGAGCTACTAAAACTGGATGGTTTTTATAAAACATTACACGACATGCAGTTTTCTGAAGAGCATGACGAGATAAGAAAATAGAATATGTTAGGATTGAAAATTGGTGGAGTACCGGAACACTTCAACCTTCCCTGGAGAATGGGGATTGAAGAAGAAAAATTCAGAGAAAAAGGAATTCAACTTCACTGGAGTGACATGGGTGGAGGTACGGGCCAAATGATCCGTGGACTAGAAAACAAAACGCTCGATGTAGCAATTGTACTCACGGAGGGAATCACAAGAGCAATCCTTCAAGGACTAGACGCAAAAATAATTCAGATTTATGTTACTACTCCTCTTCATTGGGGCGTACATGTACCGTATAATTCTTCGATTCAATCCATCAGTGATCTAGAGAATCAAACTTTTGCAATATCCAGAGAAGGCTCTGGTTCGCATTTGATGAGCTATGTTATGGCTAGTCAGGAGAGTTGGGATACTACAAAACTTAAGTTCAATATTATTGGTGATATCTATGGAGGGCTTTGGGCACTAGAAAACAATGAGGCACAAGGATTTCTTTGGGAGAAATACACCACACACCCCTACACCGAACAAGAGAAATGTAGGTACGTAGGTGAAGTTGTTACACCTTGGCCATGCTTCGTTATTGCAGTGAGAACAGAAATTTATGAAGAACATAAAGAAAGTCTCAATGAGATGTGCTCTATCGTCGCAAAGAAGGCATTTGATCTGAAGCAGAATAAAAACGCAAGTGAACTTATCAGTTGGCGATATAATCTGCGCCATAGACATGTTGTTAACTGGCTCAACGAAACTGATTGGAATTACGATGGGATTAAATATCCAATGGCATTTGAAAAAACATTATCCTATCTTTTAAAGCTAGGGCTACTTGATGAAAACCAAGCTAAAAATTGGCGAGAAAAACTTTTTTAGGTTCAACAAAATTAGGTTCGTATAAAAAGTCATGCTATTTCGAAAGGAAAAACTAATTTTGATAATAGTTTATTAGTTTATTAGATTATGTTGAAGACATCGAAAAAGAACACCGGAGTATTAATCGTTCAACTTGGGACACCTGATAGCCCGAAGACGAATGATGTCCGACGCTATCTTTCAGAATTCCTGAACGACCCAAGGGTAATAGATTTACCTTGGCTTGGGAGAAAATTACTTGTAAACGGAATAATTGTTCCTTTCAGAGCTTCCAAGTCAGCCAAAATCTACAAGCAATTGTTTGATCTTAGTGATGGAGTTTCTCCCTTGATTACGCATACTGAGGCTGTCGTCAAGAAATTACAAGCGCGTTTTACTGATAGTGATTTAACAGTTCATATGGCCATGCGCTATCAGAATCCATCGTTGTACGATGTTCTGGAGAAAATGCGTAAAAAAAACTACGATCACATTATTGTATTACCAATGTTCCCTCATTATGCCAGTGCTTCAAGCGGATCTGCTATAGATCTGGCCATGAACATCATGCGTAAATGGTGGGTTATACCTGAAGTCAGTATCATTAACCAATTTTGGGATAATGAAGGGTACATCGATTCAATTATTGAACGCTCCAAGGCATTCAACTTATCAGACTATGATCATATATTATTCTCTTATCACGGACTACCAGATCGACACGTAGATAAAGTCTATGAAGGATCAGATTTATGTACCGATCAGCCATGTGAGACAGAAATGAATGAATTCAATAAATTCTGTTACAAAGCAACATGCTACGCTACTACTCGTCTCATTGCTGACAAGCTAGGTTTGAAGGAGTCTGATTATACTGTCTGCTTTCAGTCACGCTTAGACAAAAAGTGGTTGACCCCGTTTTCTGATAAAGTAGTAGAAGAGCAGGGAAAGAAAGGAGCTAAGAAATTATTGGCATTCAGTCCAGCATTTGTTGCAGATTGTCTTGAAACGGTAATCGAAATCGGAGATGAATACCAAGAGATTTTTGAAGAACATGGTGGAGAGAAAATCCAACTCGTTCCAAGTTCAAATAGCCATGACCGATTTATAGACGGATTGGAAGAATTGGTGAAAGAGAGAATGTAGAGTTAGAGCAATTAATTATAGCTTATCCAGAATCAACACGTCGACTGAAGATCCTCCAACCAGCTCCATCACCAAACGATCTCTTGTGCACTCTGTAAGTGTCCAATCAGCATTGAGATGATAAAATGGATAAAACGGTGTTATTGTTAAGCTGAGATAGGTTGGATTTTTCTCTACACCTGTTTCCCATTTTCCAGATATGGTTGGATCGCCAATAACTGTTATCGTCCCCGACTGACTAAACTGAAATTGATACTCGGAATACTCGCTAGTCAAATCCACGGTATCAATATAAGCAGATGACAACTTCCAATTCCCTTGAGTAATTAAGCGCTCGATTTTTCGCGGGCTCGAATATTTCGAACATCCCGACATACCTCCAGCAATAAGGAGGAGAAAAAAGATTTCCGTAAAATGCTTAAACTTAAGAGGACTAGTCATAGACTATTAACGCAATAATTACGCTTGTGTTGTAGGTGTACCAAAGTTCATAGGAGGCATTGGAGGAATATTACCATCCTCGATCGCACCATGAATTTGCTCAAATTTCTGAACGTTTTCAATCAAGGCCGTCATTAGTCTTTTCGTATTTTGAGGAGTCATAATAACTCTTGAGCGCACTTTGCCCTTAGGCATACCAGGCATCATCTGAATGAAGTCCGTCACGAATTCAGTAGGAGAATGTGTGATAATTGCGAGGTTTGAATAAATTCCTGTTGCAATATCTTCAGGCAATTCTATATTAACTTGTTGTTCGTTCTTATTATTGTTGTTGTTGTTGTTGTTCTCCATGTTTGATCAATTTTATACTCTCAAAGATAGTAAAATGATCATTGAATATGAGTACCAATAAGTTTATCCGTTGATTTGATTCTGTTTTAAAAACTCTATTTCTGTATAGATTTCCGTCGACTGTTGATACAAACATATCAGATATGGCCATGGCCAATTCCGGCGTAACTCTATATGTCCAAGCTGACGTAGCGAATTCAATAGTTGGTTCTAATATTGCTGATAACACAGTGACAGCTACAGATCTTCAAGTAGACTTCACAGCCGCTACAAATGAAAATAGTGTCTTTACATATCGTGTAATCGCAGTTAAAGCAAGTGCTGCTGGAGCGTTCACATTGGCTGCTGCAGATTTAGACAAGAATGCCTTAGATGGATTGGAGGTTTACACAGTTGAAAATGGAATCAACAAAAATACACCTTCTGAAATGGTCGGATCGAACATTGAAGCGGTAATCATGACAATGGGAGGTCAGCTAATAGAAGAATTGACTATCACTGATGCAACAACGAATGTTGGAGTATCAAGTTTAAGTTAGGGAGTTTACTTCGTAATTCTATCAGATAATAAAGGAAACAAGCGATCAATCAATCTCATGCGTGTCTATCGCATCTAAGAGGGTTCTTATTTGTAAGAAGTTCCTTGTAGCACCAACACCCGTCTCTTCCTCTACTCTGCCACTATCGATTGAGTCTTGCACCTTTGCTACAATCAATTTTACACCCAGCTTTTGTGTAAGTTCATCCCTGAATTGGATTGCCTCAGGAAAATTGTGACCTGTATCGACATGCAAAAGAGAAAAGGGGATCTTTCCTGGATGAAAAGCTTTCTTTGCTAGATGAGTAAGCGTTATGGAATCCTTACCCCCGGAGAACATAATAATGGGATTCTTAAATTTTGCAAAAACTTCACGTAAGATGAAGATTGCCTCTGCCTCAAGTTCATCCAAATGTGTCAATGAATCTGTGCTCATGGACTAAACATTTAGTTTCGATTTAATTGCTTCGATAATGCTCGCTGCTGCTTCAATCTTAGATAGTTCATCCGTTCGCACTTCGACATCAGGTGATACCGGAGCTTCATATGGCGACGAAATACCCGTAAACTCGGTAATAACTCCATCTCTGGCCTTTTTATAGAGTCCTTTAGGATCACGTTTTTCACAAACTTCCAAAGGGGCATTGATATAAACTTCGATAAATCGATCTTCTCCAACAGCTTCAGCTGCTATCGCTCGATCTTTCTGAAATGGTGAAATAAACGAGGATATGACAACAATTCCAGCATCCACAAATAACGATGACACCTCTCCTATCCTTCGAATATTTTCGGTGCGATCTTCATTGGAAAAACCCAAATCTTTGTTCAGTCCCTTTCGTATGTTATCACCATCCAAAATGTAAGTATGAACTCCGAGATTCATGAGATGCTTTTCAACTAAATCAGCAAGGGTTGACTTACAAGAACCAGACAGACCAGTAGACCATAGCACAAAAGAGTTATGCTTCTTATGCGCCGAACGATCACTTCGCGAAATCTCAAATGAGGGCGACTGAATATTATCTGTCATCGGTGAATCTATAATTAGTTAGATTAAAGATAATAGAAACACCCGAAATTCTCGAAAGAAAATATGCAACAAAAAAAGGTCGCCACCGAAGTGACGACCTTGTACTTTATTTCAAAACTGATTACTCAGCTACTGCTTCAAGTTCAGCTAGTTTTTCTTTCGATCCAACTAACATTTTTTGGAATTTACGA
>DKPV01000081.1 GCA_002471375.1 Flavobacteriales bacterium UBA7325
AGTGAGGGTGATTTTCACGAAGCTCTTAATGTTGCCTCAGTGTGGGATTTACCCGTGATATTTGGAATTGAAAATAACAAGTGGGGCTTGTCAACTCCTTCGAATGAGCAATTCAGATGTAAACAATTCATAGATAAAGGAATTGGCTACGGAATGGAAGCTGTCCAGGTGAATGGAAATGACATTCTTCAAGTGATTTCAACAGTAAGAAAGATCGCAGGGGATATGCGTAAAAATCCTAAGCCCGTTCTTCTAGAGTTTATGACATTTAGGATGCGTGGTCATGAGGAGGCTTCAGGGACGAAGTATTACCCAGAAGGTATTCAAGATGAATGGGAACAATTCGATCCATTAAAATCATTCTCTGATTTCCTTTATCGTGAAGGGGTTCTGTCTGAAGCGGTAGAAGAACAATACAGAAAAGAGATTAAAAAAGAAATTCAAGATGGACTTGATGCTGCATATGCTCAGCCAGAAATTACACCAGATTTAGATGCAGAATTAAATGATATCTATGCTGACTATGATCAGTCGGTAGTTGTTGCTTCTGGGAAGACCTCAGAAAAAAGACTAGTCGATGCTGTCCAAGATGGTCTTCGTCAATCGATGGAGAAATATGACGACCTCATTATTATGGGACAAGATGTCGCAGAGTATGGAGGTGTATTCAAAATTACCGAAGGGTTCGTTGAACAATTCGGTAAAGAGCGAGTGCGAAATACTCCAATCTGTGAATCTGCAATTGTGGGTGCCGGATTAGGTCTTTCTATTGCTGGAATGAAAGCAGTAGTGGAGATGCAATTTGCAGATTTCGTGACTTGTGGATTTAATCAAATAGTAAACAACTTAGCCAAAATGCACTGGCGTTGGGGTCAAAATGCTGATGTCGTTGTTCGAATGCCAACCGGAGCTGGTTCAGCGGCAGGGCCGTTTCACTCTCAAAGCAATGAGGCTTGGTTCTTTCATACGCCAGGACTTAAAATTGTATACCCATCTTCTCCATTTGAGGCAAAAGGATTATTGGCAGCAGCGATTGAAGATCCTAATCCCGTGCTAGTATTTGAGCATAAGTTCTTGTACCGCAGTATACGTGAAGAAATTCCTGATGATTACTATACTGTCGAAATTGGAAAAGCGAAGACTGTCAGAGAAGGATCAGACTTAACAATCATTACCTACGGTTTAGGAGTTCACTGGGCAAAGAATTACGCAGATGAAAATTCAGAGATGAGTATTGAGATTCTTGACCTTCGAACGTTACTACCTTTAGATGAAGAAGCGATATACGCTGCTTCTAGAAAAACAGGTCGAGTTATCGTTCTCCATGAGGATTGCATGACTGGCGGAATAGGAGGAGAGCTCGTGGCTTTGATTTCTGAAAATTGTTTTGAATCTTTGGATGCACCAGTTAAACGAGTTGCATCACTTGATACTCCTGTACCATTTGCTGAAAAATTAGAGCAACAATTCTTACCAAAGACAAGACTTCAAGAGGCAATTGAGGATGTTTTGAACTACTAAAAATTAAGCATGAAAAAAGCGCATCTGAATTTCAGATGCGCTTTTTTATTTGATTTAGAATCGTTTAATCTTCTATCAATTTATATCCAGGAAATTTCGCCTTGTTATATACAAACTTAGAGTCGCTTACCGTAGGGTTCGCAGTATACTTTTTAAGGCGGTAGGTCTTCTTGGTTGCATCTTTCATTTTGATGATCACCTTTTTTAGTTCATTCTTCGCTTTTGAAACATATACAACTATCGTTGTAAAGTCAACGGAGCGAGGATTCTTAGGGTAGAGGTAAATCTTGTGAACAGTTTCATCACTTAAAGCCTCCTCCTTAATATATTTGCTTTTAAATCCAGTTTCCCAGATCGTCATCAATTTCTTAGGGTTCATCAACTCGTCATCGTCCTCGTCTGCATCTGCAGCGTACGTAGTTTTTTCCTCCTTTACAACAGTCCATGTCTTAAGGCCATTCGAAATTATCGTATTGTCACCAAGAGACGCATAATACTTATTTTCCTTAACCCAACCTTTACCAAACAGGTTCTGGTTTACTCCAGCATCTTTGTTATATGTGTTCTCACTGAACTCAATATAGAATGAGTTAGTCGCGTTGATCTTTTTTGAAAGCTTCGCTAAAATTGCGTCTGATTTCGCATCTTGTCCAAATGAGACAAATGTGAAAAATGTAAATATTACTGCAAGTATTTTCATGTCATTATTGTTTTCATTGCAAATATCGAAAATTGTGCCAAAAAAATGGCGAAATCACGAATTACTATCCATTTGACGAAGTATTACTGTTAAAGTTTCGTTAACTATATCATGAGTTCCTCTGTAAGGCACTATTTGATAGCCTAGCTCCTTATAATACTCCATTAATTTTTTCTGTGAATTTTCTTCATAGAACTCATCATTATCGCCAATTGCGAAATAATGGTTCACATTATTATTACTTGTAGTTTTAAAGTGTAGGTCAGGAGGAAAAATACATGCCCAAAGTGCAATCCCATCAAATTTGACTGTTCCTAATTGTTCCCATCGAGCAGCTGCTGCACCTCCTTGAGAAAAGCCGAGCAGATATCGTTTCCTTATGTTGTAGCGTTGCGAAATCTCTTCATCGACCTGATTTAAAAAGGATATAGTGTCTTCAATGTCTGAGTCACGCGACTCTTTCGTCATCCATGAAGCTCCTACACGACCTGAACTCCCGTTAATATAAAATCTATGCATACCCTCGGGAGCAACAATCAATAGGTCTTCTGGTGTACTCCTGAATTTCCGGATAAAAAACTCAACGAGCTGACCATATCCATGAAGTACATAGAGTACTTTTTCCACATCAGAAGGTCTTGCAATCTCTTGATATCTAAAGGTTTTTGTATGTTGAAATTGATGCTCCATAATAGAGCCAAATATACTACTTATTTAACTGCATCTTTTTGGCACGTTCATTGTGGCAATTCGAATAATATTACCTTTGTATACATGACTAAATTTTCTGCCTCATTACTTCTTTTGAGCCTGTTTCTCCTTGGAATTTCTCCTTTGACAAATGCGCAAGAGATTATGGTGAAAGATAAAATTTCTCAGCAGTCTATTCCTAGTGCAGATATTTATTCTCTTAAACCTTTAGTGCGCGTCCGTGCGGATATAAATGGTCGATTTAGACTTGAACGGTTTATTGGTTGCGACACTATTTATGTGAGTTATCCCGAGTACGCTACAGGCGTGTTTACATATGCTGAACTGAGCAAGGTGACTGGTATAGAGCTTTCGGATGATATTCTCGCTATTGGGGAAACGGTTGTCACAGGAAATCGTTGGGAACAAGATAAAGTGAAGATTCCTGGAAAAATTCATAAAATGAAAATACGGGATGTTGAATTAATCAGCCCTCAAACATCTGCGGATTTACTAGAGTCAAGTGGTTTTGTTTTTGTTCAAAAAAGCCAACTGGCAGGTGGGTCTCCGCAATTGAGAGGTTTCGGAACAAATCGCGTTTTAATTTCGGTGGATGGAGTTAGAATGAACAACGCAATCTTCAGATCTGGAAATTTGCAAAATGTGATTTCCATGGATGCAAACTCATTAGAATCAGTTGAAGTTCTTTTTGGACCTGGAGCGGTAACGTATGGATCTGATGCTATTGGTGGGGTAATGAACTTCAGAACAAAGGAGGCCAAGTTTTCGCCTGATTCTGTAAAAACGCTTACCAGAACGAACATATTCAGTCGTTACTCATCGGCTAGTAATGAAATCACTTCACATTTTGATCTAAATATTGGAACGAAAAAATGGGCTTTCTTAACGGCAGGTACATTTTCTAGATATGGTGATTTGAAGGCTGGGAAGTACGGTGATTCATCTTTTTTGCGTCCAACATACCAACAAATCATTAATGGTATCGACTCTACCTTGGTGAACGATGATCCTCAATTACAGGTGAATTCGGGGTTCAGTCAAATGAATGTGATGCAAAAAATCAGATTTCAACCTTCGGAAAATTTAGAATTCGATTTTATTGCAAACTTTTCTAGAACTTCAGACGCACCACGTTATGATCGATTAATTCTCGACTCAGACAATGATGGAGTTTTGGATAAAGCTGAATGGTATTATGGACCGCAGCAGTGGATGATGTATAATTTAGGTATGTCGCATTCAAGAGATAAAGGAATCTACAGCGACATGAAAATAACGACTACTTACCAAGTATTTGAGGAGAGTCGAAATGATCGAAAAACAGGAAGTTCTTTGATTCGACGACAAGCTGAAAGAGTTAATGCATTATCCGTAAATCTGGATTTCGATAAAGTACTCAGTCCTGCACTCACATTATTTTATGGACTTGAAGCAATAGGGAATCAGGTTACTTCAAATGCTTATCGCGAAGATATTTTCACAAATGAGCGAACAACAATTAACTCTCGCTATCCTAATGGATCAAAATGGCAGGCATATGGAGCCTTCATGAATACCAAATATGCGATAACCGAAAAATGGATATTGAGTGGAGGAATCAGATATAGTTATTATCAAATCAATGCCGATTTCGATACATCGTTATTTGCTTTTCCTGTAACATCGACTAAGAACGCGAACAGCGCGTTGAATGGTAGTGTTGGACTTGTCTTTAATCCAAGCGATCTTTTTCAAATTTATACGAACGCATCGACTGGATTCAGAGCGCCGAATATTGATGATCTCGGAAAGGTGTTTGATTCAGAACCTGGATCGGTGATTGTTCCGAATGTTGATTTGAAGCCAGAGTATGCATATAATGGCGAAGTCGGCTTTGTTTGGTCTATAAAGAATAAGGTCAAGCTAGAAGCTGCAGCATATTACACCTATCTACAAGATGCTTTGGCTCGGGCAAATTACTCGTTCAATGGACAAGATAGTATTGTCTACGAAGGTACGCTTAGTAATGTCCAAGCAGTTCAAAATGTTTCGGATGCAACAGTCTACGGTGCGCAGGGTGGAGTTGATGTTGCTTTAGCCAAGGGTCTCACCTTGAGAAGTACCATTAGTTATCAAATAGGAAGAGAATACAACACGGATAGCTCTCAGTATTTTCCGAAATCTCATGTTGCGCCAACTTTTGGGAGAACGTCTCTTGCCTACCAGACGCGAAGGTTTCGTGTTGATTTTTACGCAATGTATCAGGCTAAAATGGATCCGGAGGATCTTCCTTTAAATGAGCGGGGTGACCTTTCCTATGCAATTGATGAGAATGGTGAATCCTACACCCCCGAGTGGTACACGCTTAATTTGAAGGCAGCATTCTTTTTTAATAAACACCTTTCAATAACCGGTGGAGTTGAGAATATTACCAACCAATTATACCGAACGACAGGATCAGGGATTAGCGCTTCTGGAAGAAATTTTCTAATTTCTGTAAAAGCTACATTTTAGTAATCGTAGCTACAGTCTTCTATTGAGCTTTTTGTGTGTAATACTTGAAGTCTTGTTCATTAAAGAACCAGCGGCGCTCAAGTTGATCTGTTCCAACAATATCAGGATTGAACTCATAAATGTCAAATTCACTTTCAGGAACAATATTCTCAAAACTTCCTTTGTAGACAACGATGTCCTTGCACATTGAGTAGCTGCCTGTTTCGTAACGCACTTTAAATGCTTCAGATTCTTTCTCACCAACTCCTGAAAAAATTGGTGTTTGCAGTATTTGTCTTGGATGTCCATTCATGACTGTATAATAATCCCGAAATCCTGCATCTTTTATTCGGTAATCTACTGTGAAATCCATATGATTAGGGGTTCTAATTTGCTCAAAGTTGATTGCTAGCTTAGCGTGAGGGCTTGAAGGGATAACCTTAGGAGGATCGAACTTACGCGTGAATCCATCTATATAGACTATGTAGTTGAAATGCCCCATGTATCCCGTTTCGGCATATTTAGGGAGCTGTCCAGACGCAATAGCTTTTGTCATTGCTCTATCGAGTAAATTTACGGCAACCACTATATCAAGGCTATCATCACCATCGCAATCTCCTCTAAATATTTCGTAAGTATATTTTTCAGTTGCTGTTATATCCAACGTAGACTTAATATGTTTGTTGATTGCCTCATCAAGTGGCAGTCCTTCCAACGGATCAACTAAAACAATATCATCAGGTAATATGCTATCATTTGGGTCTGTCTCCTCCGAACATCCAACAAGCAGCACTAAACAAAATAGGAGTGTAATTCTCATTGCTCAAAGATAGTACGATCTTCTAAATCAACCATGACCGATTAATCAATGAATAACTATTTTTGTCTTCATGATCATGAAACTTGAAAAATCTTGGCAGCTACAACTGCAATCTGAGTTCTCCAAGCCGTATTTTGAAAAGTTGATGGACTTTGTGAGTAGTGAATTCTCAAACGGTTCTTCCAGAGTTTTCCCAAAGGAGAATGAAATTTTTCGTGCTTTTGAAAGTTGCCCTTTTAACGATGTGAAGGTTGTAATCTTAGGGCAAGATCCTTATCCAACACTTGGACATGCTCATGGATTATGCTTTTCGGTGGAGTCAGATGTTCTGCCCCTTCCCAAAAGTCTCAAAAATATCTTCAAAGAAATCGAAGCTGATTTAGAGATTGCACCACATGAAAATGGTGACTTGAATCGCTGGACGAAACAAGGGGTGCTACTACTTAATACAGTGCTCACCGTGAGAGAGGGACAAGCTGACAGTCACAAAGGTGTTGGTTGGGAGATATTCACGGATGCCGTTATTGCTAAATTGAATGAAAGAAAGACTGGGGTAGTATACTTGCTGTGGGGATCTAAGGCTATAAAAAAAGCAGAGAGTGTTAATCGCAATGATAATCTTGTGTTGAGTTCACCGCACCCTTCACCACTCTCAGCCTATCGAGGTTTCTTTGGTTGTAGGCATTTCTCTAAAACCAATGAGTATCTCACTAGGCGTGGAATAAAAGGAATTGAATGGTAGACTAAATTTCTAGTCTTGCAATATTGTATCAATCCAGTGAACCTCTTATCTTTGCAGCAATGAAATTTGAAAACGACTTAATCATACGCGCTGCTCAAGGGGAAGTTATCGAGAGATACCCAGTTTGGTTGATGCGACAAGCAGGAAGAATTCTTCCTGAGTACAGAAAGGTACGAGCTTCTCTGTCAGGATTTAAAGAACTAGTGGAAACTCCAGAAAGTGCGGCGGAAGTAACTGTTCAACCAGTTGATTTGTTGGGTGTGGATGCGGCCATAATCTTTTCGGACATCCTAGTGGTTCCAGAGGCCATGGGCTTGAGTTATGAACTGATAGAGAAAAAAGGTCCTTGGTTTGAGAATACGATCAAATCCATGGATGACCTGGAGAAATATGCGCAAACTAATTTCGATGTCGAGGATCGCTTGAGTTATGTGCTGGAGGCAATTAAAATTGCAAATAAGGAAATTGGTGGTCGTGTACCACTGATTGGTTTTGCAGGAGCTCCATGGACAATTTTCTGTTACATGATCGAAGGTCAGGGGTCGAAAACGTTCTCGAAAGCAAGAAATATTTTATATACAAATCCAACTTTGGCACACGAGTTGCTTACTCGTATAACGGATATCACAATTCAGTATTTGAAAGCACAGATAGAAGCAGGTGCGCACCTAGTGCAAGTATTTGATTCATGGGCTGGAATTCTCGGAAAAGAACAGTATGCTGAGTTTGGGCTAAGATACTTAGATCGGATTGCGAAAGCAATTAACCAAGTACCAGTTACTCTCTTTGCAAAAGGAGCGTACAATTCAGTAGCCGATTTGGCTGCGATGGACTGTCAAACGATCGGAGTAGATTGGAACATGCAGATGAAAGATATTCGAGAAGTGGTTGGAGAGAGCCGAACGCTTCAAGGAAATCTTGATCCATGTGCACTATATTCGTCTCATTCCGAAGTGGAAGCGATGACAAATAATATGTTGGATTCCTTTAAAAGTAGGAGACATATTGTTAATTTAGGCCACGGAGTTTATCCGGATGTTGATCCAGAAAAAGTGAAAACATTTATTAAAACAGTTAAGAATTATGAAATTCAATACTAGAACAGTAGTACAATTTATTTCGGCAATGAGCTTTGTGTTCCTTGCTCCAACGTCATTTGCACAGGAGGGAGAAAACTTGGTTCCAAATGGAAGTTTTGAATCTATTGGAAAGAAGCCAAAACGTCTTGGTAAAATTGAAAGTGCAACCGGATGGGTTTCACCAACAGGTGTTCGTGCGGATTTATTCGTTGAGACAAAGATTCCAGAGATTGGAGTACCTGATAATGCTTATGGTCAAGAAGACCCGCAAGAAGGAGATAATTACATTGGAGTTACTGGATTTTCATACGGAAATAAAGTTCCGAGATCATATGTTATGACGAAACTTGAGGCTCCTATGAAAAAGGGCATGAAGTATTGCGTTAAAATGTACGTGTCATTAGCGGAAGCTTCGAAGTATGCTTCTAACAATATGGGAGTTATGTTCTCTAAGAAGCAATTCGGAACAGAGTCTAAAGTTCCCATCATTGAGGATGCGAGTATCGTTCACCTGAATAACGATTATGAAACAATTTCAGCACGATACGATTGGACTGAGATTTGTGGGACATATACCGCTAAAGGTGGAGAGAAATACATTACATTAGGAAATTTCGCTTCGAACGACGAAACCCGTTTTGAGAGAATGAAGAAAGATGCTAAAACGAAAGATATTAGAGTGAAGCAAGTAATATCTGCATATTACTACATTGACGATGTTTCCGTGCGTTTGCTAGATCAAGAGAAAGGTCAGAAATGTGATTGTCTTCAAGAAGATGCAGGCGACGCATATTCAACGTTGATTTATCAGAAGTCGTTCATCGTGACGGAGGAAATGACAGCAAAAGAAAAAGTTGATGATCGTGAGGTTTATTTCGCATTCGGTAAAAGCAAATTGTCAGCTGAGGGTAAATCTTCTTTGGACTTTATTGCTAAAATGCTAGAAGAAAACCCTAATAAGAAGTTACAAATCCTTGGGCATAATAATGCTGCAGAGGATGAGGTTGGAGCTGAGAAGTCGGTTTATGCAGATATGGATAACAATCGTATTGGAGTTGTAATGAAATATCTTATGGAGAAGGGGATTTCTGAATCTAGAATGGTGCCAACTAGAAAAGGTTCGAAAGAAACTCAAGAGCACGGTGAAATGGATGATGACGAGACGAAACAAGCTAAGAATCGTCGCGTGACATTTGTTTTGCTTTAAAATTGAAATAATACTACGAAAGCCTCGGATTTTATTCGGGGCTTTTTTATGCAACTGATTTTTGATTGTCCTAGAGCAACATACCGTTGAAAGTGTTTTCGAAATGATCCGGTTTGTGGATTATGCCATTGGGCTTTTCCCGCAAGTGACTACAAAGAGTGCTGTTAAAAAAGCGATTAAACGTGGAGAGTTTTATCATAATGATTCTCGCGCCCTATCCGGTGCATGGGTCCAACCGGGAGACAAGATAGTGCTTGTTGATACAGAAAAATACATCCCACAGGCTTTTCCATTGGAAATCCCATTGGTTTATGAAGACGAGTTTATTGCGTTAGTGAATAAGCCATCTGGATTGATTGTAAGTGGGAACCAACATCGGACATTAGTTAATTGTCTAGTTGATCAATTGGGCGTTTCAAGTGAACTAGATGCATTTAAGTGGGGTAAGCCGGTTCATCGGCTGGATTATGCGACATCAGGTCTTGTGGTAATCGCAAAGACGGCTAGCGCGCACGATGCTTTGGGACGAATGTTTTCTAACCGGTTAGTAAAGAAAGGGTATCTGGCAATCGTGCAAGGTGAGGTTTCTTCTCAGTTCATTGATAAGCCAATTGAGGGTAAACCTGCTCAGTCCAAATTAGTTTTTGAACGGAGTGTTCCGTCATTAAGAAATGGTATGCTTTCTTTAGTGCGATTGCTTCCATCAACAGGACGTACACACCAGCTTAGAATACACTGTGCTCATCTAGGAAACCCAATCGTTGGAGATAAGATTTACGGCGTTGAAGGAGAAGTGATGACACATAAGGGGTTGTTTTTATTCGCTCAAAAATTAGAGTTTGATCACCCTGTCTCCGGTAATAAATTGACTTTCTCTCTAGAAGATCCGAATAAGTTTCGTGCACTTTTAAAACAAGAAGAAAGAAGGTGGGTGAGCAAAAACGAATCGAATCTTTAGAAGGCGAGGCCCTTCTCAATTTTACCAAGTTTATTTGTAAAGTGTGCGCGCATTCCGCGATAATAAGAGCAATCTTCTTTTTCAATTACTGAAAGAGAGTCTCCTTCAAAAACGAACCCTAGAATACAACCGGATTGAGGAGCAACAAATTCAGCTGAATCAGCAGTACTCATAGATCCTATTCCATCAATAGAACCAGTATGTCCATTTCCACCTATGATGGAATAATGGAAGGAGAAATGGCGAGCGTCAATTTTACTTATCATGAGTTCATCAACTACAAATTCCCTATTCGATTCATTGCTTACGCCTGAGTATATCTGTACCTCATGCCGATTGTCATATTTAAGGAATTCAACATTTAGTCGATCTTTATCATCATCGCCTGATGAAAGCTTGGTTGCTTTGAAAGGTTCTGGCTCACTTTCTTCTGATTTGGACCATGTTCCGTCAAGATTATCCTTGTCATCAATAATACAGCGTATTTGTCCGGTCGTCTTGCCACGATAAGTTTCAATCAAGTTAAACTCTTTGGTTAAGCTATCAAATGTACCTTCAAGTGATAAGAAATTTTGGTGGCGAGCATAAAAATACCTTCCAGTAACCTCGTTCTCTACGATCCCGATTTCTATTACGACTTGTTGCTCATAGGTTCCAATCCTACCTTGGTAAACGCTCCATTCGTGATCGTCGTTAATATCCTCAATGTCCGTAGACTCATCAACGATATCACTGGCAATTTCTCCACGCATCGATTCTATTTCAGGCTCCGCTACCTGTTCATTTTGACAAGAGAAAAGTCCTAAGAGAATAAAAAAATAGTATGCATTTATTTTTACCATTGCTCCTACAAAGCTAGTTCATTTTAAGTTGATTGTCTATCAAATATCCTAAATGTTCTTTAGAGAAGGCTTCAATATCTTATTTTTCGGAAAGGAAGCTTTACAAAGTTGTTAAATTTTGAGTGTAAGCTTTTTTTTGGCAAGGCATTTGTAAAGAATGTTATCTTTGAGCACTAACTTATTAAAATAACTATCATGAGAAAATTAACACTAGCAGTAATAATGGGGGCATTTATGATGTCAGCTAATACTGCTTCAGCACAAGCGATGAGCGAGGGGAATGTAGCTATCGATCTTTATTATGGATTTCCTAACTTGTATACAAGCGTTCTAAGAAATGCTTGGGCAAATTCTGGATCGGAAGAAAACGTTAAAGTTGGGGGTATTGGACCTCTAGGATTGCGTGTGGAATATATGCTTGCAGATAAAGTTGGTCTTGGTGCTGATTTTGGATTTAATAATTCATCTGTAACATATGATTATGAATCATCAGTATGGAATGCTGCGACATCAACGTACGATCCAATAACTTACACGGATGAAATTAAAACTACAAAAATTGGTTTTATGGTTGTGTTCAACTACCATTTCATTGATAATGACAACCTAGATTTCTTCGGAACTGTAGGCGCTGGTTACAAGAACAGATCATTCAAGTATTCATCAACTAATCCATCGTTTGACGATTCTGGATCAGGAAGTACTACTTTGATTCCTATAGCAGCAAGAGTTGGACTTGGAATGCGTTATTTCTTCACTGACAACATCGGGATTAACCTAGGTGTAGGATTTGGTCAAGGTGGTATCGCTAACGGTGGTCTATCTGTGAAGTTCTAAGAGAACATAAACACATTATACTAAAAGAGACGAACACTAGTTCGTCTCTTTTTTTGTTCAACAATATTTTGTAATGAATTTAAACCGCAACACTGTGCTCGCGTAATGCATCGTTGAGTGATGTCTTCAAATCAGTAGATGCTTTTCGTTGTCCAATAATCAGTGCACATGGCACTTGAAAATCTCCAGCTGAAAAGTTCTTTGTGTATGAGCCTGGTATAACTACACTTCTTTCCGGAACGTATCCTCTAATTTCCTTCGGTTCGTCACCTGTAACATCAATTATCTTAGTCGATTTCGTTAAAACTACATTGGCACCTAATACAGCTTCTTTTCCAACGCGAACACCTTCTACAACGATACATCGAGATCCTATAAAGGCTCCATCTTCTATGATTACCGGTGCTGCTTGGAGTGGTTCTAATACTCCGCCAATTCCAACACCTCCACTCAAATGCACATCTTTACCAATTTGCGCACAAGAACCAACAGTTGCCCATGTGTCAACCATAGTTCCAGAATCTACGTATGCGCCAATGTTGATGTATGAGGGCATCATGATCACTCCGGGAGCTACAAAAGCACCGTATCTAGCAACTGCATGTGGCACAACACGAACACCTAATTCCTTATAGTTCGTCTTAAGTGCCATTTTATCATGAAACTCAAATGG
>DKPV01000096.1 GCA_002471375.1 Flavobacteriales bacterium UBA7325
GCTGATAAGCATGGTGCAGAAATTCTCATTGAGGTTGATGGAGGTGTCAATCTAGACACTGGTAAACAACTAATTGATGCTGGAGCAGATGTTCTTGTTGCCGGTAGCTTTGTTTTTAATTCTGATAACCCATCAGACACTGTTACCAAGCTAAAGTCCCTATAGCTCTTAATTCTTTTCTGGTAAGGTATTTGAACCAAGTAACAAAATGGTTGTATTCTCGTTATGTACTATATGAAGTTATTAATTGGATTTATTGTGGTTCTAAGTTGTGGTCAGTTATCTGCTCAAGATGATGTTATGGCCGCACAGGAAGATGAATTGGTTTCTCTTTTAGATCAACTTAGATCCTCAAAGGATGACGCAGAAAAAAAGTCGAACAATGATAAATTCAAAGCTGAGTTTGCCAAAGCACTTGAGAGTAAATCTGCTCTGACTCATCAATTCACAAAACTTAATACCGTTGGATTTATTGATAGCCCAGATAAACTAGTTAGAATTATAAATTGGAATGTTGAGCAAGACGATAAGACGCAGCGCTATTACGGCTATGTTTTGCATTACGATAAAAGAAAAAAGAAATATTACGTTACGGAGCTAATTCAGGATTTATACGGAATGAACCAACCTAAAGAGGTTGTAACATCATATAAATGGTACGGAGCGTTATACTACAAAATCATACCCGTAAAAAGAGGTTCTAAAACGGTCTATACCGTTCTGGGGTGGGATGGCAATACAACGATGAGTAATATTAAGTTGCTGGACGTTATGTACCTAACAGGAAAGACCGTGAAGTTTGGTCTGCCTATGTTTAAGACTGGGAAAACTATTCATCGTAGAATGTTTTACGAACACGCGGAGAAAGTCACAATGACTCTTAATTATGAGGAAGAGAGAAAGAGAATCATGATGGATCACCTATCCCCTGAATCTCCAACAATGAAAGGTTACTATTCATTTTATGTGCCAGACTTATCATATGATGCCTTTAAACTCGAAAAAGGGAAATGGATTTTACATGAAGATGTGATAGGGATTAATCGTCCACTAGAAAATGATGAGCAAGTTGTTTATGTAAAGGACCCTAGAACTGGGAAGCTTAAGAAACAAGTTATTGATATTGATTGGCAAAATCCAGAGGATGCTAATGCACCTGCAGGAGGTAATGAGCATGTAGCTGTTACTCCAGAAGGAGAAGCTAAGGAAGATAAAAAGGAAAGCAGAAAGGATCGAAAAAAGAAAGAAAAGTCTGACCCAAATGTTCCGGCATATGACAAAAAAGATAAAAGAGATCCTAATAATATATCCTTCTTTGATGATATGAAGAAAAGCAAGCGCAAGAAGCGCAAAGAGGCTCGTCAACGCCGTAAAGCTGGTCGCAGAGGTTAGTACTGTACATACCAAACATAAATCTGTGGAAAAGAAGATTTTCCGCGATAAAATATAATGCGGATTTTTCCGTATTATTGACAAAACGCCGCTTATGAGCAAGAATCTATACATGGTTCCTTATGACTTTACGCCGATTAGTCAGAAGGCTTTAGAATACGCATTGCATCTCGGTAAACATGTACATACCGAAATTAAGTTAGTTCATCTATCGAAAGATAAACCTTCCGGAAAAGCAATGCTCAAGAAGTTGGATGAAGTTAGGGATAACACTAATGTACCTCTTGGTGTCGAAATAACATCCTACGTGCGCGTTGGAAGTATATTTACTGATATAGGTAAGCTAGCCAAGAAAGAAGGCGCTCAGCTCATAATTATGGGTACTCATGGAAAAAGAGGACTACAACGATTTTTTGGAAGTCACGCCATGAAGGTAATTACAAGCGCGGAATGTCCATTCTTAATTGTTCAGAAAAATACACAGATTGTTGAGTTAAAGAAGATTGTAGTACCAATCGATTTAACAAAAGAAAGTCTTCAAATTGTTAATATTGCTGGTGATATCGCGAGAATGTATGATGCGAATATTTCCGTGCTAGCTGAAAAGCAGACAGATCAAATCTTGAATACACGCTTAAAGAATAGAATCTCAATTGTATCGAAACAATATGAGGAGCGAGATATCAATGCGAAAATTGAGATCGTCAAGAATAGCGGTGCTTACAGGAAGAAAGTGATGACATTCGCAAAGGATAATCAAATAGAATTAATTGCAATTGCTTACCATACGGAGAGTCTTTTGCCGCAATTTGATAAATTTGCACAAGG
The DNA here is from genome assembly GCA_002471375.1 of Flavobacteriales bacterium UBA7325. Lineage (GTDB taxonomy): Bacteria > Bacteroidota > Bacteroidia > Flavobacteriales_D > Crocinitomicaceae > UBA4466. Next base: position 2,221 of record DKPV01000096.1, read on the forward strand.
ATTGATCACAAATAAACTAGGATTGCCTGTTCTTGTGGTCAACTCAAAATTGGCCTCTGCCCTTTATTTTTAGTATTCAATGAACATAGGAGAAATTAATCACCTCACCGTATTGAGGTTTACATCCGCAGGTGCATTCTTAGGAGATGAAAACGATAATGATGTTTTATTACCAGGAAAGTACATTACAGACGGCTTAAAAGTTGACGATGAAATCGACGTGTTCATTTATAGGGATTCTGAAGATCGCGTAGTAGCAACAACAGAAAGACCTTTACTTCAACTGAAAGGGTTTGCTTATTTGAAAGTCAAGGATGTAACTATGTTCGGTGCTTTTGCAGATTGGGGACTAGAAAAGGATTTATTGATTCCGTTTAAAGAGCAAAATCTAAAGTTAGAGAGCGGATATTACTACTTAACAAGCCTTCAATTAGACGAAGCCACTGACCGTTTATACGGTTCAACCAAGACGAACCGATACATTGAAGAATGTACAGAAATCTTTGAGAAAGATCAGGAAGTTGATTTGCTTATCTGCGAAGAAACTGACCTAGGGAATAAGGTTATTGTGAATGATCGTTATTCAGGATTGATATACTACAATGATATAAGCCGTCAACTTAGACGTGGAGACATGGAGGTTGGTTTTGTCCATAATGTCAGAGAAGATGGAAAGCTAGATATTAGACTCGACAAGGAAGGGATGGCTAAGATATCCGAATCGGCAGAAAAATTGCTTGAAATTCTGAAGTCAAAGAAACGTCTAGACATCCATGATAAGAGTCACCCAGATGATATCCGTGATGAAGTTGGTATGAGCAAGAAAACTTTCAAGTCAGCTGTAGGAACACTCTATAAAGCTAGATTAATCACTCTTGAAAAAGACGGAATTGTATTAGTTGAGAAATAATCAACGCTTAAAAACCAAAAGTTTCCTTAAACCTAATTGCCTGTCGTCTAGAGATCTCAACCTTCTCTCCATCTTTCAATTCCACTTGGAGCCCACCATTGAACCAGTTTTCAATACGCTCTACCCATTCCAAGTTGATAATGAACTTTCGGTTAGCTCTAAAGAAAAATTCAGGATCCAATCTTTCCTCGAAACTATTCAAAGAGCGCAGAATTAAAGGTCTGCTTGTGCCGAAATATACTTTTACGTAATTCCCGTCAGACTCTAACATGCGCACATCAGCGAGCTTTACGAAGTAGCACTTCTCCCCATCTTTAATGAACACTCTATCCTCTATTGATAATTGACGATCCTTTCGATCTTCAATCGGCTGCTCGTGAGACTCAAAATCATGCTCATCCTTAGTCTTCAGTTTATATAGCGCCTCATTGAGTCTTTCAGTATCAATTGGCTTGAGAATGTAGTCTAGCGCATCAATTTCGAAGGCTTTGACCGCGTATTCATCATAAGCAGTCACAAAAATAACATGTGGTATTTCTTCCAGTTGCTTCAGCATCTCAAACCCAGTCATACCAGGCATCGAAATATCAAGAAAAATTAAGTCAGGTTTTAAGCTCTTAATTTTCTCGATTCCCTCATCACCATTCTGAGCTTCATCAATCACATTGATTTCAACGTAATCCTTTAATATGCTTTTCAACTCTTCACGAGCGAGTCGCTCATCATCAATAATTAATGTCTTAAACTCCTTCATTCTTAAAATTTATAATTGCTACTACCAATTTTCCTTCTTGACTCAAGTTGAACTCAGCAAATTCACCATACTGTAATTGTAGGCGTTTCTGAATGTTTTGAACACCGACACCATTAGAATTCCCACCACCAAGCTCTCCAGAATTCGAGACTTGGATACAGAACCCCTCCTCTGTCCGAGCGATCTTAACAATGACTACTCCACCTTCCTTTAATGCTGATATCCCATGTTTCACTGCGTTCTCCACCATCATCTGGATCGAAAACGGAGGAATTTTATTTAAAAGAAGACGATCATCAATTTCCCAAACAACCTCTAGCCGTTCTTCAAATCGAATTTTCTCCAAGTCTAAATAACTCTTGGAAATATCAAGTTCTTGTTCAATGCTCACAATATTCTCTTTGCCTAGAATCAGCGATTGTCGAAGTAGATTACTTAATGTGGTAATCGAAATCTTCGCTTTGGCAGGATCCAAGTCCACAAGCGCGCGAATACTATTGAGCGAATTAAAAAGGAAATGCGGATTAAGTTGAGATCTTAAGTTCTTTAGTTCACTTTCTCGATTTGTAGAAGTAAGTTCAATATTCGAAATTTCCTGGTTTCTAGATTTTTGAAATAAGTGGAATGTGAAATAGATTGCGTTCCAAAAAAGCATCAAAATCCCAAGCGACATGGTGCTGATCAAGAATGCGGCTAGGCTCCAACCTTCTGAATTTACATCATTCACAGTATATAATAACTCTATGATAGAGTCAAGAAGATACAGGCAGCTGTTGATAAGTAGCGCACTTATTATTGAGATCAGTAACAATCGTGGAACTAATTTTATCAGCTTGATATCCAACCACCCCAACCTAAGCATCAGCCAACGCTTACAATGGGTAATTAATATACCGAAGGAAATCAAGCCGAGAATATTGATAAACAGTGTTCCGTCAATCTTCTCCGGTTCACGACTAATTATTGCAAACAGCAACAGCGAACCATAGGCCATCCAGCCAATTAGCTGCGCAATCCAATATACTCCTCTAGCTCTCATTACTTCAAATCTAATCTTTATTGTAAAAGGCACTAATTAAATTAGGATAATTGGAATATTACAGTGTTTCTTGGAAATATTCCAATTTGGAATGTTTTTTGTCATATTTGCCGTCATGAGGTTCGTCCTGCTTACTCTTCTTCTTACTTCCTCTTCTGTGAATGCTCAAAGTTACTTCATGGAGCATTTCGGTGGGGCTGTTGGACTAATTCTCAATTTTGGATCACACTCGAATTCATTTGGGCTAAATTTGAAAGGATACTATAAGGACCACTTCTATCAAGTAAATGCAAATTCAACCTTTTATTTCCATTCGAAAAACTTTGGTGGCAGAACTAATTTTATTGAAAACAGAATAGCACTTGGAGCTGTTTTGCTTGCAGGAAAGAAGGAAATGTCTCAAGATTTTATGCTTGACGGACTAAATCATCAATCTACCTTCAACTATGGAGTTGGCTATAACTACATATGGTACCGGGATAATCGCGGGACTAGCCAGAACTCAGGAGGGTTCGGTGTGCATCTCAAGAAACTCAGTCTTTATCAGGAGAATGATGTTTTTGGAGGACAAGGACGAGATAGGTTCAGAAGTGGCCGTGTAAACGTTTCTTACCGCACAGATAACGTTAGATATTCTTTAGGATTGAGCATCTGGACCGGAGAAACACGTGGGGCTCCTTGGCAAAAGCTATCATGGGATGACTGCCCAAATGGCTTTAAATTACTTGAGAGTCTGCCGTATGGCAAGACAAGCCATGGAATTCTGTATGCCGGAGTTTCATATAATCTGCCTTATGCTCAAGTCGCCACGATGAGAGTCGGTATTGATTCAGAACAAGTTAGGCATGGTTTTCAAAACCGTCTCATTCATGACTTAATGTTTCTACCTAAGAAAATGAAGCGCTCAACCCCACATTATCCAAGACTCGATTCTACTGGATGTCCGATTTTTTCCAAGTCTGCAAGAAGAAAGGATCTTCTCTATTTACAGTTTGGAGCAAACGGTAACTGGTCTGACTAGCTCTAGATTACTTTTTTACTCAACGAGAGCGCTATTTAACTACTTCCCAGTCTGATTATGCTTGATTTACCCCACTGTTCATAAAAAAGAAGAAAATTGAGCCTTCGGTCGTTAGAATCTTATAACTTTGCCTCCCGAAGTTACTTTATTTAGACATGTCAAATTCAACAAAATATGTTTTCGTAACAGGAGGGGTTGCATCCTCTCTCGGAAAAGGAATCATCTCAGCATCTTTAGCAAAATTACTCCAAGCTCGTGGGTACTCAACAACGATCCAAAAACTGGATCCTTATATCAATGTTGACCCAGGTACCTTGAACCCTTATGAGCATGGTGAGTGCTTCGTTACGGATGATGGAGCTGAAACAGATCTCGATCTTGGACACTATGAACGATTCTTGAATGTTCCTACCTCACAAGCGAACAATGTGACAACTGGGAAAATATATCAATCTGTGATTGAGAAAGAACGACGAGGAGAATTCCTTGGAAAAACAGTTCAAATAATCCCTCATATCACAAATGAGATTAAAGAGCGCATTCAGCTACTTGGTGAAAAAGGCACCTACGATATTGTAATCACTGAGATCGGCGGTACAGTCGGAGATATTGAGTCGTTACCATACGTTGAGGCTGTAAGACAAATGCGCTGGGAGATGGAAGATGATTGTATTGTCATCCACTTAACACTGGTACCATATCTCGCTGCAGCTGGTGAGTTAAAAACGAAGCCTACACAGCACTCTGTAAAACAATTATTAGAACTCGGTGTTCAACCGGATATTCTCTGCTGTAGAACAGAACACGAACTAGATTTAAATTTACGTCGTAAAATTGCAAAGTTCTGTAATGTCAGTATGAATGCAGTTATCGAGGCGAGAGATGCCGATACAATATATGATGTTCCTTTACTGATGCAATCTGAGGAATTAGACAAAGTTGTTTTGGAAAAACTTAGCTTACCAACTAAGTCAGTTCCTAACCTTGATCAATGGAATGAATTTGTAGATCGTCTTAAAAACCCAAAATCAGAAGTTGAAATTGGTTTGATTGGAAAGTATGTCGAATTAAAGGACGCGTACAAGTCAATTAGTGAATCATTTATTCAAGCAGGAGCATCTAACGAAGTGAAGGTCAATGTAAAGTGGATACATTCTGAAAAAATAAATCGTGACAATGCGGATGATTTATTAGTAGATCTTGACGGGATTCTGGTTGCCCCAGGATTTGGTTCAAGAGGAATTTCAGGTAAGATAGAAACCGTTCGATTTGCTCGTGAGAATAAAGTACCCTTCTTAGGGATATGCCTAGGGATGCAATGTGCTGTTATTGAATTCGCTCGAAACGTACTTAACCTTCCAGAGGCTCATACTACAGAAATTGTAGAAGACTGTAAGAGTCCTGTCATTAATATGATGGAAGAACAAAAGAACATCTCTAATTTAGGAGGTACTATGAGACTCGGAGCATATGAATGCCAATTAACAACGGGATCGAATGTATCAGAAGCATATAATTCAGATAAGATATCTGAACGCCACCGCCATAGATTTGAATTCAACAATGAATACCTGGAGCAATTCGAGCAAAACGGTATGAAAGCAACTGGAAAGAACCCGCATACAGGACTTGTAGAAGTTGTTGAAGTTGAGGATCACCCTTGGTTTGTCGGGACTCAATTCCACCCAGAGTACAAAAGTACCGTGGTCAATCCACACCCACTCTTTGTTGCTTTCGTTAAGGCAGCAGTGAGCAATAAGAAATAATCAATTTAGAATACAAGAGAAATAAAAATAAAACATGGATAGAAATACCATTGTAGGATTAGTTCTAATCGGAGCAATCCTTACAGCATTTGCGATTTTCAATAAGCCTTCAGAAGAAGAGATTGAAAGAGAGCGCGCGAAGATTGAAAAAGCGGAAGCTAAAGCTCAAGCGGAGAAAGACAAAAAAGCGAAAGCAGCAAAGGAAAAAAAAGACAATGTATCTACAGACAAGGATACATTAAATGTTGCCGTTGTTAATTGGGCTCCTGTTCTAGATGAGAACGGAGTTCAGCTTGGAGATTCAACAGAAGGGTTTCAGTACACTGACTCTATTTCGGGCGTTGACACTTTAATGTCTGTTGCGTTTAAAGAAGATAATCCAGTAAAGAAAAAGGAGGTTGTTGGAGAGATTATCCAATTGCAGACGAATCGATTAATTATTGATTTTGACACGAAAGGTGGACAGATTGCTGGAGTTAGACTTAAAGAGTTTGAATCCTTTGACGAATTCGTGAAAAACGACAAAAAGGACAATCCTCTTGTACTCTTCGAGCGTGGTGATGCATCTCAGGGACTTAGTTTCCCAATGGGCGAAAATCTAGTAAAAACTTCTAAGGAACTTTTCACTGTAAAATCTCAAACACAAAACAAGATTGTTTTTGAATTGCAACAAGGTGACAAAGGAAGCATTGAATTCATTTATACAATGCGTGACAACGCATACGACATTGATTTCGATATAAACGTTCGTGGTCTGCAAGGAAAAGTTGCCCCGAAAAACGTTGTGTTTAATTGGGACGTTGCTTACAGGCTTACTGAAAGGTTATTAAGCGAACAAAGACGTGTGTCTACTGTTTGTTACAATTATGATGAAGAAGGTTTTTCTTACCTAAGTGAAATGGCTTCTGATGATGAAAAAGCAGAAGATGATGTCGAATGGGTTTGCTTCAAACAAAGCTACTTCTCTTCATTTTTAAGACCAGAGAAACCATTTGCTAAATCTGGATCATCATTTAAAGTAAGAACATATGATGAGGGAACTGAAAAGGATTCTACACACTTGAAGGATTTCTCAACAGTATTGAATCTTGATTTAAATAATGTTGAGAATGCAACAGTAAGCATGAATTGGTTCTTTGGACCGAATGATTACGATGTCTTGACATCATATGATCAGGATTATGATCAGGTATTGAATTATGGATGGGGTATTTTTAGATGGATCAACCTTTATGCTGTTCAACCAATGTTTAAACTACTCGGTTCGACTGGAATGAGTATTGGTATATGCATCTTAATTCTAACAATCCTAATTAAAGGTATGTTAATGCCGATTCAATGGAAAATGTATACTTCATCTGCCAAGATGCGTATCCTTAAACCTGAAATTGAGGAGATTACAGCTAAGTATCCGGACAAGGCGGATGCTATGAAAAAGCAAATGGAAACAATGGCCTTGTATCGAGAGTCCGGCGCTAGCCCTATGGCTGGTTGTGTACCAATGTTGATTCAAATGCCGATTCTACTTGCAGTCTTCCGTTTCTTCCCATCAACATTTGATTTGAGACAACAATCATTTTTATGGGCTGAGGATTTATCATCTTATGATTCAATCGCAACATTACCTGTGAACATCCCGGTATATGGTGATCACATTAGTTTGTTTACTCTGTTAATGGCAGTCACTACGTTAGTCTACACACATATCAACAGTAGCAACATGCAGTCACAGCAGACGCCAGGTATGCCGAATATGAAAATCATCATGTACTTCTTCCCTATTATGATGATCTTCTTCTTCAATAATTATTCTTCTGGATTGAGTTATTATTACTTCATCTCAACATTAACATCGATCGCAATCATGTTGATGATTAAGAAGTTCTTTGTTGATGAAGACAAAATCAAAGCGAAAATGGCTGAGCGTAAAGCAGCTGCTGCTTCAGGTGGTGGTGGAAAGAAAAGCGGGAAGTCTAAATTCCAACAGCGTTTAGAGAAAATGCAACAGGCTCAACAAGAGCAGATAAAGAATAGAAAGAAATAATCTTTCAAATTGACTTCAAATTATCCCTGCTCATTCATGAGTGGGGATTTTTGTACCCCGTTATATCGTTAGAACTAGCAGTATAATAAATAGATTGAAAATAGTCTAGAAGAAAAATTGTCACCTCTACTAAATCTATATATTTACGTATCAAATCCGAAGTGATATGAAAAACACAGTGATAACAGGATCGGGATCTTTCATTCCCGAGGTAGAAGTTGAAAACAATCAGTTTATCGAGAATCCATTCTGTATGAATGATGGGAGCCAAATTCAGAATAACAATCAAGAAGTAATTGAGAAATTTCAAGAAATAACAGGGATTCAAGCGCGTCGTTATGTCAATGATAATCAGTCATGCTCAAATATTGCGACAATTTCAGCGCAGCGAGCTATTGAAAGTGCAGGAATTGACCCTGAGGAGTTAGACATGATAATCGTCGCTCATAATTTCGGAGATGTCATCAAAGGGTCTAATCAAACCGATATTGTTCCAAGTATTGCTTCTCGAGTGAAGCACGATTTAAAAATAGAAAATCAATTCTGCATACCATACGATATCATATTTGGTTGTCCTGGATGGATCCAAGGTTTGATTCAAGCGCACATCCATATCCAAGCAGGAGAAGCTAAGAAGTGTCTGGTGATAGGCTCTGAGGTGCTATCACGCGTTGTTGATCCATTTGATAGAGACACGATGATCTTCGCAGATGGATCGGGAGCTGTAGTTCTTGAAGGGAAAGAAGAAACAGAGAAACGAGGAATTTTATCATACGCTGCAGTATCACACACTTTGAATGAGAAAGACTTCCTTTATGTTGGCGAGAGCTTCAATAAATTTGGTACAGACGCGACGAAATTTATCAAGATGAATGGGCACAAGATTTATTCTTACGCATTGAACGAAGTGCCGAAAGCAATGAAATACTGTCTTGACAAGATCAATTTGCCACTTGAGCACATTAATAAGATTCTTATTCACCAGGCGAACGAAAAGATGGATATCGCTATTGTTAAAAGACTTTACCGTGCATTCGGTATTAAAAAAGTCCCTGAAAACATAATGCCCATGATTATTGAGAGACTTGGAAACAGCTCTGTTGCAACTGTCCCAACTTTGTACGATATGATAAAAAAGGGATTACTCCCAAAGCACCAAATTAATGATGGAGATAAATTTGTTTTAGCGTCCGTTGGTGCAGGAATGAATATCAACTGCATAGCCTACCAAGCGTAAGTTTGGAGATAAACTATTTGTTTTCGATGCGCTCGAAAGAGGTTACAATTCCTTTTATGAGCGCGCTTGAAAATCCAGCATGCTCCATTTCATTCAACCCAACAATAGTGCACCCTCTAGGGGTTGTTACTTTATCAATTTCAGCTTCTGGATGAGAATTGTTTTGAATAATTAATTCAGAAGCACCCTTCATAGTTTGACTCACAATTTTCGTTGCTGTGGAGGCATCGAAGCCTACCTCTATCCCACCCTGAATCATAGCACGCATAAACCTTAGAACATACGCAACTCCACATGCTCCAAGAATGGTTGCCGACTCCATTAAGTTCTCCTCGATGAATACTACTTCTCCCAGAGATTCAAAAAGCTGGCTAACATTATCCTTTCTGTTCAAACTGTCCGTACTTGAAGCAATTGCTGTAATTGACTCATTCACAGATGTTGCAGTATTAGGCATGGCACGGTAAACCCCAGTATTCTCAGGTAGGACTTCGCTAATCTCTGAAATTAGTATTCCCGTTGCAACGGAGATCACAGTATGTTTAGAAGGGTCAATTAAATTCGAATGCTCTTTGAGGAAATTTAAGATAGTATATGGCTTCAAAGCAAGAATGATGATCTCTGATTCTTGTAACAATAGTGCATTATTATCCGTGAATGTTCCCTTCTTAAAAAGATCTGCCGGTACATTAGTAAGATCCCTCTTGCTTGCATATATCTGACAATCAGGATATATTTCGTGAATTCCTTCAAGTATCGATGCTCCTAAGTTACCACATCCTACTATTCCGATCTTCTTCATGAGATTAAGTTTTGTGCAAAACTAATTACTTGTTAGACCTAAGCAACAAGAGATTCAGTGAATTATTTGCTATTTTAGTGCTTCGAAAATGAAATACTCTCTCTTTATATTGTTTTGTGCCATTCAGTCTTTGGCATTTAGTCACGATTATTTTTTTGCGTTTGCGGAAGTTGAGTATGACGATATGTCTCAACAATTTGAATCTACAATCGTAATCTCATCGCATGATCTTGAGTTAATATTGAAAGAGAAGGAACTTTCTATTGATAGTCTTTCAGCGATGAATGAAGATTCAAAACTCTTTGATGAGCTAGAGCGACTACTCAATAAGCATTTCCAAATATCAAGTAAGAATAGTACTGCGGAGTTTAGGCTTCTGGGCGGTGAATTACTTCTCAACGGCATGGTTCAATTATACACCATCTCGGAACCTATTGAAATCAGCGGAGGGATTAGCGTTTTCTTCGACTTACTAATGCCTAGATTTTCAGAACAACAAAATAAGATCACCATCTACTGCAGAGGGAAATCATATACTGCAACATTTATGCAGACAACCAAAACAAATGAAATACGCTTTGAATACAACTAAGAATATGAAAAAAATACTTCTTTTTGCTTTAATAGCTCCAATATCAGCATTCTCACAGAACAAGTTTGCGCAATTGGATCAGCAACTTCCTACTCCGAACGAATACAGGAATGCTGCAGGCGCACCTGGACATAATTATTATCAGCAACAAGCAGATTATAAGATCGAGGTTCGTTTAGATGATCAGCAACAGAAAATTGAAGGTGAGGAAACGATAACCTACACAAATAATTCTCCAGATAAGCTTGAATACTTGTGGATACAGTTAGATCAAAACATGCGAGCAGCTGACTCTGATTCTAAACTGATTTCTATCGAAAAGATGGAGGATTTCCGTTCTATCGGTGACATCAGTAAAAAGATGTTCGAATTCGATGGTGGTTTTAAAATTCAAGAAGTTACAACTACTTCGGGTCGCAAAATGAGCTATGCCATCAATAAAACAATGATGCGTATCAATTTAGAAAAGCCTCTATCTGCAGGATCTAGTATCTCATTCAATATCAAATGGTGGTATAACATCAACGATAGAATGAAAATTGGTGGAAGATCTGGATATGAGCATTTCGAAGAGAACGATAACTACCTGTATACAATCGCTCAATGGTTCCCACGTATGTGTGTTTACAATGATGTTGATGGTTGGCAGAACAAGCAATTTTTGGGCCGAGGTGAGTTTACGCTTCCTTTCGGTGATTACGAAGTATCAATCACAGTACCTTCAGATCACATTGTTGGATCAACTGGTGAGCTTCAAAATGCAAACAATGTTCTTTCAAGCGAGCAAAGAAGTCGAATGAAGAAAGCTATGAGTTCTGACACGCCAGTTCTTATAGTAACTCAGGAAGAAGCTGAAAAAGCTGAAAAGGTTAAAGAAAAAGGATTGAAAACTTGGATCTTCAAAGCAAAGAATGTTCGAGATTTTGCTTTTGCCTCTTCTAGAAAGTTTATGTGGGATGCGCAAGCAGTTAAGCTTCCGAACAAGACTGTTTTGGCTATGTCTTATTACCCAAAGGAAGGAAATCCATTATGGGAACGATACTCTACGAAACTTGTCGCTCATACGATTAGGACTTATTCAAAACACACAGTAGACTACCCTTATCCTGTAGCAATTTCTGTTCATTCAAAATGGATTGGAATGGAATATCCGATGATCTGCTTCAACGGAGGTCGCCCTGAAGTAGACGGAACCTATTCTGAAAGAACGAAATACGGAATGTGGGGTGTGATTATTCATGAAGTTGGACACAATTTCTTCCCTATGATCATCAATTCAGATGAACGACAATGGACATGGATGGACGAAGGCCTTAATACATTTGTGCAGTACTTGACAGAGCAAGAATGGGAACGAGGTTACCCGTCACGCAGAGGTCCTGCTCATATGATTGCAGATTATATGCGTGGTGACAAAGACTACATCTCTCCAATTATGACGAATTCGGAGTCGATTTGGCAGTTTGGAAACAATGCCTACGGTAAGCCAGCGACTGCTTTAAACATTCTTCGTGAAACAGTAATGGGGCGCGAGTTGTTTGACTATGCATTTAAAACGTACTGTGAACGATGGAAATTCAAACATCCGACACCGGCAGATTTCTTCAGAACGATGGAAGATGCTTCAGCTGTTGATTTAGATTGGTTCTGGAGATCTTGGTTCTTTACGACTGATCACGTAGACATGAGTTTGGATGAAGTAAATTGGTTCCAATTGAACACAATGAATCCAGAAACGGAAAAGGCCAACGCTCGAGAAGAAAAGAATTCTGAAGATGTACATATCGGTATTACAAGAAACAAAGAATCGATTGATGAAACTGTCAATGAAAGAGATGAAAATATCGATGATTTCTATGCAACTCGCGACTTATACAACGTTGATGCATTAGATCGTAAGGATTATGAGGACTTCAAAAAGAAGTTAAGTGATGAAGAACTTGCACTGTTAAACTCAGGGAAACACTTCTACGAGGTTCACTTTACAAACCACGGAGGAATTCCAATGCCTATTATTCTTCAGTTCACATATATAGATGGATCAACCGAGGTTATCCGTATCCCTGCAGAGATCTGGAGACGTAGTGAAGAGAAAGTTTCTAAAGTCTTCATTCTTGATAAAGAAGTTGACGGAATTCGCATGGACCCTTTCTTGGAGACAGCAGATACAGACCTAAACAACAATGCATGGCCGGAGACACGTCAGCCAACACGTTTTGATCTATACAAGCAGAAAAGAACACGTGATAATCCGATGCAAAGAGATAAAAAAGTAAAAGCATTAGAGGGGCAATAGAAAATTGAACTCAGCAACAATAATAAAGGGTGATTGAATATTTCAATCACCCTTTATTTATATATGTAACTTAAAGGTAAACTAATTATTGACCACCAATACGGTCGAAGACGGTTGACTTACCACCTTGGCTCTTCACATGTTTGTAATGGACAAATTTATCCTGAATGAATGTGATCAACTCCAATTCTGAAGCGGTCTTTAGGAATTGTTCATCCATATTAAGGAAATAAATGAAGTCCTCAAATTGTTCATCAGATAACTCAATTACATCATAAGCGACGTACGTCCTAATTAAATCTTTCAGAATATTCACTTGGTTATCCTTATGTTCTTGCTCAGCAATCCATCTTTTTGTTCTTTCTTTCTTTGAGAATGCTTGATATAATGCTGTGATTGGGCTTTGAATCATTTCTATTCCGGTAACCATGCGTGTTTCACGTAACGCTAGAGCTTCACGCTCTGCTCTAATCTGCTCAAGCGACTTAAGCGGTCGCACCACTACTTGCTCAATTTCTTGCTCTTCACCTTCTATATATATGAGTTCACGAGATTGACAATTAGAATCGGCAACTACAACTACACTAGTAATTGGATATCCTGTAACGGATAAAGCAATGGTGTCCCCATCATTAGCATAAACACTAAACTTTCCATTTGGCTGACCGAATACTCCTTGACCTGTAGACCGGTTAATAATCATCAAGTTGTAAAAATTCTTAGGTCGTAAGGTATCCTCAACCTTACCTGTGAATAATACTTGCTCACATTCCTGAGCATTCACAAATGAAAGTGATGCCACGGATAAAGTATAGAGTACTGATTTCATCATTGGAAACGAATGTACAAAAATAGTTCCGCGATTCGCTTTGGCCTGGAGCAAACAAATGTTAATTCAAGCGAGTTACAAATGTAACAATCAGCAATGACGCGTTTGTTACAATTGTAATTAGTCTATTTGATCAAAATCACACTAAATAGTAGTAGTTTTGTAATATGAAACGTGTAGTAGTTGGATTATCTGGGGGAGTAGACTCCAGTGTTGCGGCGCATCTCTTAATACAGCAGGGATACGAGGTAATTGGCATGTTCATGCGGAATTGGCATGATGAGTCAGTCACGATATCCGATGATTGCCCATGGATTGATGATTCAAATGACGCGCTTCTAATAGCAGAACAACTCGGAATCCCCTTTCAGGTAATCGACTTGAGCGAAGAATACCGTGAAAAAATCGTCGACTACATGTTCGCAGAATACAAAGTAGGAAGAACACCTAACCCTGATGTATTATGCAATAGAGAAATTAAATTTGATGTATTCTTAAAGGCGGCGATGGAAATTGGCGCAGACTACGTAGCAACGGGGCACTATTGCAGAAAGGTCGAGCACAACGATGGATCATTTGGATTACTTAGCGGAAAGGATCCAGGTAAGGATCAATCTTACTTCCTATGTCAGTTAAATCAAGAGCAACTATCCAAAGCCCTCTTCCCTATAGGTGAATTGTTAAAAAGTGAGGTTAGGGAGATTGCTAGAGAAATGGGGCTGCACACGGCGGACAAGAAAGATTCTCAAGGATTATGTTTTGTCGGCAAAATTAGTCTACCCCAGTTCTTACAGCAGCAATTAGAACCTAAGAAAGGAGTCGTGATCGAGATACCCAAAGATCTTCAAGCGTTTGAAGACTACAATAACATCCCAGTTGATGCATCTAACATCAAGGAGCTGGCTAACCCCTTCTCCTATAAAGCAGATCAAGGAGTGAAGGTTGCAGAGCATCAGGGAGCTCATTACTACACGATAGGACAGCGGAAAGGCCTCCATATAGGTGGGCGACCGAAACCATCCTTTGTGATCGGCTTAGATGTCGATTCTAATTTAGTATATAGTGGTCAAACTGACGAGCATCATGGCCTGAACAGATGGGCATTAAGAATTGATAGGGATGATTTCCATTTCATTAGTAGTCGCTACAACCTTAACAAGCTGCATGAGCTGGAATGCGATTTAAGAATCAGATACCGCCAAAAACTACAAAGAGGTACTGTATACGTGAAGGATGACGCAGTGTACCTCCTATTCAAGGAAAAGCAGAGAGGTATCACTCCTGGCCAATTTGCTGCAATTTATATTGGAGAAGAACTAGTTGCTTCTGGAATAATTAAGCACTAGGCTTATAATTACTAAAAGTTCCGTCTTTATAGAAGACTACGATCCTATCTATTTCACGATCATTATCACTTTTGGATTCTGACCGTCTCACTTCCATTTGCGTATGTACTATACCTGGTTCAGGTTTCTCTTCAAACGATCCATCCCGCTGTTCACCAGTAATTAACCATGATGCATTTACGTTTGGGAATGACGATATAACTTTCGATAAGAAATCAAGTCCTGGCTTATTTCTACCATTCAGGACATGACTTAAATTAGATCGCTTAATCCCAATTTGATCAGCGAACTCTGATGATGATAAATTATTTGCCTTGATGATTAACTTGACCCTGTCTTGAATTAACATTTGTAACTAGTATTAAATATTACATATCTATACAAAGTTACAAATCAAAACAATACAAAACAAAAATGGTCACCTCAATTGCTTGAAGCGACCATTATATATGATTCTACTCAATTAATTCAATGAAAAGAAAACAGAGTTATGTTGCTCTGTATGTTCGTCATCGCCAATTTTAAGAGCATCCATTAATTCTGCAACTTGATAAATTGATAAATTGCTTCTTTGCCCCTGTAATCTATGTTGTGACAATTTAAGTTTTGCTGTTTTTACTCTGTTTGTGTTGATGAACTGCATAATAATTGTTGTTTTGTTTGTAATGGAATACGCCACATAATTTAGAATGTTACATAATTCTAAACTTTTTAATACCAAACGTAAACCATAATTATAAACTAATTATCTATATAAACTAACCTAAGCAACTCATTATCATGTATAAACTATTGATTATTTATAAGTAAGTAACTAATGTAAAAACATTAAATTTTAGACAAAAAAAATTGGGCATCGCATAAATTACGCAGCCCAATTGAGTATTTTATCACCTCGTAATCTAGCTAATTATATCCTATTTCTTGATAAAAGATCTAATTGCGAACTCATCTTCTGTAGTTACTCTTATACTGTATATGCCAGAAGCAATTGCAGACACATCAAAACTGTAGCTCTTTTCGATGGATGCTAATTCAATTAAATTCTTCAAGACTACCGTTCCGTCTACCCCAACTAGCTCAACTGTTGCTACTGAGCTTTTGTCGTAAGTTAGAGAGATAGTGATTTCTTGTGTTGCTGGATTAGGAAAGGGATCTCCAAATGAAAGAACTCCGTTAATCGCCGATATATCCTTTACTCCCAAATTACATCCATCTTCATTTACAAAATATACAATTGGCGTCCCTCCTCTCCCGTCAGAGAAAACAGAAAAAGTACGACAATCAGACTTTACCGATGAATTGTAGTCTCCATAAAAGTCTGCATCATCCTCGTTCGCGAAATCAGTAGGACTTGAACTCACAACGGCATTCGTAAGAAAACTGAAACCAGCATTATCGGACTCGGCTATAATATAATCGGTACTCATGGTGATTATATCGGTTTTATACCAACTCAGACTTACACGCCCGTTGTCCGCTGCCACATGAGGCATAACATGATAAAATCCAGCACCAAATAATTCTTCTCCAAATTCAGATGGTGCACTAAAAGTGAGACCTCCATCAGAAGAGTATGCAAAATAACCCTTTAATCCGCCACCGGTAAAATCCGACCAAGCGATGTAAACATTACTGCCATCAACTGCTAAGCTAGTTGCAGTGTTATCTCGATTATGCACGACATGCGTAGCTGCGTCGTTCGGTAAGCCTGTTTTTGCTGGTGCTACTATCATTGGCGAGCTAAAAGTCGTGCCGCCATCTGTAGACTTAACGTAAACAATACTCCCATCACCTGGAGCACCATCTAACCTCATGCAAGCCATGTGAACCCCTCCATTATCATCCACCTTAACATTTCCGAATTGTGCAGATCCTGCACCAATAAACGGAACCGCTACCGTCGAACTCGTGAATCCAAGATCTGTCAGTCCTTTCTTTAAGACCAACTCTCCTGCAGTTCCAAAACCACCACCGAAGTATACCGCACTCATATAGAGCGCTCCTTCATCTACACCACCAGTGTTGTCGCAGCTCATCCATTGTCTATCGAGTAGGTCACCAGCGAAAACATCTCCCTCGTAAATAACATGATCAGCATCTGCTGGCACGGTGAAATTAAAGCCACCATCGGAAGAATACACGTAATACATTCCTCCTAGAATTGGGAAGCCTGAGCCGTGCGCGTAAATATAGGTCAAGTGCAAAGTGCCGTAATTATCAAATGCGAGCACTGGATCTCCATTTCCAAGAACAAAAGTGCCCGGAGCATAAATATCCAACTGTGCAAGAGGACTAAACGTACTTGCTGTCCAGTTAGAACCTCCATCTAGAGAAACATAAATAGGATAATCAGTATCGGCTCTATTCATATATGTAACAGCAATATGATCTGGATCAAGGGGGTTAATCGCTATATAAGGCTCTGCGCCGCCACCGGAAAACTCATGATCAATTCCACGAGCAGCTGATTGACAACCAATTGATTCCATAAAGGCTGCTGGTGTTTTCCCTTGAGGAATATAAGTTTCACCAGAATCTTTCGCTAATTTATAAGCAAGTGAGTGCTCCTTCACATATTCAAGAACTCGTGGGTTTCTGATTTTTTCCTCCAAGTAATGTTCGTGAGCAGGCGTAAGCTGACTGTATGACAACTGTGCAATCGCTACAACTGAGAGAGTAGTTAAAAGTTTCATTGTTAATGTTTTTAATAGTTGTTACAATATAGACATAGTAATCTTCCGTACATTCTAAAAATATATGAACGAAGCAAAAAAATGATGAGCGGGGATCTACTCTACTTTCTAACTAAAGGGTAAATAAGATTTTCTAGGCCATTCACTTTGATCTCAAGCATTAGTTCCATTTGACGTCCAAGCTTTCCTTGAGGAAACCCTTTGTTCTTGTACCATACTAAGTAAAACTCTGGCAACTTAACCAGCAGAACACCTTTGTATTTACCAAAAGGCATTCTCATGTTAGCCAACTGTTCTAACTCATGAGGTTTAGAATTCGACAAGCCAAACTAGTTTTTCGTGGGTATCTCTTTGAGAACATCAAGAAGGTAATCCCAGAATTTTTGAACCGAAGAAATTTGAACTTTTTCATCTGGCGAGTGCGCTGCGCGGATGTTTGGACCAAAAGATATCATATCCGCATCAGGAAGATGCTTACCTAAGATTCCGCATTCTAATCCAGCATGACAAGCTTTTATCTTTGGTTCATCATTGAATTTTTCCCGGTACAAATTGGACATAATGTCAAGAATCGCTGAGTTAGGATTTGGCTGCCATCCTGGATAATCTCCATTTTGAATTACTTCTGCTCCCATTAACTCGAATGATGCACGAACTGAGTTTGCAACGTCATCTTTCGTACTCTCCACACTACTGCGCTGTAATGATTGTGTACTAAATTCTCCGTCCTTCACAATTACGCGTGCTAAACTAGATGAAGTCTCGACAAGCCCCTCGATATCTGGACTCATTCTAAAAACTCCATTTGGCACTGCATATAAAGCATTAATGATTTTATCCGTATCATCAGAACCGACTGCCTTCGCCTCACTTGAGGTTGGTTTAAACTCTATCAAGAGCTCTTTTTCCAAGGATTTATATTCGTTTTTTATAGTAAGAGCTATCGTGTTGAATTCTAAATCAACTTGCCCTTCAAATTCATGATTTACTGCAATTACTGCAGTTGCCTCACGAGGAATGGCGTTCCTCAAACTTCCTCCATCGATTGAAACTAGCTGAACAGGGCAAGCATTACGAATGGAACGAAGAACTCGATTCATTAGCTTATTCGCATTACCTCTTCCTTTATCGATATCCATTCCTGAATGACCGCCGATTAATCCACTAATACTAATTTCAAAACAAGATGCATCGACATCAACATCAACCTCATTGTACTTATAAGAAGAATTTGTATCTATTCCTCCTGCACATCCAATGGATAATTCATCATCATCCTCTGTATCTAAGTTTAGCAATATTTCACCCGAGAAATTTGAAGGTTCAAGTTGCATAGCGCCCGTCATACCAGTCTCCTCATCTATCGTAAACATAGCTTCGACAGCAGGGTGAGCGATATCTGTAGAAGTAAGAATCGCCATAATACTCGCTACTCCAATTCCATTATCAGCACCCAATGTAGTCCCGTTAGCATCTACCCAATCACCATTAATTCTCATCTCAATTCCTTGATTGTCAAAATCAAAGACAGTATCTGAATTCTTCTGATGAACCATGTCCAAGTGAGATTGAAGTATAACGGTCTTCCTACCCTCCATGCCAACAGTGGCAGGCTTTTTAATAATAACGTTTCCAATCGTGTCTTGGATAGTTTCCAACCCAAGCTTATTTCCAAAATCCATCATGTACTGAATAACTCGCTCCTCTTTCTTTGACGGTCTTGGTACAGCATTAAGGTTTGCAAAATGATTCCATAATGATTCTGGAGCTAAACTTCTAATACTCATTTGATTTCTATTTGAATTAATTTTCTCGCGCTCAAGCGATTTTAGTTTTATTCTTTGTTGATAAATGGAAAAACTCTATCTAGATACACTTCCTCCACTTTTGTTCTTGCCCAAGGAGTTCTCCTCAAGAACTTGAGGCTACTTTTTATGCTAGGCTCTTTCTTGAAACAGTTGATAGGAACCAAATAACCCATATTCTCCCAACCTAAATGCTGGACCATTTCCTCTAACATGGAATCCAATCGTTTTCCATGCAGCGGGTTATTCTTTTGCTCACTCATCTACTTCACTAACTTTTTGTAACGAATTCTCTTTGGCCCAGTATCTCCAAGTCTTTTCTTTCGGTTTTCTTCATACTCTGTATATGATCCCTCAAACCAATAGACTTCTGATTCTCCTTCAAATGCTAGTATGTGTGTGCAAATTCGATCAAGGAACCATCGATCGTGAGATATCACTACCGCACAACCGGCAAAGTTCTGAATTCCTTCTTCCAGGGCACGTAATGTATTGATATCGATATCATTGGTTGGCTCATCAAGCATTAGAACATTCGCTTCAATCTTCAAGGTCATAGCTAAATGCAGACGGTTTAACTCTCCCCCAGACAAGACGCTGATCTTTTTATTCTGATCAGAGCCATTAAAATTGAACTTAGATAAGTATGCTCTAGAGTTGATCTTTTGGTTACCAATTTCAACATATTCAAGTCCATTTGAAACAACTTCAAAGACAGTTTTATCGGGATGAAGATCTTCATGCGTCTGATCTACATAACCTAACTTCACAGTATCTCCCACATTGAAAGTTCCGCCATCAGGTTCAAGCTCATCCATAATCATCTTAAAAATGGTTGTTTTACCAGCACCGTTAGGTCCGATAATACCAACGATCCCAGCCGGAGGAAGCTTAAAGTTTAAATCTCCATACAACAGTTTCTCTCCAAAGGCTTTCGAAACATGCTCAGCATCAATTACATTGCTACCAAGCCTAGGGCCGTTTGGAATCGGGATTTCTAGTACAGCTTCTTTGGATTTCACATCCTCTGCAAGCATTTTATCGTAATTGGAAAGTCTTGCACTATTCTTTGCATGACGTCCCTTAGGGTTCATTCTAACCCACTCCAACTCACGAGCTAACATCTTTTGTCGTTTAGACTCAGACTTCTCTTCTTCTTTTAGTCGATTTCCTTTTTGCTCTAACCAAGAAGAATAATTTCCTTTCCATGGAATCCCTTCACCTCTATCCAATTCTAAAATCCATCCTGCAACATTGTCCAAGAAATATCTATCGTGAGTTACAGCAATTACAGTTCCTTTATACTGTTGTAGGTGCTGCTCAAGCCATTCGATCGACTCAGCATCCAAGTGATTGGTTGGCTCATCGAGTAATAGAATGTCTGGAGTTTTCAAAAGTAGACGGCATAATGCAACTCGCCTTCTTTCACCACCTGACAGTGTTCCAATCTTTTGATCATCTGGAGGGCATCTTAAGGCATCCATTGCTCGATCGAGCTTAGTGTCTAACTCCCATGCGTCTAATGCATCGATTTGATCCTGTACTTGACCTTGACGTGTAATGAGTTTATCCATTTTGTCAGGATCATTCAGAATCGCTTCATCCATGAAAGAATTATTAATCTCCTCAAACTCTTTCAAAACATCCACTGTTTCTTGAGCGCCTTCCATTACAACCTCTTTCACAGTCTTGTTCTCATCCAGCTCTGGCTCCTGTGGTAAGTAACCAACGGAATATCCTTCAGAGAAAACTACGTCACCTTGATAAGCATTATCAAGTCCAGCAATAATTTTCATCACAGTTGACTTTCCTGAACCATTCAATCCTATGATTCCGATTTTTGCCCCATAATAAAAGGAGAGGTATATATTCTTTATTATTTGTTTTCCTTCGGGAGTGTTTTTGGATACTCCAACCATTGAAAAAATGACCTTTTTATCGTCTGACATATTCTATAATTCGGGTTTAATTCAAAGTTAGCAGAAATAGTTGAATCATTTGTCTCAATACATCAATGATGCTCGAAAAGAACTAAGGCATAAAAAAAGCCCTCCATTTCTGGAGAGCTTTCTATTCTACGATTAATGCTCTATTTCCATGACCCGCTTGCGTGTCCCATCGCTGTAGATGAAAATCAAAGGAGTGTTGGGTTTGAATTCTGTCTGTCGCCCCATGAAATCAATGATCATGACAAGCTCTTTTTCTGAGTTCAATAATTCTTCAATCCCAGTAAAGTCTACCAATTCACATGATGATGTATCTGAACATCCGTTCACTGTAATGAGCACTGCATAATTTCCAGTCACCGTTGCCGTGTATGATTGATTTGTTTCAGCAGCGATAATAGCATTCCCATTATCACAATCCAGCCATTGATAGGTTGCTCCCGCCTCATTTGAGGTTAGTATTGCACCAACACTGGTAAGTGTTACATCAATAGTAGGTAATACAGTTAAACTAATTGTTACAGTTGAATCGCAACCAAATGAACTAGCTCCTGTAAGGACTTCTGTTCCTGTTGGGGTTAATGCATCATATGTATTTCCATTTACAATTATGCTCCCATTATTGCAAATGGTATCCTGAACTAAGCCTGTCATTTCAGGAAGAACAGTGAGGTTAATTGTTACGATTGAATCACAACCAAATGAACCAGCACCCGAAAAGGTTTCAGTTCCTGTTGGTGTCAATGCATCATAAGTATTCCCATTTACCATCACACTTCCATTACTACAAATAGTATCGTCAATTATACTTGTGACCTCTGGATTAACTGTGAGGTTAATAGTAATCACACTATCGCAACCGGTAGCATTTGGAATAGTATCCAAGTATACATTACTCACCGTCCAAGTATTGTTCCCGCTTGGAGAGGTATAACTAACACAGGCAGATTCAGTAATGCTACTGGTAGAGCTAGAACAACTATTCACTGCCGCATAACCTTCCCATTGATAGCTAGAAGTATTAAAGAGCCATAAATGGTCATTCTCGAAGCCCATCTGAAAGGCCGAAGCAGCAGGAGCTGTAAATGGCAGTTGACAGGTCGCAACATAAGCACCTGTTGCCTTATTGATAAAATAGAGTGCTTTTGTCACATAATCATAGAGACCGATTTCCATACCAGGAATATTAGTGTATGCAGCTGTATTTGTATTTAAATTGGATATCGCGACTGGTAATCCGGTAACCGGAGTCGAAGAGATAACTGTATGTGGCAATCTATTGTAGCGATAAATACTCCCAGAGAAGTAATATAAAACCTCGTCATCAACCCAATCATAATCTCCACATGACTGTATATCTGGACCACTACCAGGCGCAATGATAACACCATTCCCTGCCGGAAAGGAGCTAGGATCTAAATATTGCTGACCTATACCTGTTGATGAATATACTTTACCTTCGGCTGTGCTGGTATTTGGATTCCACCAAAACCCCCGGTAACTATACCCCGATGCAATAGACGCTAAGGGCGTTCCCGTATTGGAAAATGTTTCGATAGGATAAGAATTCGCACCGGCATTTACGCTATAATAATACTGTTGATTGGGATTATATGCTATCCCAGCTCGATTAGCGGTCCCACTTACACATTGTAATGTCAATGAGAGAGAGGCATTTGGAATAGGACTCTGTGCATAACAATTAGCATTGAGAAGCGAGATGAAAAATCCTAGAAATAATGTGTGAATAGGTGTTTTCATGTTAGTTAGGTTTTGATTCTTTTAAAAATAGAAAATTTTGGCTCGTTATCAAATGACATTGATCATTTTTTGTACCTGCTTCAATAGGCATTAACTAAGTATCAGTGTGCATCTAGACAAATGTTAGTTATCCAGTAAGTCTGAATCGTAATCAACCCTGTAGTTTCCTTTCTCGGAGTTGACCAGATCTGACTTATATCGTGCGATAATCACCCAGAAAAAAATCCAAAGCACTAAGTTATCTATACCGAAGAACAGGCCAACGTAAGGAATAAACCCTAGTACTCCAGTAATAGCTAGCGCAACACCCAAGCCTTTACCATAATCGCTCGTCGAGTTCTTTCCGCGAGATTCAAATTCATTCTTTATTGAATTAGCGAGCTTGATGTAGAATATGAAAGCCAAAACAAGATTAAATAGAGGAATCAATAAAAACCATGCATAGCCTAGCTGTGTCTAACGATTAACAGAAGCAACCTCCTTCAATACTCCCTGAAGCAGGGTGATATACATAAGAAAAATGCCTAAAGCAAATAGGACGACAATTGTTAAGTGAACAGTTGAGAATTGGGTAGTAAGCAAGTAATAAATATTAATTGATATGATAAACACCCCCAGCAGCGAGCTTTACAATATAGTTTATCACGATAAGCACTGCAGTTGTACTAAACAGTCCAACTATTATCCTGGGTCCTATTTGGAATTTCCAGATAAGATGTGCCCCAAGAAAAAGTATGCAAAGTAAAAAAGGGATAGTAGCCGGAAACTGATAAAAGCTTCCTACTACATCCCCTTCAATGAGTAATTGAAATGACCGTTGAAATCCACAGGTTAAGCAATCAACCCCAAATGTAGACCTCCAGGAACAATCAATCAAAATCTTCCATTAGTTGATGCCATCAAGGCAAAAATCATCAACAGCATAAACAAAGCTGACAATGAAGTTCCTATTATAGCACATACATATCCAGCACTTGCGTTTTTATATGATGCTTCATATGCTGCTTTATCTGTCTTGTACGTTTCCTTAACTCTTTTCATCAGCGATAAAGCAATAATTCCACAGATTAATCCTGGCACACCATAAAAAATACAGCCCACTAATGATATAATACCTAACACCAAAACAGCAGTTGCATTAGGAATGGATTTTTGAGGCCCATTTGATCCAGAGTTTCCTTCTTTCATTCCTGGATCCAGGAGTTCATCTAATTCACTCATTTATTTCATGTGTTTTAAGTTCACGCCATACATGATGATGAACGCGGTAGGAAATAATGCACCAATAACAAATCCTAACATTCCAAAGTTTGCCATCATACCGCCAGCAGGTCCAATACCTGCAAAGTTACTCATTGATGAAATCACCATGAATGATCCAATTAACGGAATGATTTGCCCTGGGACATAAATAAAGAATCCTACTTTTTTCAAATTCCACATAATCAGCGCACCAGTAAGGCACATTGCATTCCCTAGTAGATTAAGATATACCGAAATTTTTGACCAACGGTAAAAATCTTCCATTCCGTCACTAAACTCATTGCCTAGTCCACCAAAGCTATCAAATGCTTCGTAAGTGTTTTGCACTTGACCAATCGTAAAAAGACTCCATAACGCTCCCAATAACCCAATACCTGTACCAACAAAAGTTAGTATACACAGTACCGTGATAAAAGCAGGGCGTTTAACTTCTGGATTCACCTCGTTGATGTCCAGTATTTCTTCATTTTCTTCCATAGCGAATTGTTTTTCAATTAGGTTTCACATAGATACCAATAATATCTCGGATGAAC
Source organism: Flavobacteriales bacterium UBA7325 (assembly GCA_002471375.1). Taxonomy (GTDB): domain Bacteria; phylum Bacteroidota; class Bacteroidia; order Flavobacteriales_D; family Crocinitomicaceae; genus UBA4466. The sequence goes on from DKPV01000096.1 coordinate 26,861, forward strand.
CTCAAATATGTTACAACAAAAAAAAGTCCTGACTATCGAATAATCGATAGTCAGGACAATAAGAAATAGAATATCTATATCCTAGTAATTCTCGTATTGCTCTAAATCATTAGCAAGATCTTCCCAAGCATCAAGATCACTGCTGACAGTGCTATAGGCCATAGCTGCAATTACAATTAAGATAATTCCGATTACCAATCCGATAATACCAGTGATAAGTCCACCTGTAGCTTGACCTGAAGTATGAGCTAAATCTGGATCTGCTTTAATTTTGTTTTTAGCAACAGCTGCTAAAATAATTGCAACGATTGCACATGGGATTGCAATGAACCAGATGAAGAAAAGTGCAATTGACACGATTCCTAATACTAGAGCGGCTGTTGCCATTCCATTTTTTTTTGTAGCGTCTGACATATTTAATTTGGTTTTAAGTTACAGCGGCTAAGATATAAAAAAGTCGTATCAACAAGCCAAAAAAATAGAAACTTCTAGAAATAGATTTCAACAATGAAATATTAATATTCATCGAAGTTATAAGCCAGTTTAACAGTTAAATGAGCAATTTGATCATTTACTCACTGAATAGTCACGCTTATTAGTTGACAGGCCTATTACAAACAACAAAGCTCTTGGTCTTTGATCAGTTGATGTGTAGGTTTAGATCTTTTAATGATGACAAGGTAACTTGAAATTATTTCGAAATATTCGTAATTTTAACCAATCGACGATAAATTATGAAACATTTCGCTCTCATCACTTTTTCTGCGCTTCTACTTTTTTCATTTATTGGATGTAGAAAAGGTGTAGCTGATTTCACACTGACTGGTACAATAACAGACAATAGCTTTTCAGTTCCTTTATCCGGGGCTACTGTAAAACTATATGCAACTGAGGCAGGAGGACTTTCTGTGGAACTTATCGCTACTACCACTCTAGGCAGCGATGGCATCTACTCTTTCACTTTTGAGCGCGGAAAAACTGAAACCTATCATGTGTCCGTTTCTAAGACTGGATACTTCGAGCTATATGAAGATATTCCATTTTCAGACTTAACAATTGAAGAGGATAATGTTCGCGATTATGCAACAACAACTAAATCATGGGTTGAATTAAGGTTCATTAATACTTCTCCTCTAACTGATGATGTTCTACAGTACATTAAACAAGAAGGAAAATCAGATTGTGCAGACTGCTGTACTGATGGTGACGTGTATCTTGAAGGAGCAATCGACACTAGTATCTACTGCATCAATGATGGCAATTCAGAATATCGGTATTACTATTGGGTGCACAATTCGACCAATCAAGGTCCGAAATCAGCTATTACCCCCCCATTCGATACAGTTCAAATCTTACTTTCCTACTAGAGAGGACTCTAATTCCCTTTCATTCGTTTCCATAGGTCATCAAAAACTTCTCCGACATTCTCCATCTTTGGCTCCATCCGGATCACTCTAGCTTCGCCTTTATTTGGGACTTTAATGCGATACTTCCATAGGAAAGGTGAGTTGTTGATATCGGTACCGAATTGGCCAAACCGAAGATCTGTAAAAATCAGATCTTTTCCCTCCTCTTCTAAAGTGTACCACCCATCAGCAATTTTCAGGATTTGACTGATTTGTTTATCATCTTTAATCTTCTTTAATAAATGATGATTTTTAGGGAATTCATGTGAAAATTCAATCTCTGATTTTGAATCAAGGATAGAATAGTATGCAAATTTATATCCCTTCTTAGTTTCGATCTGAGCATTCCACAATAGACTATTGAACGGAGTTGGCTTAGTATCAATTTCAACATAATCAATCTTCTGATCGTGGAGATTCTTCTCAAATGCCTGAATACCTATCCACTTGAAGACAAAGGTCAAAATCATGTAAGATGTACTCAATATAATTCCCGCGTAGTTTATCACGCTACGTCTTGGGTTTATCCTGCGATGAAACATAACCGCAACCATACAAATGAGAAATGGAATTGTATATAGAGGGTCAACGACAAAAATGTTCTTATAGGCGATCTTCACTTCAAACGGCCAAAAGAATTGAGTCCCCCATGTCGTGTGCATATCCAGCAAGGGGTGCGTAACTAACGCAAGAAAGAATAGGAATGTCCAATCTCTAAATGTTGCATCTCTCCTATTGTGTATTTTAAGAGTTAGCCACGCGAATACAGGTGAAGCGATAATACAGAACAGTAAGGAATGAGAGAACCCGCGGTGCATTTCTGTCGCTGTAATAGGGTCCGTGAAAAACCTAACGAAAACATCGAGATCAGGAATCGTTCCAGCAACAGCACCCCACAAAATAGCCCTATTCCCAATCTTCTTACCAAGGACAGCCTCTCCCATTGCTGCTCCAAGAACAATTTGTGTTAATGAATCCATTAGTAGTTAAAATCTGATTTAAATGGTTTTCTCAATTCAAAATCACTTGGTGATATTGACTGAATTATTGGTTTAAGCAAGAGGTTCGGAACACTCTTGCGATGACGTGCATAAAGCTTCATATTCATTGGTATTGCTCCAATGCTACTTTTAATCATTTCAGCGGTCCTCCCTAGGTGTAGCTCTTTAGATTTATAGTTCAATGATTGCTCTACATAGTCGTATAGTATCCTCTGATATACAGATAGTTTCTTGTTGAAACTGTAATCTAAACCAACATAATTCGCTTCGAGTATATCGTTATTCTTAAATGAGGTACTGAAGCCAACTAATTGCTCATTATAGAAGAAACCTCTCATACAAAACTTCTCCTGCAGCGACTTCTGGAACTCCTTAAACGCAGCTGCGGATAACCTCCCAAAGCCAAAGTCTGACTTTTCGAGGACATTGCAAAAGAGTTCATTAATTCTGTCCGCATTTTGTTCTATTTGCTCTTCACTTAATGTTTTAATCTCAAGCGCCTTAGATTTTTTAAGTACTGATTTAAAGCGAGTTCGGAACTTAGTCTTCATGCTCGCAGTATAATCTTCAAGTGAAACCCAATCCTTATGGATCTTCAAAATCATATTAACATCCGCCATAAAACCACGATAGCTTCTTTTTAATAATTCATCGGTCGCATCAACAGATTCTGGCCTAAACTCTTTAAATAGGGTTATGGATGATTTCTCCTTTACTTCATCCCTCAATTTTAGTTCTTCAGCAATCAACGCAACTTCCTCAATTGCTACCTCTTGAGAGATTCCTTTCCACATAAAACCATTCTCGCCATCAGAAAAGACATTCCCGCAAACCATTAGATTAATTGTAAATGGAGAAAGCACCTTGTTCTTTACATGGCACGCGATTTTGCCAAGGTGAGAAGCATACTTCCTTCGCTTATCTTCAAATACGACCAATTGGAATACAGAAATTAGTACCGGAATATCATTTTCATTGTACGAAATGGCATAGCAAAAATCGATTGAATCCCTCATGGTGGACTCCAATGATCTTAGGTAATCAATTGATAAGTAAATGTTTGCACCCCGAGTGACTGAATTCCAATGATCAATATTAACCGCCTCAACACTATTGAACACCTCACGATATGAGACATCAATACTTTGTTGTACTTTCTGAGGTTCAGTCATGACACCAAAATTAGGTAAATAGGTACGATCCCTTTAGAAATTATTATGAACGGTTTGTAAGCTTCACTTTAAAATCTGAAGCCATCATTGTAAAAGCCATTATTTCCTTGACATCCATGTGCGGAGTTATCATTTCAATATCAAAGTTTTTAAGAAGCATTGATAGCACCAAGCGGATCTCTAAAATGGCCAAGTTTTTTCCTGGACAAAAACGTGGGCCTCCTCCAAATGGAATGTACGATTCGTTATTATGTACTGGACATTTAGACTCTCGAAGCCAACGAGATGGCTTAAAGTCTTTAGCATCCGAGAAGTTTTCTTCTAACATTGCTGCATACCTAGATTGCACCAATAGTAGACTCCCCTCTTTAAACGCATAGCCTTCAATTTCAATATCAGATGTAGGCTCAAAAAGGAGTAATGGAGCAACAGGACGCATCCTCATAGTTTCATTAGCCACGGCCTCAACCTCTTTGAAGATTGCAACTTTCTCATATTCATTGATCCATTTGTCTTCACCGAGGATGGCATCGCTTTCAGACCGAATTTTTGATTGTGATTCAGGAAATTGCGTCAATAGGAAGATTGACCACGCTAAAGTATGAGCGGTAGTATCTTCTCCAGCAAGTAATACGGTCATTAAATTACCCTTCACTTCTTTATCGCCAAAATGTTCTTCATTCTCAACTTCTAATAGAATAGCTTCTAAAAAATTGGATGGGTTTTCTCGTAGTTCAGGATTATTTTCTAATCGTTCTCGAGCATCTGAAATAAATTGATCAATATATACATTGATCTCTTTATTAGCATTATCATAAGCCTTGTCATCCTTATTTTTCAGAAACTTATACCAAGGAATAGGGTCATTAATACGCTTAAAGATCATTGGGAATATCTTCTCCATATGATCTTGAACAACTCCACCCTTTTCTTCCAGCGAGTTCATATCATAACCAAAGGCAAAGTTTGTTGTTATATCTACGGTAAATCGAAGAAAATCTTGCTGAATGTCTATTATTCGACCTTCATCAGCGTCCATCTTCCACTTTGTGTAAAGTCTTTCGACTGTAATGAGCATTTGATCAAAAAAGGCCTTTTGATGCTTCACATCTAAGCCCTTAGTCACCATTTTTCTATGCAGTTTCCATTCTTCGCCTTCAGCATTGAAAACACCATGCACAGCCCCCTCGCGCAGAATTTTATCTGCTTTTTTCATTCGGATAAAATCTTCCGGACGATCTTTTAAGATGTGTTGTATTATTTTTGGTTCGGTTATCACAACCACATCACTTACAAAAAGTGGTAAACGATATATTTGTCCATACTCATCTGCCCATTCCTCAAGCTGATTGTGTAGGTTATTAACTTCAAGCTTAAGAGAGTTTCCTAAGAAAGGAATTCCTTTAGGTCCTGGAAGATCTTTAATAGTTATCGGCATAACAGTAGTTTTACATTCACTAATCTACTGAATCTAAAGGACTATCGCCTCCTGTTGCCAGTGTTTCTTTTACCATTTCCCGCACCCCCACTATTCTTTCGTTTTGCACGAGCCTCTTTTCTTTTTTGGCGCTGAACTTCGTTTTGTTTCTCATAACCCGCCTGCATTTCTCGATAATCGTCAATCGCATCTTGTGTAATTGGGAATGGATGATTATCAATTACATCAATCTTTTTCCCAGTCAATTTTTCAATTGATTTGATATATGGCTTTTCATCAATATCACAAAGAGAGATAGAATTACCACTAGCTCCTGCTCGCCCTGTACGACCTATCCGGTGCACGTACGTCTCTGGTTCATTTGGGATGTCGTAGTTCACTACGTGAGCCAAATCTTCGATGTCGATTCCTCTCGCTGCGATGTCTGTAGCTACCAATACTCTGTTTCTACCAGACTTGAAGCCTTTTAAAGCCTTCTCTCGCTGGTTTTGTGATTTGTCGCCATGAATGGCAGCTGAAACAATATTTGCTTTTCCAAGAATTCTTGCCAAGCGATCTGCGCCTCGTTTTGTCCTTGCAAATACAAGTACAGACGTCATTGATTCATCCTTTAAAAGATGAAGTAGCAATTTCTTTTTTATTGGTTTTAATACGTGATAAACCACCTGATTAACTGTCTGTGCAGCTGAAGATACGGGATTCACGGTTATATGTACCGGGTTAACCAATAACTTTTTAGTAAGATCCACGATTGCTGGAGGCATCGTTGCGGAGAAAAATAAAGTTTGACGCTTTGTTGGTAGCTTAGGTAATATTTTGCGAATATCATGAATGAAGCCCATATCAAGCATTCGATCCGCTTCGTCAAGCACAAATATTTCTACCTCATGTAATTTAATATATCCTTGATCCATTAAATCCAATAACCTTCCAGGAGTAGCTACAAGGATATCAATACCCTTTCTAAGCTTGTCAACCTGTGAGCCCTGTTTAACACCACCATATATAACGGCATGGTTAATCGGCAAGTTCTTGCTGTAATCACGGATACTCTCTCCAATTTGAGCAGCAAGTTCACGTGTTGGAGTTAAAATGAGCGAACGAATAGGTCTTCTGCCACCTTTTGAGTGGGCATTATCACTCAACAACTGAAGAATCGGAATAGAAAATGCTGCTGTCTTTCCGGTACCCGTCTGAGCGCACCCTAGCACATCTTGCCCTTTTATGGCTTTGGGTATAGCACGTTCTTGAATTGGAGTAGGCGTTTCATAGCCAAGGCTATTAACTGCGTCCAAAATCTCTGGTATTAAATTAAGTTCACTAAATTTCATGATGTAAAGATAGAAGTATAATGATCTCCCATCTTCGGAAAGCACTATTGTTTATAGCATTCGGCTGTTAGTAAATAAAAAATGGATTTCCTTCACACTCCTATTTTCTCAGTTTACCTCCATGAGGATCAGTTAGCATTGGCCATCTCATTCAGTCGATCTATAAAATCTTGAAGCGCTTCTGTGTCACTCATAATCATAGTTCCAGCCAAGAGAGCCTTTCTTTTTCCATTTTATCTAAAGAGTAAAGCGACCGTGTTTCGTACCAGAATTCCACTTGCTTGAATTTTTATTCTCTTTGATTTGAATTCTAAATCTCATCAATTAATAGAAGTTTTTGCTTTCACTAGTTAACCATGCTGAATCTTCAAAGAGACGGAACGTTTAATTCTTCACAAAAATCTCTAATTCTATTTGTCATTTCTTAAAATCTCCCGAGATTTACGGTCATGCTATCTAAAGAGGAGAAAAAAGAGCGCAATACGAATTTTTGGACTTCATTTCAGAAAGAAATGCGGAATAAAAAATCTTCCAGTGGTAGAGGGATCAATTGGATCAACTACCCTACCGATGTACCTGATATCTATGTTCGTTTAGTAGCAGAACCAAAAAAAACCGCGCTTTGCTTGGACATCCAACCAAAGGATGAAGGTATTCGTTCTGTACTATGGGAGCAGATGACCGAACTTAAGGTCGTAATGGAATCAGGGGTGGGCCCGGCAACATCATGGTCTGAATTTGATAAAGAGTTTGCTGGCAGGAATATTTCCAGAATCTCTTGGGAGATTGAAGGTCTCAATTTCTATAACGATGAGGATACACCAAAGATTAAGTCCTTCCTGAAAGAAAAACTGATAGCATTCGATGAGTTCTATCAAGAATACAAAGAAATATTGATTGCCTTGGTTGATTAAGGCTCAAAACACTAAATTTGCGACATGAATAAAATCATTGGAATAACTCTACTTACGCTGCATGCTGGACTCAGCTCAGCACAAACAATTACATATTCTGAAGACTTTGAATCTGGAGCACCAGTCGCATTCACGTTAGTGGATAACGATGGATTGACGGTTCACCCCTCTGTAAGTGAATTTTCCGATGCATGGATTCGATTAGCTGATCCAGCCAATTTGAATGATACTGTGATGGGATCTACGTCCTATTTTGACCCAATAGGCCAGGCCGATAGGTGGCTTATTACACCAGCTATAACTTTAGGCGCATATGGAAATGTATTGTCGTGGGAAGCTAGATCTCATGATGCGTCGTTCCCTGACGATTATCTTGTGGTAGTATCAACTACAGACACGCAGCTAGCGAGTTTCGCAGATACTGTAGGAGATGTATTTCAGGAGAATGCGGATTGGACGAATCGGTCAGTGAACCTGAGCACATTCGGGCTTGACAATGAAACCGTCTATGTAGCATTCGTGAATCGAACTGATGATGGATTTAAACTATACGTGGATGATATTGAAATCTTAATTGAGGACACATTATCCGTGGCGGAATTACCAAATTCGATTCAGGTTATAGTATACCCTAACCCAACGAGGTCAGTACTTAAAGTGAAACGTGATGATGTACAAGAGCTTGTAGTATACGGATTGGAAGGGAAAGAGCTCCGAGCAATTAAAAACTCTCAAGAGATTTCTGTTGGGTCATTGGACAATGGACAGTACTTGCTCAAGGTAATTACTGATGGTGGAACTCGTATTGTTCCTTTCATCAAGAATTAGTGCAGTATTTTCGGTAAGGGTACGATTTCTAAGGATAGGTTTCTATCCGATTCTTTGGACGAAGTCATATAAATGGTATCCTCTGTGATTTTTTTCAATTTAAAATCCCAGACACTTTCTTTAAAGTAGATAGCTAAACTTTTATCATCTGATTGAAGAATATAGTTCCCGACGTTACCTTGATCCGTACCTAAATCTTTGAGCGGGACATACTGAACCGTACCGTCAACGTAAAAAATTAGGACTTCTTTATTGACATCATCAGGACTCGTTAAGTTCTTCTTATTAACGATCATTTTATTAATCATCCATACTTTACTGTTGTCGTCATGGAAGAGATTGTCATATTTAACAGGCTTCATATCTATTCCAGCTGTACATGAAGCCAAAAGGATCAAAAAAAACAGGTAGAAAATCTTCATTTAGAAAATCTTGGAATTTTGCATGAGATCAGTATAAATATCTTTAGAAACAGAATCCATCATTGATTCTTTGATTGGCTTAAATCCTTCTCCCCAATTAACCCCCTCCACGAATTTGAAATCATATGATGTCCCACTCCATTTAAAGATACAATCAAAAAATGTTTCTTCTTCTTTAGAATAAAAGGTCACAACCAAATCTTTTGCTCCATTAGTCCCGCCTCTTGTTGCGGTTAAGTCTCCTCTAAATCCGTTCACTTTTACAAGCTGCCCAGCATCCCTTTCGAAAATAAGTACATTTCTTTCTGGGAGAGGTGCGGCCTGTCCTTTGAGAACAATTCCTGCCTTCATCTGGAGTATGAATGCATCTTTGACATCGACACCATTCTTAAATGGCATGATTCGGAAATTTTCAGGACTACATGTAGCGAAGACTGTTGAGTCTTGATCAATCATCAGACAAACATCGAGTTCCTCTAGGATTTTAACGTGCGCTGGATCCTCAAATTCAGTTTTAGTGAAATCCGCAGCTGCATCTTCAAAACCTTCAACGCTTGTATCATCTTCACCGTCTATGATATCTGTGTCATCTACTTCCGAAGAACAACCCACTAAAATCAAGACTGATAAGAATAGAACTAAATATTGCTTCATGTGCTTATAATTCAAATTAGAGTAATAGTTACGGGAAGATTGTAAGGGCCTCTTTCATAACTTCTTCAAACTTCAAGTTATCTATTCTACTTGGAATTTCGTTTTCACTAAACCATTCAAGCATCTTTTCGGTTGGCATGTTACCAATTAAATCATCTGCTGCCATTGGGCATCCACCGAAACCTCTTACAGCACCATCAAATCGCCTACAACCAGCTTCGTACGCTGCGGCAGTCATTAGTTTTGCTGTTTCTGGTCTTGTATGGAGGTGTGCCCCGAATTCTACATCAGAAAGGCTTGAGCTCAGGGTTTCAAAAAGTGCAGATATCGTTTCAGGCTTTCCAACTCCTATTGTGTCAGATAAAGCTTGAATCTTGATGTCAAGTTTAGAGTAGAGCTTTTCGCACCAGTTTGCAACTATATCTGGATGCCAGTCTTCCCCATAAGGATTACCGAACCCCATTGACAAGTATAAAACTAGTTCCTTATCATGGTTAATTGCAAGCTCCTGGATAGTTTCAACACGCGTGAACGATTCATCAATGGTGGCATTTGTATTTCTTTTTTGAAACTCCTCCGACACCGAAAAAGGATAACCTAGATAGCTAATTTCTTCAAAATTACAAGCGTCTACTGCACCGCGCTCATTTGCAACGATGGCTAAAAGCTTGCTATCTGAGCCATCTAGACCAGCTAACACTTCTGCTGTATCCCTCAATTGTGGAATGGCTTTAGGAGAAACAAAACTCCCAAAATCAACAGTATCGAAACCGCACTCTAGGATAGAGTTTATATATTTTGTCTTGAGTTCTGTTGGGATGAAGTCATGAATCCCCTGCATAGCGTCTCTAGGACACTCAATTAGCTTTAAATCTTGCATAGTTTAAAGATACCTTTTTTCAGAGATTAATTCCTTCTGTTCAATATTGCTTTGTTGATTCTTTTGAGGAGTTTAGGACCTTCATAAATGAACCCGGTATAGACCTGAAGTAAATCAGCACCAGCATCAAGCTTTTCTAATGCATCTTCTTCACTATGAATACCTCCAACTCCAATAATTGGGAAGGCTTTATTTGATTTTTCAGCTAAATAACGAATAACCTCGGTGGATCTTTTTGTAACCGGTTTTCCCGAGAGACCACCTGCTCCTATCTCATCGAGTCTATTTTTATCAGTTTTTAGTCCTTCACGACTGATTGTCGTATTAGAAGCGATAACTCCGTCCAATTTAATTTCAGTGACGATTTCAATAATATCATCCAATTGTTCTTTTGTCAAATCGGGAGCGATTTTCAATAAAATGGGTTTAGCCTTGTCAAATTCAGCATTTACTCCCTGCAAAGTCTTCAATAACTTAGTAAGTGGTTCCTTCTCCTGCAGTGATCTTAAGTTTGGTGTATTCGGTGAGGATACATTCACAACGAAGTAATCTACGTAAGGAAAAAGCTTTCTGAAAGATATTACGTAATCTTCCGTTGCATTCTCATTAGGTGTTACCTTATTCTTTCCAATATTCCCACCAATGATCAAGTTCGTCTTTCTTTTCTTGAGGTTCTCAATAGCAAAATCAACCCCCTCATTATTGAATCCCATTCTATTAATGATTCCTTGATCATCTTTAACTCTAAACAATCTTGGTTTCTCATTGCCAGGTTGTCCAACAGGAGTAACCGTACCGATTTCGATGAAACCGAACCCGCAATGTGCAAGATCATTATACATAGTTGCATTCTTATCAAAACCCGCTGCCAACCCTAATGGATTGTCAAAAGTGAGCCCGAACAATTCTCGCTTCAAACGATCATCTTTCACTCGATACAGTTTATTCCATAACCATTTCATCCCTGGAATGGCCAGAGTGATTCTCATCATTTTAGTTGTGGAATAATGAACTTTTTCTGGATCAAAAAGGAATAATATGGAACGGACGAGTTTATACATCGCTATAAAGTTTAGACAAAGTTATAAACGAAAATGGGGTGACCGAAGCCACCCCATAATTATATTCAATTAATTTTCAACAATTAGAATTTGTAACGTCCACGCCATTTGCTAGCTCGACGAGACTTTGCATAATCCTTATATGTAATATTTCTTGAGAAAAGGATATTTACATAGAAGTACGTATCATTTTCATTATCTCCTCTTTGTTGACCAGTAGCAAACCAACTAGTATTTTGAACCGCTGGGTTAGATAAGTAAGCCGACTCTGCACCTACTTGAGTTGCAAGTTCAGAAGCGTCATAATAGACACCATGAACATCATCAATGTAATCTGAGAATGTCTTAACATAGGTTGCCTCAATTCCAATCCTCCACATTCTGTTTAACCCCATTTTGAAACCAACTCCGAATGGGATAGTTGCTGTGACAGGAAGGTATTCCTCAGGTCCACCAACAAGCCCCTGCCCTTCAGTTTTCAGTGGTCGAAGTTCTGTCCAAGAACCGTTATACATTGCTTTTGGATTGAAGTAAGAAATACCAACACCGGTAAACAAATATAATTGTTCGTTATGGTTACTCATCCCTTTTAACCCAGGAACGGAGTATCTCGCTCCAAATTTCTCATTTGCAAATAGAATGAACTCAATGCGTTGTTCCAATTCAATAATGATTGATTTGAAATGAAGGTTTCTTGAGTTTCTAACAATCTCGTTTGTAAGAGCATCATCACCTTTCAGCATACCTACATTAAGCATTGTTGATGTGGACCAAAAAGGATGAAAACGAAAACGGAAACCCGCTGTTGCATTCCAGCTTGTCGAAGGCCAATCCACATCTGCAAGGCTATAATCCTTACCAACTTGACTTCTCCCGCCAAGATCTCCTAGGAATTGAGTTGCTCCACCGCCAAAAACTATCTCTTTCTTGTTTAGAGACCAGTTCCGTTGTGTGTTAAAGTTCGTATGCTGTGCGTACGAGAATCCAGTTAGTAGTAGTAAAATACCAGTTAAGTATCTCATTGTATTTGTTTATTCGATTAAAACTAGCGTTAGCTTATCAACACGAATGTATGAATGTTTATCAATCTAACCAAATAACTCACTAATTAATTATTAAAACAGAGTTGTTGATGAAGATTTTACGCTTACTAAATTAACGAGAACCTTCTCAAAAGATAGGCTCGATACGCATTGAAATTAATCTTTCAACCAACCCTTCCTCATTTTTAGCAAGGATATTTGTAATCATAATTTCTTGATTGAGATTGTAGGTACGCAGTTTATTGCACAGAAAAGGTGGGAATTTATCATCGTTAACACGCTCTATAACATCTCCGTAACCGTTGTAATACTGAATATCATACGAGTAAACAGTAAAACCATTATTACAAGATAGACCACCTGCACTACAGAGTGCATCTATTTGCAATTTACCCGTAAATACACCAGCGATGTTCGGCATTGTTTTGAACCTTTTCTTCTCCTTAAATTTCACCTCCACAACAGGCACCTCTTCAATCATAGGATCTTCATTATTCAAATCCTTGTCTAAAGATGGAATATTTGTTTCTATGACCGTACTCTCGACTAACGCCTCTTCAGCTTTCGATATTTCGGGCTCTACCGTGACAAGTTTAGCTTTTTCCTTTTTTGAAACCATTGTCGTATTGGCTTCAGAAAAGAATTGATTATTTGCCTCATGCACAACCTCTTTATCGATTGACGCTGTCCGAACCGCATCATAAGCACTGCTCGGCTTCATGTTAGTTACAGCTACAATGAGCGCAAGTGATGCCAAACCTACAGTACCATAGAACCATGCGGATTTCCACAGAGGAGGCTTCATCGCTTGATGTCCTTTCGATACTTGATTGAAATTTTGCCTACCTCTAATAGCCTCTGAGCTGATCGGCTCGCGGTCCAAAGTGGTTTTTCGATTTTCCATTTTCAGTTATTATTTCAAAAATTGTTTCTTTAGTCGTTCAAGTGCTCTGAATGCTCTAACCTTAGCATTATTTTCCGTGATTTCTAAAATCTCGCCAATCTCACGGTACGAGCGTTTTTCAAAGTAGCGAAGTTCAATTAACTGTAAATCTGCCTCTTTTAGCAGTGATATACATTTAAGTAACTTCTTTTTATGGATCATTGAATCGTCATCATCAATATCCTCAATCATTTCAAATAAATGAATGCTCTCCACATTCACTGTTCTTCTCGCCTTACGATCACGAAATGCCTGGTACAATTCACTTTTCGCAATGCGATATAGCCAAGATGAAAAAGGGACTCCCCTAAATTCATACTTATGCAAATTACTTAGTGCTTTTATAAACACTTGTGATGTTACGTCGAAAGCTAGCTCTCGATCGTCCATCCTCTGGTAGACGTATCGAAATATCTGTTCATGATATTTCAAGTACAGTGGACCGAATCTCTCCGCATCCTCCTTCGCCTCCTCGATCCATACTGCCTCCTGCTGGAGTTTAGTATTGGACTGGTGATACACGGGGTTCACTGCCATGGTTTACTGGTTTTAAATTGTTCTAGTTTGATTTAGTTCGATTAATACAGTTGAGCTCTAACTATATAATTCGAATTTAAAGCTTGCAGGCCTCGAGCATATAACACTGCCTTAAGCCATTGGTTACAACAATAACTCCAAAATTTCACATTTATTATGCATACATATAGAATAATACTTTTTTAACTTACTTCGAAGCATTCAATAAGTAGCTCGTATCGGTTATAGAATAAAGGAATGCTTTTAGATCAACCCCGTCCTGCTTGCTTAAATTGAATGGCAGAATGTGTTCGCTTTTATTTGGATGACCACTCCCTCCCGAAGCATAATGTGAGAGAACATCTCCCAAGCTTTTTAATGAACCATCATGCATATACGGATAAGTTAACTCAACATTTCTCAATGATGGAATCTTGAAGAAACCAATTTCACTTGAATCAAAGTCTATTCTAAACCTACCTTCATCCAAAGTGTAATCATCAAGTAGGCCATTATTATCTGCCTTGAATGTTGTGAAATACGGCGCAGGATGACATTTGGTACAATAAAGGTCTTCTGAAAACAACTTCCATCCTCGCTCCTCTTCCGCAGATCGCGCTAATTCTCCTCTCTCGGCTTTGTCAAATCTTGAATTCATCGATAGTAATGACCTTTGATACGCTGCCAGACTTCTAGTGAGTACATATGCATCGAAATCTCTGTTGTAAATCGATTGTGCAGCATTCTGGTATTCTGGTATACTAATCAGTCGCTGTATGAGGTCACTCATCACCATCCCCAGCTCATTCGTGTCCTGAATCGGAACAAGAGCTTGTTCTTCAAGAGTTTTGATTTCAGCATCGAACATCAATCGTTCTAGAAATTTCGAGTTTAATATGGAAGGGGAATTTCTAGATGAAAAGTGACCATTCACTCCTTCACTGAATTGCATTCTATCACTGAATGCAAATTCTGGTAAATGGCAACTGGAACATGATGTTTTTTTGTCTATCGAAAGGCGTGAATCAAAGAACAACTTTCTTCCGAGTTCTATGTTTTCAGGTGAATCAAGGTCAATTTTATCAAAACTATCTTCTATCACTTCAGTAATCGGCTTGGCATTATCGCACGACGCTGCAAGCACTACTATCGACACTAAGAGAAAGAGACCCTTCATGACCTTAATTTAGTAAAACTATTCGTAATTCAATCCTTATTACTTGAAATGTACTTATTGATTCGACTTAATAAATACTGACCACTAGAAATCACTTCTATTTCTGTATTTTTGAGCTGTAATGAAAGCATACTTTTTTCTTGTTTTATTCACAATCTGCTGCTCGCAATCCAATGCGCAGGAGTCGGACACACTACCATACGTTCTTTTTAAAGACCGATTAGTGATATATTCAGATATTGGATTCAACGGTGCTCCTTTTTCCTTATACGATAACTTCCCAGGAGGTTTTTCTAAAGTTCAGTACAAACACAACTTAAAGCCCACCATGGGACTAGGTGTTCTGTACAAGTGGTTTTCACTCAGGGTGGGTTTTGGTTTACCAGGGCACCTTAGGCCGCTGAGTAGATTTGGTAAATCAAGCTATACTGATATTGGGCTTAATTTTAATATTAAAAATGTTTTTACTGATATTGACGTTCGGAATTATGGAGGTTTTGTAATTAAGGATGCTTATCAATGGAACGATACATTGAATGAGATTAGCCCAAATGATTTTCGACCTAACACACGCGCCTTTAGTAGTTCCATCAATGTTTGGTATTTCAAATCAAAAACATTTAGAATGCCGGCAGTGCTGGGGAAAGTCGGGTGTTATGAGAACAAGGAGACCACTTGGTATTTCAAAGGAACGCTAAATTTTTTCGGAATTGGGAACGAACCAGATGCACTATTACCCGACGCATTAATTGACACATCAAAAACCATCTCAAGTTCAGGAGCTATTTCCGCGTTAGATTTAGGTGTTATACCTGGTTACGCATATGTTAATCGATTTGATCGTTGGCAGATTTCCGTCTTTGGTGGATTGGGTGGAGTGATTCAATCTAAGTTCTTCAGATCTGACACTTTGACAAGAGGTTTTCTGGGCCTTGCTCCTCGGCTCGACTTCAGGTTTATCGCAGGATACACAGAATCTAAATATTTCGTTTGGTTTGTTTCTGATTTCGATTTCAAATCCATTCGCTTCAAAGAAAACAGGTACAATCAAACCTACTACAGCGTGAAGCTTGTTGCGGGCATACGATTTAATAAGCGAAAGAAAAAGAAAGAAGATTATGTTGTCAAAATATAGAATCCTTCTCATTATTCTCTTGATTTGTACGGCATGTGCGAATCACGATTTTAATAAGGAAGACGACACTCAGAACGAGATTACAGATGAAGCAAACAAAGCCCAACCAAAAGAGGAGCCTGTTATACTCGAAGTTCTCGCACCTCTTGGTATAAATAGATCTTTAAGTTTCGAAGATGTTTTATTTAAGTTCAACTTACCAATCTCCTACAGTGAAGTTGATACGAATAGGAATTATCTATCACTGACAACCGTTGAAGAATTCGGTCCAAGATTGGTTTTCGAATGCCACCCTATTATTGCTTCTGATATCGTCAAGGCTAATTCTGACATTTTGAGCGTTTATACCAACTTATTTAAGGGCTGGATAATTGATCGAAAAGAATTTATAAGCCTCGGTGGTATGGATTTTAGTCTCATAATGGCAGCAGACACTCTAAAAGAGGGAGAAATCGATTATGAACTAATTCTTACCCACATCAGCAAAGTGAATTCGTTTGAAATGAGGCTAAAAGATGGTAGTCTAAGGTATAATTACAGTCCCGAAGAAGCTTTAATGCAAATGAAGGCAGCAGCTAACGAACTACTAAGATCGATACAAATCTCAAATCTTTAGACTAGATAAAGCTGCTCTCGTTCACTTTGACCAACCAATTAGATAGATAGTCGCCTAGTTTCTCAATTAATGGATTGTACACTCTAGATTCAGGATATTTAGCCAAGTTTGAGAAATGCACATTTTCCAATTTATCATCCCTCTCAATGAGGACGTGCATTCTATCAAAAAAATCAATATTTAGTTTAGCACCTAGTGACTTTATCACTTGAACTGAAGAATCAATTGAACATCCAGAAGCGTATGATTTTGAATCGTCTACAGCTAAAACTACAAACCAATCTTTCACAATTTCAGCAGCACCGAACAGTTCATTTCCATGAGCGGCCCAAGTAGGAATAAACGCATTAAGCTCATTGGTGATTTGCGATTGTTCCTCCTTGGAAATTGGTCTATTTGATTTGTAAATCCAGACCCTACTATCAGGTGATAATTCTTTTAATTCCATTAAAGATCTTCTGCTTTTGCGATTAATTCAGCAACATCTAGTACTTCAATTTCATTCTCCTTATTGAAGCTCTTGAGACCATCGGTCATCATGGTGTTACAGAATGGACAGCCAGTAGCAATAATATTCGCTTTTGTCTCTAACGCATCTTCGGTTCTCTCAACATTAATCTCCTTATTCCCTTTTTCAGCTTCCTTAAACATTTGTGCACCTCCGGCGCCACAACAAAGCCCTTTAGTTTTACAACGCTTCATTTCAACTAATTCGGCATCAAGCTTTTCGATCAATGATCTCGGAGCCTCATACACATCATTAGCGCGCCCTAAATAACATGGGTCATGGAATGTGATTTTCTTTCCTTTAAATGTATCACCATCTTTCAGAGCAAGTTTTCCTTGGTTAATTAGCTCCTGAATCAACTGTGTGTGATGAATCACCTCATAATTCCCACCTAGTTCTGGATACTCATTTTTTAGTGTATTAAAACAGTGCGGACATCCAGTAACAATCTTCTTAACTTCATAACCATCTAAAACCTGAATGTTCATCATGGCTTGCATCTGGAAGGTGAATTCATTCCCGGCGCGTTTTGCTGGATCACCTGTACAGTTCTCTTCTGTCCCAAGCACAGCAAAGTCCACATTACACTTGTTCAAAATCTTAACAAGTGCTTTGGTAATCTTTTTAGCTCGATCATCGAAGCTTCCAGAGCAACCTACCCAGAATAAAATTTCAGGAGACTCTCCTGCAGCCATCTTTTCGGCCATTGTTGGTACGTGTAATCCCATAAATCTATTATTCGAAAACCTGAATATTCGCTTTCTTATCAACCAAATTTGTAAACCTCCCTTCATATCGAGTAGCTCTCACAATGTGATTATCTACCCAATGGTAATTCCCGCCTCTAGGTTTCCCCATTAGCATTCCATGATATTTAAATCCATGCTTTTTCAACCATGTTTCAGTGATCTCGCGATGCTCTTCGAGACGTGACGTGAAGAACGTGATAATATGACCTTCATCGTACCATTTGTTCAGTGTCTCCAATGCATCAGGAAAAGGCTCGCAAGTCCCCATTCTTTCCGGATCCTCATTAGGCACGTCATCTGTAATCGTTCCGTCAATGTCGATCAAATAGTTCTTAACATCATCAGGAAGTTTTGGTGAGATTGCCTCTCCATCAACTTCAGCGTTAATAAGTTTCTTGTTGTCACTCATAACTATTCTTCGTCTTTCCAGTTTAAACGATCCGTAGGGCTAAATTGCCAAGGCGCACCATTATTTTCAATGTTAGTGGCCATTCCTGCCAATTCTGTAGGCAACTTAGATTCCTCCATTACCAAATATCTTCTCAAATCAACAATTATAGACAAAGGATCGATATTGATTGGGCATTCCTGAACACATGCGTTACAAGATGTACATGCCCAAAGCTCTTCTTCTGTGATATAATCGCCCAATAGACTCTTGCCATCGTCGTAGTCGTTTCCATGCTTACGCTTATTATCTCCAATCTCGGTGATTCTATCACGAGTGGACATCATAATTTTACGAGGTGATAATAGTTTCCCTGTAATATTAGCAGGGCATGAAGATGTACAACGACCACATTCTGTACATGAATAACTATCCAACAAACTCTTCCAGGTCAGATCTGTAGCATCTTTAGCTCCAAACCTTTGTGGTTCTACTGCGCCTTCAGGAGGAGCCGCATATGGATCAGCTGTTGGATCCATCATCAACTTAACCTCATTCGTCACAGATTCCATATTGGTCAACCTCCCCTTTTTCTCCAAATTTGAATAGTAGGTGTTCGGGAATGCAAATATGATATGTAAGTGCTTAGAATAAGCCAGGTAGCTCAAGAATGCGAATACCATTATGATATGTCCCCACCAACCTATTCGCTCTAACGAATGCAAGGTTGCAGGTTCCAGGCCATCAAAAAGTAAAGGGCCTAAAAAACTACTTATTGTAAAACCCATTGAGCCGTCACCTAAATCTTTAGCATGCGATAAACCTTCACGGTATAAAACTTCATCAGCTCCATTCATGGTGAAAATACATGCTACTAAAATGATCTCCATAAAGAGAATCATGTTACCGTCCAGTTTCGGCCACCCATTCATCTCTTTCATATTGAAACGAGGGATCTTCAGAAGATTTCTTCTTGAAAGGAAAATGATTGATGCAATCAGGGCAAACACGGAGAGAATCTCAATAAAACTAATCAAGAAGGTATAGAAACCGCCTAGCGAAGGTCGAAAAATGCGATGTGCATGTGGTACGAAACCATCAATGAAAATCTCGATCAGTTCAATTTGAGTAATAGTGAATGCTCCATAAATAGCTAAGTGCAATAATGCTGGTATCGGGCGCGTGAACATTTTCTTTTGTCCAAACGCGATGAGCATCATCGTTTTAAATCTTTCGCCTTTATTATCGCTACGATCAAGCTTTCTCCCCATGAAAATATTGGAGCGAATTTTGTACATATTCCATCCGAAGAATCCCCATCCTACGAGAAAAAGAAGTGCAAAGAGTGCAATTGAAATCATGAAATCAGTATTTACTGAGGGTTTGGTTGAGTCTTAAGAAATTCCTTCATCTTATCCTCCTCCTGTTGAGTAAGCGGAGTGTTGTATTTTGGCTTACCGCCAAATACTGAGAAGTGAATATAACGTTCTGGATGCAATTGAAGATCATTAACTAAGTTCTGTAACTCAATATTAGTTCTAACGAGTTCGTCATAAAGACCATCATCATTTACTAGTTTACCTAGGGTGCCTTCACCGTTATTAGCAGACTCAAGTATGCTGTTCACAGTTTGCAGTGTTTTTTGAGCGTCTCCAATTACAGATTTAAAATCAGCTGAAACTAGATCATCCGTGAGGACTTCAACATTCCCAACGATTTTCTTCATCGCTTCATTACTGTTCTTAAGATTCAAGCTTATTTGCTCGACATTAGTCATTATACGAGAAATTTTAATCTTCTCAGTAGCAACAAGATCCTCCATTTGCTCAGCAGCACTGGCGAAACGCTTAATGGCGATTTTCACTTCTCGCATACTTGCTTCTATCTCTGAGGTTGCAGTTTCATCCCAAAAGGAAGAAACTCCATTCACTAAACGATCTACAGAGGCCATCATAGTCTCCACTTTGTTCGTTATTGGATCGGCATACGCCTTTACTTGCGATGTGATATCTGTACTTACAACCCCTTGAATATGGTCTTTGGGCTTATAATAGCCTAACGATAAATCAGAATTCAATTTAATGATCAACCCTTTAGAGAAAAGGTCAATACTTCCCGCTTCAATTTCTGATCCTTTTGGAATTTTAAAGTCTTCCAGTTGAATATTGAAGGTCATCTTTACCTTTTTAAGCGAATCTGTTCCCCCGAGGTACTTAACCTCCAGCACCTTTCCAACCTCGACTCCATCAACATATACGGAAGTTGCACCTGCAACACCACCTGAATTAGGGAAGTAAGCATAGTATACATCATCGCCTCCGAAGAAGCTGTTTCCTTTCAAAAAATTAATACCCGTTACGAGCAATCCAATAGCAAGTACAGTCGATATTCCAGTAATAATTTCCTTTGAAAATTTCAAACCTTTATTTTTCTGCTAAGTTAATAGCTTTTTGCAAATTAATCCGCTGTCCGTTATGAAACCCGACAACAAATGCATGATTAAATCCTACTGACCTCAATTTGGTCTTCATTTGATTCGCTCCTTTAAAGTCATTTTTATGGACTCCTACGGTGTATTTGTATAAACCATTCTGTTCATATTCAAAAACTGTATGTCCTTTAAATTTGGCGCTAGTAAGCGAGATACGTGATTCAGAAGTTTCAACTTGAATTCTAAAAATCACATCATCATTCGCAACTGGTTCTTCAGGTTTTATTTTCTCAACTGGTACAACATACTCAGACGGATCAACTTGTTCCTCAATACCCTCAAGTTCATTCTTGTACTTCTTGAAAGCGGTAAACATGGCACCTGCCATTTTCTCTTGCGTCAATGAATCAGAAAGAAACTTCTCCTCCTTCGGGTTTGTTAGGAACCCTGTCTCAATCAGAACGCTCGGCATCGTAGTTTTATATAGTACTAAAAAACCTGCTTGTTTTACACCACGATCATGTCGGCCAAGTGATTTGAATTCTGATTGAACTTTAGAGGCATAACTAATAGATTGATCCAGAAAGACACTCAATTGAAGTTGTCTGGCAATTATCGCATCTGGAGTCATCTCAAAATCAGAATATTTTTCTCCTCCATCATCTTCTAGGAAAATTGTGGAGTTCTCGCGTTCGGCAATTTTCTGTTGTGAAGCAGTACGATGAAGCCCTAAGACATATGTCTCCGTCCCATATGCTGCGGGACTTGCCGCGTTTGCATGGATACAAATGAAAAGATCTGCTTTATTTCGATTTGCGATCTTTGCACGCTCATCGAGTTCAACGAAAACATCCGTATCACGTGTGTAGATTACTTTTATTGAAGGATAAAGTGCATTAATCTTAGCACCTAACTTTAATGCCATCGAAAGACACACATGCTTTTCTTTCGCATATCCACCATGACAGCCAGGATCTTTCCCACCATGCCCAGCATCAATCACTATAGTCTTAATAGAAGCGAGTGCTAATTCATCCTCTTGTGCGAAAATTGACAAATTCGGTAGAATCGTAATCAATGTTAAAATCGCACCTACACCAAGACATCCTCTTAATTTTTCAATCATTTACAATGTAATTTTAATAGTTTTGCCACGTTAGAGTTGTCGTAACACAAATTTAACTTGCTTTCAGTGTTCAAAAAGCGTTCCATACATGATTTTATTACCTGTACATTGTTAATAATGTGCAATGTAATGACTAGTTATAGTCAAGATACCCTTGTGCGCGATACAGTTTACTTGAATGACTCAGGTATGACGAACCCGGTATTCTATAGTGCACGTGATTCGATATACTCTGATTTAAGGGCTAAAAAGCTTCATTTATACGGAAATGCACGTGTTGACAATGGCGAGGTGGTGATGACTGCTGGCTATATAATTGTTGACCTTACTTCAAACGAGTTGCTAGCGACTTATAGTTATGATAAAGATTCTAATAAAGTAGAATTGCCTGAATTTACAAATGGTGGCGACGTCATGAATGCGCAGACAATACGCTATGATTTTGATACAGAAAAAGGATTTATCGAAGAAGTAGCCATCCAGCAGGATGAAAACTTCTTGTACATGAAAGTGGCTAAGAGACACTCAAATGAAGAAATTCATTTTAAAGAAGGAAGATTCACCACATGTGAATTGGAAGAACCACATTATCACTTTCAATTATCCAAAGCAGTCATGATCCCAGAGAAGCGTATCGTTTCTGGACCAATGAATTTATATATAGGTGGTGTTCCAACACCTATCGGACTGCCATTTGCTGTGATACCTCAATCTGAAGAACGGAGCAAGGGCCTACTCTTCCCTAATTTCGCGCCAGTTTCACAATACGGGTTCGGTATTCAAGATCTTGGATATTATATTCCAATTAACCCCTTTCTACAAACAACCTTCTATGGAAGTCTATATAGCAGAGGTAGCTGGGGATTAAAAAATAGAACGGAATATGCTAAACGTTACGGTTTCACGGGGAATTTCGAATTAGGGTATCAACAATTAAAAGATGGATTCCCAACAAATACTCGAGCCAATAAGACAACAGTTAAATGGCAGCATCGAAAGGATCAGAAATCAAGTCCTTACTGGGGCTTTACAGCAAATGTGAATTTCATTTCAGACAATACAACCCAAAACAACTTAGACCCTGAATACGAAGAATACTTCAACAACACCTTCACTTCGGATATTAATCTTAGTCGTCGCTTTCCTAGTAAACCAATAACCGCTGGTATGAAGATGTCCTTAAGACAAAATACGGTGTCGAACAATATCTCCATGACGAGTCCGGTAGTAAATGTGAACGTCACTCGATTCTTCCCATTGAAAAAAGTGTTTAACGGCACTAAAGATTGGCATGATGTATTTACGCGATTTGGAATCACGTATGATTTTGAAGGGAAGAATCAAGCTCTTTTCGAAGATTCATTGCTAAGAGACAATAACTATGAAGCTATCGGCCCTAAGTTCTTCAACGGCTTCCAACAAAATATTACAGCTCAAACGACTGGAAGTATACTAGGCAATAGATTCAAGATCACTCCATCGGTTAATTACGGTAACAAAATCAACTTCCAACAGATTTCTAAAAGTTACGATGCGACTTCTAGCTCCGTTGTTTACGACACTAACAGAATAGCTGGTATGGCCCATTCTTTATCATTGAATGCTCAGTTAACAACAGTAGTATACTCTTACTATCGATTCGTCGGAAAGAACGAACCTCTCTTAAGGCATGTTCTAACGCCCTCTTTTGGATTTAGATACATTCCTAATCTAAATGAGACAAGTAGTTATCTAGCAGATCCAGCAGACACTCTTGAAACTATCTACTCCCCATTCGAAAGAAGTATTTATACTGTCGGTTCAGTGCGAACACAAAAACTAATTACGTTCTCATTCAACAACACTTTTGAGCTGAAACGGAAAAGTGAGAAGGATACAATTGATGGATTCAAAAGAACGCGTCTAATTGATGCCTTGAGTCTTTCTGGGAATTATGATCTTGCAACAAAAAAACTATCGAACGTATCAATTAACATGAGAGTTAGTCCTCTTCGATGGTTAAGCATTGTTACGACTTCATCATTTAGCCCATACAGCTGGGCCGATTCAACTGGAGCTACTATTTCAGAATATGCAATCTATGATCGAGGTACTCTTGGAAGATTCTTGAGTACTAACATTGCAACAGGAATTACATTAACCTCTAAAGAAAGTCGAGAAAAGTTAAATGAAGGAGTCACAACAATGGGATCCAATTGGAATGATGACTACGCTTATTTCAATCTGCACCCTGAGCATGCTATAAACTTTAACATCCCGTGGAAAGTGACACTTTCGCATGTTTACTCTCTAAATGCAAATCAAAATCGTTCCACTGATTTACCAGATGAATGGAACATTGACCAGACCCTAATGATAAATGGTGATGTCAGCTTTACAAAGCGTTGGAAATTAGCAACCATCACCAACCTAAACCTGGAAGATTTTAAGGTGACAAACTCAAGAATCATTCTTACGCGAGACATGCACTGCTGGGCATTAAACTTCCAGTGGACTCCTATTGGTGGAAATAAAAGCTTCTTATTTAGTATAAGATCTACCTCTAGCCTATTCCAAGACGCGAAAATAGATATCCGCAAGCCTCCTGCATTTCTATAATAATTTACTTATTTTTCAGTCGTGATAGATTTTAATTTTGAAAATTCAAACAAACCTGCTAGTGGATCAGTATTAATTTCTGAACCCTTTATCGAAGACCGTTACTTCACTCGATCTGTCGTTTTCTTATGCGATCATAGTAGCGATGGAAGCTTTGGGTTCGTTCTCAACAACTACATCGAAACGGGATTAAAAGACATGATTGCCGATTTTCCAGATATTGATGTTCGCGTAAGCCTTGGAGGACCTGTTGATACCTCAAATCTCTTTTTCATTCACACGCTTCCTGACCTTATTCCTGAGAGTCAAGAAATCACCAACGGAATTTGTATTGGAGGGAAATTCACCGATGTGATAAAGCTTCTTGAGACTAACCCAGAAAAAGTTGAGCATTTCAGGTTCTTTGTTGGTTATTCGGGCTGGGATTCAAATCAATTGGAAAATGAGTTAAATGAGAAATCATGGATTGTTCTATCTAAGATTTCAAATAAGCATATTCTTGATTCTCATAATGATGATCTCTGGAAAGATTTAATGGATCGATTGGGTGGGAAATTTAAAGTGATGTCTACCTTTCCAAAAGACCCTTCGCATAACTAGTCGTAGTTTCGATCAGTTATTAACAATTTGACTGGGTTCCACATTCAATTTGTATCTTTACTACACCAAAAATGAGTAATTAGAATGAGTGTACAAGCACCTCTTGCTGAACGGATGCGACCGAAGACCTTAAATGAATATCGAGGTCAAGACCATCTGCTAAAAGAAGGAGCTTCACTACGAAGGGCGTTAGATTCTGGCTTAATACCCTCGATGATATTCTGGGGACCACCAGGAGTTGGAAAAACAACCCTTGCCCACCTCATTGCAAATCATTTAGACCGTCCTTATCATGTCTTATCC
>DKPV01000051.1 GCA_002471375.1 Flavobacteriales bacterium UBA7325
AAAGTGCATTCCAATAACTTTGTCAGGACGAGATGTCTCAGCAGCGATTTTCGTGATAGAAATCGAAGAAGTGTTCGTTGATAGAATTGTGTTCTCCGAAGTCATTGAATCTAGATCACGGAAAATTTTCATTTTCAAATCCATATTCTCCGTAGCTGCTTCTACTACAAGGTCAACAGACTTAACACCTTCCGCCATAGAAGTATATGTTGTGATGTTTCCCAATGTTGATGCTTTATCTCCTTCAGAAATTTTCTCCTTTGCAACTTGACGATCCAAGTTCTTGGTGATGGTAGCAATTCCTCTGTCTAACCCCTCTTGAGAGATATCAACTAATGCTACATTATATCCAAATTGAGCAAATGTATGAGCAATACCATTACCCATTGTGCCTGCTCCAATAACTGCTATGTTTTTCATAAATTTGTGTGTTTATTTTGGAGAACAAATATAACAATTCAATCAGTTCTTATTGGTATTTTTAACGTGTGGATAGAATTCCAAAATACATACTTCTTTATGACGGCGATTGCGGTTTTTGTAATAAGTCTGTTGCTGTTGTTCTGAAAAAAGAAAAGCATCAAGAGATCCACTATTCGGCAATCCAATCAAAGTATACCGCGCAGCTATTCGAAAGGAATGGTTGGCCAAAGCCAGATTTAAATACCTTCTATTTTATCAACGGGGATGAGAAGTTTGAGAGGTCTTCGGCTGCATTTGAAGTTATGAAGCAATTAAAGGCTCCTACTTCTTGGTTGAGAGTTTTTAGATTTCTACCAACTAGATTTAACGATGCATGCTATAATTTTGTCGCTAAGCGCCGAAAGAAAATTTCTAAAGGATTCTGTGTCCTTCCTTCTCCGGTCCAGAGAAAGAGGTTTCTTACTTGACTATTCTTCAAATTGAATTAACTTCTTGATTTTTCCTGGTTGAGCCCAATTCATAGTTCCTTCCATCTTCATGGATAGGAGGTACTCTTCAATACCAGGATCTCTAAGCGCTTTATGGATAAGGGTTGCTTCTTTTTTTAAGTCTGTTGGTACGTAACATTGCAAGGATTGATTGACTTGCCAATGACCTAAAACTAACTTAGGTCGGAATGTTTTCTTTCCATACGCTTCCCAGACTACTTTATATGGAGCAAAGTTATACGGGCCAACCCCTAAGAGCGACCACCAAATACCTCGCTCTATCCAACTCCTTATCATTGTGCCCTTTCTTGCTCTCAGTTTTGTTTTGTGCTTTAGCAGGTAGTTCTGGAGCAGAGGATGTTTTGCTATTTCATCTTCTAAGAGTGGTTTTCCCGAATTTGAGTAGGGTAGTAGAACCCATTTTTGTGGACTCATTGTTGTTTCACTAAAGTTGCTACTTACCAATAGGGGATGAACAAACTCTTTTGGAAGTTCATCTTGACCATTTACAATACATGACTGGGAGTTGATGCTTTCAAATTCATCAAAGAAGAAGATAGAGTTCGCACCGCATGTATTAATTCCTTGTCGAGGAGCTGACTTTTTAGGTAGTACTATGGGTTTAAAACCATCTAAAGGCGCTGGTTTTCCGAACTTATAAATACTGAGTGGATCGTTTGCATTCAATAATGGTTTTGCTTGGTACTTCTGCCACTGTTTATTTTCCATTCGAAAATATTCAATTGGATAGTTTGTAGTATCGTCGCGCTGGAAATGAACTAATCCATAACGTGTTGCTACATTTTTAAAAATCTTTTCTTCACCAAAATCATGTACACTTACTAAGGAATACTGGATTCCCATCACTTGGAAATTTCGAAAGGTCGTATGCGCACCATCGTTCAATAACAGTGATAGCGGCATAAATAAATAAGCATCTCCACCTTCGGATAGAAAATCTTTCATGCTGCGCTGTATAATTAGAGCCGCTAAGTCAATTCGTGAGCCACCAAGTAGAAGTGATTTATTGTTACCAATCAAGTCGAATTCATGGAATCTGTCTTTGATCTCATGCTTGTATAGTTGAGGTAAATCATTGAAGTTTACCCAAGGTGGATTTCCTAGAATAATGTCAAATTTTTGAGATGAGAGTTGGAGAAGATCTTGATTTGTAAAATTCGCTCCTAGGTCTAGGTTGAACTCAGTTTGAAAACGGTTTATTGCATCCTTGTAATTGGATTCGCTAAGTTCATTGCCAAAAAGTTTGTTTGCAGGGAGACTTTCAATTGAATAGCCTCTTTCCACACCTATATCAAGCAGAGCGAGCAACAAATCTCCACTCCCCATAGTAGGATCGAAAATTGTCGCACCATGTATCCAACGTTCAAAGATTCCGAATCTTTCAATAGCGAATTGAGCCCACTCTTTAGGGGTAAATACAACACCTATTTTCTCTTCATTAGTCATTCTCAAGAGAATTGATTAAACCCTTAATTTCATATGGTTCAAGGTAAGTTTTTCGTTTAAATGCTTTATATTTTCTAGTTCCAATAGAATCATCCACGACAAATTTCGACCAATCATAGAGCTGCCATCCTAATCCACATTCAATCGTCATTTGATCTATTTCCTTTTCGTATTTCTCTTTGCTCTTTGAAGTCATGTAGGCTAAACCTCTCCCTAATATGCCAAAGAAACTCCTAGATGAGTAATCCTTCAAGTGATTAAGTTCATGTCCAAATGCACCAACTTGAGCATTGAAGCTCGCTTGATCAAGCGTCACAGTACTATCTTCTGCTGGTGGTTGAATTCTTACCACATACTTTCGTTTGTGTTTTCTTCTAAAGAGCCCGCTCCCAAATTTAGGACGTGCATTAAGCGAAGTGTTAATTTTACTCATCTTAAAAACAATACAAGTGCTCTCAAGTTCTGGGATGTGGGATAAAGCGGTTAGAATGGCAAGTTCATATTGTTTCGGGTAAGACTTATTAGCGCTATATTGGGCCGTTAGTTCGTCCTTTGCCTGTTCAAGAAAGACACTGTCAAGGTCTCGATGCTGGACTGTTGTTTGGGCGCCTAGATTGAATGTGAGTAAGGCAATACAGAGTATGGGTATTAATTCCTTCATAATTCTAACGTTTTCCTTTGTGGGACTTTCTAAATACTAATATAGAAGAACCTATCAATAGGAGTGGGAGTAAAAGTGCAGCAGGGATGAAGAATCGCCAAATGAGCATCAGGTAGGCAATACTAATGAGCCTATATCCGCCGTATGTCAGAAGTGCTATTCCAGTCCAGAATAGTACTTTATTACCTGTGGTGCTTGTTACTGATGGAGTTGGTATTTTCTCCAAGCTTGATTTTTCCCAGACTAATTGCGCAGTTGTATATTCAATAGCTGAATGAGAAACTCCCATATGTTCCGCTGTTCTTCGGATATCATTTGCTTCACCTGTAATAATCAGTCTATTAATTGTTGATCCGGTCAGTCGGATAGTAGATGCTCCTTTTGTGAAATGAAACGCCTCTTCTTTAGGTGTCTTTTTTTCCGATACCTCATTTTCAATCCAACTTCCCATGCTCATGTTTACGCGCAATGAGGAAAGTTTTGTAAAACGAAGTTTAAAACGAGTTATCGCCATGAGTTCTTAAAATATTTCTGATTCAAAAAATCGGAGTATGTGCTCACTCGCAGTTTGTAATCCAGAAGGTAGTTTCTTTTCTTTCCATGGTTGGGACGAGCCAAACGTGTGCGACTCTTCCTCAAGTATAATAAGCTTCGAGCTTAACCAGTCGGCTATTCTTTCACCTTCCACTAATTTGACTGCTTGATCATGCGATCCATGAATAACGAGAGTAGGAGTAGTGCTTTCCTCACAATGCACTCTGATATTCAATCTATTTTTATTAGAAATATAGTCATCATATTGACTTATATGTGATGGCATATCTTGTTTGGTTCGTCCATTTTTTCGATAAGTATATTGGTTCAATCGCCAATCAGAGAGGTCACTTCCTTTCGGAAACCTCTCTTCGATAGATGAGATGGCTGCAAGCGTTGCTATACCGCTCACAGCTTCGTTTTTTGACTGAAGTAAGGCAATGCCGCCTCCTCTAGAATGTCCAAGCACAAAAATGTCAGCAGCAGGAAACTCTGTTCTCACGAGTTTGGAGATGGTTTCGAAGTCTTCCAACTCTTTTGTGTAGTTGTTGATTGAGAATGAATCCAAATCATCGAAATCAATTGGATTCTCAGTGGTCCCACCATTGTGAGAGGTATTATATTTCACGAAGCCATATCCAGCTTTATTAAAG
>DKPV01000065.1:0-32013 GCA_002471375.1 Flavobacteriales bacterium UBA7325
GAATCAAATGCTGATGTATTCGTTTTATAGGAAGTATTTCACAGAACAGTGCGTAAGAGATTTCTTAAAGTACTCTGCGAAAAATATCCCTATCACTCATGTAGAGGTAAACGGAGTTGGCTAGCCGTATCCTCTAGAGTTTGCATTCTAACTCAGGATAGCATCATCTCTGAGTCCGGCGTTTATTTCAAAAGAGCAAAAGGATCAGATGGACTCGCGAAAAAAGGAGTGTTAATGGTTAATATGAACCATAAGGGTAAACTAATTTCAATTTACGGAACACATCTTCAAGCGAGTGGTGGCGGTGAAGGTAATGTCATACGCAAAATCCAACTCAAGCAACTATCCACTTTTATCAGTGAGGCACCTGATATCAACGAAGTAATCTTAGCTGGAGATTTCAATACTCGAGTAGAAAGCAACAATTTTGAATAGGCCATTAATTCTAAGAGTGTTCAGAACTGCCAGCCAATCGAAGAAATCAAGTGTACCGCAAATTTTTCAGATCACAGTTGAACTTCGACAACAGGAAAATCAACCTGGATTGATTTCATTTTTTTCAAGCGTTTAAGGGCTTTTAAGCGCAGACCGAGTAGAATTGAGGAGCCCTGATGCAGGCGCGAAAAGGAAAAAGTGAGAATTTCGGATCACAACCCTATCATCGTTATTTTCGATGGTAGAGGCATCTTTTTCGTACTTTTGAAGCCTTGCAATGAACAAATGTCAAATTTAGCAGCAGATTCGCAAACAGTAAAAGACCTTGAATTTCCGATCATCCGTGATTGGTTGTTTGAATATGCTGTTGGTGATACGGCACAAACGAGACTTAAAAAGCTTGCGCCAAGCAACCGCTCCAAAGAAATCAAAGAAGCGCTCTTAAGCGTTCATGAGCTGAAATCTATACGGTCGGAAGGTGAAACTTTTCCCCGCATAGAATTCGAAGAGTTGTTGAGCGAAATAAAGCTCATTCCAATTCACAACGCTGCTGTTCAACTCGAAGGTTTTATGCGCATTCATCTCGCTTCGAGTTTGGTCAACTCTCTTCTATATTTCTTTGACAAGCGTGAAAGCGAGTATCCGTTACTTAGTGATATTGTGCAAGAAGCCTATTTTACCAAGGAAATTATTGAGGCAATCGAAAAAGTTTTTGATAAGCACGGACACGTTAAAGATGATGCGTCGATTAACTTGGCAACAATTCGCCGATCGATTCGATCGATTCGTAAGCAAATCAATCGAAACTTTGATCGTGAAGCTCGGAAATTACTAAAGAATAGCGTCCTTGGCGAAACGAAAGAAACTTTTATCAATGATCGACGCGTACTTACTGTACTAAGTCAACACAAGCGAAGAATATCAGGCTCAGTTGTTGGATCAAGTAAGACCGGGAGTTTAACTTACATAGAACCACAGGTTAATATTCCATTGAATAATGAATTGGAACTTTTACTTGATGACGAGCGAAAAGAGATATTTAAAATTCTGCAAGAGCTTCGTAAAGAACTGAAAGAGCATCTTGAACTAATTAAGTCTTATCAGAACATTTTGACGGAACTCGATTTCATCAATGCGAAGTGTAGACTTGCTATGGAACTCGACGCAAACCTTCCATCAATTGTTGATACTCAGGAACTCGAGGTTACGGATGGATATCACCCCATTCTTTGGAAATCGAACAAAACACAAAACAAGCATACCTATCCGCAGTCAATAAAAATGGATAAGTTCTCAAGAATGCTGGTTATATCTGGACCTAATGCTGGGGGTAAAAGTATTACGCTGAAGTCAATTGGCCTTTTGCAAATCATGCTTCAATCCGGACTTCTTGTGCCAGTCCATAAGAATAGTAAGATGTGCTTCTTCGATCAAATATTAAGCGATATTGGAGATAATCAGTCCATCGAAAACGAACTGAGTACTTATTCCTACCGACTCAAGCGGATGAAGACATTTCTCGATGTTGCTAACAAGAAGACGCTATTGCTATTGGATGAGTTTGGAACCGGCTCTGATCCCGATCTAGGAGGGGCATTAGCTGAATCAATATTTGAATCTTTTTATAATAAGAAATGTTTTGGAGTTGTCACCACGCACTACGCTAACATTAAATTGAAAGCAGATCAACTTAGAAATGCCGTAAATGGGTGCATGCTTTTCAATTCTGAAACGCTAGAGCCCACCTACAGATTCTCAGTAGGTCAACCTGGTAGTTCATTTACCTTTGAGGTTGCTGAGATAAACGGAATCCCACCAGAGGTAATTGAAGGTGCGAAAAGCAAGCTTGATTCGAAGAAGGTGAAAATGGATCGATTACTTAACGACCTTCAAAAAGAAAAGACTTATTTAGAACGCCTCAATAAAGAGCACATTGAAGCACAGCGCTTGGCACAGGAAGCACTCAATGAATATGAGGTCTCCAAATCTAAGTATGACGAAAAACTGAAACACCATCGAGAGCAGGCAGAAAGTAACAATAAGCTGATACAGTCTGGCAAGAAAATGAAAGGTTTTATTGATCGATACAATTTAAAATCGCGGAAGAAAACGATCAACAATCCTCTTCTCGAAGATGTTAAGAAGTACATAGCTCTCGAAAAATCAAAGATCGAAGCTGGTATCCAACAACAAAAAGCAAAAGACAAGGAAAAGCAGATAGGTAAATCGAAGAAGCCGAAAAAACCCGTAGTAGATCAATTCCAACGTCAAAAAATCAAGCTAGGATCTCGCGTCAAACTTATTGCTACCAAACAAATTGGAAATGTAGAAGAAATCTCTAAAGACACTGTTGTGGTGACTTTCGGTTTTGCAAGAATGAAAGTAGACCGAGATAAACTGATGTGGGTTGAGGATCAGAAAAAGTAGCTTAATCTAGACAATTTCCATTTTTCGGAGTAAGAACGAAGCGTTCATGTTTTGACAAATACCATTTTTCAAACGGTAGTCAAAGAATAGCTCATCATCCACTATTTCGGCGTCAAAATAATAATTCTTGACTTCATCAAGAGACGCAGAGAGATCACAAAGGCTAAGATCATGCGTTGCAATTATCCCGGTACTTTTTGACTTAACTAGCTTCTGAACGAACTGCTGAGAACCTTCGGCCTTATCCTTACTATTCGTTCCTTTCAAAATCTCATCCAATATTATAAAGTGATCTTCTACTTGAATTGTATCTATTATAATCTTCAAGCGCTTTAACTCAGAAAAGAAATAGGACTCATTATCGCTCAATGAATCCGTTGTACGCATGCTGGTAATCAATTTAACTGGTGTATAGCTAAAACTCTTCGCACACACAGACAATCCATTATTTGCCATCATTAGACTCAATCCAACTGTTCGTAAAAATGTACTCTTACCCGCCATGTTAGCCCCTGTAATGATGAAAAATTCTTCTACATTACTCTTATAGTCATTATCGATACGCCCAGTCGTCTTTAAGAGTGGATGCCCCAACTCTATCGCCTCCATCTGTGCTTTATTCGATGCAATTTTCGGAAAGACATAACTCGGATTGTTAAACGAATAATTCCCTAGCGAATTCAGAGCATCGAACTCGGCTACAACCTCAAACCACTCTCCTACTATATCTTTATTCTTAGAAATCCACAATTCAATTTTCCGTGTAATGTGCAAATCACGCAGGAAGAATCCATTTGCTGGAATTGAAATGAATACATTATTTCGTTGATCGAGCGAAGTGCACAATTTTGAAAACTCCAGCAACAACTCGGATGCCTTGTGTCCATCACGCTCAACCTTCTCTTGTTGGTCGCGCATTAGCTTTGAGTTAAAAGTCTCAGTTTCTATGTGACCTAATAAACTCGAATATCGCTGAAATACACCGTGAATTTCTCCAAGATGCGTAGCAAGTTTCCCGATTTTTTTCAAGTAACGTCCAATAATTGCCCCACCGACAAAGAACCAAATTAAAAGGTGGCTCCCAGAAATAATCTCTAAAAAATAAAGTGTAATTGCTGCAAGGGACAACAAGCCAACAACGGGAACCACAATTCTCATCGTACTCGGGATAAATGCCTCATAATTGTCGAACCATTCGCGCACGGCACTTGCCCTCACACGAGACTTGAGTAAAGCACCTTCAGCCGCGAAACTCTGTCTCCATTCCGCTTTCTGAGCTAACTCTTTAACAGCATCCTGCTTATCAACAATCTGATTGACGTCATTTGATGTTAACTTTTCAGCGAGCTTACGAGAACCATCTGCGATTTGAGTTCGGTTTAATAATTGAAAAAATGAGGATTCCCCAAAGAGGTCTAAATCCTGACTAAATTCATGTTGATCGTCATTGAATTCTTCCCCAGTTGGCAGGCCTGTGAGATCTCCCTTCAATACAGCTAGTTCCCTTTCGTTAATTTCGATCAAGGTTTCAGCACGGAGTTTTACCACTTTAACATTCGTATATCTAAATACCAAATAAACGAACGCTATAATTCCAAAGCCGATTGTTGAACCAAAGAGCAAATTTTTACCCCAGAAGAAATATGCGCATACCGATACAACAAGAAATACCACTAAACGCACAATTCTAAGAAAACGCATTCGATTAAGAAGAATTGAGCGTTGCGCCTTGTTCTTAGCTAATTGTTGTTGGTAAAATTCAGATGGCGTCATTCAGAGTAGTTTTATCTTTGCACGTTTCGGTAGAGTAAATAAGCAACACTTCCGAACAAGATATTTGGCAACCAAGCCGCCATATATGTTGGAAATCCTAAATTTAACGCGGCTACACTCGTAACTTTCATTGCGAAAATATAGATAAAAATAATACCTAGACCTAGTGCAATATTAACCCCAATGCCTCCTCTCTTTTTTCGACTTGCTACAGCTACACCAATAATCGTCAAAACATACGTTGAAAAGGGCAATGAGCTGCGCTCATACAACACTGTCTCATAGGTAGGTACTTGCTTTGAGCCCTTCTTCCGCTCTTTCTCAATAAATTCTTTCAACTCCGAATATGACATCGCTTCGGCGGCATTCGAACGCTTTGCCATATCCGACATCACAAATTGAAAAGAGGTATCAATCTTATGCTTTTCAACTATCCGATCTTTCGGATCGCCATAGTGATGGATAAAACAATCATGCATGGTCCATTTACCATCATTTTCCTCAGCCGACTTTGCATGCAAGAGCGACAGCATGTTCCCCTTATCATCCCATTGCTCAACAGTGAAGTCATTTGCGAACCCCGTCGAAGAACTATAACTAGAAAAATAGACCACTTGATTTCCTGGATACTCCGCATGATAATCAGAGACCTCCATGGAGTTCCAGTAATATTTCTCCTCAAATTCTAACCGCACCTTGTTTGCTCTTGGGACTAGTAAATGATTAACGACAAGAGAAAGAAGCATCAATAAGGTTGCTGAAATCATAAATGGTCGGATGTATCTTCCAAAATTTCTTCCGCTATTCCATATGGGGATAATCTCCGTATCCTGCGCCATTTTCGAAGTAAACCATATGACTGATATAAAGATGATCATCGCCGAGAACATGTTCCCATAGAGCAATATGAAATTCAAGTAATAATCAAAGAAGATTTCATTCCAAGTGGCACCGGATTGAAGAAAATCGTTGAGCTTATCCGCTAAATCAAAAACCGTTGTAAGAATCATGATCACCCCCATCATAAAGAAGAAGGTCGTCAAGAATTTCTTGATAATATAACGATCAATGATTGAGAACATATTTACAATCGAGTTTCTAGTTTAACCACCATTTGGTTTTTCCATTCAGTAAAAGTACCTGCTAAAATCTGCTTTCTAGCCTCTTTCACTAACCATAAATAGAAGGATAAATTGTGTATGGTCGATATTTGAATCGCTAAATGCTCCTTTGCTTTAGAAAGGTGACGTAAATAAGCTTTAGTATAGGTTGAATCCACGAAAGAAGTTCCATTCGGATCGAGTGGAGAAAAGTCCATTTCCCACTTTTTATTTTTAATGTTTATTATCCCTTCAGATGTGAAAAGCATGCCATGTCGTGCATTCCTCGAAGGCATAACACAATCAAACATATCCACACCAAGAGCGATACATTCTAACAAGTTCGCTGGTGTACCAACTCCCATTAAATACCTTGGTTTCTCTTTCGGAAGTACACTACAAACTAAGTCAGTCATTTCATACAACTCCTCTGCTGGCTCCCCTACAGAAAGTCCACCTATCGCATTCCCAAATGCATGATGACTAGCGATTGTCTCTGCAGATTCCAATCGTAAGTCTTTGTATACACTTCCTTGAACAATTGGGAACAAGACTTGCTCATGCCCATATTTTGGCTGTGTATTGTTAA
Source organism: Flavobacteriales bacterium UBA7325 (assembly GCA_002471375.1). GTDB lineage: Bacteria > Bacteroidota > Bacteroidia > Flavobacteriales_D > Crocinitomicaceae > UBA4466. Next base: position 6,325 of record DKPV01000065.1, read on the forward strand.
ACTGAGTGAAGCAACGTTTCAACCACCGATGCGTCATGTGCATCGATTTCTTTGCATAATTATATTCACACGGATACGGAGTACACTCATCAAATGCCATAATGATATCCGCACCAATAGAGCGTTGGATATCCATCGCGACTTCTGGTGAGAAAAAATGACGACTCCCATCGATATGAGACTTGAAAGTAACGCCCTCCTCTTTGATATTTCTAGTTCCCGCAAGAGAATATACTTGATATCCTCCGCTATCAGTTAAAATTGGTCTATTCCAATTCATAAATTTATGCAGACCTCCAGCAGCTTCCATTACCTCCATTCCCGGACGCATAAATAGATGATAGGTATTCCCAAGTATTATTTGGGCTTCAATATCTTCTTCTAACTCATGCTGATGAACTCCTTTCACACTCCCAACCGTTCCAACTGGCATGAAAATGGGTGTTTCGATCACACCATTATCTGTTTTTATTTCTCCAGCTCGAGCATGCGATTTCTCGTCCGATTTTAGTAATGAAAATTGCATAAATTAATATTTGAAAATCGAGCAAAGATAAGGATTTGAACTGTTTGTGGTGTCGTTTCGATCAATAATCGAATTGTTCAAGATCGATCTACAATAAAATGTTCATAAATCCGCATGCTACGAATCGATCGTAGGCAAAAGCATCCCATCTTTGTATAAAATTCAATTGCATGTTGGAATACCTTCCGGATTTTGATTTTTATGAACTTGAAACTTATCTTTTCTTAGGTTTCTGTGTCTTTGCCGGTATGCAATTAATATTCCTACTATTCGTCTACGGGAAGGTGGCATTTCACCGTATTCAAAAGGAGAAAAACCCGAACAATACGCCACCGGTAAGTATAATCATCGCAGCTCGAAACGAATCAGAGAATCTCTACCAATATCTTCCAATAATACTTGATCAGGATTACCCTGAATTTGAAGTAATCGTGATCAATCATCAATCAATCGATGACTCTAAATATGTTCTTGGCGCTTATGAAGAACAGTACAAGAACCTCCGGATAATCACTGTTGAACCAAGTAAACACATGAAGTTCGGAAAAAAGCTTCCACTAACAATTGGAATTAAAGGAGCTAAATACGAGCATCTGCTTCTCACTGATGCAGATTGCAAGCCACGTTCCGAACATTGGCTAAAGAGCATGGCCAATCGCTTTAGCGATAAAAAACAGCTCGTACTTGGGTATGGTCCTTATTACCGAAGAAAAGGATTCCTTAATCGACTTATTCGATTTGACACAGCTTGGATAGGTATGAGCTACTTATCGATGGCTAAAATAAGAATGCCATATATGGGCATAGGGCGAAACCTAGCCTACACTAAGACAGTCTTTGAATCAACTAAAGGATTTAAGTCTCATTACTCTCTTCCATCCGGTGATGATGACCTATTCATACAAGAAGCAGCAAAAAAAAGAAATTACGTCATCAATATTGAACCTGATTCCTTCTGCTACTCTAAGGCTTCAGATAGCCTAGGCAGCTGGCTCAGACAGAAGTCTAGACACTTCACCACATCAGGCCACTACAAGGTTTTCAAAAAACTGATGTTAGGAATATATCCGTTGAGCCTGCTTTTGATGTTAGGAACCTTCGTTTCTTTGATGTTCTATTACGAATATCTATGGATTACGCTGGCAGTATTTTTGCTTGTACTAATAATCAAATGGATCGTTCTAGGTAAGGCGTTTAAAAAACTGAGAGAAACAAAGTTCATCGTTTGGATCCCTTTATGGGATATTTTCTATGCGCTTTGGACCCCAGTAATGTATTACTCAGTAAGTAAAAGAGATATAGAAAAATGGTAAATAGAGATCACTTATCGGATAAAGCCAAGAAAGATTTAGACCTTGTTGGACTTGCAATTAAAGGTGATCAACTTGCCTATGGAGAACTGATGGATCGCTATCGCGAATCTATCTATTTCATGATGCTTAAGATGGTGAAGAATACGGATGATGCCGACGATCTTACTATCGAAGCTTTCGGTAAAGCATTCAATCGACTAAAGCAGTATTCACCAAACTATGCCTTCAGTACTTGGTTATTCAAGATTGCCTCAAACAATTGTATCGATTTCATTCGAAAAAAGAGAATCAAAGTAACTTCAATGGACTCAGGAATCAAAACTGACGGCGGCGAAACAGTATACATTGATGCGAAAGCTCACGGGAAAGATCCGGAAGAAACTATCATGCACAAGCAAAAGATTCTTCACATGCGTGATCTTGTTAGTAAGCTAAAGCCACGCTATAGAATACTAGTAGAGAAACGCTATTTCGAAGAGCTCAGCTACGAAGAAATATCAGATGAACTCGGACTTCCACTTGGAACTGTAAAAGCGCAATTATTTAGAGCCCGCGACTTTCTATCGAATATGATCGAAAACACTAAAGATACTATCTGATCATGAAAGGTCTAGATCGCGTAAGGCACTACTTCCCGAAATTAACTGCAGATCAAATTGATAAATTCAATCAATTAGAAGATCTCTATGGAGAATGGAACGCACAAATCAACGTCATTTCCAGAAAGGATACGGACAATTTTTATCAACGACATGTACTTCACTCGCTCGCAATAGCTAAAGTGATGGAGTTCAATCCTGGCTCTAAAGTACTTGACATCGGCACAGGGGGTGGTTTTCCTGGTGTCCCACTTGCAATATTATTCCCTGAATGCCAATTCCACCTTGTAGACTCTATTGGCAAGAAGATAAAGGTTGTAAATGAAGTTGCAGCTTCCCTTGGACTTAAAAATGTCCGCGGGACGCACGAAAGAGCCGAAAATATTAATGAGCAATTCGACTTCATAGTTAGTAGAGCAGTCACAGCTATGCCTAAATTCATTAAATGGACAAAAGGGCAATTCTTGAAAACAAACAATAACAAGCTGAAAAACGGAATACTCTATTTAAAAGGAGGTGACTTAGCGGAAGAAATGAAACCGGTTAAAAAAGCTGTTCAGTATTTTAACCTAAGTGATTTTTATACTGAAGAATTCTTTGAAACAAAGAAGGTGGTATACGTAAGAAACTAGATTAAATCTTTACAATTATGCTTATTGCATTTTGTAGCGCTTGAAGAATGCCTCCCAATCCCAAACAAAATTCTCAACAATCTCATCTAACCTTTTAAGGAATAAAGGATTTGGAACTTGCATTCGCTGGAAGTACTCATCTTGATAATTGTATAGCGTGTATTTATCAAAGATCGTCTTTGACATTCCATAGATCACATTCTTAGAAGGAGCATTCAGTCGACTCATTAAATGACGATAATCCTTAACGACTGACTTGAATTCAAAAACACTCATGTCATAAATTTTCGCCAACTTTTCGTAAATCAGCGATTCTACCTCCATTGACTGTTCACCATCAAATGAACCATCTAAAAGTGAAATGTTTCCGATCATGACGATAAGTACGAATTCGAAATCATCATCTTTTTTAACTTCCGGAGACGCTACAAATGTAGGATCCTCATTAATGAATTCAGCCACCATGGGAAATCCTGTGTTACAAGCATTCCATAGCCCGTTTATAAAAACGTTCGCTAACTTTTCATTACTGACCTTTTTCCGAATTAGTGTAGCGAACATAATGTTGGTTTTAAACGTGTCTCGTGTATGCTTTACAAAGATAACGATTGAATCATCTTGGTTTTCAACACTTTTTTTAGGGTTTTCAACATTTTTATTCACAATCCGCAATGAATGCGTGATTTTACACTCATCCTTGAAAAACACTCCCCAACACTTTCTAGTCAATTTTCATCCCATATTGTGAACCAAATCATTCATTCAATTGTACCTTTGTCACAACAAAATGAATGCGTCAATTATGAAACGAAGTCAAATCATCCTACTCGTCGTTTTTCTCTTGGTGACAGGTGGTATTTCTATGATCGTTGCTGGAAACAAGACTGAAACCTTAAAGAAGGAAAAGGAAACCAACGATGACGTTTATGTCCCAATTAAAGAGGTCAAAAACGAACTGAAGGTTTTCTCGATGGAATCTTATGGTCAAGTTACACCGAATTCGGAGATCAATATCTCATTTGAAGTTCAAGGAAAATTAGAACGTGGTAACCTCACCATGAAACCTGGAACGAACTTTAGAAAAGGGCAGTTACTCTATTCAGTCGATAACCGCGAGGGTTACGCAACGTTTAGGGCAAGAATGTCCACATTCTCGACGCTTTTATTGAACGCTCTACCCGATCTCGAATTGGAATTCCCTTCTGAGCGTAATAAATGGATCAAGTTCTTAAATGATCTAGATCCTGCTAAGCGATTACCTGCACTTCCAGAAATCAATAATTCTAAAGAACGACTATTCATTACAAGTAGAAATATTTTTGCAGAATACTATAACCTTGAAGCCCAACAGTTAAGGCTTGAGAAATACTTTTACATTGCGCCATTTAGCGGAACAGTACTTTCTACTTCGGCGGAACCTGGGGCGGTTACGAGCCCAGGCATGACTGTAGCCAGAATTGCGAAAACAGGTGGATTTGAGGTAAGGGTCCCTATTTCCATGGAAGATATCGACATATACAAGTCTAAAGGAAAAGCGACGTTCACCAATTCAGATGGAACTATGGTTGCGACTGGCAAAATAATTAGGGTTTCTGGTGTCATAAATCAACAAACTCAATCAGCAGATGTCTATTACAGCGTTAAAGCGCTAGAAGGTGAAAAAGTTTACAATGGCATGCATCTTAATGTTGCCATCGAAACAGATGCAGAAAAAAATACGGTAACCATCCCATTAACATGCTACCATGACGGAAAGGTGATGGTCCTAGAAGACAAGAAGTTAGTACCTGTAGAAGTATTGAAAGTACATTCAAAACCAGACTCACTATTGGTTACAGGTCTAAGTGACGGTCAAATACTCGTTCTAGAGCGAATAAAGAAAAATAAAAAGGGTACTAAATTCATCGGAATCGAGCGCAAATGAAACGAGTGATCCAATTTTTTCTTGATCGTCCTATCTGGGGTAATGCTGCCATAGCCATCATCCTTATGTTCGGTCTATTCTCTGTATTCACGATGAAAAGATCGTTCTTTCCAGAGATGGAACCTACCGTCATCAATGTGATGGTTACTTATCCAGGAGCATCACCACAAGAGATGGAGGATGGTGTTACCATCAAACTAGAACAAGCTATTAAAGGAATCGTAGGTATTGATAAAACGAACTCCACTTCGGCCGAAAATATTTCTCAAATTCGAATTACAGCATTTCAAGACACTGACATGGACGAACTTCTTAACGAGGTTGATAATGCGGTGAACTCGATTAACTCATTCCCTGATGGCGCAGAGCAGCCCATCGTAACAATGAACAAATCGAACGGAATGTCAAGCATTGTTGCTTTCGTCGGGGTGTCTGCCAAGAGCCTAGACGCAGACTTGACCGACTTGACGGACATGGCCACTCAGATTGAGCGAGACCTTCTTGACACTAAAGAGATAACGCAGATCACGATGACTGGATTTCCGGAAAAAGAAATCAGCATCAATACTCGAGAGCAGGATTTACTTCGTTACAACATCTCGTTTCAGGAAATATCCATGGCGATTGGAACACGTAACATTGACATTACTACTGGGGTAATCCGAGGTAAAGTTGAGGATATGAATCTCCGTTCGAATAACAGAACTAGTACCCCTTCTGAAATTGAAAAAATCATCGTACGAACGACGACCTCTGGTGAGCAAATCACGATTGGCGATGTTGCAGATGTTGAGCTAGGATTTGAAGAGTCATCGCAAGATGCGCGCTACAACGGATTTCCATCTGTCCAATTTCAAATTGAGAAAACGAAAGATCAGGATATTACTACCATAACTGAAGCACTTCATGAGTTCCAGAAGAAATTCGATAAAGAGCAGGCGGATTATAGTTTTGACATCTATTATGAGTTTAACGGCATGCTCGATGACCGGATCGACCTACTCTCTCGAAACGGTATTATGGGACTCATTCTCATACTTTTATTCTTAGGGATATTCCTAAACTTGAAATTATCAGCTTGGGTAGCCTTCGGAATCCCGTTCTCTTTCTTGGGAATGTTCATATTCGGCATGCCATACGGAATGTCCATCAATATGATCTCGCTTTTCGGGATGATTTTGGTAGTAGGAATATTGGTTGATGATGGAATTGTGATTGCAGAAAATATTTACACGCATTATGAAAAGGGTAAAACAGCAAGAAGAGCTGCAATCGACGGAACGATGGAAGTTCTTACTTCTGTATTCTCATCGGTCCTCACAACAATCGTAGCCTTCAGTATTTTATTATTTGTTGAGGGAATGGAAATGATGCGAGAAATGGCATTTGTAGCTATATCTTGCCTACTCTTTTCGTTATTCGAGGCATTTATCATTCTTCCTGCTCATCTTGGGCACAATAAAATACTCAATGATACAGAAGAGAAAGAGTACTGGAGCTATCTAAAAGGAGGACTCCTAATACTCTTAGGTATTCTAATCATAATTCTTGGCGTTCAAATTATACCGACAGAAGGAGATTTTTTAGCCAAACTATTCGCATTCTCCGTAGTTATCTCGGGAGCAATCGTATTTCTTGTTGGATACTCAAGATCTAAAGTTGAGAAACTAGTGCGTGGTGCATCTGATCGCGCTATTAAATATGTGCGTGACAAATGGTTCAGAGTTGCAGTTAGCTTAATTGTAGGAACACGAAGACGATGGTATATACTTGGGTTCTTGTTCCCATTGGTATTCACCTTCTTAACTATTTCTTTGATGAGCTCGAAAACAATTGGGTTCACTTTCTTCCCAGATATACCGCCAGACTTCATCAATATCGAAGCTGCCTATATGCCGGGCGACAGTAAGGCTAAATCGGAAGAATTCATCAAAGTTTCGACAGCTATTTTATTAGAGGAAAATCAAAGAATTATTGAGGAAAATGGCGACACACTGGTATCCTACTTCTCTAGTAACATTGGTTTCTCACAAAACATTGAACAAGTTGGAAATCACACCTGTGGTCTTATGATCTTCATGAATAGTGAAAATGTGACTACGCCGGTTGACACGCTGATGAATCGAATTATTCGTCGATTGGATGTTACTCCAGAAGTACAACTCGCACAGGAGACATTCGTAGGAGGTTTCAACCGATTCGGTAAAGAAATTGAACTCGGCTTTACTTCAGACAACCAAGCGAGTTTAGCTGGTGCTAGAGATCTTTTCAAAGCAGAACTTGAAAAGAAGGATGGCGTGATCAATATCAAAGACAACATGCCTGAAGGCAAGAAAGAAGTCTACTTAAAAATGCGTCCTCAAGCTGATATTTATGGGCTTCAGAAGAACGATGTCCTCACTCAAATTCGACAAGGATTCTTTGGTCAAGAGGCTCAGCGCGTTATTATAGGAACAGATGAAGTGAAAATTTGGGTGAGATACCCACTCGAGGATCGAAATTCATTTTCTGACTTGGAGAATATGAAAATAAAAACTGCACAAGGTCTTGCCATTCCCCTCAAAGACATATGTAACTTCGAAGTTGGGAGAGCCCCGGAGAGCTTGCGCAGACGTGATGGAGAACGCATTGTTAAAATAGATGCTGACGCTGCAAATCCTGACAAGGTTTCAGAGATAAACACCTTTATTACCGACACGATTATTCCGCTTGTCGAAAACGCATATCCTGATGTTTCTCATACACAATTGGGGCAAGCAGAACAAAGCAATAAAACTCAAGGATCCATGATTATCCTCACGCTCATTGGAGTCGTGATCATGTTCATTATTCTTTCGCTTCATTTTAATAGTGTTTTAAGCTCATTCTTAATCATGCTAGTCATTCCCGCCGGAATTGGAGGCGCAATTTTAGGACATGGGCTCATTGGTATTCCGGTATCGCTCTTCTCCTTTTTCGGGATGATTGCACTTCTCGGTGTCCTCATCAATGATGCCATCGTTTTCTTAGATCGATATAATGACTTGATCGCCGAAGGAAAGGATACCCGCCAAGCTTCAATTGAAGCAGCTGTATCTCGCTTTAGACCTATTATTCTTACTTCACTTACAACGGTGGTTGGACTTCTCCCAATTATATCCGAAACAAATATGCAAGCCCAATTCTTAATTCCAGTTGCTGTTTCATTGGCTTTCGGAGTGCTTTTTGGGACAATATTCATCCTTCTATTTTACCCATCAGCAATCCTATTCTGGAATGGACTAAGAAGGTTCGGACGTTTCATCTGGAAAGGTGAACGTGGATTACGAGCGGTAGATGTCGAACCTGTCATGAAGCTTATTAACCAAAAAAATGAAATCGATGAATAAGTTAATCGTCATCTTCGCACTCACCAGTGCTAGTTCATTTGGACAAAAAGATTTAAGTGCTACTGATGCGGTTGTCATAGCGCTAGAAAACAACTACCAGATTCTTATTGCTGAAAAGCAACATGAAATCAATGAAATGAACAATAGCTGGTCTGAGGCTGGATTATTCCCTACCGTTGATCTAAGCATTGCTCAATCCAATAACCTTCAGGACAATACTCAGAATCCTTTCACATTTACACCAGGTAAGATTCTTTCACAAGGACTCAATCCTTCCTTGAGCCTCAACTGGAATATTTTTTCTGGGTTTGCTGTCAAAATTTCAAAGCAGAGACTCGAGCAACTTGAAACACAAAGCGCGAACAATGCTATGACGATTATTGAGGGAACAATTCAAGATGTCCTCAAAGCATACTTCACAGCTCAATTACAGAACGAACGACTCGAATTATTTAACTCGGTACTTACCTTATCTCGTGATAGATATGAGTACTATCTATTGAAAGAGAAATATAGCACGGCTTCCTCACTAGAATCTCTTCAATTTCGAAATCAATATTTAACGGATAGCACGAATTTTTTAATGCAGAAGATCTCTTCAGACAACGCGATGAGAAATCTTCTAATCCTAATGAATCAAGATGACAGTGCGTCGCTCGAGTCCAACTATACCCTTATCGATAAATTAGCCTTTGACATTCAAAGTATCAACTTTGAAGACGCTCAAAATGAAATGCTCTCTGAAAACACTAATCTGAGAGCGCAATATATTGGACTAGAATTACAAAAAACTGCGACATCCCTTCAGCGATCCTTCCTATATCCAACCCTCAGCTTCCAAGCTGGAGTTCAACCGAACTGGTCAAAAATCAGGAATTTAGATGACCCTGCGTTTAGTGCTGAACCATATACACTGTCATATTATGGCAACTTTAACTTGCGTTATACCCTATTCAATAATTGGAAAAACAAACGAGCCGTAGAAGTTTCTGCGATTCAAGAAGATATCTCCGAACTAAATATCGAAAGTATGAAGAAGACTCTTTCAAGTACACTCATGAACTTGATCGAGCTGCACGAAGTAAGAACCCAGCTCGTTGGGATTTCTACTGTTAACCTTAACTATGCGAAACAAGCTTTCGATTTAGCTGAAAAACGATATGATCTGGGCAGCATGAATTCTATCGATTTGGCAACCTTCCAGAATACCTATGAGAATACCATGATTCAGCATTATGAAAACCTCTTTAATCGTCTAGACACTTATTTGGAAATCTATAAAATGACTGGAAAATTGAGATTAAGCTATACCAAAGATTAGTGGAGTTTGGCATTAGTAAAAAGTGCCTCTTCATAGAAGAAACGCCCTTACGCTAACTCACCTAATCGAAACCCTATAAAATACTCACGTGACCTACGAAGATTTTACTATCAGCTGAATTAGCAATCCCAGCAATAATTTTCTAAGTAAACATGCCATCCTGAACACCAGAACCAAGTTGTGAATATGTACCATCCCATCCAACTGACATGTCATGTGATTCAAAAAGCTAACTCACCCCAGCGGTTAAAAATATATAAGGTATAATCATCTTCGTCAAAACCTTCCATTACTGGCTTGAAAACTTCATTCACGCCGCTACCATCTGGAGTAAAGGCATTCGCACAAATCTGATGGTAAGGACTAGGACCGACTCCAAATTGACCTAGAAAACTGTTTGGCATCGCTCCATTTACATTACCCCGAGTTAACGTCCATCCCGATAAATCACCAGCTTCAAAATCCATATTAACACATGGTCCATCTGCTGTACGATTTCCAGCCCCAGAATAAGTCACCTGGCGGATTGCATCAATTTCTAGTCGAGTATCATTAACAAGTTGAGTATCGCGAGTAGAAAAGTTGAATCTGAAATAATTTCTCCTCAGTGCAAACGCGACTCAATTGTTGCATGAAACGTTTGATATTGTGTATCGATATGATCAAGTACATTCTGATAGATGTAATCACTCAATTGCAGACCAAGATCTTGTTCAAATCCTAGAAGGCTTCGTGATGAGAAAAAGTGTTCTGTTACCTCGTGCTAGTGTTGTAAATATACCGTGTTTGGCAGTATTAATATGAGCCAAATCAACCCAAGTGCAAGTGAAGTTTTCATAGCTGCGAAGTTTTAGTGTGTATATATAAAACGTATTTAAAACCCCTCAATTGCTATGCATGCACATCTATTGATTAATCACTAAACCACACACATAACTGTTTTAACGATCAATTCACACTGTTCATCTATGAAACAGAATATTATGCACGTGCAATTTAATCAAGAACTCATGTATCCAAATGAGCAGATCGCATCTGTGAATAAATATTTTTTACAATAAATATAGAATTTGGTTAAGCCTAGCCAAAAAAAGTTTCGCCTAATTCGGTTTTATCAGCTATTAATCGGGCAAGGAGATTCTTCTTTCCACGGAGAAGAAACAAATACTTCCATTTATAGGAAACTTGTCGAAGAAACTTGAGGAAATAAAAGGCCATCATACCCGATATCGGCATTAACAGAAAGTAAATAATGAGCATCCACCATGAAAAATCAAAAAGATAATGTGCTGCGATTAGAAAAGACGTGTACGTTAATGGATATAAGACGATCCCAAGTAATATCGCAATTGGCGCATAATACTCAGCTACTTTAACCAGTTTAGGCATTATTAAGCTTGTGACCTGAAATGGAAAAACATTATGAACAAAACCTAAAACAAACACGGGAAAACCAATAGTAAACTCCGCGATTATAAGAACGGATTGGCGAAAGACGATTCCTCTCTTCAGTTTTGCACTAAGAAATTTTGGATCAACACCCAAAGTCTCGATTTGCCAATTTATTTTGGATACTAATTGCTCAATTTCCGATAATCTCCAAGGTTCGCTCAAATAAACAGCATTCAACTTATTATGAATGAGCTTTATTAGATCTACCCTCTGCTCTACGCCATGAGCTCCTCGGAATAAAACATCTCCCTCTACTATTTTAACAATACTGTCAACCAAATCATCTTGTTCCTTAGATGACGAGTTCACAAGTAAACCTTCTAATCTCTCTCTAAAAATAGCGGTCAATTCTCTACCTGTGTCCGATTGCTTCTCTCGGTACTTTTCGTAATATTCCATAGGGTCTATGAGTTCCCCTATTCTTAACAGCGCCGAACTTCTGAATTTATCTCCCTCCACATATATGATTCCTATCGGTAGGATTTGGACTCCCAATTCCCCACCATTTCTAACCTCTGCTTCTAGTGCAATTCGCGCTGCACCAGGTCTTAATTCACGTAGCTGTCTTTCAAGTGTACTATTTCCTTCGGGAAAAATTAACAACGATTCTCCTCTTTCAAGCAATTGATAACACTCTTCGAAAGCTGCTTGATTAGATATACCTGAAGTTTTAGCATCCTCAAACCGATTAACCGGAATCATACCTAAACCACGTAAAAACCATCGCTTAATCCTTGAGCTGAAGAAAGTACCCTTTGCCATGTAATAAATTGGCCGCTTCGAAAGTCGCGCAATTATCCATGCATCTAACATGGTGTTTGGGTGATTCGCAATTATAATAGTGGGACCAGACTGTATAAGGCGCTCCTTATTCGTTACTCGAATTTCTCGGTAATACAAACGGGTCCCTATACCCAATAACACTTTTAGAATTCGATACAACATATTCTATGGCAAGATAACAAAATGGCGGTCGCGAAGTTTATCATATTCCGCAAATGCAATCTCAAAATATGCGAAAATCACAACTTCGGATGAATCAGAATTGGCAAAAGCATTGTACATTTGGTGTATGTATGATTTCCCAATAGCCTATTTCAACACTAACGATGGATCGAGTCGCTTGGCCTTTGGAGAGGGCCCAATGATTAAGTTAAAAGAAGGTTGCGCTCTCGAGAATTTACAACGTTTTATCGATGAGCATTCTGGAAAACATTTATTGTTGAATTTGAGTTATGAACTCAAAAACGAAATTGAAAATGTAGCTTCAACCAACAATGATTACTCAAATTTCCCTCTCGGCTATGCGTGGGTCCCAAAATACATGATAGAATTATCGAATGAAAACCTCCACTTTGTACAGGGAACTACGGATCATGAGAGTATGGAATTCATCGAACTATTCATGGAAAAGGAAATAGATCAAAACTTTAGCTCTTTTCCACATAAACTCAATGGACGAATTAAGAAGGACGATTACTTAAATCATGTTCGTGCGATTAAAGATGAAATCCAGAATGGTGACGTCTACGAAGTGAACTATTGTCAAGAGTTCTTTGCGGAAGATGTAGAAATCCCCGATCCAATTGACGCCTATTTCAAGCTGAACCGTCTCACCCGCGCTCCGTATTCATCCTTTTTTAGCATTGATGATTTTGTTCTCTTTTGCGGAAGTCCTGAGCGGTATATTAAAAGAATTGACAATAAACTCACTTCTCAACCTATCAAAGGGACACAAAGAAGAGGTAAAACTAAAGAGGAAGATGAACTTCTAAAAGATGAACTTCTGAACGACCCAAAAGAGCGCGCAGAGAATGTTATGATCGTTGATCTAGTCCGAAATGATCTTTCTAGAATAGCTCTTCCAGGCTCTGTAGACGTTGATGAATTATATGGAATCTACACTTTCGACACGGTACATCAAATGATCTCGACCATATCTTGTGATATTGATGAATCGACAACGTTTACAGATATGCTCCGTGCAACGTTCCCGATGGGATCCATGACAGGAGCGCCAAAAATTAGTGCAATGAATAGCATTGATAAGCATGAGTGCTTTCAACGTGGAATTTATTCTGGTTCTATTGGATACATCAAAGCAAATGGCAATTTTGATTTAAATGTTGTGATACGGACGTTGGTCTATAATAAAAGGAAAAAGTACCTCTCCTGCGCTGTTGGAGGAGCAATCACAATTAAATCTGACCCGGAAAAAGAATATGAAGAATGCCGAGTGAAAATCGGGAAGATCCTAGATGGAATGAATGCATGATCTAACAAATCATATCGTCAAGGAATGGACCTCACTCCAAAGTAAAAATGTGTTTGTCGCTTGCAGCGGTGGGCTCGACTCTGTAGTGCTACTTCACCTTCTAAAAGGTGCTGGAATTTCTTCTCAAGTTATTCATGTTAATTATCATTTACGAGGAGACGATTCAAATAAGGACGCCGATTTTGTTTCTTCTCTGGCAAACGTAATGGATCTATCGTTTGAGCGGAGAGAGGTAGAACTTGAGAAAGAATTAGCCACAGGTGGTAATATGCAAGCCATGGCTCGAGATTTTCGCTATAACTGGTTTCGAGAAATATTAGCCCGCAATCCGGACAATAGAATTTTACTTGGGCATCATGCGGACGATCAGGTCGAAACGTTCTTTTTGAACCTTGCTCGAAGTTCAGGAGTGATGGGATTATCTTGCATGAAGCCTGAACATAATGGCATTGTTCGACCATTATTAAATTACTCAAAAGAAGAGCTCACTTCTTATGCCAAAGAACATAACCTAAACTGGCGCGAAGACAAATCGAATTCTTCCAACAAGTATCGCAGGAATCGTTTAAGAAATGAAATTTTGCCACATGTTCGAACAGAGATCGAAACAATCGATTCAAGCGTTCTCACATTAATTAGTTCTTTTCAGCGACTCCAATCTGAACTGGAGGCCTCAACTAGGGAATTAATCGAGGAAATTAAATTAACCGACTCGGTCTCATATGCTAGCTATAATGCGCTAAGTTCATTAGAGCGGATCGAGCTATTCAGACAACTTGGAATCAGTGCTAAAGTAGCGATTAGAGTAGAACACCTGAAAAACTCAGAAAAGGGTAAACTGATAGAGATTGATCATTCAAAATACCATGCCATTGTAAAAGATCATGATCAATTTACATTTCTATCAGAAAGCAAGGATACACCTTCTGTAGAAATCAGTTTAGTCCAGCGCTTACCAATAAGGTATTCCAAAGATGAGATCTTCCTTGATGGCCAAAAGCTAACAGGTAAGCTACAGATAAGAAGATGGCAACTTGAAGACAGAATTGCCCCAGTCGGGATGTCCGGGAGTCAATTGATCTCCGACATAATTAAGGATGCGAAACTTTCAGCACAGCAAAAGGAAGATGTTCTTGTCGTTCATGACAATGATAACATCCATTGGTGCATAGGGTTAAAAATAGGAAGACTTGCTATCGCGAATAAGGATACCGAACAAATCCTGAAATGCCAAATTAGCGCTTAAGAAGCTCTACAATCGGGCTTCCTGTCAATGCATTTGGTCGTTGTAAATACAACATATGTGTCAGCGTCGCAGCAATATCCGTGATATCAATGTCTCTGAATATTTCTTGTTTCGGAATATCCTTCCCATACCACAATAATGGCACATGTGTATCATAACTAAAAGCTGACCCATGACTAGTTCCCTTTCTTGCTCCTTCGCTATCTTCTGATTTCGGCAAGTAACCAGGTTCAAGTATGAAAACTACATCTCCGCTCTCGCGATGATGAATTCCTTTACGTACCATGTCCATCCATTCATCATCGACAGTAGCATTATAGATTTGGTCTATGGTGAAAGATCGTTTTACACCCTCCCAAGATAGGACCTCCTTCGCAACATAATCTTGTACCTCTTGCAAATCTATTCCCTTGCGACTGATTGTCTCTTTATCCAAGTATATATTGAGGTTATCCTCATAAAGGATCATACTGTCTCCATATTTCAACACTAGTTTTCTCACCAAAGATGTCATGTGATCATCCAGGAAAAAATACCCCCCCGGAAGTTGATTATCGGTCAAATATTGAGGAACAGGAACCACCGCGTGATCTGCAGTTAAAAATAGAACATACTCATCGTCTCCAACCTTCTCCTCGATTGCTTTAATTAAACGCTTCAATTCTAAATCTAAACGTAAATAGGTATCCTCGATCTCTATCGCATAAGGTCCGAATGCATGTCCAATAATGTCAGGCGTCGAATAGCTAATGCACAACATATCAGTTTGGGCATCATTCCCAATTTCTTCATTTTTCAAGGCTGCCAAAGCAAAATCAGTCAAGAAAGTATTGGCAAAAGGTGTCGATGTAAAAAGTCCGTAGTGAAGCGAATCATTGGTCATTGCTTTCAAATCATAAGGAAAGGTAGGTGTTTCTTTCCCCGGTAATAGATGTTCATAAGGAGAATCATCAGGACCACTCTCAGCATATGCATCAATATCCATGATTGGCTCCCAAACTTGCTTCAGATATTTGTCAGCGTACTTCTTACCATTAAACTTCTCAACCCAAGATGGTAACTCAGGACTGAAAAATGTACTTGTAATAAATGAGCCTGTATTGAAGTCGTACCAGTATGAGCCATCACTCATGTGTCCTCCAGGTAAAATTGCCCCACGGTTTTTAATGGACATGGAAATTACATTTGCATCCGGGTAAGTCAATTTCAATTGATCAGTCACGGTATTTGCGCGTAGTCTTTTGGGAGAAAATTTCCCGTAATCCGACATCGAACCGACAGTACTCACTGTTGTATCCTCAACGCAGTTTACCGAAGTACCTTCTGCTCTACTGAACCAATCATTTCCGACAATTCCATGATTACTAGGCGTTGTTCCTGTATAAATAGATGCATGTCCTGGCCCAGTGTATGTTGGAATGTAGTTATAGACTGTATTCCGACAATTTGTACCATTCTCCATCAGTTTGCGGAAACCACCATCACAAAACTTATCATAATATCGATAGAGGTATTCATAACACATTTGATCTACAACAATTCCTACTATCAGTTTCGGAGAATCCGACTGCTGAGCAGAGGCATTAAATAATAAACCTGAAAAAAGAAGAACAGTAACTACTCTCATAAGAATGATTTGAACTACAAAAATATAAATTCAAGTACGGAAATCACCTGAACAAGCATTAACTTTGTATTAAAGCTCAAAAAATGTTAGGACTTAAATTACCGACTGACCCACGCTGGGTAAACATTGTCGAGAAGAATATCGAAGAAATTCTTACGGATCATGCCTATTGTGAACAAAAGGCTGCAAGTAATGCGATTACAGTGATCGTCAAGCATCCTGAATATCCTGATCTTGTTAAAGCCATGACTGAAATCGTTCAAGAGGAAATGGAGCACTTTTCAATGGTTCATGATAAAATTCTAGAGCGCGGACTGAAACTAGGGCATGAAAGACGCGATCCTTATGTTGGTGATTTAATTGCATATATGGGAGAGCATCATGGCGGTGGATCAAAGGAGAATCAGCTCGTCAGTCGCATGCTCGTTGGAGCCATGGTTGAAGCTAGGAGTTGTGAACGATTCAGAATACTCTCAGAACAGATGGAGGATACTGATTTACGCGACTTTTACCGCAGTTTAATGGAAAGCGAAGCACGCCACTACACGACTTTTTTGGGTTTCGCTCGAAAATACGGCCCATCCATTGACGTAGATAAGCGTTGGAATGATTTTCTAGCCTTCGAAGCAACCCTAATGGAAAAATATGGTAAGGGCGAAACAATGCATGGATAAAAAAAATCCTGCTGTAAGAATACAACAGGATCTTCTTTTTACTTTTTAAATTCTATTAGTGTAGCACCACCAATTTAACTGGCTTAACTGCTACCCCATTCTCTTCAACGAAGACTAAATACACCCCTTCAGCATATTCAGCAGTGTTGATAGTTACTTTATTTGTTTGTTGAGTAATTTCCTGAATCTCTATCGCTTGACCGGCTTGGTTGTAAACTTTTACTGAACCATCAGAAATAACCTTAGAGAAACTTACGTATGCTTGATTATTTGCAGGATTAGGTATTGTTTTCACATCAAAAGCAAACTCATCTAAACCTGCAGAAGTTGCGTCATAGCTGATTGTAAAATCATCAAAGTAGAACCCATCTTCTCTAACACCTCCGTCAGACTCAAGCACAAAACGTACTCGAATAACCTGACCTAGGTAATCACTTAAACTAACGTTTTCTGAGACCCATGAGCTTTGCGTTCCTTCATAAACAGGTTCTCCATCTGGTTGAACAGATCCATTCGCATCCGTTCCTTCAACTGTATAGGCACCACATTGACCAATCCAATTAGATCCTCCATCAACAGAAACTTGGAATTGAGCATAATCATAGTTCGCTTCAATATCCCACATTGCATAATAGGCCGCTGCTGCACCTGTCGCATTTGTCAAATCAATATCCTGATCGAACTCATACGTCTTAAATGTATTGTTCGAATAATTCCCTGTCGGACTATCAGTGAAGCTAGTTGAAGGAGAAACATATTCAGAACCAGTTGTTGCCCAGTCACCTGTCCAATTTGCTGTGCTTGACGCATCTTCTGAATACTGCAGCGTCAATGATCCAAAAGTTTTTGTGACTGTATCTCTATCTGTCCATGAAGCATACTCCACATTCAATACATATTTTACTTCGTCACCAAATAAGATTGCTGGATCTAACACGTATGAAATTGTTCCCGAAGATGCTTGACTAATACCTAAGTTATAAGTCACTGCTGCCCCAACTGATTGAATATTCGTTAAGGGCTCAATCGAAACATCAACTGCTCCGGCCATTCTACCCAAACGAGTTATATCGTGATTGAAGTTCCCTGTCATTGCTGACATTGTTGGAGCATCTGTTTCAGAGGCAACGTGGTAGTTATGTGCTAAATGCGCCAGCGTCAAGTTTGGATGAATCATCTCGAGACAAGTTGGAACGATACCAGCTTGTGATGGCCAGAAATCATCCCCAACTTCAGGAGTCATAGCAAAAACAGTATCCTTACTTCCAACACCTATGTCCACTTTATACATATAATCATCTGAATCGCCAGAAGCTGGATATAATCCAGAACTCTTTTGATTCACATAACCATTGTACTGAACCATAAATCCTGAAATTTCCTGAAAGTAATCATGGTGATCGGCGAATTCTGCGTCAGTTGTTCCAATAGGGTGTAGGATCAAATCACCATATGTATGTGAGTTAAATGCTAATTCCATGTCGTATGTTTCAACCAACCATTTCATTGCTTGTGTCTCTGGTTCAGAGAAAGCTGAAGTTCCAGGGTAAGTATCATTGTTTGGATTTGAACTCACACCAGTAGTATTCCAACCATAGGCGTAGTTTCTATTCAAATCAACTCCTGGGTTCGATGATCCTACAGGAGCCTTATTCTTTCTATGCATTCCAAATCCTCCAGGATCATTTGATTCATTCTCAATATATCCATCAGGGTTGATACATGGTACGAAGTACATTTCAGTGTTATCCACTAAAAACTTAACCTCATCATCCGAAGCATAATTTTCTAACAAGTACCACATGTAGAATATTGTCTGAGTCATTGATAATGGTTCACGTGCGTGATGAATAGCTGTATAGAGAACATTTGGCTCAGTAGCATCATCCGTCATAGGATTATCTGAAATCTTCACATGATAGATCGGACGATTTTCGTGCGTCATGAAAGTTGAAATACCCGTTCTTGGAGTTATCAATGTAGGGTATTGTATTGCCATATCATCTAATGCATCGAGCATATTTTGATATTTGTAGAACCCAGCGTATGAACTGTTTTCATAGTGGTTTACAGGAACGGCTGGCGAAAAACCACCGCCACCAGAGGTTGCGCAGTTTACATTCTTAGTCTCTGGCTCTGGATTTTTATTTCGTTCCATGTAGAACGCTTTTAAATCCTCAATGAGAATTTCGTATTGAAATCCATTGTTCTTCATTGTTTCAATTTCAGTCGCGGAGAAAGCGCTAATAAAGAAAGTATTCTTCTTGGTAACACCATGATCTACTGATACACCAAGTGTAGCTAGTTGAGATAATCCTTCTGAATCGGTGAAGATCTTGACTCTTGAGTACTGTTCTTGTGCAAAGGAGGTGCACGCAAACGCAATAATCGCAATAATTGTTGCTATTTTTTTCATTTTCTGAGTTGTATAGTTTGATCTGCAATTTACACACTTTTTATGAGAAAGTCCAGGGAACCTCTAACTCATTGGAATGCACAGTCTTTATCCATAAAAAGCAAACTCCATCCATATTATGAGACCACCCATCATTTTTCAAGTTAATTCATGAATCTCTGATTCTATATTTGTTCTAGCCAATAATTTTGGCTTAAACTAATAG
This sequence comes from Flavobacteriales bacterium UBA7325, assembly GCA_002471375.1. Classification (GTDB taxonomy): domain Bacteria; phylum Bacteroidota; class Bacteroidia; order Flavobacteriales_D; family Crocinitomicaceae; genus UBA4466. The sequence continues at coordinate 25,903 of DKPV01000065.1, forward strand.
ATTAAAACAATTCTATGTCATACAACCCAATTACTCCAGCTCAGTCAAAAGCGTCAGCAGCACCTGCAAAGATCAGGTTCGGAAAGATCTTTTGGCCAAGCTTATGGGCCGCACTCATTGTCTCAGTTATTGGATTACTTATATGGTTCTTTATGATTCGTGGCTTCATAAATGCTTTGAGTCAAGATGCGGGTTTGAAGGTAAAAGACAATACAGTCCTTCATATGTCGCTCAACGGACCCATAGCAGAGAAGAGTCAATCTAAATTTGACCCAATAAGCATGGGTATGGTTACAAAAATTGGTCTGGCTGATATTCTTCATGGATTTGAACAGGCCAAAGATGACGATAAAATCAAAGGAATCTATTTAGAACTTGAGGGAGCGCAGTGCGGATATGCCACGGCAAGAGAAATCAGAAAAGCGATAAATGATTTTGAAAAGGCTGGAAAATGGGTTATGGCCTATAACAGCGGCGAAGTCGTGTCACTTAAGCAATATTACATTGCATCAGCAGCAGATAAAAATTATGGATTCCCTAGCTCAAATTTTGAGTTCCTTGGTTTAGGAACAGAAATGACATTCTATAAAAACACTCTAGAGAAATTGGATGTGGAAATGCAAGTAATCAGAGGGAGTGGTAATGATTTCAAAAGTGCTGTAGAACCATTCTTGCGAGATAACATGAGTGACTCATCTAGAGTACAGGTTGAACAGTTCCTATCCAGCATGTGGCTAGATATTCGCAAAGAAATTGCTACCGACAGAAAAACAACTCCAGAAAAACTAGATCAGCTTGCCGAAGAAGCATTAGTTCGAGACATCGAGGATGCTGTTAAATACAAATTAGTGGATGGTGTTAAGTACAAAGATGAAATCCTAAAGCTACTAGCGAAGAAAGCAGGAACTAAAAAAGATGAAGAATTAGAGTTGTTAAGCTTCTCGAAATATGCTAAAAAACGTTTTTATCAGAATCAAACATTGAATGAGGCTGATGAACCAAATATTGCAGTGATTCTCGCTGAAGGCGGAGTTTCAAGAAGCGGAGACGGACTCACATCTGAACAAATCTGTAAGCTCTTTAGAGATGTTCGTGCTAATAAATCAATAAAAACTATTGTATTCAGAATTAATAGTCCTGGAGGTAGTGCTTTAGCCAGTGATGAAATTTGGCGAGAAGTTAAACTGACTAACAAGACGAAGAAGGTAATCGTCTCTATGGGGGACGTAGCAGCTTCTGGAGGTTACTACATAGCCGCGCCAGCAACTGCCATATTTGCAGAACCTACAACAATAACAGGGTCCATTGGTGTTTTTGGAGTGATCCCTTACACTGGTGATATGCTTGAAAATAAATTAGGATTTACGTTCGATCGTGCTGAAACAAATGCGCATTCGATTCTCACAACCAATGAACGCCTTACGGAAGAGGAAATGAAAATTATCCAAGAAAGTGTGGATGATATCTATGACGATTTTAAGAGTATCGTTGCAGAAGGCCGTGGCATGACAAAAGCTCAAGTTCAAGCAATTGCACGTGGTCGTGTATGGACTGGTCGCGATGCAAAGAAAATTGGATTAATCGATGAACTTGGAGGTTTAAAAGATGCAATAGCGTACGCCGCTAAAAAATCAAAAATTATTGAAGAGAAAATTCTATACTATCCAAAGGTTAAAAAAGATGCGCTTGGAGATTTCATTGAGCAACTAGAAGCACAAGAAAAAATGTCTATCAAATCATCGGCACCTGAGTTACCTGCGTCTCTAGTTGTTTACTATAATCAACTTAGGGAACTAGAATCGTTTCAAGGCATTCAAATGAGATTACCATTCACGATGACCATTAAGTAGGACTTGGTCAATTAGAAAACTTAAATGTTGTTCATTTTACCACATTTATGTCCTTCGCATGTTAAAAAATAGGAGATTCCACGGGTCGGATTGTTTTTAACCTTAATCATTAGGATTCACAGAGATACTATCGCTATCTTTGATCCATTAATGTAATCACAAGCTAATTTATCATCACTATGAAAAAAATCTTTACAATTTTAAGTTGTATTGCTATCACTTCCGCAGTCTCTGCACAGAATTATAGCACTTCAACTTCAACTGGAACGGCGGATCCATACGCCTACAATAATGCTGGAACTGCAGTCCTAGCCATTCCATCTTTGGATGTTTTGTCTAGTGCTCAAACAATCCCATTCTCGTTCAACTTTTACGGCTCTGCTGTGACGTCTTATAAGGCAAGTGATAATGGTTATATAACCTTTGATGCGGCGGCAACCACCAGTGATCCAGCAAATGCTGCAATTCCAAGTGCAGGTGGACCTAATAATGCGATTTATGCATTTTGGGATGACCTAGGGGTTATTTCTGGATCTGGATCTCCTGACGAAGTTGTATCATTCAACTATGGTACAGCTCCAAATCGAGTTCATGTGATCCAATGGTACTCAGTAACACCAGCGAGTGGAACTGGATTCCTTTACGCCGCAATTCGATTATATGAATGTGGTGATTTTGACATTGTATTAAATTACGGAAATGCTTCAGGAATGACTGGAACTGTAGGTTGTGAAAACGCTGCTGGTTCAGCAGGAACAATGGCAGAAGGGCCATCATTTTCATATCCGGGAGTTGGCTCAGCAGGAAATGATGATGTTGTATACTCATTCTTCTGGGATGGTATCACAACTGACGCAGCTATCACAGCTAGCGATTTAAGTGGAATGGTTTCAGTTGGAAACAACACTGTTAGTGGAGAAATCTCTAACTATGGTTCTGCGCCAATTACTTCGTACGACCTCAACTACTCTATTGACGGAGGAACAGCTGTTACTGACAACATTACAGGTGTGAATATTGCAACTGGAGCGTCTACAACATTCTCTCATGCAACACCTTGGAATATTCCTGCTGGTGGAGCAAATCACACAATTTGTATTTGGGCAGACAACATTAACGGGAATGCTGATGAGCGTACTTGTAATGATCAAATCTGTGAAGATGTATTTTCTGCGAATGGAACAGGGGCTTCAAGTGTAGCTGTTGTTGTTGAGGAGTTTAGTGGTGCATGGTGCGGATGGTGTGTTGATGGAGCGGTAGTTCTTGAAGATATGCTTACTTCATACCCTGGAGAAATTATTGGTGTAACTGTTCACGATAATGATGACATGGAGTATGCGGAAGGAATTAGATCAGCTTTCGGTGTAACAGCTTATCCAAATGCTTTAATAGATCGTTTTGTATTCCCTGGCGAGGCAGATGAGCCTCATTCACGCAGTGCATGGGAAGCAAATGCTGTTTCAAGACTTGGGAAGTATACTCCTGTTGAAGTTGGAGTTAGTCATTCTTATGACGCTGCAACTCGAACAATTACTGCAACTGTTACTGCTGATTACGTTGATTATGCCTCAGGTGATATGCGTTTTAATCTTGAAATCACAGAAGACGGTGTAACTGGAACTGGTAGTGGTTACGATCAAGTAAACTTCACGAACACGACTGCTGGTCACCCATATGAGGGAGCTGGAGATCCGATTGTTGGATTTGTTCACAATCACGTTCTTAGAGCTAATCCAGGTGGAGCATATGGTAATTCAGGAGTAATTCCTTCAACTGTATCACCAGGATCAACATACTCAGAAACATTTACATATGTTATTCCTGCTACTTATGATGAAACTAAAATCAACATAGTTGGATTTGTAAATTATTACAGTACAACAATTGGAGAACGTGAGATCATGAATGCTGATGAATCTCCATTGAGCGCAGCTTCAATCAACGAGAATATACTGTTTGCAGGATTCACAGTAGCACCGAACCCTGTAAAAGGAGATTTCTCACTTGTACTTGATCTTCGCCAAGAAATCAAAGCAGATATTGTAATCTACAACATGAACGGACAGAAAGTTGGAAACATCGCTTCTGGAACATATCCTGCTGGAGAGCACAAAATCGGGGCTAACACTGGAGATTTAATGGCAGGGATCTATTATGTTACTGTTATTACTGAAAAAGGATCATTCACGGAGAAGTTAGTGATTAGATAAGATAGTCTTATAGAAATAGCAAAGCGCTCAGAATTAATTCTGAGCGCTTTTTTTTGTGTTACGGTCAACCGGTTGATATTTGTTTACGCTTAGATTAGCACTAATACTTAACCGTAACATTGAGATTTGCATACGCTCGTTTTATCGTAGTTATAATAATAACAATAGGATCGTGCAATAAGAAGTCGATTGACGCACCACACGATGATATTCTTGGTGAATACGAATAGTATTATTCTTTTGAGCACATAAATAAATCAGAAGCTTTTATTCACAATCGGACAAGTATGGGATTCGGATTGAAAATTAAGATGGTCACGCCATCGGCGAACCATACCTCATATACGGAAGTATCGGAGGCTCATTAGCCAATAATCAAGGTTACTATATCCTTCATGGAGACTCCCTTCAGATCAATTACACACACTACAACGGCGTGTCGGGTAATGTAACAAATGCCTACGCGGTCCTACATAAGCAATAAAAATTCATTGTCATTTAGATATTAAAAAAGCCCCGATCTTTCGATCGAGGCTTTTTTAATATCTAAATGACTAACTCTTAACCTTGCGCTAATGCAACAAAATCATCGTAGCTAATTTCTTTTTCATTCAATTTAACTGACTCTTTAAAATAAGCAGTCAATTTTTGTTCAGCAAGCATATCGTAAACTCGATTTGCTTCTTCTTGATTCTTCAACAACTCAACAGCAGATGCAGTCAACTCCTTATCTTCAGGTGCCGGCATACCGTATTGTGAATAGTTATTTACCAATAAGCCTTTAGTATAATTGATTACCTCCTCGTTTTCGAGTTTGATATCATTTGTTTTAAAGATATTACCCTGGATCAATTGCCATTTAAGACTCTTCGCGTAGTTCTCATAATCACGTTCGATTTCTTCATCCGTGATTTCTTTTTCGTTTGAAAGCTTAATCCATCTTTTCAAAAACTCATCAGGTAATTCCATCTTTGTTTTATCCAATAGATCGTCATATACGCTTCTTGTTAGCATACGATCAGAGTCGTTGATGAACATTCCAGCAAGATCAGCTTTTACACGCTCACGCAATGCTTTCTCATCTCCAACAACACCTTCTCCAAACAGTTTATCAAATAACTCAACATTTAGCTCAGCTAATTCCATTCCTTTAACTTCTGTAATTGTTAATTGGAATTTGTCAGAAGTAGCTTCTAATGCTGCTTCTTCAATACCAAGCATTGCAGCAGTATCTTTTCCACCACGAGAAACAGTTGCAGGGTCTACAATCATTTTAAAACCTGGTTTCTGACCTTTCAACGCCTTAACAACTTTCTTGTCATTAATGAATTCCATTGAGACAGTTGAAGAATGAAGAATTCCTCCTTCCTTAATTGACTCATCATCATTCAACTCAACAAACTGAGCTAAGATCAAATCATTATCACTTACTTCTTCGCTAGAAATTAATTTTCCATAACGACGACGTAAATCATCGATTTGCTTATCAATTAAATCTTTATCAACCTTCACCTTAAGGTAGTCGAATTTGTTCTTTTTCGAAAGTGATACCTTAACTTCTGGAGCCAAACCAATTTGGTAAGTAAATTCGAAATCACCTGGTTTATTGAAGTCACCTTCCACCTCAGTATCAGCTTTAGGAATAGGATTTCCTAAAATCTCTACATTATTCTCGGTAAGGTAAGACTGTAATGAAGTGTTCACTACTCGATTTAATTCGTCCATCAATACAGATTTTCCATATTGTTTTTGAATCAACCCCTTAGGAACGTGACCAGGTCTAAATCCAGGCATATTCACCTTCTTACGGTAATCTTTCAAAGTATCATCAACTTTCTGTTGGTAATCTTCGGATTTAACCGTGATTTTTAGAATTGCATTTAACGCATCAACGTTTTCGCGAACTACATTCATCATTTTGCTTTTAACTTATGTACAAACAAAAAATGGTATAAGATCACTTATACCATTTCAATCTTAAGTGCGGATGGAGGGACTCGAACCCACACACCTCGCGGCACTAGATCCTAAGTCTAGCGTGTCTACCAATT
>DKPV01000065.1:32309-73726 GCA_002471375.1 Flavobacteriales bacterium UBA7325
GCACTAGATCCTAAGTCTAGCGTGTCTACCAATTTCACCACATCCGCTTCTGCTCCTTTGACACGTTTGTCGTTGAGCTATTTCAAATCCCCTTAACGGGACGGCAAAGATATGACATTTTTCTAAAAAGCGAATACAAATTGAGAAAAAAGCAACAATTTTTAGCGTCCTCATGAATGATTAACACTTTGAAAATTCTATTTGGTTGACATCTCATCTAAAATGTGGATAAAACTTCAATTAGTTTTCTTAAATGCCTTGCAAATCATCTTACCTTTGTCAAGCAAAAAAATGCCCCCTATGTTGACGATTGATCCAAAAGAAATTCCAGTTCCAAAACTGCATCACTATCTACTCGGTGCTGTTGGTCCTAGACCAATTGCTTTTGCATCAACAATTGATGAAAATGGGAACGATAATCTTGCGCCATTTAGTTTTTTCAATGTGTTCAGTGCTAACCCACCTATCATGGTTTTTTCACCTGCTAGAAGTGGGAGAACGAACACAACCAAGGACACCTATAATAATATTAAAGCTGTACCAGAAGTTGTGATCAACATTGTAAATTACGACATGGTTCACCAAATGAGTCTTGCGAGTTCACCATTTGCCCCGGGGATTAGTGAATTTGAAAAAGCTGGTTTTACATCAGTCGATTCTGAAACAATCAAACCTCAGCGTGTTGCTGAATCACCGGTTCAATTCGAATGCAAAGTGATCGATGTCAAAGAACTTGGCAATGAAGGCGGTGCAGGAAACCTGGTAATCTGCGAAGTGCAAAAGATTCACATTAGTGAAGCCGTTTTAAACGACAATCAAATGATCGATCAACATAAAATAGAGCTGGTTTCAAGAATGGGAGGTAATTGGTATTGCAAGGCAGACGAAAATTCCATGTTTGAGATTACAAAACCAATCACTACGGTGGGTATTGGCTTTGATCAGCTGCCGGAAGACATACGTGATAGCAAGACCTTGACTGGAAATGATCTTGGACAGCTTGCTGGTATTGAAGAACTACCAAATGAGACTGACGTGAATGAATACAAGCTCATTGAGCTAAGTGACTTATTCGTTTCAATGGAAGATGAGCCGGCAAAATTGGAAAATGAACTTCACGCAAGAGCAAAGAACTTATTGAGTAATAATAAATTGGAGGAAGCCTGGATGACCTTGCTTTCATTCAATAACGGATAATAGAAACAAACAACAACTAACAACTAACAAATAGACTATGTTCAAATTAACAGGAACGATTAAACTAATCAAAGACACTGTTCAGGTAACAGAGAAATTCGCGAAGAGAGAATTCGTAATTAACGATGCATCGAGTATGTACCCTCAAGATATCTTATTCCAATCGGTACAGGACAAATGTTCTATGCTTGATGGAATCAATGAAGGAGAAAATGTAGAGGTTTCTTTTAACCTACGTGGTCGTGAATGGACTAGTCCTCAAGGCGAAGTTAAATACTTCAACACTTTGGATGCATGGAGAATCGAAAAGGTTGGAGCAGGAATGCCACAATCTGGACCTTCAGATATGAACTTAAACACTGCAACGGAGACAACAAACACTGCAAGCACTGAAACTGCAGATGATGATGACCTTCCATTCTAGTTGAAACAATACTTTGAAGAGCTTCTTGATCTGTGATTAAGGAGCTTTTTTATGACCCAAAATCTACTTGATTCTTCTCCCCTTCCATGTAGGACTGTACGTAAACATCAAGATGAACAATAGAAGCGAATAAAAAGGAAATAGGATCTCATATATCGGAATTAGTGACCACGTGAGTAAACGCCGCATTTTTAGAAAAAATGGAAAAAACAATACTAGATCCGCAATCACCTTCCCTATGAATAAGACTGAAAACATCTTCCATTCACCTAAATATACCGAGACACCAAGCAGACCAAAGAATGTGATAGCAAGGATGAATTGCGACATAGCAATGAATGTCCCGAGATTATCCTTGATATCAGTTGTCTTCCCTACCCAGCGTAAACGTTGATCAATGAATTCTCGAAAGGTTCTAGGAGTTTCTGTAAAGACTGCGCAGTCTATGCCTGTCGCAACTCGAACATCTTTATCATTATTTCTAAAATCACGAAGCAGGTATGTATCATCACCACTTGCCATATGATTATGGGAATCTAAATCATCGACCTCATTAAAGACCTCTCGATTATAGAAGAAATTCGCTCCACTTGCCATAATTGGCCGTGTTAATCCAGCTAAACCTGTATTCAGCGCGTTAGCAAGAACTACGTCGATTTCATACAAATATTCCATAGAGCTTTCAGCCTTTAAGACTGCTGGTAATAGATACATATCTGCATCCGGAAGTTTTTCTAGATTGATGAAATAGTCAGATTCAAAATAGACATCTGCATCCCATGTAAGGATGTATCTAGAAGTGCACTCTGATGTTGCATGGCGCAGCGCTCGTTTCTTTCCTGACTGGCCTTCTGGAGAGTTAAGAATTCGATAAGGTATTTCTGTAAGCTTCTCAGCGATCAAGTCAGAACCTGCATCCGTAGAATGGTCATCAATAAAAATGATCTCCTTCGGGTATTTATCCAATTTCAGAATACTGTCGAGAAGTACACTTATTCTTTCTTCCTCATCTCTAAATGGAATCAGTACCGTGACATCATCAGCGCAAATCAGTTGAGATTTATCAGCCTTTTTAATCTTCTTAGAATTCAAAAGAAAACCAACTAACGCAATCCCACCAACGAAGATGACATATACTGAAAGAAATACTATAGTTGCTCCTATCATGCTTTGGACGGCTTACAGATTATTAAACCTACCAACGCAGGCGTTAGTGAATTAACAAACCAAATTATCAATGATGTAAACAAGATTGAAAACTCATTCATCCCAAGTGCGCCTAGTACTGAAATCGAAACAAATTCCTTAATACCAAGCTTGCCAAAGAAAAGCGAGGGAATAACAAGTGTGATCATGTAAACCTGCCATATAGCTAAAATCAATTCCCACGAATAACTTTCACCGAAGGAATACATCACTAAGGAAAATTGCAATGTGAAAATTGCAAAACGCATCATACTATAGCCGATTAAGAGCCAGCGATATTTAGGGTGGGATTTTAGTATCTCTCGACTGCGATAGATGTTTAATTTTTTCTTAGCGAGATTCAAAACATGATCCGAATAGAAGTACCCCAAGAACGCCAACAATGTTCCTCCGATGAGGATAGCGATATAATACGTTCCCTCACCTACTATATAAATCTCCCCTAAAATTAAAGCAGATACAACGCCAAACAATAGTGTAGCCAACAATTGAGCGAAATTTGAAAAAAGGGTTAGGATAGTGATCGTAGATCGTTGCTCTTTATCAAAATAGTAAAAACGGCCAATAAAGTTTCCCATCATATTGGGTGTAACCATCCCCATCACTACTCCAGCAAAAAAGGACTGCATAGTTCGGTTCTGGTCGGTGCCCAATTCCATTACTTTGAGAGTAGCCTTCCATTTGAGGTAAGCAATCCTTATATTAGGAAAAACCAGTACAACAGCAATCACGAGAAACAATGGCCTTTCGAACTTGAAGTCTGACCAAACTCTATCAGCGACTCCATTCAAATGCATATAAAGCATATAAAGCACACCAGCAAAGAGCGTCAACTTCAGTAAAAAGAAAACAATCTTGCGATTTTTGTTAGTTTTAAGCAACGAATTCGTTTTAAAGATAAACCAAGTAAGTAGTCCAAGTTCACTATGAGCGTTGAAGATAAAATAATTCTAGGAATTGACCCAGGAACTACAGTGATGGGGTACGGACTAATCCATGTAAAAGGAAAAAAAGTTGAACTATTAAATTTTGGAATTATCCAACTCAACAAGTTACCCACGCATGCGGATAAGCTTAAGCGAATTCTCGATCGATTGGACGGTATTATTCGAGAATTTAAGCCAGACGAAATGGCAATCGAAGCACCGTTTTTCGGGAAAAATGTACAATCCATGCTCAAGCTTGGTCGAGCTCAAGGAGTCGCAATTGCGGCAGCACTCTCTCACGATCTTCCCTTTGAAGAATATACACCAAGACGCATAAAACAGGCTGTTACGGGATCAGGTGCAGCATCAAAAGAACAAGTTGCCGCTATGCTACAAAAGGTTCTTAAAATCAAAGAACTTCCAAAGTATTTGGATGCAACTGACGGTTTAGCAGCAGCTATGTGTCACCATTATTCGAAAGGAATCGGAGAACATAACAAAGCTAAAGGCTCAAATTGGTCGAGCTTTGTCAAAAACAATCCTGATCGTAAAAAATCATAGAACTTAGAATATGACATATATTGATGTAGTTGACTAAGAAGAGTCTGACGGTGATTTAAGAGAAATTTATGATGATCTCATCAAGTCTCGAGGAAAGCTTGCTGACGTGCACATGATTCGAAGCTTGAACCCTGAATCGATTGTAAATCATATGGATTTATATAAGACGATAATGTTTAAGAAATCTCCTCTCAAAAGGGTGTAACGCGAGATGATTACACTGGTTGTTTCGAAGGCTAATGATTGTGAATACTGTTAGATGCATCATGCTGATGCAGTGAATCACTATTGGAAAGATGAGGAAAAGGTAGAACAATTAAAAGCAGACTATCAAAAGGTGAATTTGTCAGATATAAACGCTGCACTCTCCGAATAAGCTAAGAAACTGACTACCCAACCAAATCATGAAAACGAAGAATCGATTCGTCAATTGAAGGTTCTTGGCCTAGAAGATAGAGTAATCCTGTATGCATAAGTTGCAATTGCTTATTTCAACTTTGTCAACAGAATTTTACTGGGACTGGCTTAGAGGTGAACAAGGAAGAACTAGCTGGCTACAAGTGCGAATAAATGAAGCTCTATGAAATTTGCTAATTACACCGACTATATTTCAGCACAACAAGATTTTGCACGTCCAATCCTTACCTATCTGCGAGAATGCATGAACGAAGGTTGTCCTTAAGCCAAAGAAGAATTCAAATGGAATATGCCCTATTTCACTCACAGAAGGTCTATGCTAGCTTCAATGGCGTCATTTAAAAATTATGCAACTTTTGGATTCTCGTTCGCTCCGCAAATGAAAGACCCAAAAATATTTTCACTATAGAATGAGAAATCTGGCATGGGTCAATTTGGAAAGATTCCTTCCCTAGAGCAATTGCCAGGAAAGGACATTCTTCTTAGCTATACTCAAGAAGGATGGTACTTAATGAACAAGGCAAGAAGCATAAAATCAACGATCCCTCGTAAAAAAAAACAGTACCCCATGCCCCAGAAATTCGGAGAATTGTTGACACAAAATACATTAGAAAATTCTGGATATACGAACCTTAGTCCCTCGCAAAAAACTGAATATCTTGAATGGATTTCTGAAGCTAAAACAGATACAACACAAGACAAAAGAACTACTGAGGCAATAGAATGGCTTGAGGAGGGAAAACCATGAAACTGGAAATACATGAAAAAGTGGAAAAGGAGTTAGTTAGACTACTATTTATTCCGCTCCATTTCTAATTTACTTAGCTCTTGGTTCAAGTCTTCTAGAGCCTCCGTGTAAATTTCCTGTAAATCAGTTTGTCGTGAACCATAATAGTCAATCGAGGCTTCATATTGCTCACGTGTTACCTTATTTGCAAGTAGAAGTGAATCTCCAGAATTCACCATCGCTTTATGATAGGTTGAGACTTGCACATACTTAGCTTGAACGAATGATTCGAGTTTGACCATCTCACGGACAACAACAACCATTTTATCCTTTGGAATCAACCCTTCAGGTTCAGGTTTTCGCTCAATTTCGGCAGAACACCCAATTAATATAAATAATGCTGCTATGCCAATGACTATCTTCATCTATTGAATAAAAGTCGACTTCCGATTGTTCCTTCAATAATTTCGCCTTTATTGTAAACAACATTTCCATTCACTAATGTCATTTCTATTTCATTCGAAAATGAAACTCCCTCGAAAGGCGACCATCCGCACTTGTATAAGATATTCTCTTTTGTCACCGTGACAGATTTAGTCGGATCGACAACTACGAGGTCAGCAAAGTATCCCTCACGAATATATCCACGGTTTTCTACTCTAAATAAAATTGCTGGCGCGTGAGCCATCTTCTCCACTACTCTTTCAATAGTAATTTTACCTTGCTCTACCATTTCTAACATCGCTAACAATGCATGCTGAACCAAAGGTCCTCCAGATGGTGCTTTCAAATACGAGTTTTCTTTTTCCTCCATGGTATGAGGTGCATGATCCGTCGCGATTACATCAATCTTGTTATCCAATACACCTTGGAAAATTGCATCTCGATCACTTGCTTTTTTAACCGCAGGATTCCATTTGATGTACGCTCCTTTTTCTTCATATTGCTCTTCAGAAAACCACATATGATGAATACATGCTTCCGCTGTGATTTTCTTTTGTTCTAAAGGAATTGAATTATCAAATAATTCCAATTCTTTCGCCGTACTAATATGAAAAATATGCAAACGACTTCCGTACTTTTTAGCTAGATCGGCCGCTGCAGATGAACTCATATAACATGCCTCTTCACTTCTTATAGTAGGATGCATGCCAAATGGAATATCCTCTCCATACTTTTGCTTTGCAGCTTCTAAGTTTGCGCGAATTGTTCCTTCATCTTCACAATGCGTAATAAGCTGGTGATCCAATTGAAAGATCCCCTCCAAGGTAGCACGCTCATCAACGAGCATATTCCCTGTTGAAGAACCCATGAATATTTTAATTCCAGCAACGTCAGTTTTACTGACCTTTTTCAACTCTTCAAGATTATCATTGGTCGCACCCATGTTGAAGCTGTAGTTTGCTATTGAAACTTCACTTGCCCGTTGATACTTCTTCTCCAATTCTTCAATTGAAGTCGCTGCTGGCTTCGTGTTAGGCTGCTCCATATATGAAGTAATCCCGCCAGCGACTGCTGCTCTTGATTCAGTTTGAATATTTCCTTTGTGCGTTAATCCAGGCTCACGAAAATGTACCTGATCGTCAATGCATCCTGGAAGAACAATTTTTCCTGAAACGTTGATTTCTTCCGCATTAATTTCATTTGATAGTGTCGAAGCGATTTTTTCAATTCGACCATTTCTAATCAGGATATCTGCGACAAATTGTTTGCCTTCATTAACTATTGTTCCTGACCGAAGTATTGTTGCTGAACTCATAATTTCATTCTACGCATTTTCCATACACCGAAAAATGCTTCTTTAAAAATCCCCGTACTCATTTTAGATTCCCCAAACTCTCGATCTACAAAAGTAATAGGTACCTCTGTAATTTTGAAGCCATGTTTCTTTGCTGCATACTTCATACAGATCTGAAAAGCATAACCTTTGAAAGTCACACCATCTATATTAATTTTTGAGAGTACTGAGTTTCGATAGCATTTAAACCCTGCAGTAGTGTCCTTAATTCCAACCCATAAAATCATGCGAACATAAACACTCGCAAAATAAGACATTAAAATTCGTTTGAGCGGCCAGTTGCTTACCTTTCCGCCTTTACAATAACGAGAACCGATACTTACATCAGCTCCATCTTCATGGCAAGCAGCATATAATCGAATTAAGTCATCTGGATTATGAGAAAAATCACAATCCATTTCAAAGACGTATTCATACTCGTGCTTTAATGCCCACTTGAATCCGTGGATATATGCAGTACCAAGCCCAAGTTTTCCTTGTCGCTCTTCTAAATGGACTCGTCCTGGAAATTGTTCTTGAAGAGATCGAATTGCGTCAGCAGTTCCATCCGGCGAAGAATCATCTACGTAAAGAATATGAAAGTCCTTTTCTAGCGACATAACCTTCTCGGTCATGCGCACGACATTTTCAATTTCATTGAACGTTGGTATGATTACTATAGAGTCTGACACTTAAATCGTGTAAAGTGTCGCTAAAATAAGTAATAATACTATATGAGGAACTAGCAACCGATAATTCTCAGCATTGTTTTATCTTTACTTTAACAATTTTTAATAGATCATGTACAGGCTAATCATTTGCCTTCTTTTTTTTGGTAACTCGCTCGCTCAGGAGTCAAAAAACACGCAGCTACTTGATCATTGGAAACAAGATTCTATTATTACCAATTCGAGCGGAGTTAGATACAGTGAATGTCTCGGCTTCACCGTTCAAGGAGAAGAATATGTAGTTGCTGGATCTACCGAAGGATCACACTTTTTCAGACTTACCAATGATAATACGTTTGAAGATGCTGGGTTTATCGAAGGAAAGTACAGCAATAGCCTTGTAGTCCACAGGGATTATGCAGTTTACCAAAACCTTCTATACGCAGTCTGCGACGAAGGAGCAAGTAGTCTCCAGATCATTGACATAGGAAACCTACCGGGATCAATTTCTGTTGTGGCAGAAAACGATAGTACATTCGGACGTGTTCACAATGTTAAGGTCGACACAATGAATGCACTGCTTTACGCTTGCAGCATCACCGCATATTCTAATGACGTTCTTCAATCCTTAGTACCCATGCAGGTTTTTTCACTTGCAGACCCACAACATCCAACCCTCCTCTATAGCGGACCTGGGGACATCCCGGAAGTTCATGACGCCTACATAAATAAAGAAATTGTTTATTTAAACTGTGGTTTTGATGGTTTAAGAGTTTACGACTTTACTAATCCTTCTAGTCCAGTATACCTGCAGAACATGAATTTTTATCAGGACCAAGGCTATAATCACCAGGGAGCTCTATCAGAAGATGGAACTAAATATGTGTTCGCTGATGAGACGATGGGGAAAAAGATCAAAGTTTGCTCTATCTCAAACAATCTAGCAACAATCACAGGATACTTCGGAACCAATTTTGAAAACAATAGTGTACCGCATAATATCGCAATTAAAGGTCATTTCGCCTATGTTGCTTATTACAATGAGGGCTTAAGGATTTATGACTTGAGAGCAGCCACACCTTTGGAGGTCGCTTCATACGACACTTACCCCAAAGAGGAAGAACTATTTAAAATGAAAGGCGCATGGGGCATATATGCAGACTTCCCTTCTGGGCGAATTGTAGTGAGTGATAGAGTTAACGGACTATTTCTGTTCGACTTTCCTGCTAAAATTATTTCTTCTATGGGAAATGGAGAATTATCAATCTACCCAAACCCGCAAATCAGCGGAAACCCATTGACACTTAGTCTGACTGACAAAACTATCGATGCCTTTTCGTTATTCATTTATGATAGCGCTGGTAGACTCGTTTTTACAGATTCCTTTGAACAGCAAACTTATGCTCAGGTAGAACATTTCCTGGGAGTCGGTGTATATCAAATCAGAGTTCAATACACGGACTATCTCGACGAACAGCAGGCTTTTTACGGGAAGTTTATTGTGAATTAATTACTTCTTCCACAGCTTCACGGATTAAATCCGTCTCATATCCTTTAGTAGATAGGAATCGATAGGTTTTTACTTTGCGTTTGAATTGATCCCTCTCAGAGCTTGTGGCACCCCACTTTTTGTCTGCTAAATGAAGTAAATTTGACCAATACTCATCTTGATCGATGCTCTCCAATCCTTTTTTAATGGAGTACTCGGAGATAAATCTTCTTTTGAGTTCAATTCGGATCTTAATTCGACCCCATCTTTTAATCCGTGTCTTCCCGGAAACGAAAGCTTCTGCATATCGTTCTTCACTTAGAAAATTATTGGAAATAAGATCAGATATAAGAATATCCTGATCTTCGAGATCAATCCCCCAGGATTGCATTTTCTTCTTTAACTCAAAGGTGCACCGTTCTTGATATGCGCAGAGAGCTTCGAGCCGAGATTTGGCTTCAAGAAGAGAGTATTTACGCTCTGACTTCATGTCAGAGCGTAATCTCTTCGTTCTTTTTATTCTTGAATGAATACTCTAAGAAATGATTCTCAGAATTACCACGCACAGAAATCCATGTTTTGTACTTAAAGAACCACTTAATACGTCGAGAAATTATTCCCTTGGTAAAGAATGCCTCTAGGTAAGGATGAACCTCTAGCGTAACACCACGTTCCTTATTTGTACCGACTAGATAATCAATGTTATTTTCGATCTCTTCAGCATACAATATCGTTGCATGAACCTCACCTGTACCTTTACATGTAGGACACGTTTCAGAGGTATTAATATCTGTTTCAGGTCTAACACGTTGACGAGTAATCTCTACAACTCCAAATTTCGACGGTGGTATAATATTGTGCTTAGCGCGGTCCTTACTCATCGCTGACTTAAGGACATTAAACAACTCTTTGTTATTCGCGCGCTCATGCATATCGATGAAATCAATACACACAATACCTCCCATATCACGAAGTTGAAGGACACGAGCAATTTCTTGAGCTGCTTCAATATTCGTTGACAATGCATTACTTTCCTGCCCATCAGCTCCCTTTCGGTTACCACTATTGACATCTATAACATGCATCGCCTCGGTATGCTCAATGATGAGATAGCCTCCACTCTGAAGTGGTACTTTCTTCCCGAATAATGCTTTGATTTGGCGTGTTACACCGAATCGCTCGAAAATTGCAACTTTTCCGCTATACCCCTTGATTATTTTCTCCCGTCCAGGAGCAATATTCGAGACATATTCCTTTATGGAAGTCTCCATAGTAGGATCATTCACATGAATCGCTTTAAAGTCTGCATTCAATAAATCTCGAAGAATTGATGATGTTTTATCAATCTCACCCAATACTCGAGTCGGTGGCTTAGCACCTCTAAGATTTTCATGCATCTTCTTCCACTTGTCAACAAGGTTGTGTAAATCTTGGTCGATAGCTTCGACCTTCTTACCCTTTGCGACTGTGCGAATGATGACTCCGAAGTTTTTCGGACGTATTCCATTGACAACATCTTTCAAACGTTTCCGTTCTGCGCTGTCTTTAATTTTTTGAGAGATTGATACCTTATTTGAAAAGGGCACCAGAACTAAAAATCTTCCCGCTAAGGTTATCTCTGAACAGAGACGAGGTCCTTTGGCTGAAATCGGTTCTTTGGCAACTTGCACCAATATCGGTGCCGAAGAAGAGATTGTTTCCTTGATTTTTCCATCCTTAGGAATATCTTTCTCCGCTTTGAAATAAAGTAAATCTGCTACGCTTTGCTTGTTCCGCAATGTATCGCGGCTAAACTTATTAAGTGAATTGAACTGTGGGCCGAGATCAAGATAATGCAAAAAAGCATCCTTCTCATACCCTACATCAACAAAAGCAGCATTTAAACTAGGTACTACTTTACGAACTCTTCCGAGATAAATATCGCCAACGACGAACTCGGTTTTACCTCCTTGTTCTTCATGTAACTCAATAAGCTTACCGTCTTTGAGCAGAGCAAGCCAGGTACCAGATGATCTGGTATCGACTACTAATTCTAAACCCACGAAAGCTTAAATTATATGAATAAATAAACAGAAAACTTAGTGATAATATAGTACCACTAAGCTCCCGTAATGACTAAAAGAAGAGTTACTTCTTCTTCTTATGACGATTTTTTCTAAGACGTTTTTTACGTTTATGCGTAGACATCTTATGTCTCTTTCTTTTTTTACCGCTTGGCATAATCTATATATTTTTCTGTTTAACTTCTTATCTCAAAAGTCTTTCTCACATTTAAGTGAAAAAAAACACCCCCGAACTATCAGGAGTGCAAAAATAATAAAATCAATTGGAATCTGCGAATTCCGATCAACTTATCTATTACTTTACAATTACTTTAGTTTTAACCTCCTCAACAAACGTCTTTGCAGGTTTAAAAGCAGGTACGTTGTGCGCTGGAATAATAATCGCTGTATTCTTAGAGATGTTTCTCCCTGTTTTCTCAGCTCTTTCCTTAACAATAAAGCTTCCAAAACCTCTTAGGTAAACGTTTTGACCTTGTGATAGAGACGTCTTCACTGAAGCCATAAATGCCTCAACAGCTTTTAATGCTTCTACTCTCTCTAAACCTGTCTCATCTGCAATATCTGCTACTATATCTGCTTTTGTCATATCCTTGATTTAAAATAGTTTAATCGAATTATTTGCGACAAAAATACTACACTGATTTGTTAATATGTTTAGTTTTACCTCACTAAATTTCGTTTTTTCCCCTAATGAAGGATTTTCACCTATTAATCGCCGAATGGTATAGACAAAACAAGAGAGAGCTTCCATGGAGGTCAACAAAAAATGCATATTTCATCTGGCTATCCGAGATAATATTACAGCAGACCAGAATCGAACAAGGCAAGAGCTATTATGAAAAATTTGTAAGAAACTACCCAAACATTCAAGCACTTGCGAATGCAGATGAAATTGATATTCTCAATGACTGGCAAGGACTAGGCTACTATAGTCGAGCGCGCAATCTACACTTTTCCGCTAAACAGGTAGTAAATGAGTTTGACGGGGTATTCCCATCAACTTATGATGACATCATCAAACTTAAAGGTGTTGGTAAATACACCGCAGCAGCAATTGCATCATTTGCATTCAACGAGCAACGAGCCGTTGTAGACGGAAATGTGTTCAGATTCCTTAGTAGACTTTTTGACGTACACACGCCAATTGATTCAACTCAAGGACAAAAGGAATTTCAAGCTCTTGCAGATGAACTCATATTAAATTCTGACCCTGCAACTCACAATCAGGGTATCATGGAAATCGGGTCATTAATCTGTTCACCACAACCAAAATGTAGCAAATGCCCAATGATGGAACATTGCACAGCCTTTATACGGGGGACGATAGTTGCATTACCTGTAAAGTCAAAAAAAACTAAGGTTCGAAAGCGCTATTTTCATTTCCTCGTCTATTCAGAAAACAATCACTTGATCTTAGAAAAAAGATCTACAAAGGACATTTGGCAAAACTTGTATCAATTTCCACTTGTAGAGCTTGAAAATGATAAAGCTGATCTTCCTGAAGTATTCAAAAGTCAAACATTCGAATCAGAAACCTTCAAACATATTCTAAGTCATCAACATATCTTCGCAGTCTTTCATCATTTCGATTCTATACCGGACGACCTAAACCGTGATTGGATTGAAGTAAAAGGGAATGAAATTCAAGATTACCCGCTACCAAGATTAATTGATCGCTATCTGGAAAATACTTCTACTCAGTGGTGATTTTTTCTTACCTTTAATTTCAATAAATGGAAAAATAACTATGGCAGGCAGTGTAAACAAAGTCATCCTAATAGGTAATCTTGGAAAAGATCCGGAAGTACGACACCTTGAAAATGGAGCAGTTGTTGCAAATTTCTCTATTGCAACTTCTGAAACCTATAAGGATCGTCAAACTGGCGAACGTCGTGAAAATACTGACTGGCATGACATCGTTGTATGGCGAGGTCTTGCGGAAGTAGTTGAAAAGTATCTTCGCAAAGGGCACAAAGTTTATATCGAAGGTAAGCTCAAAAAACGCCAGTGGCAGGACAAAGAGGGTAATACTCGGTACACGACCGAGGTTGTTGCTGATGAAATGACCATGTTGTCGAGTCCGAATAATACTGAGCAAAAATCGAACGCTCCATACTCAACTAATGATACTCCTCCGCCGCCATCGAAGGTAGACGACATCATAAAGAGTGATAAGGATGACCTTCCGTTTTAATTTTTATTCATGTTGCTAACTGACCCCCCAAGTATCGGGCCCCATACTCTAGAATTAAAAATAGAGATTGGGGCACAACTAGCGGGATTTGAAACCTTAGGTATCATTATCTCCTTATCCGTCTTAGCGGCCCTACTTCTTGGATCAGCATTAATCTCAGGCTCTGAAGCTGCGTTTTTCTCATTAAGCCCAGCTGACAAAGAAGACCTGAAAGAAGATGATAGTAAAAAAGCCAAACATGTTCAGAATTTACTCAAAAAACCGAAAGAACTTCTAGCAACAATATTGATTGCGAACAACTTCCTTAATGTTGGAATTGTTATTTTATCAAGTGCAACATTAGCCAGGATCTATCCAGCGACAGCTGCAAATAACACTTTGCACTTTATTTTCGAAGTGGTCGTAATCACATTAGTCTTACTATTACTCGGCGAAGTCATCCCAAAAATATATGCAACAAAAAACGCTCTGCAATTCTCTAAACTCATGGGGCGTCCATTGCACTTTCTAAATCGCACTCCGCCTATATCATGGGTGAGAGCTGGATTAGTCTTGGGAACCTCAATCATACAGCGCAAAGCAGGAAAAGGGAAAGTAAGCATCTCAAGTGACGAACTCGAGCAAGCATTAGCTCTAACAAAGAATGATGGAGAAACTGATGATGATGACACACGTATCCTTAAGGGAATTGTAAAGTTTGGAACAACTGATGTTCGCCAAATCATGAAATCAAGAATGGATGTCCATGCATTGGAGATATCATGTCCATACACAGAAGTGATGTCAACGATTTTAGAGTGCGGTCATTCACGCATCCCTGTATATCGCGAGTCATTTGACAATGTCGAAGGGGTTCTCTTTATAAAAGACCTTCTTCCTGTTATCAATGAAGAGAATCTTGACTGGAAAGAATTAATTCGAAAGCCATTGTTCGTGCCAGAAAACAAGAAAATAGATGACCTTTTAAAGGAATTCCAAGAGAAAAGAGTTCATCTTGCAATGGTTGTCGATGAATATGGCGGTACAAGTGGAATTGTGACGCTCGAAGATATACTGGAAGAGATTGTTGGTGACATTACCGATGAGTTCGATGATGATGACATTGTTTACACGAAGATTGACGATTCGACATATTTATTTGAAGGAAAAACCGCATTAGTGGATTTCTATAAGGTCATGACTCTGAATGATGAAGAAACGGAACTGTATGAATCTGCAGCTGATACCTTAGGCGGCTTTATCACGGAGAATGCGGGACGAATTTTAGAAAAAGGAGAAGACATATCGGTAGGACCGATAAAACTAATCATTGAGGCAAGCGATAATAAGCGTGTGAAAATGATCAAAGCAATTAGAGTTTAGATGGGGAAATTAAAAACATTTTTGACGATTAGCATACTTACAATAGCTACCAGCAGCTGCGAGGAAGAATCCTATATCCCGAAGCCTCCTACATATTTGCGACTTGAACTTCCCGATCACACCTATAAGACGCACACTGATGATTGCGCATACACATTTGATATCGCTGATCTATACGAGGTTAATGCAGCACCAGTTGATCAGAATGGAAATGCCTGCCACAAACGCATCGATTTAGGACCATTGAATGGAACAGCATACTTGCGCTACTGGAAGATTTCTGAACCACTTGCATATTATATCAACAATGCCAATGACGAGATTGATCGTCATAAACTGAAAGCTACGAATATAGTTGACAAGCAAATCATTCGAGCAGATGACAAAGTCTACGGAACCTTTTTTGAACTTCAAGGGAATGTAGCCACACCTTATCAATTTTACTTAACAGATAGTACTGACAACTTCGTTTACTGTGAGGTTTTATTCAATTCAACTCCAAATTATGACTCTCTAATACCTACTCTTGATTATTTAGAGAGAGATCTAATGCAACTAGTGGAGACACTCAAATGGAAATAAGCCATTCAGTAATTATTAGTCTTGGAAGCAATCTAGGCGATCGGATTAATTTCCTTAGGCAAGCTATCGAATTAATGCAAGCCAACATGGGCTCTATCGGTCTTATGTCAGCCCTTTATGAAACTCCTCCATGGGGATTCGAGACAGACAATTCATTTCTGAATATGTGTCTCGAATTAAACACTAAACTAAAACCACTAGAATTATTGGACGGTTTAAAATCCATTGAATCTGAATTAGGGAGAGAAAAATCAGTAGGCACAACTTATTCCTCAAGAATAATCGATCTAGATATAATACTCTATAACCAAGTGATTTTTTCATGCGAGACGTTGATTGTTCCACATCCGAGATATACCGGTAGACGCTTTGTATTACGACCATTAAACGATATAGCACCTAATCGCATTGACCCGATCACTCACCTTTCAATCTCACAACTATTAGCAAATTGTAATGATCGTTCTGAAATCCAGCACTATTCAAAAGGATTCTAAACTTATTCTATTTACATTTTCTTCTTTCTGAACCGAAAATATTATGTATAATTGCAGTTGAAATTTGATTAGAATTAATTACACGAAAAATGAAAAAACAAAGCATCAAAAATTTAGCATTCGTTGCGGTTGCAGGTACTATTGTATCTAGCTGTACTTTGCTAAAAGACTTAGACTACACTGTAACTCCAAATCCTTTGGAAATGCATGGAGATTCTGTTAGCGTAATTGTTGACGTTGTATTCCCTCCAAAAAGTGTTAACCGAAAAGCATCTGCTGAAATCACTCCAATGCTGGGCGAAACAGCTTTGAAGCCAGTCACAATAATGGGTGAAAAAGCAACTGCAAACGGTACAGTAATCAACTTCAAAGAAGGTGGTAAGATTACTTACACAGACGTTATTGCTTACAAGCCAGCGTTTGAAAATGCGGATCTTAACATAGGCGCAATTGTATCTAAGAAAGGTAAAGTTAAGGATGAAGTAGGCCCTTACAAGATTGCTGATGCGACAATCATAACACCATTTATGGTGAATAAAGATTTTAAAGTGATTCTTGCAGAAGATCAATTCGAGCGAGTTACTCCAGAATCTACTTTTGCTCAATTGAACTATGCAAAAGGAAAATCAAATGTGACTACTAAAGAAATGAAAGATGATGATATCACTGCATACCAAGATTGGTTAGCAATGGCTCACGAGAATCCAAAAGTAGCTATCACATCTATCAACATCGTTGGTTTTGCTTCTCCTGAGGGTGAAGAAGATAAAAACGGTACTCTTTCTACTGACCGTGCAGGAACTGCTGCTGAGTCATACAAGAAAATCGCTATGAAAGCTGAAAATGAAGGAGCTGCAGAAATGACTTGTAAAACAAGTGGTTCTGGTTCTGATTACCCAGGATTCAAAAAAGCGCTTTTAGCCTCTGACGATAGAATTGCTGAAGATGAGAAGCAATTGATCATCCGTGTTTTGGAAATGAACAAAAACAATCCTGACAAAATTGAAGAAGAGTTACGTAACATGCGTAAGACTTTCACACAATTAGATAGAGAGATTTTCCCACTATTGCGTCGTGCTGAGATCACAACTAACTACGATCTTACAGGATTCTCTGATGAGGAAATGAAAACTAACTCTGTATCTAACCCTGATACGCTTGATTTAGAGGAGCTATTGTTCTGTGCTGGATTATACGATGATCTAGGAGAGAAATTAAGAGTATACAAAATCGCTGAGTCACGTTACCCAGAAGATTACCGTCCAGCGAACAATGTTGGAGCTGTTCTTTACATGATGAACAAAGTTTCTGAAGCAAAAGCTAAATTTGAAAAAGCTGCTGGAATTAAAGATAACCCAATCACTTCGAACAACCTTGGAGCTGTTGCTGGAGTTGGAGGTGATCGTTCTAAGTCTTGGGGATTATTGAACCAAGCAGGATCTGCTCCAGAAGTTAGCTACAACAAAGGAATCTTGAACATACAAGATGGTGATTACAGCGATGCTCTTTCTAACCTTGGATCTGATGCTTCTTTCAACAAAGCTTTAGCTACAATGTTGGATGGAACTCCTGGATCAGTTGCTGATATTATTGGCGGTTCTGATGATGCAGATTCAGGTCAAGGGCACTACTTGAAAGCTGTTGCTGCTGCTCGCCAAGACAACATGAGCGAGGTAGTAAACAATCTTAAGAATGCAATTGTAAAAGACGGAAAATTCAAAGCTATGGCAGCGAAAGATCGTGAATTCTTGAAGTACTTTGAGAATGCAGGGTTCACTGCTATTGTGAAGTAATTCGAAAATAATTCTTTATCAAATAGAAAGCCTGGCTCAATGAGTCAGGCTTTCTTTAATTATAATAGTGTTCTACTGTGAATAATTATAAGCTCAACTACAATCTCGTTAATATTAAAATAGAAATCAACTAAGAAGATCCTACCTCACCCTCTAACGCGATATAAAACTAAATCGGTTTTATTCTAAGGTCACACAAGATCACACTAACTCAATGCGGCTATTAATCAACCGCTATAATGTGCATAACTCGTACGCTTATAGGCTTTGAAAATATAGCTGTTTCGCCTACTTTTATAAAATTAGCTTATGCTCTGAATATAAAATTTGTAATGCTACGAAGTCTAATCATCATACTCCTTGCTATGATCCCAGTCATGGGACTGTCACAAACAGTTTGGATTAACGAAATCCACTATGACAATACTGGTTCTGATGTTAATCAAGGTTTCGAAATAGCAGGAACTGCAGGGCTGAATTTAGCTTGTTATGACTTAATTCATGTTAACGGTTCTGGGGGAGCTAATATTTCAACAACAAATTTGGCCGGCACAATTCCTGATGAAGGCTGTGGATTTGGTGCTGTTTGGTTTCCCATTGGATTACAAAATGGTCCTGATGGATTGGCGCTTTATAACACTTGTACAGGATCCCTTATTCAATTTTTAAGCTATGAAGGCACCACTATTACAGCTACCTCCGCTCCAATTATTGGAGCCGTTTCAACGAACATTGGAGTTACTGAAGGAAGTGGAACACCGACAACATCTTCACTTCAACTAAACGGCTCCGGTAATAATTATGGAGCATTTGTATGGAGCACACCGGCGGCATCAACTCACGGTTCACTAAATACAGGACAAACAATCAGTCCGTGTGGAGGTAATACGATAACTACAGGACTTGTATCAGCACCTCCATTTATTGTTGCGTGTACAGTGTCAACAGCGGCCGCGGGTACGGTTGCATTCACATCAACAGGAACTTTTAATGGACCAAATATCTATACAGCGCAGCTCTCTGATGCCACAGGTAGTTTTACTGCACCAACTGTAATCGGCACGTTAGCTTCAACTGCAAATACCGGTACTATTCCAATTACGATTCCTGCGACCACAGCAACGGGTGCAGGTTATCTGATTAGAGTAATCTCGGATGACCCGTTAACTAACGGCTCAAGCAGCGCCGCCTTTACTATAACTCAGTCATCACCATGCCAATCGACATCTATCACAATAGAAGCAGTCACTACTTCGCCATTCGTTATATCGTGTACAGCACCAACAACTGCTGATGGAAACGTTGCTTTTGTATCAACGGGAACATTTAGTGGTGCCAATGTGTATTCTGCTGAACTATCAGATGCAAGTGGGAGTTTTGCCTCACCAACTGTTGTTGGAACATTAGCTTCTACCGCAAACAATGGCGAGATTGCAATTACGATACCTTCAGGATTATCAACTGGAACCGGCTATCTAATAAGAATCACCTCGAGTGATCCCGTATTTACAGGAACAAATAGTATTGCATTTAAGATCATACAGTCTTCACCTTGTTTACCAACTCTGCCATCATCTTCTGGATTAATTATCAATGAATGGTCCAATGGCCCTTCATGGAATAAAGAGTATTATGAATTTGTTGTCGCTGGGCAATGTGGCGAATTAGTTGATATTCGTGGTTTCATCCTGGATGATAACAATGGAACCTTTACTGCACCGGCATCCTACTCGGGCACAAGTTCTGGTATTGCTCCAGGTCATTTTAGATTTTCATTCGCAGCTCAATGGGCAGCTATACCAGTAGGATCATTAATCGTAATTTACAATGGAGAAGAACCAAATGCAGCACTTCCTGCAGACGACCCAACCGATTCGAACGTTGATTCACTGTATGTGATACCTCACAACAGCCCATTATTTGAAAGATGCACCTCATTTCCAACAGCAGCTTCACCCGATTCTGTATACGCACCTTGCACCTACGCTCCAGCACCGATCTATGGATGGAACCCATTAAGTTTAAGAAATAGTGGTGATGCTATCCAAGTTCGCGCTCCGGATGGATCGTATTACCATGGCGTCTCTTACGGAGGGTCTGAAATGACCGGTGGACCAAACAACCTTAAGCAATTCACTGGCAGTGGTACTGGCATGGTTGGCTGGTTCTCTGACGGCGACTTCTATGACATCTCGAATTGGAACTATGGAACAACCGGCTCGAACCAAACACCGGGATTACCAAACAATGCCCTTAATTCCGCCTGGTTAAGCTTAATGAGAGATACAACTTCAGCCACATGTCCTGTTATACCACTACCTGTCGAGATATCTTCGTTTGAAGGTAAACGTGATGAGGTTGGTAACCTACTCTATTGGCAAACTGATAGCGAAATGAACTCCTCCTTCTTTACTCTAGAGCATAGCCTTGACACAAAGACCTGGGATGTGATTAACACACAGCCAGCAGCAATGAATTCCACTTCAACCCAACATTATTCATTCATCGACACTGGCTTCGGAAGAACAGTAAATTACTATCGCTTGAGCGAAACGGATACAGATGGGACAGTAACAAGCTATCCGAAATACGTTGCACTCTATAATGGCGTTGAAACACAAGAGCTAGTTAAAATCATTAACATTCTTGGGCAAGAAATTGATGACTACACGCATGGCGTTCAAATCCATGTGTATAGTGATGGTACAATTAAGCGTTTATTTAAGAACTAGAAAAGAATTCTAATTAGACCGTTACTTTTTCAAGCCTTCATCATTCATATTCTATAACCTCCTTCAAAAGGATTAAAAAAACAAGAATATGAAAAAAATGACATTCGGATTAACAGCCTTTTTTATTAGCCTATCATTACTTGCACTTTTATTCAAAATAATGCATTGGCCAGGAGCCAATATTGGTCTTATGATTGGTGTAGCTGGAATTGCTCTTTACTCTGTTCCAATGATCGCAATGGCCAAAGCGAGAAAGCCAAGCTGAGAATCAAAAGAACTGTAATGGAGTCTCGATTTTCGAGACTCTTTTGTTTTTTACGAATGTATTTTGGCTAGATACTCTTGCTCTCTTTGACCTTTGGTCGGAATAAATGTAGTTGTAGCACTTAAATGAAGACAATCCATTATCGTAGAATAACCTGATCTTGAAATGATATGTTTCGCCTTTAACAAGCACGCATCCTGATCTAACCAATCGCCAGTTATAGTGCGTATTCCTTCTGGCACATTTAAATCGCCATTATGAAGGACAATCAAGTCTTCGGAGAATTTAGTGTTACTGCAAACCTCATCAATCAACTTTTGAGCATATACATTCGGACCACTAGCAATAAGAACATTCTCCACCTCCATTAATCCAGGCCTATCATATCGAGAAAATCTTGAGAAAGGACCAATATAACTGACATTAGATCTCTTTGACTCACTTAAATCACCAGCCAATCTAAAATCTGGATAATCCAAAACCCAAATATGGTCAAAGCTCGACAAATACTTATTGTGAATCATTCCAACTATCTTCTCATGAATCCGAACCGGTAAATTCACCTGATGTGCAATAAAGATAGATTTGACGCTGTCAGACCGAAAGCCATATCGATGATCAGAGAGAATCAAGTCAATCAGATGCTCCTTTACATATGATTCGATTTCAATCCGCTCTTTTTTCAATCTTCGATAGAGACTAGATGATTTATTCATTAAATCCATCCCAAAATTGCCTTTCCCCTTAAACTCGAAAGGATAACCATCATGATCTATAAATGTCAAGTCAGGAAAATACTGTCCGAAAATTGCCTGCTGAGCCTCTGAACATGCAACGATGACCGTATTATTTTGAGACCGCAATCGATCGATCAGCCCAATGCATCGCGAAACATGTCCCATTCCCCAATTTAATGGCGATAGTAGAATTCTCGTGTTGATTACCTGATCAATTATCATTTCAGAGCTAATATACATTGATTTACTGAAAGATGTCCTCATGAAGCCATCCTTCTACCAGCCATCTTTGATATCATCCGTAGAACAAAATATCATTGTAAATCCCAACTTTGGAGTTATATTTGACGTTTCATTAATGAAAACCAAACAATTATGTTCGATAGTAACGAATTTCAAAAATACGCGACGAAGCATTTAGGGCTTAATAGCATGCACACTCAGCATTACATTGAGTCTTCTTTGACACCTTACATTATTGAGGAACGTCAAATGAACATGACTCAGATGGATGTTTTTTCGCGTCTAATGATGGACCGAATCATCTTCTTAGGAACAGGTATTAATGATCAGGTTGCGAACATCATCAACGCACAATTATTATTCTTAGAATCTGCAAATCCAAAGAAAGATATTCAGATTTACTTGAATTCTCCGGGAGGTTCAGTTTATGCTGGTTTGGGGATTTATGATACGATGCAATACATCAACCCTGATGTTGCAACAATATGTACAGGTATGGCGGCTTCTATGGGTGCTGTTCTACTTTGTGCTGGTGCTGATGGTAAGCGTTCCGCCTTGAAGCACTCAAGAGTAATGATTCACCAACCATTAGGTGGAGCTCAAGGGCAAGCATCAGATATTGAGATCACTGCTAGAGAAATTCAAAAATTAAAGAAAGAGCTTTACGACATCATCGCGACTCACTCAAAACAACCGTATGATAAAGTATGGGCTGATTCTGATCGTGATTACTGGATGACGTCAGGTGAAGCGAAAGAGTACGGTATGGTTGATGAAGTTTTGTTGAAAAACCCGAAATAATTTACCTTTGTAATAATCGAAACATATTTCCGTTAATTTACAGATTTCGATTAGTAATTTATTAGCATGTCAAAAAAAGAGACAAATTGTTCGTTTTGTGGTCGTCCTCGTGATGAGGTAGGAATGCTCATTGCAGGTGTTTCAGGTCACATTTGTGAAAGTTGCGCCACACAGGCACATACAATTGTGAAGGAGGAAAATGTTCAAACTGAAAAGACTGAACATGTGGTTAACACATTTAAACCGATAGAAATCAAGGAAAAACTTGATGATTATGTAATCGGACAAGAAGATGCGAAAAAGGTGCTTTCAGTTGCAGTTTACAATCATTACAAGCGACTAAATCAACCTGAATCTAAAGACGATATCGAGATCGAGAAATCTAATGTTGTCCTTGTTGGTAGAACTGGTACAGGTAAAACATTGCTCGCGAAGACAATCGCAAAAATGTTGAATGTACCATTTTGTATTGCTGACGCTACTGTTCTAACAGAGGCTGGTTATGTAGGAGAAGATGTTGAGAGCATATTATCTCGATTACTTCAATCCGCAGATTACGATGTGAATGCAGCACAGAAAGGAATTGTTTTTGTCGATGAAATAGATAAAATCGCTCGAAAAAGCGACAACCCATCGATTACACGTGATGTATCAGGTGAGGGAGTTCAACAAGCTCTTCTGAAGTTACTCGAAGGGTCTTCGGTAAATGTACCACCTCAGGGAGGACGCAAGCACCCTGAACAAAAAATGATTCAAATTGATACGAAAAATATCTTGTTTATATGTGGAGGTGCATTTGATGGTATCGAAAAAATCATAGCGGGTCGTGTAAACAGACAAACAATCGGGTTCTCTTCTTCTGAGCAAGAACAAGTTGATTCTGAGTCGTTGTTAAAATACATCAACCCTACGGACATTAAAACTTTTGGATTGATTCCAGAATTAATTGGTCGTTTCCCTGTATTAACCTACTTGGAGCCATTGGATGAAGAAAGTCTGAAAAGAATTCTTACTGAACCAAACAATGCGCTAATCAAGCAATACGTTAAGTTGTTTGAACTTGATGGCATCAACTTAAAGTTCGATAAAGAGGTATTTGATTTTATCGTTAAGAAAGCTGTAGAATTCAAATTAGGCGCACGTGGATTAAGATCTATCTGTGAAGCAATTCTAAACGACGCAATGTATAATTTACCATCTCAAGAAGAGAGTGAATTTAGAGTTACAGCTGCATATGCGGAAGCTCAATTTTCAAAGAGTAAATTGGCGAAATTACGCGTAGCATAGAATTTCTTATCCTTAAAGAATATAAAAAGGCGCTCAATTTAGAGCGCCTTTTTATATTTTTTAGATTGGACTTAATCTATAAAGTGTTTTACCACATGGCTTTCTCCCAAACCAAATTCTACGATGACAGAATAAACACCTGATTTGAGGGATTTACTTGAAATAATTATTTCATTCGGGGTAAAATGTGAATCACTGAATAAAACTTCGCGCCCCATTTGATCGATTACGGTCATGGCGGTTATACTTTTCATGTTAACATGAATTCTACCTAAGTTATCCTTGAAAATTACTGGACTGCCGGATGAACATGGATGAAAAACTTTTGTGTCAAATGATTCTACATCACCATTGAAATCTGTCTGAGTTAATCTGTAATAAGCAAGTCTATCATCTGATTTCGGGTCGATCCAACGATAGTCAAGCTTTTCTGTGCTTGAACCCGCTGCCGTAACCTGCGCTACTTCTTCGAAAGATTCGCCATCATAGGACTTCAAAATACTATAATGAGAACTACCACTCTCAGATGCAGTAGACCATCTTAGATATGCTTCCTCATTCTCACATGACACTTCATAAGATGTGAGACCTACGGGTAATATGATACATGGTGGATCATCATAAGTTACTCTTAGATTGCAACTACCTGCCGTAAGTCTTTTCCAATTTGTTGAGGGTTCATTGTCAAAAACTAACGACACCTGAAATGCATTCATCGTGACCAACTGAGTTTGTAACAAGACGTCGGCACTCGGTCCTAAATCGTAGTACCCGTATGTACCAGTTCCACTCATCGTAAACGAAGTATAAAATCCGTTACCCATATCCGTGTAAACTGCTGGCATAATAGCTCCATAAGGCCCGAATGCACCTGTCATATCATATGCGTGCACTAATTCACTAGCAGCACCACCAACTCCATTCACAAATACCTCTAATTCGACATTGGTTACACAGGAGGCATCATTGATGGAAGTCGTGTTAAACTGTAACCAAGCACGGTGCTCCATGTTCCCACAACACACCCCAATAAATACATAAGCTGGATTATTTACATAATTATTCTGAGACTGCCAGCCTCCATCTGCTCCCCCAAGAACAACAGTTGGATCTAAAACTACAGGATAAACTGTAGATGATGCCATAAGCCAATCAGTTGGGACTATCGTCGATAAAAGCCAACCTGATATATCCTTATCAATGACGAAAGCCCCTTGAATAGCTGAACTGCCGTCATTAATTATACCATTGTGGTCATAGAATATTGGTGCTGGAATCGTTAAAACATGATTATCGTTCTCATCTACGATCGAGATTGCACTATGCACCATATCTGACTCACCTACAATCATCGGTGTTAAACTCCAACCTTCCGGCAATTCTAACCTTTCACGAAACCCAAAGAAGCTATTAGAAGTACTAGTTAAGAACGATGGCAGGCTCTCAAGAATTAACTCATTCTTAACACCTCCATTAAGTATGGTAAACTTATCACTCACACCGAAGTAAGTATCTTCATAAATAATACTTTCTCCTTGCTGTACACCATTGGAAGTGTTCATTTGATTATCAATCACAACTATTCCGTCTAAATCAGAATAGGTTACTAACTCCTTCAGACCAAGTATGGCCATTTTTTCTTGATCCACGATAAATTCAATTTTCGAGCTAGCCTCTAGTAGCAAAGGAAAAGATGATTGTAGCACATTCTCTTCATTGACGAATCGATCTGATTGAGTTTTTAAACTCAACTCAATTGGATGCCAATCCTCACCTTTTTGATAGTGCATAAATTGAGGTGAAATGACTTGTTCCTTTGATCCATCGCTATTTCTGTATAATTTAGAAAATGGAGTGCGTTCCGAAAGAATCTCAATGGATTCTTGAGCATGGCCCATTGATATAATCAAGAGACCAAATAGTAGGGTTAAATAATTCATTTGTCAAGTGTAATAGTGTGTTGCAAAATTACATCAAAGATTTGAAGATGCGCGTTAAGAGATTGCGCATCAGACTGGTATTCCGTTAATAATTTAACCTGATAATCAATGTGCTAATTAGCTAATCCTAAACTTACAGTACTTAATAACTGCACCCTTCGCCGTGAACAGCTTTTCATAATGTGTCTTAATATGAAATATGTCCCTCGTTATAGGATCAATATTTTCAGGTAAATCACCGTAAAGATCCCAAGTCAACTCGATCAAATCATAGTTTTCTTCTTTGATAAGCTCCTCTGTAAATTCGAATAACAGGTCACTGTCCGTTTTCATATGAATAATGCCACCTGGCTTTAAGATCTCGCGATAGCGATCCATGAATATTTTTGAGCTCAATCGTTTATTCGGTTTCTTTGGTTGTGGATCAGAAAATGTCAGCCAAATCTCATCGACCTCACCAGAAGAAAAATAATCCGTGATGAAATCTATTTTAGTCCGTAAAAAAGCAACATTATCTAAGTCTTGTTCTAACGCTTGCTCCGCTCCAATAAACATCCGAGCTCCTTTTATATCACACGCGATAAAGTTCTTCCCTGGGAAATGTTGTGCAAGTCCAACAGAGTACTCACCTTTACCACATCCTAACTCTAGGACAATCGGGTTGTCATTTTTAAAATGCTTATTCCAATTACCACCCAAACTAGATGGTTCCTTGATAACAGGCTCAAAGAAGTTTGGAAACTCTTTAACTGCGGCAAACCGCCTTATTTTGTCTTTTCCCATTTAAAGTAAAATTCGAATTTTGATGCCCTTATGTTCAAAGAAGTAAATCCCTTGTGCATATTTTGATCGTTCCAAAATAAACTCGTCTCCTCTTGGAAATTTCACAAGAATGGAACCCATTGCAGATACCAACCTTGCACTCCCAACTTGAGGCGTAACTATTTGAATTCGATCGTTCGATGAGTGAATTTTATAACCATCATGACTATCTGATTCATTCATCTCAACAAGCGGGTTTTCCAGTAAAAAAGTTCTATTCGTTACCACTTGACTTGAGTCCATACCTCCACAAATCACCCATCTGTTACCAGTCAGCTTTGCGATACCTCGGAGATCCATCACTCCATATGGTTGAGAAGTTTCGTCAGCGAAGGTATGATCGTTTACACCAAAGTGTAAAACTCGTGTAAGGGGTTCTACACCTGCGCCATTGCTATAAGCTATACCATCATAATTATATGAAATTCCAGATCCCCCCACCCAAAATACGGTGTTTCCAACTCCACTGCAAGCTGACCTATATCCAGCAT
Source organism: Flavobacteriales bacterium UBA7325 (assembly GCA_002471375.1). Lineage (GTDB taxonomy): Bacteria > Bacteroidota > Bacteroidia > Flavobacteriales_D > Crocinitomicaceae > UBA4466. The sequence goes on from DKPV01000065.1 coordinate 59,511, forward strand.
CTCCCGGTGAATCTTCGATTTGACCCCATGTTATATCAGTCGGGTCAGTTGGGTTGATATAACCCCTACGCATAAATTTCTTCGCTCCAAAAGCTCCACCGGATGCTCCGCCATGATAATATAATGTATCACCAATAATATATCCAGAAGCCCCAAACGCTGTGTAAAATGCATTATTGGTAGTGCTCGTCCCAGCTTGCCATTGATTCAATGAAGGATTGTATATCTGAACATTCGGTACATTCCCTGTATTACTCCACCCCGTGACGACAAATATTAAACTATCCTTGTAAACACATTGGACATGATCGTCAATCGGAACAGGTATTGCTGCCCCATCGGCTTCATATGACTCCGTCGTAGGATTGTAGACATGAACACGATCCGATGATACTTCCATGTTAGTTGGAAATACGTGGTAGCCTCCCAGGATATAAATTTTACCATTTACGAAAGACGCACCTGAAGCTATTTTACCAAGCGTATCTGGTAACGATGCTATTTCAGACCAGACATTTGAAGTAACATCATACTTAAATGCGCGTTGATGAATTCCTGAATATGCTTTAGACGTATCGATACCACCAAAAGAATAGACGAATTCGTTTCCACCAACGGATGCCTCGCAAACTGCATTGTTAGAGGTACGAAAGGACATTTGTTGCATTTCGGTCCATGTCCAATTATATTGACCGAATGACCCAAAAGCAATTGTAATAAATAGTAGGCTAACTAATCTCCACATAATATCCAGTATGTCTTCTAATATTTAAAACTTCACCTCCTTCAAAAATCAAGTATTGACCTTTGATCCCTACAAGTTTTCCTGAAATACTAGGAGTATTCAAAAAATTCAGGCTCTTTACTTTCTCAGGAAATTCAAGAACCGGATACTGAAGTTCGATAATTTCATCATTCTCAGAAAAATGCTCCATAATATCGTTTGGAAGATGTTCTTCCAAGGCCCATTTTTCATCCTCCAGATCAATTGATAGGTCAATGTCATTTTTCAACATTCTCTGCCAGTTGGTCTTGTCAGTAAAGAACTCTTTCAGCGCAACCTCTATTCTACCCGCTTCAAACCGATTAGGAACCTCGGCAAGACGAATTGCCGCTGTAGCTCCTTGATCAATCCATCGTGTCGGTACTTGATGCTCTCGCGTAATTCCTACTTTTACGGCGCTCGATGCAGCCAAATACACCACATGAGGTTGGTTATGATGTTTCTCTTCCCATTCTGGATCTCTGCCCTCGCCTAAATGCGCTCTGCACAATTCAGGTCGTAGAATACACTCTGCTGCTTCCGGTGCACTTGCAAAACAAGGGTAACAAAATCCTTCGCCGAAAGACTTCTTGGTTACTTTGCCACATTTTTGACAATTAATGATACCATTCCAATTCAACTGAATTTCCTTCCCAATAAAGTCATTGACAAGAATATCTTCAGAAAGATTGAGGCGGTACTCTATTGGCGAACTCAGCGTAGTACGCATCTTGTGGAGATTGCCTTTACACATGACTAATCTTCTGGAAGAATTTTCATTTTTTCAGCAAAATGATAACAATAATCTCTCAAGTCTTCAGTGATCTTTGTTTCGCCTGTAGCTCTCTCAAATGTATCAGATAGAGATAGCAATGTTTGGTGAAAGAATTGCTTCATTTCTTCAACCGACATATCTTTTGTCCATAAGTCGATTTTCATTGTATTCTTCTCATTCGGATCCCAGAGTGAAAGAAGCATTGCTTTAGCTTCTGCATTCTTCATATCTCCATCCTCTGCAGTCCATTTCATTCGTAAGGGTAAATTATTCTCATCCATACCAACTGTAACTGCAATTTGTGATGTTTTAACCACTTTATCTTCCATCTTATTCTTCAGTTTCGTATTCCTGTAAAATACTATTGTAGTTCTTGTTAATTAATTCTTTCAATGATAAATCACTATGATTTTCCATATACTGACGTACCATTCTCCATCCTAAATACTGCCCTAATCGATCAGGGCCAACTTCAGGTAAACCTGGAGTGAAGGGTCCTTCTCTAAGCATGTTCATTTTCGTTCTATCGTCGAGCTTAAAAAGTAACTCCTGTTTAACCAAGTACTCCCAATAAGCCAACTCGTTCTCAATTGACCAGTCATAGTCCTCCTGAGAATATCGAATGATTGTGTTTTCACTATCTTCAGGATAGCAGGCTTCCACTAGGTAAATAATCTTTCCCCAGTAAACGATATTCTCGACAAGCGACCCACCCTTGGGTTCTTCGATAATATTTGTCATAATCCAGGAAGCCATTACATCACGCTCCAAGAATTGTCGATCCATTGCCTCCTTAATCCAAGCATAAAATTCATCGGGCGGTAACTCCTGAATTACATCAACATTATTGCCCAAATAGCGTTCTAATCCCACAGCAATATCCTTCTCCATTGAAATAGCACTTCCCGCAAATCCTGAATTAAGAAAAACAACAGATTCAGGCATATCCTTTTCTGGAAAATGGAATTTCAAATGCTTAAATCCATCAACTATTTTGTTTTGCATTTCCGCCTTATCACCAAAGGTTTCTTTGATTCTATTTTCGAGGCGAACCATATATGGATGAGACAGATACGCCTTAATTGAATCGTCTACATCCTTTGTGGGAATGTTACCAATTGGCCAGCAATGACCAATTTGATATTCATAGATATCTTTAATATCCGTTTTGTACTTCTTACACATCTCGAGCAATTGACTTGGGCTAGAGTTCACGAATGCCGAGTCCATATCGATAAATTTTATATCAATGGAAACATCTGAGACATCCACATCCAATGGGTCGCTAGAGCAGGAAACAACTGCTGGTAATATTATTAGAGCTAAAAAAATGCTTTTGAGAGTCATTATAATTCCTTAATTTCGTAGTCAAAAGTACTCAAATAGTACATGTATCAGGCAAACGAACGACCTAAATTAAAATGACAAATATGAAAAAAACCTTACTAGCATTTGCTATTCTCGGTCTTTCGACTGGCGTGATGGCTCAAGAAGCTGCGGATAAAACATTTCAAGCAGGATTGACAATGGCAATTGGTCCTAATTTCCAAAAAATGGGAACTAAAATAATAGCTAGCGATGGTTTAGGTCTTGATTTTACAATTGGAATGAACGGAATTTGGTCATTCAACGAGAATGTAGGATTCAACTCTGGAGTAGAATTTGACTTTTCTACAATCAACTACAAAACGAGCTCTACAGAAGAGATTTACTATTGGTATAATGATTCAAAGATTCTTCAGCTGGATGAAGTAGCAGGCGATGCAAATAAACAACTTTTCAGAATGAGCACGCGAGCTCAAAAAGGAACCTACTTGACAATTCCTACAATGCTTTTGTTTCGAACAAACTTTATTGGTTACTTCCGTTACTTCGGAAAATTTGGTTTGAGAAACAGCTTCTTGCTAACCAACAAAATCAATGATAATGGAGTTAACTATGGTCTTGATATTCCTGGCAGTCCAATTGAAATTTCAGGAGAAAACTTAAATATGAAAGCAAAAGGAGACATGTTCTTCTTTAAATCTGCTGTTGGTCTCTCTGGCGGAGCGGAATGGAATTTCACAGGGTCAACTTCTTTGGTTGCTGAGCTTGGGTTCTACTATGGATTCACATCTTTACACCTTGACAAAAACGACGGAAATACTACTCTGTTCACCGCTGCTGGAGTCAATGGAACGTCAGAAGACAATCACTTCTCGAACCAAGCTATGCAGCAACAGTTACAATTTAAAGTTTCAATCTTATTCTAAATAGCATAATTTGAATTATTCAAAAGTTGTAGAACACATTACAGCCTGGCTTAGCAATTATTGCGACAAAGCCGGGCTGTCTGGTTTTATCATAGGCATTTCTGGTGGAGTTGATTCTGGCTTAACATCGACATTATGTGCGATGTCAGGCAAAAAAACTATTTTATTGAGTATGCCAATCCATCAGCCGAACGCTGAGTATCAGCGTGCAAGGAATCACATGAAGGATCTTGAGGCACGGTTTGAGAACGTAACCTCAATGGATATTGATCTTACTCTCTCCTTTGATCAGATTTCAGCTGACTTTCCTGATGACGTCGCAGAGCATCACCTAGCCATGGCTAATACTAGAGCTAGATTACGGATGTCCACTTTATATGCTATAGGTCAAGTTAATGGTTGTCTGGTATGCGGAACAGGCAACAAGGTTGAGGATTTCGGAGTTGGCTTTTACACGAAATATGGAGACGGTGGTGTTGATATCAGTCCTATTGCAGACTTGACAAAATCCGAAGTTTGGGCATTAGCTTCAGAAGTAGATGTGATTGAAGAAATCGTAACAGCTAGTCCAACAGATGGATTATGGGATGATGGCCGGACTGATGAAGATCAAATTGGCGCATCATATCCAGAACTTGAGTGGGCTATGGAGTATAAGGGAGACGGAAGTCTTCTCAGTGAGCGAAAGCAAGAAGTACTCTCAATCTATCAGCGTCTGAATAGAATGAATCGTCACAAAATGGAACCAATTCCTGTTTGCATCATTCCTCAAGAGCTTTAATAAGCGCGACCTGCACGTTCTCACATATTATTTATTTTTTTTTGAAAGCAATAGAGTCGAGGTACGCCTTATTACTATTTGGTATCTTTTCATGTTTCGTCGATTTTGAATCTATGGAAATTAGGGCTACCTTTAGGCGTCTAACGAAAAAACGTACGATGAATATCGCCATTCTTTTTCTGTGTTCTCGTATTGATTTCGTTACTACAACTTTGAAACTAAACAAAACTCAATTATGCATTCTCTCTTAAGAATTCTTGTACTTACATTATTTGTAGGAACTTTTTCCACTTCATTCGCCCAGAATATTAGCAGCTCAATTCAGAAACACTTGGTTTCCGAGCAAGAAAATTTGGGGCTAACAGATTTCGATTTGAATAATTGGTCAATTTCTGCACAACATAAATCTGCACAAAGCGGTTATAACCATATTTATATCGTCCAGACATATGAAGGTATCGAGATTACAAAAGCAGTAGCAAGTTTAACAGAGCACAATGGAACCGCTCAAATCACCGGAAATCGTCTTGTTTCAGACATCGCCTCAAGAATTAATACCTCAGTACCATCTATTACTGAAGCGGAAGCAATTAACTATGCCGCATCTGCACTAGGACTAGCAACTACGAATGACTTGAAAGAAATTGAGCGAAGAGATAAATTCACTTTGGTATTCCAAGCACCTGCTCTTTCAATGGAGGACATTCCTGTTAAACTTGTTTATACATTAAACAATGCAGGTGAATTAAAACTTTCTTGGGAACTAAATATTTATGAAGCATCGCTTGATCACTGGTGGAATGTTCAAATAGATGCAATCACTGGAGAATTGATCTACAAAATTGATTGGGTCGTTAGTTGTACATACGGAGATCACGATCATTCTGTTGGACAAGTTTGTACAGCGAAAGAAGTTGAGCAAACAGCTATGATGCCAGCACCTCCTCCGGGAACTGATCAATACAATGTATTTGCTATCCCAGTAGAAAGCCCAAGTCATGGATCACGCTCGTTGGTAGTTGGTCCATACGATCCAGCTGCATCGCCTTTCGGATGGCATGATGATGATGGTGTTGCCGGACCAGAGTATACGATTACACGTGGTAATAATGTAAGAGCGACAGAGGATATAAATGATAATAATGGAACAGGTTACTTCCCAGATGGTGGAGCAGCGTTGGATTTCAACTTCCCGTTGAATATGAATCAAACTGCGAGTAATTATTTAGATCCAGCTATCACAAACTTATTCTACATGAACAATATCATGCACGATGTATGGTATCACTACGGATTCGATGAAGTGAGTGGAAACTTTCAACAAAACAACTACGGAAATGGTGGATCAGGATCTGATTATGTAAGAGCCGAAGCTCAAGATGGAGGTGGAACAAATAATGCAAACTTTGCGACTCCTAATGATGGGTCGAATCCAAGAATGCAAATGTATCTTTGGTCGCCTTCTGCAGCGCTGACAAACCTTGTAACAGTAAATGGTTCTGGACCCTTAGCTGGTGCATATCAAGGTGCTGAATCAAGTTTCGGACCTCCGATCCCTGCAACACCTATCACAGCGGATTTGGTACTCTATAATGATGGTAATGGAATTACATCTGACGCATGTCAAGATCCACTAGTCCCAGCTGACTATGTAGGGAAAATCGCATTAATCCGTAGAGGTTCTTGTCAATACACTGATAAAGTACAACGAGCACAGGATGCCGGTGCTGTTGCGGTTATCGTTGTTAACAACACTACAGGTCTACCGCTCTCTATGACAGGATTGAGCACTACTATTACGATTCCATCATTAATGGTATCGAATATCGATGGGGATAACTTTACTGCGGCCTTAACAGCTGGAGATACAATTAATGTTTCAATTAATGCATCTGGCTCATTTGAATTAGACGGTGATTTCGATAATGGAATTATTGCACATGAATACGGGCATGGAATTTCGAATCGATTAACAGGTGGTCCAAGTAACTCAGGATGTCTAGGGAATGAAGAACAAATGGGTGAAGGATGGTCTGATTGGTTCGGATTAATGTTAACTATCGAACCTGGAGATGCTTCTGCTGACGTACGTGGAATTGGAACCTTTGCATCAGGAGTCGGACCATTAGCCAATGGAATCCGTCCTGCACCATACAGTACAGATCTAGCAGTAAACAACTTTACATACGGAGCTACGAATAACAGTGGTATATCTCAACCACATGGAATTGGTTTTGTATGGTGTACAATGCTGTGGGACATGAACTGGGCGTTGATTGATGAATATGGTTACGACAGTGATGTTTACACAGGATCTGGCGGAAACAATATTGCCATGAATCTTGTAACGAATGCCTTAAAATTACAACCTTGTGGTCCTGGATTTGTTGATGGGCGTGATGCGATACTTGCAGCAGATGTTGCATTGTATGGAGGAATTCACGAATGTCTAATATGGCAAGTATTTGCGAATAGAGGATTAGGATATTCTGCTGACCAAGGTGATGCTGACGATCGATTCGATCAAGTAGAAGCGTTTGATATGCCTCCAGCATTAGTGTCTCAAACGACTGTTTCACAATGTGGTGATTACGTTTGGGCGTTAAATGGTCAAACCTACTCAGCAACAGGAATATATACAGCTCCATTTAATGGAGGTATTGGATGTACTGATTCGGCTGTTCTTGATTTAACTATCATTGCTGGATTAAATGCAGGAGTAATTGTCAATGGATCTATTCTTGCGGCATCACAACCAGGATTGAACTATCAGTGGGTTGATTGTGACAATAACTATACGCCAATTGCCGGCGCTACTAATCAGTTCTTTAGCCCTACAGTTAATGGCAATTATGCCGTTGTGGTTTCTGGATCAGGTTGTTCTGATACTTCAGTATGTAACATCATATTAGTAACGAACTCTATCGTTGAAAACGATTTCGGAAATTCGCTTCAACTCTACCCGAATCCAACCGATGGAAATGTAACAGTATCACTTGGAGCCAATGAGCAAGGTGTTAGAGTAGTACTTAGAGATCTTACTGGACGAGAATTATCGTCTTCAAGTTTTAACGAAGTAGAGTCATTCGATATTGAAATCGAGGGGTCTGCTGGAATTTATTTCGTAGAGATTACAACCGAAAACGGCAAGAAAGCACAGCTTAAGGTACAGAAGAATAAATAGCTCTGCCTAGCAGATATATTTTAGAATTAAATTCTTTTCTGTGTGTTGCTGACTCAATTTGGGTTTGTACAAGTGATTTCAATAATTATTCGACGATAACTTCTTCGGGAAATCTTCCTGATGACTTTAGCTCTGAGACTTATCAAAAAGTCTTGGAGAGAATGAAAGAACGACAATCGGGACTTTCTCATGACCAACAAAAGGAATTTCTTGAGACAACCCATTATGCAATTGATGACCTCTTACACTCAGGCTATGTTGTATTTGGAGACGAAGTTTCTAACTACATCTCTTCAATTGCCGATAGCTTATTAAAAGATGATCTTTTAATAAGCTATCGGCACTAAGATTCTACACGCTGAAATCTACGGCGTCGAATGCCTTTTCTACGAATCAAGGAATCATTTTCGTGACTACCGGTCTCATAAGCCAAGTCAAAAATGAGGCTCAATTGGCTTTTATTCTCGCGCATGAAATTTGTCACTTTCGCGAGTAACATGTACTGCAGTCGTTTACATTGACTCAACGGAACAAAACAAGACGCGATTGGGTCAATTCCATTAATTGACAACAATCTTTTTTGGCGATAACATTTCCTATAAAGCGAATGGATTCTCTCTCTCCGAAGGGAAAGTTTGGTTTGAAGGTGGAGTTAGACTCGCTAGAGCTATTCGAGGAAAACGTTTTCATACTGCCCTCACCTTTAACTTTGGGGTATCTCTCCCATTTGAGTTTAGGTAGAAATAAATGCCGTTCCTATTCTTCAGGAGCCAAACGAAGAACGATTCCATCGATCTCATCTGAGACTTGAATTTGGCATCCAAGTCGACTATTATCCTCCACAAAGAAAGCTTGATCGAGCATATCTAATTCGTCATCACTCTGCTCAGGTAGCTCAGTATCGGATTCAAGGTAACACTGACATGTTGCGCACATAGCCATTCCCCCACATTCTCCCTTCACAGGTAGTTCATATGATCTACAAACTTCCATGATATTCATACTCATATCAGTTGGAGCAATTAGGTCGTGCTTCTCTCCTTCTCTATCTATTATTGTAACTGTAATTTCGTTCATTCTAAAAATTGTTGAGCAAAGATAATTAAATAGCCGCTAATGCTAATTAATATATCGTCACTATCCCTCTATGTTCAGGTCCTATAAGGAAGAAAAAAATGACTAATTGTAGATTCTGAGTCCTTGATTTCCATCCCAGACCGTTTGATACTGTCGCAAACCATACTCGGAGCCTGAAATTGGCGATCCATCATAAAGAGAAAAGGTAGCGTTATTACAGCTATCCTTTAAGACTAGATAGTTATTGTTATCTGGGAATAATGGATAATCGCATTCCCCATTGATATCCGCAGGAGAATGACGATCAAACGCTATGAATTCATCAATTCCTCTACGATAAACAATCACTCCTTTCGATCCAACATTGACATAAGCCCATCCGCTAACGCCAATAAGGCTATTATAGCTTGGCAAAGCAAGGTCAATCGTAATGTCAAATGGGAGGTTAGGAACAGGGTGCTCCGAATTCTTTACACATCCGCCAAGCGAAAATGTAAGTAGAATGAATAAAATAAATCGTACTTTCATTGCGTTCTATAGTGATAACAAAGATATGAAGATTAAAACGATCTATATAACCCTTTTATTGTTACTTGCCATCAACTTAATGAGTTGTGGCAGTAAGGGGCCTGACAATGCGCTAATGACTCCAGAGGAAATTGAGAAATCCCTCGCAAAAGACAAGAAAAAGAAAGCTAAAGCAGGCAAAAAAGCACAGAAGGAATCGTATAAACACTACTGGTCATTACAAACTAAAGAGGCAAAAAAATCGATTAAGAAAAATAATCGACGTCAAAAGAAGGCAGCGAGAAAGAGAAATAATTGAGATTAATCCCCCAATTCAATTAGACCTTCCGTTCCTGTCTCCCAAATTTCCATCTGTTCATCAAGTTCTTTCTTCTGGGATTCGTAGTCCGCTAAGACCTTATTAGATGCATCTTCATCGGAATAATCAAGATTCGCAATAATTACATCCAATTCTTTAATTCGAGCTTCCAATTTTTCTATTGCCTGCTCAGACCGATTCACTTGATTTTTGTACTTATTTCTTCTACGCTTGAGTTCCTTTTGCTCCTCGTATGAAAGTTTTGCAGGCTGATCTTCCTTCTTTTCCTTTGTAGATTTAGATTTCAAGCTAACCTCTTTTGCTGATGCAGGATTAGGCAATTCCATTTTACGCTTAAGAAACTCCTTCACTCCAAAGTGGTGAATCTTCAGATTATAGTTCTCAATATCCCATATTCGATTTGTCAAACCATCCAAGAATTCTCGATCGTGAGATACAACGATGAATGTTCCTTCATACTGTTGAAGTGCCTTTTTAAGAACATCTTTACTCTTAATGTCAAGGTGATTGGTTGGCTCATCAAGTATGAGGAAATTAGAGGGGCTCAAAAGTAATTGACACAAGGCTAATCTAGTTCGCTCCCCACCGGATAGAACGCCTACTTTTTTATCAGAATCTTCACCCGTAAAGAGAAAAGCCCCAAGAACACTTCGAAGACTCTTACGGATTTCTCCTTCTGCAATATTATCAACTGTTTCGAATACTGTCTTTGTTGGATCTAACTTCTCAGCTTGATCTTGTGCGAAATAAGTGATGTTTACATTGTGACCGTAAGTAATTGTCCCTTCTCCTTCTAGGTTCTTCATTACGCGTTTTAGAAGAGTGGATTTACCAGTACCATTCGCTCCAAGTAAGGCAATTTTCTCTTCACGACCGACAGTAATATTTACATCCTTAAAGAGTAATTTATCTCCATATGATTTACCAACATCTTCCATCTCGAGTACCCATTTACCGGGGCGCACGCTCAATGGAAACTTAATTTTCATAGAACTTACTTCGTCATCAGACAACTCGATAATTTCCGTTTTTTCCAACTTCTTTATCAATGACTGAGCAAATGCTGCTTTATTTTTCTTCGCTCGGAATTTATTAATTAGTTCTTCCGTGTGCTTAATGTCTTTCTCTTGCTGCTTCTTGGCTGAAGCCATTCTTTCCAATTCTTCTGCACGTACTAGCTTATACTTAGAATAGGCAAAAGCGAAATCATACACCTTTCCTTTCATTATTTCCAGTGTACGATTTGTCACATTATCCAAAAACAATCTATCGTGCGAAATAACTATCACGGCCCCTTCAAAGGTTCTTAAATAGTTTTCCAACCAGCTGATTGACAATATATCAAGATGGTTCGTCGGCTCATCAAGCAATACAGCATCTGGGTTATTGACCAAAATTTTTGCAAGTTCAGCACGCATTTTCCAACCTCCAGAAAATGTATTTAATTCTTGACCAAGCTCCGCCTCGTTGAACCCTAGACCTCGAAGTGTATTGGTGATCTTCTCCTCCCAAAGAAATCCTTCGTGAACATTGAACTCTAAATTTAAATCATTGAGTTCATCAAGCAGTCCCAGGTATGACTCAGACTCGTAGTCTTCTCGTGTAACAAGCTCCTGATTTATTTCATCGATTCGCTTATTGATTTTTGTAAGAACTAAGTTAGAGGTATTGAGGTACTCGAACACAGTTTGATCTGTATCGATTTTAATATCCTGCGTCAAAAAACCAATTGTACAATCTTTAGGCTTATGGATTCTCCCTTCAGAAGCCTGCACTGAACCAGCGATCATGCGAAGCATCGTCGATTTACCGGCACCATTCTTCCCTACTAGTCCGACCTTATCTCCTTTATTAATTTGCAGACCAATATTCTTAAATAAGTAGCCTTGTGGGAGATGCATCCCAATATCTTCGAGGTTAATCATGCGGCAAAGATAGCGTGTCTATTCACAAATCAAGCTACAGCTTGAAATAATCTAACGTTATATAAAAAAAAGCGTCCCCTCACCACTTGGAAACGCTTTTAAAACTAGAACTTGGTATTAGAATCAATCATTAAACAGTGAATACTCCTGTGATCTTTCTACGAATATTTGAGGGATCAAGAACCCAAATAGTAAATGAAACCGCACGCCCCGAAGGTGTAGCGCTCAATAGTGCTCGAGCAGATTGGATATTATTTCCAGTTCCCTTTTTAGATCCCATAGCGCCCTGTACTGTTATTTCCCATGATTGTATAGAGAAGTTTGCTCTCAGCGGAATGTCGTTTCCATATTTGGCAAAGATGTAATTCTCACTTTTTGCAGCTCGCCCTCCATTTTTTACACTTCCCCAATACATCGTTGGGTTTGGTAAATTAAGTACGCGGTACTCGACTCTTTTCAATGCTACGGTTCTTCCTCCCGATGTCTTTCCCGAAACAGTAAGAAAAGCCGTTCGACTTGTTCCTTGAGGTTTAACAATATGGAAATCTCCTGATCTAGTCAGGGACACACCTGTTCCTGTAAGTACCGTATGTGGAAAGCCAGAAGCAGTAGCATTTACCCTATTTGAGTATCCGCGGTATAGAACGTTTAATTCCGGTAATTCGATTGATCCTGATGGCTTCATAACCATCACGTTCTTTTCCCAAGCCATCTCTTTTTTCATTCCGGATTTACTTCGAATTGAGACTGTTCCGCTGAGATTCATTGTTCCACTTGTACCTTTTAGCTTAACAATTCCTCTCCCTCCACGTATGTCTTTAATTTGATCATCACCTATTTTAACCTCTGGCCTATTGTCACTATCATATGCCACCATCATCACCTCAAGTTCAAAATTTTCACCTTGATTCACTACCTCAGGACCATGAGCAATCGCCATGACGCTATTGAACGAGTAGTCATTTCCTGTTATTCTAGATCTTATCAGAGCCAATGCGTCTGCACGTGCTGCGAGAATGTCTTTCTGAAGAGATGAAAGTGAAGCAATAGCAGCTACTGTAGGTGCATGATCAAAAGTCTTTCCTATCCAATGAACATCGTTAACATCATGCACATCCGAAAATTCTTCCTTTGTTAAAGAGCTATAAATTTCTAATATCATCGAGCGATCATCAGTATGAACATTTGACTTCTCTATAGCTTTCTGAATTTGCTTATTTAAATCAGCTTGGGATTTATATTCGTTAATTTGGGGTGCCCTAAAGTAATAATCCGAATCAAATTGAGGCTGATTCCCGCCTCCAATTTGCGATGAGGCAATTAATTCGGTCAATTCTTTTCGATACAAATTATAGGATTTCCATAGCTCCATTCCTTTACCTGAAGGACTTTTAACATCTTCTCCAATCATGATGTACATGGATTCATCATATTTATCTTTCCCGTCTACATTCGAAAGATTCATTCGGGTAGGCTTTAAAGGATTCTTAGTTGCGCCATACTTTTCCTTGATAATTGAATTTTCTGGCGAAATCGTTTTAACATCCTCACTACATGCAATCAGAATTTCAAATTTCAAATCATCAATCATCTGAATACGCTTCTGTGTCATTCTATCTATTTCATCCACAGTCGTCATGAGTAGTTTAGCTCTCTTGGCTTTCGAAGGATTTGTATCATCCAATGTTGCTTCCCTCAGTTCCAATTTCCGTTCGTCTCCCCGGAAGAGTTCTGTGAGGTTTGCTTTTTGAATATTCTCCTCGATCGCCACAAAGGCATCAAGTATTGATTTCGATACGTTTAGTGCGAGCATAGCAGTTAAAACTATGTACATCATTCCGATCATTTTTTGTCTTGGGGTTTCTTTTGATCCAGCCATAAGTTTTGAGTTTAAGAGTTCACTAGGGTAATGGAATAAAAATTAAGAAGTAACATCAACAGCACGAAACATGAACATATGAAATAGTGCAGATTAACCGTTGTACACCAACAAATACGAAGCTTTAAGCGCAGATAAATAATGTTGAAATTTTCTTCAACAAACAATTTTAGATGCTAAATTTCAAGGTTAGATGAGTTGCAACTCTCTAAAAGAGATGATTATAAACGAAAAAACCCTTGATCCAATAAAGGATCAAGGGTTCTTAAAAGTGGCGTCGACTTACTCTCCCACCCTCAAAAGGGCAGTACCATCAGCGCAAGTAGGCTTAACTTCTCTGTTCGGAATGGGAAGAGGTGGACCTTACTGCTATAAACACCTAAGACGTTAAATATCTATAAGTTATTTCATATTGGTTGACAGTCAAAAATGACTATCGGATGATTGAAGTAAAAATTAGTTGGAAGTAGAAAACTATAAGTCTACGGGTAATTAGTACTACTCAGCTATGACGTTACCGTCTTTACACTTGTAGCCTATCAACGTGGTAGTCTTCCACGGCCCTTAAAAGAAATCTCATCTTGAGGCGAGTTTCGTGCTTAGATGCTTTCAGCGCTTATCTCATCCGAACGTAGCTACCCTGCGATGCAACTGGCGTCACAACAGGTACACTAGAGGTTCGTCCACCACGGTCCTCTCGTACTAGTGGCAGGTTCTCTCAAATTTCTAACGC
>DKPV01000002.1:0-8121 GCA_002471375.1 Flavobacteriales bacterium UBA7325
AACCTTTCCCATTCAATCCACCTGAAAAATCAAGAGAAGTTCCTACGAGGTAGAGAAAGCTCTTTTTGTCTACAACGATTTTCATCCCGTTATCTTCGAACGATTTATCGTCCTCTTTCTCGGTATTGTCAAAATCTAGTTGATACATTAAACCTGAGCATCCTCCTCCTTCAACACCGACACGAATGAAAAATCCATCCTTATCATCTTCGCTCATGAGTCGAATCGCTTGGTTTTTAGCCGAATCTGTGACTGTTATCATATCTACGTATTTAATAATTGACCCTTGTATTTATTTAGATTAATTCTGAATAAAGAAAAAGTCACGACAAAAATACCCTTTTTATGGGATTGATGCAAAGTATTTAGAATACATCTTAACTTGATAAATCACATTTTTAAGTAGCTCTTGATTATTGCAGAACATTGGATAAAAGTGGAAGTAGAATTATTACATTTGTTTTAGTAGCCAATTAAAGGGTATTTGATGAATATTTTTCAAGGATTCGAGCATCTCGAAGGGATTGTAAATCCAGTTTTAACAATAGGTGTATTTGATGGTGTGCATGTTGGGCATCAGAAAATCATAGAGCAGCTAAACCGCGAGGCTGAGTTGATTGGTGGAGAATCGGTTCTTTTCACGTTTTATCCTCACCCCAGAATGGTACTCTACCCAGAGAGTCATGAATTACGGCTGATCCAGACACAGGCGGAGAAAATCGACAAACTACGTAGAATTGGACTTAAGAACATTATTGTTCACCCGTTCACTTTGGAGTTTTCTAGACTAACTGCGGTTGAGTTTGTGCGAGATTATCTCGTTAATCGCTTGAATGTTAAAAAGCTTGTTATTGGTTATGATCATCAATTCGGAAAGAATAGAGAAGGATCAATTACTTTTTTGAAGGAGGTTGCTAAAACCTATAATTTTGAAGTAATTGAAATTGATGCGCAGGAAGTTGATGAGGTAAACATTAGTTCGACAAAAATTAGAAATGCCATTATGGAAGGGGATATGGAATTGGCGAATACATATCTTGGAGAACCATTTGAATTGAACGGAAAAGTTGTCGAAGGTGAAGCTTTAGGAAAATCTCTTGGGTTTCCAACGGCGAATCTAGATATCGAAAGTGAAATTAAATTGATACCTAAGTTGGGTGTTTACGCTGTAAATGTAGTGCTGTCGAATGGATCTATCCAGGAAGGTATGATGAACATTGGATTGCGTCCAACAATCGCAAATCACCACGACCTCTCAATCGAGGTGAATTTGTTTGATTTCAGCGGGGACTTATACAATGAGTACGTAACGGTACAGTTTTTGTCTCGCTTTAGAGATGAATTGAAGTTTGATTCTATTTTAGAATTAAAAGAACAACTCGCAAAAGATGAAGAGAATATTCGTTCTTATTTTGCTTCTTTGGTCTAACGTAAATTTTGCGCAAGACATAAGAATGTATACATGGGGGGAGGCCTTGAGTGCTAACCCTGACAGCGTATATGGAATAACTTTTGAGAAGATGAAACTAAAATCTCTTCCAGATGAATTGAAGAATTTTACGCAAATAAAACGCTTAAACCTGGGTAAGAACAAGCTCGTCAAAATCCCGAATTATATCGGTGACATGAGTAATCTGACTTATTTAAATGCAGAGAGAAATCAACTTACGAGCTTTCCCATTGTCGTCTGTAGATTAACCGCACTTGAGCAGCTGATCGTTAATCGGAATAATATTTCAGAAGTCCCTGCGTGCATAGAATACGCCACAGGGTTGGAGTACATTGATGTTTATGATAATCCAATCACAAAACTACCTGAGTCCTTGATGAATATGGGAAATCTTAAAAAGATTGATTTTACGGGTATTCGGTTCAGTCCTAAATTCCAGGATTCGTGGAAAGAACGCTTGCCATCTGTTGAGCTTATCTTCGACGCGCCATGTGATTGCATGAACTAGGTAATCGAGATTTGTGTTCAATAAATATGCGAACGAGAATTCTCTTTTGACACTGCTAGTATTAATTCATATATTTGTCTGCCGCGATTCTATCACATCTGGTGAGTAGCGGGATGCGTTCGAGGATTAGCAAATTATACCCAATGAGAAAAAGTATTCTTTTTAGCCTACTCTTAATTTTCACTTCTACTGCGAAATCTCAGCAAGTACCTCAGTATAGCCAGTATTTGCAAAATCAGTATATGGTTAACCCTGGGGCGACAGGAGCCTATGATTTCATGGCTATCTCTTTAGGAGGACGAATGCAGTGGGTTGGAATAGAAGGTGCCCCAAAAACATCTTATGTATATTTCGCGGCTCCTTCGAATAAATGGCGTGGATCTTCAATGAAACGGACATTTGGTAAAGTGAGACGGAATAATATTAAAGTCAAACATCCAACAATGCGTATTAATAAATTGACGCATGCTTTTGGAGGACAGTTACTCGGTGATCAATTTGGACCCTTTAGAGAATTTAAGTTTATGGGTTCATATGCTATCCATATCCCACTATCGAGAGAATATGCATTGTCCTTTGGAACAAGTGTAGGTCTTTCAAACCGCTCTTTCATATCGACGAATGCCCAGGTACTAAGTGTACTTACTGATACAGGGATTTTTGATGCTACATATGATCAGCAGGCAGGGAGTCAAGGTTCTCAAAACACATTGCAGGTTGATGCTGGAGTATACTTCCATGGTAAACTCGGATTCTTTGGCGTGGCAGCGAACCAACTAACAAAGGATCTTGTTAAATTTGGTAATCGCACTTTTGATTTCGACCCACAGATGCATTTTCACGTTACAGGAGGGTATCATTTTGATTTACAACGGCAACGAATGAAAATCAGTCCTTCATTTTTAGTAAAGTATGTTAAACCAGCTCCAGTTTCTTGGGAGTTGAGCTGTCAGCTTCAATTCAATGAAAGGTATTGGCTAGCAACTTCGTATCGTCATAAAGATGCAGTAGTTATTGGAGCAGGACTTTACGCAAGTAATTCCTTCAAAATTGGATATTCATTTGACTTCAGTACTACCTCATTATTCAGATATAGCGCCGGTGGTCATGAATTGAACTTAACCTTTATGTTAGGTCGTGATGTTGGCTTCAGTCCTAAATTCTAAGACTTAACTGGTTGGATTAGTTTGCAGGATTCCAATTGTTCTTCTGAACTGCCAATCGATCAGCAACTTTCAATCCTTCAATCCAAGCCAAGGCTTGATCTCGATTTGTGAAGAACCTTGTTCTAACAGTGGGTTTGTGGAAATTGATGTAGAGGTTCGCAATTATCTTCTGTGCGCTTGTTGTGATAATAAATGCATCCGCTATTTTGTATTTTGCACCTTCGATACTTATCGAGGCTATTCTAGCTTCATGGTCGGGCATGGTAAACTCTCCAATATTCGCAAGGTTGTAATATTTTACACCGCCACCTAACGTGTATGCCGCATCCATCGTTTGTTGATAATCCTTTAGCTCCAGCGCCTGTCCTGCCTCGATATCTATCAATAGAGTTTCGTGGTCAATTTCGGTAATTGTGGCAATATTAGTCTTGATTGTTTTATTCAACACATTCATTATTAAACTACAAAGCTAAGTTTAAGGTCTTAATCCGCACGCATTATTTCGATAGACAGTTCTTAATTCTCGACAAGCTGTCATTTTAGACTAGAAAACATGTAATTGCCTGATAAATAGATGGTAATTTGATGTGTTTTTTGTGACAACCGATACAGCTAGTTAAATTTAATCGCCTTAACGGGGTCAATGCGCGTAATGACAACGCTCGGGATGATTAGAGCAAGGATGCAGATTACGAGTGTTGCTATATTGAGTAGCAGCCACTGCCACCAATTCAATTCTATTGGAACCTGTGTTAGGTAGTAAACCTCCGGATTTAAAGAAATGAATCCTGTGTATTTCTGAATAAAGCAAATAGCAAGTCCGATAATATTCCCCCAGAGCATGCCTCTACCAATTAAGAATCCAGCTTGAATTAGGAAGATTTTTCGAATGCTCCAATTCGTTGCCCCCATAGCTTTCATCATTCCGATGAAATTTGTTCGTATCAGAATTAGAACAAGTAATGCCGATCCCATATTAATAATCCCAATCATAATCATTAAAGTCAGAATGATTATCACATTAATATCTAAGAACCCTAACCAAACGAATATATCTGGTTCGTTATCTATGATACTTGTCGTTTTCATGAGTTCACCATATGGCGTCAATCTTAAATCTATATTGCCCTTAACCCGAGTCATAACTTCATCAAGAGATGACCAATCCTTCACGGTTATTTCAAATCCTCCTATATAATTTTTTGAACTGCCTTTTCCGTTTTCTATTTCACAAATAACACGTTTTGCGCCATCTGATAGTGCGAATTTTCTTCCGTCCTGAGAAAGATATTCCCGATCCAGTTCCTGTTCTTTATTTAGTTCGAAAATGCAGCGAGAACTTAAATCACCTTCAACGCTAAGTTTTAAGTAGGCCGTATCGGCCAATGTTGTTTCCGAAATATCCTCATTAACATTTGACCAGTAGTCACTAACAATCAAGCGAATAGTGGTGTCTTTTTTTGGACAAATTCCGAATCCAATGTAGGTGTCAAATCCATTTCCCCAATCGTACCGAAGGTTACCATTCCCACCAGATGCATTTGCTTTGACAACGATCTGACCATCTATTGTCGTATCAGCAATTTCAATGGAAGCATGTATTCCCCAATCATTTAATTCTTGAACGGTTTCTAGGTTCCCTAGAACTATTTGTTTATCGAATTCTTCGAGGCCAGTTTCATAAATCCCAACAATCTTAAATTTTCGCTTGACTGGTGAGTTCTTAACGAAGAATGCACTCACACGATCACCAATGCTATAGTTGAGATCCTTTGAGAGGCGTTTTGAGATTACAATATGGTTCTCGCAAGAATCAACAGAAAAGTTTGGAATAACACCAGATAAGAGGTGTTTTTTAAAGAACTTCCAATTGAAAGTTGAATCAATCCCTTTTATTACGGCTCCGTGCACTTGATATTGATATTCTGTTGTATCCTTGCCGTTTGGGAGTTTAAATGTGGTCTCCCGCTCGTCTGACTGAAACAAAACCGGTTTGTATCCAACTACGCTGACTGAACTAATTCCCCGATCATTTTCTAACTCCTTAATGTAAGGTTGATCTCTACGGAGTGGGGCGGCTTCAAAGATTGAATTTTCTCCAGCGTCCATTACAAAGATATGAGATCCAAACCCGCTTACTTTTTGGCGCACTTCTTGCTGAAACCCAGTTACGACGGCAATGGTGATTAAATTCACTATTACCGCTAATGCAATACTAATGATGGAGATGCGGACAATAGGTTTAGAAACTTTCTTACCTTGCACCACACCCTTGAGCGTTTTCTTAGATATGAAATATTCAAATGCCAAATTACCGAGAGCTTTTCGGCTAAAATACACAAAGCTTTTCGGCCTTAAAAGTATTTTCATTTTTTTGATTTTATCCTGTGGATATAGTGCCGAAGACATTTCAGGTAATGATGAGCCGAAGAGTTCGAAGAACCCAATTATCGCTGCACCTTTTCAAGTAGGCGCAGAAAGTACAACCCTTTACTTACCTAGTTTGGAAGGGAAGAAAGTTGGTGTAGTTGGGAATCAATCTTCACTTATCGGCGAAACACATTTAGTGGATTCATTGGTGTCCTTAAATATTGATGTTCAGAAAGTGTTCTCTCCAGAGCACGGATTCCGCGGTAAAGCTGATGCAGGAGAATATGTTGCTAATGGCAAAGATTTGAAGACTGGATTACCCGTGATATCGCTCTATGGATCCAACAAAAAGCCGAAGCAAGAACAGTTAAATGGACTTGATATTGTTGTTTTTGACATTCAAGATGTAGGGGTAAGATTTTATACATATATCTCTACATTGCATTATGTAATGGAGGCATGTGCGGAAGCTGGAATTCCAGTTATTGTTTTGGATCGACCTAATCCGAATGGTCACTATGTTGATGGGCCAGTGCTCGAGCCAGCATATAAATCATTTGTTGGGATGCATGAGGTCCCTATTGTTTATGGGATGACAATTGGAGAGTACGGTAAAATGATTAATGGAGAGAAATGGCTGATGAATAATTTGAAATGCGACCTCACGGTGATTGCATGTGTTAGTTATTGGCGTGAAATGCAGTACTCGCTGCCCGTTGCACCTTCACCTAATCTTCGTTCTGATGTATCGATTCAATTATATCCTAGTCTATGCTTGCTAGAAGCAACAACGGTTAGTGTTGGTCGGGGAACAGACGGACCTTTTGAACTTTATGGGCATCCCGATTTTAAGAAAACTGACTTCACGTTCACTCCGAAGTCCGGCCTTGGATCAAAGCAGCCTAAACTAGAGGGGCGTCTCTGTAACGGCTATAATTTGAACATTGCTTCAAACAAGAGAGTTCATAAGTTTGATTTAGAATTTTTACTGAATGCTAATAGATTATTAAAGGGGAAAGAATTTATCGATCGTCCCAAAGCGTTTAATGGCCTAGCAGGAAACAACAAACTCTACAAGCAGTTGATTAGCGGAACATCTGAAGAGGAGATACGAGCATCGTGGCAAGAAGACTTAGATAAGTTTAATATTGTACGAGCAAAGTATTTGATCTATTAGAATCGCTCATATGGAGGAAGATGGGTTCCTCAGAGATATGTACGTCTCCTAGAAGTGTGTCACCCACGCCTCTCATTTCAATATTTTTATTTGGAATAATTAGTTGTTTCCCGTCATCATGATACTTGAGGAACTAAAAGTGATGAAAAAAAACCAGCCGAATTATTCACTAAATATTGCGAAGTCTTGTAATTTGAAATCTTGACTTAAAGCGAATGCTTGTGGCGGTTAAATTCTATTTTTTATCCAGTGTTTTTTCAATTCGTTCCATACACTCATTGAGTTCTTGGAGTTTCTGAAGTATCAGGGTGTGCGTTTTCTCAGCGTCAATTCCTACTTGACTTGAATCACTATGGATTGTCTCAGCAATTTCATCGTACGTTTTCTTATCAATTTCAAATCCCAGATCGGCCTAATTTTTATTTCTTGACGCTTTTTGCTCCATCAAGTACTTTTTCTTTCATCCCTTCCATATAGGAAAGTATTGTATCAATAACCTTAGGGTCCGAAGAAGCGATGATTTTAGCAGCAAGGATCCCGGCGTTTTTTGCCCCATCAAGAGCAACAGTTGCAACAGGAATACCTCCTGGCATCTGCAGAATTGAAAGAATGCTATCCCAACCATCAATCGAATTACGCGATTTCACAGGTACTCCGATTACAGGCAGCGGTGTCATTGAAGCTGTCATGCCTGGTAAATGAGCGGCACCTCCAGCTCCAGCAATGATGACCTTAATTCCTCTCTTGTGGGCATTTTGTGCATAGTCAAACATCTTCTCAGGAGTTCGATGTGCAGAGACAATATCTAGTTCATATTCAATTCCTAATTCATCAAGAATGTCTGCTGCATCTTGCATAA
Source organism: Flavobacteriales bacterium UBA7325 (assembly GCA_002471375.1). Taxonomy (GTDB): domain Bacteria; phylum Bacteroidota; class Bacteroidia; order Flavobacteriales_D; family Crocinitomicaceae; genus UBA4466. Next base: position 7,531 of record DKPV01000002.1, read on the forward strand.
CTGGGAGATCCGAAGTGCTCCCCATAATAATTCCTACTTGTACCATTTGCTTGAGCTTTGAACAAAGATAGTAAGAAGACTCTAAACTTCTGTTAGGACTTTGTAACCTTTCAAGTTGTCAACTCCCCAATTCTCCATTTCTGAGCTAGACCATAACTCCGGGAAGAATATACGACGTTGATATCTTGGGTGCATATACTTATGCCAATCACTTCCACCAGTTGCTTCTGCATTCTCTTCTCCACTGTCCAAATATTTGGCAGCAGCATCATAATGGTGCATCACCCAGTCAATGTTAACGGTGTGGTCATAGTGACGCATTGCATTCACTAATTGAACATCTTTTTGGTATGCTTCTGGAAGTTCTTTGAATTTCGTCCAGAGATTCACAGTGTTGTACTTTTTCATCCATTCGATGAGTTCAGTCTTGTACTTCTTCTCGAAGTTCACCATGAGTTTATTTTTCTTTCCTGTTGCGTGATCAACACCAGCAACTTGCCAATACATGTTGTCAAACGCATGTTCATATGGTGTATCACGGTCAATTGTTTTTCTAAATCGGTAATCAATTAAGTTGATTAGCTCTGTTGA
>DKPV01000002.1:8446-48292 GCA_002471375.1 Flavobacteriales bacterium UBA7325
GCAATTTCAATTTGACGATATTGCGCGGATTGAAATCCACTTGCTGGCGTGAGCGTATCTCTGAACTTCATGTATTGTTCAATCTCCATTCCTTCTCCCATGATGTCAAACGAATTCGACAACATGTCAAAATAACGGCTGATTCTCATGAGATGCATTGAGAACTTCTCTGGTTTGATGTCATCTGTGAATGATATCTGTTTTGATTCCCATAGGATCATCTTGAAAAGAAGCTCATTGATTTGATGATACATGATGAAAACCATTTCATCTGGCAACTGAGTTCGCTGTGTTTGGAGACCTAATAGAGCATCAACCTGTATGAAATCCCAATATTGCATTGGTTCGGCATACAACAACCCTGATAAGTGAGTGTCAGGATTTTGTCCCATTGCCTCATATTTCTCTACAATTGCTTCAATTAGTTCCTCTCTATTCATAGCTTTATTAGTTCAATAATGATACTCTAAAATTACATCATTTAATTGACAAAAATAGCGATTACTACTTGTTCAATAAATGATGTAAATCAGGAAGCCGATCAGTAACTAGATTCCGAGTGTTTCCTTAAGCGACCCGGAGGAATTCCGGATGATTGGGATTCGAGTCCCATCTTTTAAGACGGCGCGATAACTATTCTTTTCGAATGATTCAATTCCTGTTAGTTCATCAATATTTAGAATGTAAGAACGATGGATTCGAACAAAGTTTTTAGAATCGAGCGTTATTATCATAATAGCTCATTGTTTTGTTCTTTAAATAGGTTTTTCCTTCTGTGTGGATCTTTACATAATCATTATACGCCTCTAAATGTGTCACTTCAGAAGTGGGTATGATCTTAATATTGGATCCATCCTTAATTACAATGCGCAGGTGCTAATCAGGTTGCTCCGTTAGTTCTGATAGGCTTACCTGATTATTTCCTGGATTAGCTTGTTTCTCCCACTTTTCCATCGCTTGATTGAACCTTTCTTGCGAGAACGGTTTGAGCAGATAGTCTACCGCAGATATTTCGAATGCCTTGAGTGCAAATTCATCATGAGCGGTGGTGAAAATAACGGACACGGGATAATCAACGAGTTTTAACATTTCAAATCCATTAATCTTTGGTATTTGGATGTCTAAGAAAATAAGATCTGGCTTTAGCGTCTCAATCGATTTTAATCCTTCGTAACTATTGGCACATTCTCCCATGATTTCAAATAAATCCCATTGTGAGAGATATTTACGCACCACCGATCTGACGAATGGCTCGTCGTCAATGATCAGTATTTTTTTCATAGCTGTGGAATTGTTAGGTCTGTCGTAAATAGGCCGTTTTCAGCCTTTGTTGATAGCAAATTACCACGTTTGTAGAGTAAAAGTAATTTCTTTTCAATAGATCGAAGACCATACCCTGTGCCAGATGAAGATTTTTGACTTTCTACCTCGAAAGGATTTTCTACTTTGATTTGAAGGTTTTCTCCGAGCATTGAAATAGTAATCGTGATGTTGACATGTTCAAGTCTTCCATAAAGACACTATTTAATGGTATTCTCAATAATAGGTTGCAAGATTAACTCAGGGCTGAGTTTATCCTCAGTTGCGGTGTCAACATGATAGTCAATGAATAATCGATCACCAAATCGCACTTTTTCAATTTTTGTATAGCGTTGTATGTGTGATATTTCGTCTTTTAGTGAGATGAGCTCTGTGTCTCCCTCTTTCACAGCTTTTCGCATGAATTATGAGAGAAGCACCGCCATTTTTCTGGCTTCCGACGGGTTCGTGAGACATCTTAAAACATGAAAAAGCCTTCCTAGCTTGGCTAGGAAGGCTTACCATAAAATTCAGGTAAACTTATAGTGTTCCTCTGTTCTCTTGTTCTCGTTCAATTGACTCAAAAAGTGCCTTGAAATTCCCCGCTCCAAAACCTCTCGCTCCCATCCGTTGAATAATCTCAAAGAATAAAGTTGGACGATCTTCAATTGGCTTAGTGAAAATTTGAAGAAGGTAACCCTCTTCATCAGCATCAATCATGATACCCAGCGCTTTTAGCTGTTCAATATCCTCATTTAATTTATGGTTATGTGCTAATAAACGACCCGGTACAGCATTATAGTACTCATTTGGTGGTGTGCTCAAAAACTCTACACCTCGTTTTCTCATTTCAGAAATTGTTGTGAGTATATCATTGGTCGCTACAGCGATATGTTGTACTCCAGGCCCTTCATAAAAGTCAAGATACTCTTCAATTTGAGATTTTTTCTTTCCTTCCGCTGGTTCGTTAATAGGAAATTTAATTCTTCCATTTCCGTTACTCATCACCTTACTCATCAATGCTGAGTATTCTGTGGTAATTTGTTTATCATCAAATGATAAGAAGTTTTCGAATCCCATTACGTCCTCGTACCACTTAACCCATACGTCCATTTCGTTCCAGCCAACATTTCCAACCATATGGTCGATGTATTTTAGACCAACTGGCTCCGGGTTATAGTCAGACTTCCATTCTACAAATCCTGGTAAGAAAATCCCATTATAGTTTTTTCGTTCTACAAAGACGTGAACAGTTTCACCGTACGTATGAATACCGGCACGAATGATTTCTCCATGCTCGTCTTTCTCAACAGTAGGTTCCATGAATGACTTAGCGCCACGTTTTGTAGTTTCTTCATAAGCACTTCGGCAATCGTCTACCCACAAAGCAATCACTTTAACTCCGTCACCATGTTTTACGATATGATCGTTTATTGGCGAACTTGAATTCAGAGGAGTAGTTAACACTAATCTGATTTTATCTTGCTTTAAAACATATGAAACTGAATCTGTTGAGCCAGTTTCGAGTCCTCGGTATGCTATTGATTGAAAGCCAAAAGCTGTTTTGTAAAAGTGTGCAGCTTGCTTAGCATTTCCAACGTATAATTCTACGTAGTCGGTTCCAAGTAAAGGAAGGAAATCTTGAGCTCCCTCGAATATTTTCTCTAATCCGTAATCTATGTTTTTGATTTCCTTTGAATCTGTATTAGTTTTTCCCATTATAGTAAAGTTTAAATAATGTAATTATTAATGAAACCAAGATTTGTAATAATCTTTAAGCTCGATTTCTAAAGCTTGCTTTGTCATTTTTAATGGGTTGAAAGTATCTACCATGACTGCGAGCTCGGCTGTTTCTTTTTTCCCAATACTCTTTTCATAAGTACCTGGATGTGGTCCGTGAGGGATTCCAGAAGGGTGCAGAGTGATCTGTCCTTTTTCAATATTGTTTCTACTCATAAAATCACCATCAACGTAGTATAAAACTTCGTCTGAATCGATATTGCTGTGATTGTATGGGGCAGGAATCGCGTTTGGATGATAATCATATAATCGAGGCACAAATGAACATATCACAAATGCCGCAGTCTCAAATGTTTGATGAACCGGCGGTGGCTGATGCACTCTACCAGTAATTGGCTCAAAGTCGTGAATTGAGAATGCATACGGAAAATTGTACCCGTCCCAACCAACAACATCGAAAGGATGAGAAGCATATTTGTACGAATAGAGTATTCCTTCTTTCTTCGTTTTCAATAGAAATTCACCTTTTTCATCAAAAGTTTCTAATGATGAAGGTGGGCGAATGTCTCTTTCGCAAAAAGGAGAGTGCTCTAGTAGTTGTCCAAAATAATTACGATAACGTTTTGGTGTATATATCGGGTGGAATGATTCAACAATGAAGAGCTTATTCTCCTCTGTATCGAAATCAATTTGATAGATCATTCCTCTCGGTATTACCAAGTAATCACCATATTTGAATTCAATATTACCGAGTTGAGTTCTAAGTGTTCCTGAACCAACATGGATAAAGATCACCTCGTCACAATCTGCATTCTTATAGAAGTAATCTCGTAAAGATTTCTTCGGAGCAGCAAGAACTACATGACAGTCGTTATTCACGAGCATCGGCACTCGGCTTTCTAGGAAATCGTCTTTTGGCTCAATGTTATACCCCATTAAGCTTCTCATTTGAAGCTGTTTGTCCTCCGCGATCTCTGGGCTGATGTCTTTCTTTTCAACAAACTCAGTGATTGCTGTAGGTGGGTGGAGGTGATAAAGTAAGCTGGACATTCCGTCAAAACCAATAGTTCCGAACAATTGTTCTTGATGCAAGTCGCCGTCATCTTTGCGGTAAGCGGTGTGACGCTTTGATGGAAAATTTCCTAATTTGTGATAAAATGGCATTCTTTAGATTGTATTTATTTCTCGATTTATGTGATTTCTGTTCTAGAAGTACAATCATTCCGGATTGCGCTTCAGCAAATACATGAGTAATAAACTGAGTTCTGACCACATAATTCTGAGTTTATCAGATTTAGCACAAATATAACGATTCAATAACTCGAATAAAAATGATCATTGTCATGAATTAAATAGTGACGAAAAAAGTGCTTAAATAATGGTGCTTATTTGTGAAATATTGAGTCTATTTGTTATTCAACATTAGGTGTATGAGAAAGATTTTAGTCATTGGTGCTGGAGGTCAAATCGGTACTGAGTTAGTGATGCGATTAAGAGAAAAAATCGGAAATGATCAAGTCATTGCCGCAGATCTTAAGGATGATTGTCCAGAAGCATTGTTTAATGGTCCATATCGGAAAATGGATGCGTTAGATCGAGACGATGTCCGGTCATACATCATCGATGAAAAAATAACGGAGGTTTATTTATTGGCTGCCCTACTTTCTGCTACAGCTGAGAACAATCCAGCGTTTGCTTGGAAGTTGAACATGGAAGGACTTTTCATAATTCTTGATTTAGCTAAGGAAGGATATCTTGACAAGATATTTTGGCCAAGCTCAATCGCGGTTTTTGGTCCAACTACGCCCCAAGTTAATACTCCTCAGTTAACAATCATGGAACCTACTACTGTTTATGGAATCTCGAAGCAAGCAGGAGAGCGCTGGTGTGAATATTATCATGACCAGTATGGAGTTGATGTGAGAAGCATCAGATATCCTGGTTTGATTTCTTATACAAGCCTTCCTGGAGGTGGAACCACGGACTATGCCGTAGATATTTTTTATCAAGCAAAATTGCAGAATAAATTCACCTGTTTCCTAAGTGAGAATACACGGCTTCCGATGATGTATATGGAGGATGCGATAAGAGCGACCTTGGAACTTATGGAGGCTCCCAAAGAGTCGATTAAAGTTCGTTCATCTTACAACCTTTCTGGTTGTAATTTTACTCCAAAAGAGATTGCATCTGAGATTGTAAAGCATCAACCTGATTTTCAGATATCCTACGATCCTGATTTTAGACAAAAAATTGCCGATACGTGGCCTGGATCCATTGATGATTCTCCTGCCAGAAAGGATTGGGGATGGAAAGAAGAAGTTGATTTGAAAGAACTGGTTCGCTTGATGTTATTCAACGTAAACGTGGAATTATTAACGTAGAATTCAAGAATTAACGTGAATATCTGCCCTTTGTTATTCACGCACAGGAGTTTGTCGATAAAAAAGCGCTGTTTGCCGAAAACATCTTTTATTCTTTTGATTATCGAATATCTCTGTGTATTTTCGTTTAAATTGGAAACAAAACTATATTGTTCCAATTTACAAATGAAACTACTCTGTTATGGTTTTAAAAACTTTCTTAACATTTGTCTTCTTCGGACTGCTTACAATTGTGTATGCGGGCGGCGATAACGGTGATCAAGGCGGATTAAATCAATTTGTTGATGGGAAAAAACAGGGTAAATGGGTTTACTTTGGTAAAGACCGACCAAGCGCAGGGTATCCTGCAGATGGAAAGATCGAAGAAGGAGAATATAGAGACAATCGTAAAGAAGGTGTTTGGATTAAATACCACAACGATGGAGAAACTCCTAAATTAGAAGGGAAATACATTAATAACCGTCCTAGCGGACCTTACGTTAAGTACCATGCCAATGGTGTGATCAAAGAGCAAGGAACTTTCAATAGAAATAAGTACTACGATTCTTTAAAAAGATTCAATAGCTTAGGTGGACTTGTGTATGAGGCCAATTACAATGATGGTGGAAAAGAGCAAGGCACCGTAAAATACTTTTATGATAATGGTCAAGAGGAGTTCGTGTACAACTCTGTAGATGGTATAGCTACTGGAAAGGCAATGCGTTATTTTGAAAATGGCGACATCAAAGAGGTTATTTATTACGGTGCAGATGGATCGGTCGAAAAATCGGAGCAACGAGACATGGTGAGCCCACCAGTTACACTTGTGGATGTTGAAGCAAGTCTTGAGCAAGCGCCAAGAATTGGTCAGCCAAGAACTAAAGGTTCAGCATTCAAACCAAACGGATACAATAAAATTTACAATTCTGACGATGAAATCTGGCAGGATGGTGAATTCCATGTAGGTAGACTTTGGGACGGTAAAGTATATGAGTACGATGCAGATGGTATTTTGCTCAAAGTAAAAGTGTTTAAAAAAGGAGTTTACCATTCAGATGGTCAACTCTAAGAACTAGAAAATCGAAATTTTGAAGCTCTCATCCTGACCCCCCTCAGGATTGAGAGCTTTTTTTATCTCCTGTCCTCTTGGATTGGTTATATTTGTTTTCAATAACGATCAACCTATGAATAACAAGAATGGATTTGAAATCCCTGATTTCACGCGATCTCCTGCTGTGGATAAAGTCGGAGTAGAAGAGCGTGTATCTCGCTTTCAAAAAAGATCTATAAAGAACGAATCAAAGATGCAAGGGCTTAGAATGGCTCTTAATATGATTGATCTGACAACCCTTGAAGGGAAAGACACGCCGGGTAAGGTGCGTCAAATGTGTTATAAAGCGCAACACCTTCATGATGTGTATTCTGGACTGCCTACGGTAGCTGCTGTCTGCGTGTATCCTTCGATGGTTAAGATAGCCAAACAAGAAGTTAAAGGTAGTGGTGTGAAGGTGGCTTCAGTGTCGACAGCATTTCCGAGTGGGCAGGCTCCACTGGATGTTAAGATCATGGATACTAAATTTGCAGTCGATCAAGGTGCAGATGAAATCGATATGGTTATATCACGAGGCAGGTTCCTTTCTGCTGATTATAATTTCGTTTTTGATGAGATAGCTACGATTAAGGAGGTTTGTGGTAAAGCACGTTTGAAAGTGATCTTAGAAACTGGTGAACTCGTTACTTTGGACAATGTCCGCAGGGCTAGCGATATTGCTATGTACGCTGGAGCTGATTTTATTAAGACTTCCACAGGGAAGATCCAGCCAGCTGCGACCATGCAAGTAACATATACTATGCTAGAAGCTATTCGTGATTTTATGAATGCAACAGGAAAGCAAATCGGCATGAAGCCGGCAGGGGGAATTTCAAATTCTAAACTTGCATTGCATAACCTTGTAATGGTTAATGAAACACTTGGAAGTAAATGGCTCACAAATGAGTGGTTTAGATTTGGAGCAAGTAGCCTGGCGAATGACGTTTTAATGCAGATAATGAAAGCAGAAACAGGCGTATATCAATCATCAGATTATTTTGCAATTGACTAATTATGGCGGCAAAGAAGACAATTAATCAAGGGGTGGAGTGGAATTATTCACCTGCTCTTGAAAGCACATCACACGTGAAGCTAAAAAGTAAGTACGATTTATACATCGATGGTAAGTGGGTGAAACCTCAATCGAAGAAATATTTCAAAACAATCAATCCGGCTAACGAAGATGTTTTAGCTGAAGTTGCTCATGCAAATGAGAAAGATGTTGATTTAGCGGTTAAGGCCGCAAGAAAGGCATATAGAAATGTTTGGTCCAAAATGGCGCCAAGCGAACGTGCAAAGTACATCTATCGAATTGCTCGCTTAATGCAAGAAAGAGCTCGAGAATTAGCTGTAATTGAATCTCTTGATGCGGGTAAGGTAATCAGAGAATCTCGTGATGTTGATGTTCCTCTTGCGTGCAATCACTTTTTCTACTACGCGGGTTGGGCTGATAAACTGGAGTATGCATTCCCTAATCGTAAGGTTGAGGCCTTAGGTGTTGCGGGTCAAATTATTCCATGGAATTTCCCACTCTTGATGGCAGCTTGGAAAATAGCTCCTGCACTTGCTGCGGGAAATACTGTTGTATTGAAGCCGGCGGAAACGACACCGCTTACTGCCCTTAAATTGGCGGAGATAATTCATGATGCAGGTCTACCTTCTGGTGTCGTAAACATCGTAACTGGTTATGGTGATACAGGTGCTTCTATAGTAAATCATCCTGATGTTGATAAGATTGCATTTACAGGGTCGACTGGCGTAGGAAAGATTATTCAGAAAGCGATAGCTGGAACTCACAAGAAGTCTACATTGGAATTAGGTGGGAAGTCTGCCAACATAATAATGGATGACGCACCTATAGATCAAGCTGTCGAAGGTATTGTGAATGGAATATTTTTTAATCAAGGGCATGTATGTTGCGCTGGATCTCGCTTATTCGTTCAGGAAGGAGTCGCTGAAAAGGTGATTGAAAAACTCAAACACCGCATGGATTCGTTAATAGTTGGTGATCCACTGGATAAGAACACGGATATTGGTGCAATTAATTCCAAAGATCAACTCGACATTATTAATGGCTATGTGAAAATTGGTAATGCTGAAGGTGCAGAAATGTACCAACCGAAATGTAAATTACCTAAGTCTGGATTCTATTGTCCTCCAACATTATTTATGGATGTTGCACAGTCTAGTAGATTGGTGCAAGAAGAAATCTTTGGACCTGTCCTGACAATCCAGACTTTCCGGACGGTAGACGAAGTTCTTCAAAAAGCAAATAACACACCATTTGGTTTGGCTGCTGGTATTTGGACTGACAAAGGGTCTAGAATATTTAATCTAACTACAAAGCTTCGTGCTGGAGTAATCTGGGCGAATACATATAATAAGTTTGATCCAACTTCACCATTTGGTGGGTATAAGGAATCTGGATTTGGACGCGAAGGCGGTTTACAAGGATTAGGTGCTTATCTAAAAATGAATTAAGATGGAAAGAGTAGAAGTACTAAAGACATATAAAGTATACATTGGAGGTAAGTTTCCTCGAACGGAGTCGGGTCGTTACTACATCCCTGAGAATGGGAAGGGTGAACCTCTAGGTAATATATGTTCTTGTTCTCGCAAGGATGTTAGAAATGCAGTAGTGGCAGCTCGAAAGGCACAAGGTGGATGGGCTGGTCGTGCAGCATTCAATCGTGGTCAAGTAATGTATCGAATAGCAGAAATGCTGGAAGATAGAAAAGCGCAGTTTATTGACGAAATTTCATTTCAAGGTGCATCTAAGAAGAAAGCTGAGGATGAAGTTAATACTGCTATTGATCGTTTAATTTACTATGCTGGATGGTGTGATAAGTACACTCAAGTTTTAGGGAGCGTGAATCCTGTAGCATCTTCTCACTTCAATTTCTCTGTTCATGAGGCGACTGGTGTAGTCGGTGTTTTTGCTGATGAGTCAACTTCTTTGATAGGATTAGTTTCTATGATTGCTCCTGTAATTGCTGGAGGAAATACATGTGTAGTTATTGCTTCAGAGTCCCTGCCGCTATCAGCAATTACTTTTGCTGAAGTCTTGGCGACTTCCGATGTTCCAGGGGGGGTGATAAATATCTTGACTGGATCAATGACTGAAATGTCAAAGCCGTTATCAACTCATATGGATGTCAACGCTATAGCTTATTCTGGTAAGGATGTTGATGTGTTGCGAGATTTGGAGGAAAATTCTGTATTGAATTTAAAAAGGGTAAGGTCATACTCTAAGGATTGGTTGAAATCCGGTTCGCAGGATTTATATATGATTTCGGATTTCCAAGAGGTAAAAACTACTTGGCACCCAATTGAGAATATTGGTGGTGCAAACTCTACGTATTAATTATCTTCTAATAATCAGTTGTTAAAAGTAATAGTATCTATAACATCGATTGAACTAGCTGGACCTCTAAAGTTCTTTGCTTTATCAAGAAAGGCATTGAGAGTTGTAAGACAGTTAAAAACAGCCAAGCAGCTCGAGTTCAAAAAGAAAAGGTTTTGGACAACTCACTATACGATAACCTTGTGGTCTTCTAAAGAAGACATGGCGGAATTTGCCTATAGCGGTGCTCATATGGAAGTAATGAAGGAGGGTAAAGAGACTGCCAAAGAGATTAGGACGATTTCACTAACATCCGACAAGCTGCCTAACTGGACTGAAGCGAAGAAACTTCTTCAGAATGGCAAGGTGATTAGGTATTGACTTGATTCAACCTTTGAAAGGGATTGAAAATATAAAAGCATTAAAAAACCCTGACACTCTTTCGAGTAGTCAGGGTTTTATTTTCAATTGAAAATTTCTTATCCGATAGTAAAGGTAATCGGTAATCTACAGCGAGTTCTTACTGCTTTTCCTTTTGCTTCACCTGGCTTCCACTTCGGCATCTTACGAACAACACGTTTCGCTTCACGATCTAATTCGTCAGTTACTCCACGTTGAATCTTCACGCCTGTAATCGATCCGTCTGGCTCAATTACGAATGAAAGGTATACTTTACCTTGATCTCCCATTTGCATGGCCATATCTGGGTATTGTACATTTTCTTGAATCCATTTCTTCATTGCTGCTGCTCCTCCAGGGAACGTTGCTTCAACATCTGGGAAATCGATAATTTCTTTATCTACCTTCACAACAGTCTTTGGTCCCGGTGGCTTTGGTGGTGGATCACGTTTTACATCCGGCTTTGGAGGTTCAACTTTATTCTCTTCAACAATTACCTCTTCTTGAACTGGTGGTGGAACATCAACTTGCTCTGGCGGAGTTTCAACTTCCTCAGGTGTTTCTTGTTCTTCCTGTTGATAATTAATTTGTGCTACGTTATTGTCGTTGTCTTTATTGTCTTGGACATCTGCTACAGATGTAAAAGTAAATCCTGCCAATACAAGACTACCACTAAACAATAAACCAAGCATAATGATCGGCATGCGTACACGCTCGATATTTGCTTCATTGCTTTTCTTTAATTCCATAATGTTCCTCTCTGGTGTGTAAATATATGCAAATTAAGTTACAAATTCTGTACCAAACACTCAATAACATGCCCTGTATAAGATACGGAAGGATACAATCCCTAGTCCAGCGCCAATAACATCAAATAATAGGTTCCACAAGCTTACAATTATCGAGTTTTGGACGAGTAGTAGAATTGCTTCTGATAGTAGAGCCATTCCAATTGCTGATCCAAATACGATCCGAAATGCGTGAATCCTGATTTTATCGTATTTCAACTGTTTCTTACATGCTCCTAGCCAGGTGTGTACGAATCCTAAATATAAGAATAAGTGAACAAACGACCTTGAGGGTATACAATCGAAATACAAAAGTTGCTTCTCCGGAAGTGGGGCGCAAATGATGAGCATCATCATTGCAAACCAGATAATTCCGGGAAGAATAATTCGAATAGGCACTGTTGGTCTTTATCCGATCAACTCAGCGTAAGCGGCTGCGTCAAGCAAATTTTCTAATTCACTGGCATCGGACATCTTCACTTTTATCATCCATCCTGCCTCATAAGGATAACTGTTTACAACTTCTGGATTTGCTTCTAACTCCTCATTGAATTCTGTAATTTCTCCAGAAACTGGCATGAACAAATCAGAAACAGTCTTTACAGCTTCAACAGATCCAAATACCTCTTCGATATCTAGTGTTTCGCCTTCTGTTTCGATCTCAACATATACAATGTCACCAAGTTCTCCTTGGGCAAAATCAGTAACTCCAATTGTGGCAATATCGCCATCCACCTTGATCCATTCGTGATCTTTAGTGTATTTCAGATTTTCAGGTATGTTCATATGAAATATATTTTGACAACAAATGTAATTTTTTTTGAACTGAAAAGAGCGCTATTCCTATTTAGTTCTGCACAATTCTGTGAACTTTTTAACTAAATTTGTTAGCTATGGTGAATCAAGATCAATTGAAGGATTTGGGAATCCGAATCGAAAAAATTGGTGAGTATCTGAAGATAAAAGATAAACGCCTTGAGGTACAGGAAGCTGAGCTTAAGACTCAGGATCCTGGGTTTTGGGATGATCCAAAAAAGGCAGAGGTTCACATGAAATCAATTCGCGGGATTAAGTTTTGGATTACTTCCTTTGATGGCCTCGTAGAACTTAATGGTGACTTAGAAGTACTTTTTGAGTTTGCTAAGGAGGGAGAAGGGGATGAAGAAGAGGTTGATAAACTGTTCGATAGTTTGACAGTAGCTATCGAAGAACTGGAGCTAAAAAATATGCTCTCTGGCGAAGAAGATGGTTTGAGTGCCGTTTTACAAGTCACTGCTGGTGCTGGTGGTACTGAAAGCTGTGACTGGGCTGCTATGTTGATGCGTATGTATACAATGTGGGGTCAGAAAAATGGCTACAAGATAAAGGAGCTAAATTACCAAGATGGCGATGTTGCCGGGATTAAGACGGTTACTTTAGAATTTACTGGAGACTTTGGTTTTGGTTATTTGAAAGGAGAAAACGGTGTTCATCGCTTAGTTAGAATATCTCCGTTTGATTCAAATGCTAAAAGACATACTTCTTTCGCTTCAGTCTATGTATACCCATTAGTAGACGACTCAATTGAGATTGATGTGAACCCCGGTGATATAACTTGGGAAACGTTCAGAGCTGGAGGAAAAGGTGGACAAAACGTAAACAAGGTTGAAACGGCTGTGCGATTAAGGCATGCACCATCAGGCATTATCATAGAAAATTCAGAATCGCGATCTCAGCTGGGCAATAAAGAAAAAGCGATGCAGTTATTAAAGTCTCAGCTTTATGAACTTGAGTACCGTGAGCGAATGGAAAAAAGAGCAGAGATAGAAGCTGACAAAAAGAAAATAGAGTGGGGGTCTCAGATAAGAAATTACGTAATGCACCCGTATAAACTAGTCAAAGATGTCCGCACTGGATTTGAGACTGGTAATGTGGATGCGGTAATGGATGGAGGGCTTGATGAGATATTAAAATCCTACTTAATGACATTTGGGAGTTGAATGTAATCTAAGTGTTGATTTATCGATAAAAATGAATTATTCGTCGATTATTTTAAGAAATATCCATTTTTTGGATTGAATTTTGAATACCTAGAGCTGCGTGTCGATGAATTACTTATATTTGCGATCGCTTAAACCTTGAAAGCTAAATCTTGAAAAGCTAAACCTTGAAAAGCTTCAAGTGATAAGAATTTTTACAATGAATTTGAATACAGTATTTTTAAGAGAAGGATCACCATTTTCTGCTTACATTGGTGAGTGGGCCGAGGGCCTAGGGATCTCTGTCGCTCCTTATAGTTTCAAACCAACGGAAGATCAAGTTCCTGATGGCTTGTTATTGATTAATGAAAATCAAGATATCCGTAAGGATATCGATGAAATTCATTCTCACTACGACACAAAACACATCCCAACACAAAAAATTGATTTGAACGGAACTCTACAAGTTGCTGTCAACAATTTCAGAATGTGGGTTGACAACAATAAGTGCAAGCAAGTTCTTATTATTGGATCTGATGATCTAGTAAAGAATGAAAACTTAGAGCGCTTCCTTAAAGGGATCTAAATTATCTCATTGACATAGTGTTTTCAGGACTTCCCTCGAATTCCACATCAACAGCTTCATAAAGTTCAATTCTTTGACCTTTTATATGAAGAGATTTTTCGTAGCTGTAGGATTCTATCTCATCTGCAATGGTTACGCCGGCTGCGATCAATTCAGCTTGAAAGGATGCTAGATTGTCGACGCGCAGATTCAACATCGCTTGTTGGGATTTATCACCAAAATAATCCGTGTCAGCCTCAAATGCCCCTAATTTTAGATAACCTTTCGTTGGAGAGGTGTGCCATTAAATTCGAATAGCACTCCGTAGCCATTGGTCGTCATTCCTAGCACTTCGGTATACCAGTTACGCATTCGTTTTGAATCATTCTGCTTTAGAAAAATACCACCTATTCCTGCAACTCCTATAAATCTAGTTTTTGTTTCATCGTAGCTAAAATGTACATAAAATACTGGATTGAATTACCTACTCAATAACGGGTATTTCTGTTCTATAGAGATCTTCTATGGTTTCTCTTCTTCTGATCAGGTGTAATTCACCGTTATACAACATAACTTCGGCTGGTCTCAATCTCGCATTGTATTGATTACTCATGGAAAATCCATATGCTCCTGCGTTTGAAATCGCGAGCACATCTCCTTCTCGAACTTCATTCAGCATTCGGTCATATCCAAATGTATCGCTTTCACAGATGTTCCCTACAATAGAATAGAGTTTTCGATCACCATTTGGATTTGAAATATTATCAATTTTGTGATAAGCATTGTAGAACATTGGTCGCAATAAATGGTTTTGACCACTATTGACTCCAACAAATACCGTAGAAGTTGTTTGTTTCACAACGTTCGTGGAGACAAGCAATTTGCCACATTCGCTTACAATATATTTGCCGGGCTCAAACCAAAGTTCAAGATCTCTACCGTAGGATTTACAGAATTCTTGGAAAGATTCAGTGATGCGTACACCTATCTTCTCAATGTCAGTCACTATTTCTCCTTCTTGATACGCAACTTTAAATCCGCTCCCAAAATCCATGAATTTGAGATCCGGAAATTGCTCTGCGGCATGGTAAAGAAGATCAGCGCCTCGCAAAAAGACATCAGGATCAATTATATCACTCCCGGTATGCATGTGAAGGCCGATTATATTCATGCCGTAGTTCTCAACAATTCTGCAGACATGTCTTAATTGGTGAATCGAAATTCCAAATTTTGAATCGATATGCCCGACAGAGATATTTGCATTTCCACCAGCCATTATGTGAGGGTTCACACGAATGCAGACAGGGACACGGCTGCCATATTCATTGCCGAATTTTTCGAGCATGCTCAAGTTATCAAGATTGATATGCACTCCAAGTTCTACAGCTTCTTGAATTTCAGAAAATGAAACGCAATTCGGTGTATACATTATTTTCTCCGGAGCGTATCCCGCTCTTAATCCCAAATGGATTTCTTCAATGGAAACCGCATCAAGTCCCGCCCCCTCTGATTTAAGAACTCTTAGAATGTTGATGTTGTTCAGGGCTTTTAGCGCATAATGAAGCTGTACCTCAAGAGGTTTAAAGGCGTTGTATAACTTTCTGTACTGGTTCATGGTTACATTAAGATCGTAGAAGTAAGTTGGTGTTCCAAACTGATTAGCTGCTTCTAAAAGAATTGATGACGACATAACAATATTTTGAATCGGCAAAAGTAATATGTTTATTTAAACAAACAACGGGTAAATATAATTTATTGTTAAAATATACACATTGAACAATTTTGCCATTAAACTGTATCAAAAGAAAAACTACACACATGAGAAAGCAACTTCTATTCTTTGCAGTCTTGCTGCTGGCATTCTGCATATTGGTTATACAGTAACATACCCGAAACATTCGAATATTGTTGTACAGAGATATAGAACCGTCTCTTGCCCATCATTCTAAAATTTAATGGATGTGATTTAGGTAGATTAAAATTATTTATCTGCCTTGGTTTTCCTACAATTTTCTTAATATCTTCGCGTTCTAATAACAGTAATGACACGAATTCTTGTAATATTTATACTTGTTTGTTTGCCTGCCGGTCTCTTTGCCCAAAGACAGACTAAAAAATCGCGTTCCGAATTAGGAGTGTTGGTTGGTGGTTCTTACTATATCGGAGATTTAAATCGATTTGGACATTTTAAAAACACCCAATTAGCTGGAGGTATAATGTATAGGTTCAATATACATTCGAGAGCAGCATTTCGATCTACATTCAGTTATATGCGAGTGAAATCTGATGATGCTGATGCCAAATCAGAACAGCAGCAGGATCGTGGGCTGAGTTTTAAATCACATATTTGGGAATTCGCGAATGGAGTCGAGTTCAATTATTTTCCTTTTCAAGTAGGTCATAAACGATATAAAGGCACGATGTTTTTGTTTGCGGAAGTAGCCGTATTCAGAATAAACCCCAAAACGGAATATGAAGGTGGAGATATAGCTCTTCAGCCGCTTGGAACAGAAGGACAGGGAACGTCTTTGAATAATAAGAGCAAGTATGGCCTATTCCAGGTAGCAATACCATTTGGCTTTGGAGGACGAGTTTCATTAGGAAGTCGCGCTTGCCTTGGGATGGAGTTTGGAGTTCGCAAAACCTTCACAGATTACATAGATGATGTTAAGGCAGGTAGTTATTCTGACTATGATGTTCTACTCGCTGAAAATGGCCCTATCGCCGCTGAACTTTCAAATAGATCGGATTCTCGTTTTGGGCAAAGAGGAAATTCTGCCACAAAGGATTGGTACTTCTTCACAGGAGCGTCACTAACCTTTACGTTGGGTAAACCGACTTCTTGTCCTCCGAGATAAATCACAACTCTTCTAGAAAATGCCTACCGCTAATTGAATCCAAATTAGTGCAAGGATAATTATTGCTCCTACTGTAAGAAAGATTTTGGTCTTGTTATTCTTGAGGGTTCGAAGAATAAATTCAATTAGGAGGCCAGTTGATAACAGTAGAACTGCGGCAATTAAGAAATCGTTTGTCTTCCGATTAACTTCATCAGTGAACTGAATTGCAATTAATGGAATGGTAAGTAAAAGTGCCGCCGTGAAGAGGATGCCTAATAATCTTTTGTTTTTTGATGCGACGATAGTGATGTGTTTACTCTAAAAACGTTGCGTTAGAGCTGTTATTGTTTAATAAATGTTAATCAAAAAAAGAAGGCGTTGATTCCTCAACGCCTTCTTTTAAAGTCCTATTTATTAGTGATCATGACCAGAATGATCATGTCCATCATTTGGATCGTGATCAGCTGGTGGTTGCACGTCTAATATTTCAAGGTCGAATACTAAATCAGAATATGCTGGAATTGGGCCTCTTCCTTGAGGACCGTATGCAGCGTGATAAGGAATGAATATTTTCAGTTTACCACCTTTAGCAACAAGGCCGAGTCCTTCCTCAAATCCAGGAACCATTCTGTTCACTTTGTAAGCGAAATCCATTGGTTGTCCACGATCTTTAGATGAATCAAATTTGTCTCCACCTCTTCTAAATGTTCCAGTATAGTGAACTGACATTTTACTTCCTTTCTCAGGTTTAGCTCCTTTACCTTCATCATAGATGATGTAAACCAGCCCAGATTCCGACTGTACTGCGTTTGGATGATATTTTAAAATCTCAGCATACATGAATTTGTTAAATGCCTCAGGTTTCATTTTACCTACTTCTGCAGCATATGCTTCATTTTCTTTATTCTTAATCATCATTTGATCATTCACCCATTTGATTTTATCTTTCAAATCTGAATTTCCAGGTGTTAACTGCAGAAGTGCTTGACATTCTCTTTTCGTTCCTGCAAGATCACCAGAAGCCTCTAGCGCTTTGATGCGCTCCATTCTGTCTGCAATCATTTTTTCATGAGCCGACTTAAGTGTAGCCTCGAAAACTTCACTTGCGTTCCAGCTTTTAGCTGCTTTTCCTTTACGAATGATTTTCACCTTTGACATGATGTCGCCCTGCTCTATCGCATTTACAATATCTTGGCCCCAAACTACATGTCCGAAAACACTATGTTTATTGTCTAACCATGGCGTAGCGACGTGCGTGATGAAGAATTGACTTCCATTTGTTGCTTCACCTGAGTTAGCCATTGATAAGATACCAGGTCCGCTGTGAGTTAAACTCGGATCAAATTCATCAGCAAATTTTGGATGACGTGGGCCTCCAGTACCATTTCCTAATGGATCACCACCTTGGATCATGAAATTAGCCATTACACGGTGGAAAGTTAAACCATTGTAGAAAGGCTCAGTATATTCTACAGTATCAACTGTGAAATCACCCTCAGCTAGCCCAACGAAGTTAGCAACTGTTAGTGGTGTTTTCTCATGCTCTAGTTTACAAATGATTTTCCCTTTTGTTGTCTTGAACATGACATAGATCCCATTTTCTAATTTTGGTTTCTTAGGCTTTTTGCCTTTATCTTTTCCAGCTGGTTCTGCAAGTGCTATACCGCTAATTAACATTACCGATAGAAGCGTAAAAAGTATTCGAATCATATTTATGTCTTTTTTTGAAATGCTAAAATAAGCTTTTCTTCCTAGACGTAAATGCAAAAGTCTTGCCGAATGGAACCTGAATGGCATTCATTCACGATTATTAACAGTAGCAGAATCGTTCTTTGATCCTTGATGATGAAGCGATGACATCAACAATCCCTTAAAAGTTAACGTGTGCAGTTCTTCGAAAATTAGGCTTTAACAGGGTCAAAATCAATGAATATTGCGATATTTGTTATATGTCGTGGAAGGAGTTTGTGCATACAAAATTTGAGATAATTGGCGGAAAGGTCATTTATATGGATCAACTCCTGCTTGCACTACTTGTTCTTGTGGCGACTTGGTTGGGTGTGGTGATTCTTCGCTACATGATTGTACGACCAAATTTTATTGCCGATAAAGTCAGCAAGAAGCGACGAATGACGGTCTTCTATCTTTTTAAGTTTATTGGATGGACTGTATCCATATTTGTTGCTTTAAAAGTACTGGGAATCAACATTACTGGACTTCTAGTGGGTTCCACGGCTCTATTAGTTGGTTTAGGATTAGGACTTCAAAACATATTCAAAGATCTTGTTTCGGGCTTATTCTTGCTTTTTGAGGGTTCCATTAAAATTGGAGATGTCATCGAGGCGGATGGTGTGATCGGAAAGGTAATGGAGATTAACTTCAGGAGTACTGAGGTTATGACCCGCGATGATGTAATTATTATTGTACCGAATTCTAAGTTTGTTGGTGAAAAAGTAGTTAACTGGACCCATGAGTACGAACAGGTTCGATTCACCGTAACTATTTCACTCGCCTATGGATCCGATGTTGAGAAGGTCTTTGTTTGCTTGAAAGAAGCTATGACTCATGATCTGAGAATATCAAAATCTCCTAGACCATTAGTTCAGTTCGTCGATTATGGAGAATCTGCATTGGAATTTAAGATGATGTTCTGGTCAAAAGAGGCCTTCACGATAGAAAATGTGAAGTCAGATCTGAGAAGGTTGGTCTATAAGAAATTGAGAGAAGAAGGATTAGTTATTCCTTACCCACAAAGGGATGTCCATATTAAAGGGATTGAACACATTATTGACTTGAATAAGAAGAATTCGTAACTCGGATTTAGAGCGCGACATTTGGATTGTCGTCTAAGTTGAGATGACATTTACATCATAATCAATTAACTATGAAAAGAACACTACTATTTGCGGTATTGCTTACCGGAACTGTTACGCATTGTTCAAGCGCTTGTGATGTTGGTCTTGTCGAATTATCTGATGATGAGGTTCTAGTTTATCCGAATCCTACAAATGATATAGTCACTATTGAATTTACGAATGAGGCAGTTGGACAATTAGACTTTGAGTTGTATAACTTGGCAGGTGAATTACTTCTGCGTGATGTCTTTTCACAATCTGTTAACTTGGTTGATGTAAATACACTTCGATCAGGAATATAGTTGTGCAAAATTTCGAACGAAAGCGGGCTGTTAGTTACTATGATAGTAGTAAAGAACTAATCAAATTAGTAGAAAAGAGTCTTTAGCTCTGAAATAGATTTTTTATCTCTGGCAAGTTTGCTTTCAAGTTTGCCGGAGATTTCAATGTTTGAAAATCCTTCCATAGTTATTTTCTCACCTAATTCAGATACTAAGAATTGATGAGCTGCTTCATTTGCAGTTTCTTGATCTAGCTCTTCTATTCCCTTGGCTTCAATAATTATTGAATTCTGATCGTGTTCCTCATTATGTAGATGGAAAAACCATTCTGATGCATCAATTTCGATTTCTTCCATGTCGAAAGAATGAACTATAAAGGTGCGGTCCCAATTCTTAGGAGGTCTGCTTGCATGAAACGTCCAGTTCAAAAATTCAGGCGCTTCAAGCATTATATGTTGGCTGATACTTAAGAATTTTTCACTTCCGTTTGGTGAAATGGTTAAGAACCACTCATTGGAATTATTTAGACCGATATCCCATGTGAATAATCCTAAGTCCAGGATCAATTCATTAAGCTGGTTTACGATGTAAGCTTGATTTGGCGAAGAGTCGAGTTCAATGCAATCTTTAATTATTGATTCATTTTTCACGAACCATTGCCAGAATGCTTCGATTTTATCTTCTTTTGAAGTCATGGAGTTCTATTTCCTGTTACGGTTGTCGATTCCCCAATTCATCTTGTTTCGGATAGTATCTAGGAAGTTGTTCTCTTCGAATTTGATCACATTTATCATGTAATCGGCCTTTTGTACGATCACTTCTTCACCTTGTCTGATACTCATAGAGTGACCGTCCAAACTTACTAAGTATCTTCTGCTGCGACCTTCTACTGAAAGTTTAATCGGCATATGATCTGGCACAACCATTGGGCGTACGTTAAGATTGTGAGGTGAAATCGGAGTTAGTATGTGAACCTGACAGCCAGGAGTAATAATTGGTCCACCACAGCTCAAACTATATGCTGTAGAACCTGAAGGTGTTGCGACGATTAAGCCGTCTGCCCAATAAGAATTCAAATATTTCCCTTCTAAGGAAGCGTGCACTGTAATCATTGATGATGTATCGCGCTTCTGAAGGGTGATCTCATTCAAAGCAATATTGTCATCGCCAAAAAGATTGTCTTCTGTTTCAACACGAATCAATGATCGTTTTTGGTGAACATATTGTTTTCTGTTCACCATGTCCATGGCTTCTTGGATATGTTCTCTGCCTATGTTGGCTAAGAATCCTAGTCGGCCGGTATTGATACCGAGTACAGGTACACCGGAATCACGGACATATTTAATATTCTTTATGAATGTGCCGTCTCCTCCAATGCTGAAGCTAAGGTCAATTCCAGATGTGAAATCAGAATACGAGCTAAATTCATCTGTATTTTCAGATAAACCAATTTTCTTTACGAGTGTTTCCTTGAGATCTTTTTGGATAATAGGATTCCATCCGAAGTCCTTAAGTACACCGAGAAACTCCATGAAATAGGCCGAATTCTGTTTTGTTACCCTTTGGCCATATACCGCGACATTCATCTTCTACAAGTTCAAATAATTGATCAAAGCATCGTATCTGAATTGGAGGTCTTCTCCGTATCGGCTTTTTTGAAAAGAAGCCTTGATCACATAATCATATCTTTCAAAAGTACGAATTATTCGATCCAATTCTAATGTGTTGATTTTAAGAGTTACCTCAATATTCGTAGAATCTGAAGAGGACATGATGTAAGAACTCAAAATTTTCGCATCATTACTCTCGACGATCTGACCAATTTGAGCCATTGAATAATCAGATTTTGACATTTCAACGACAAGTATTCCTCCAACTTCCTTGATGCTTCCAGTGTTAGCAACAAGTGTTAGTAAATGGTGTACACCCGCGCAGCCGACGTATTTTTCGTCGTTATCCAGAATCGGGATGAGACTAAGGCGATACTCGGAAATTCTTGCAAGCACTTGGTATATGTGATCTCCAACATTTGCAAATGGTCGCGGTAAATGCTGGAATAGCTTGTCTAAGGTCAATGAGAGGTCAGCCTGATCGAGTAAAATCGATTCAGATACTACACCTACAAAATTGCTAGATTTAAGCACTGGTAAATGGGAAACTTTGAATTCTTCCATCCAGTTCAGTGCTTTCTCACCCGTATCGCTATGCATCAACGGCGGAATCTCATCTGTTATTAAATCAATTGCTATCATTTCGGTCGCTAAAGTACTATTTTACTCTTTTAGTTATTACGTTTGTATTCACAAAAATTGTACCGAATGAGCGCAAAGTTAAGTGTGAACGTAAATAAAATTGCAACTCTCCGAAATGCTCGGGGTGGTAACTATCCAAATGTAGTTCAAGTAGCAAAGGATTGTGAACGGTTCGGGGCTGAAGGGATTACAGTTCATCCACGACCAGACGAGCGGCACATAACTAGGCAAGATGTGCTTGATTTAGAAGGTGTTGTAAGTACAGAGTTCAATGTTGAGGGATATCCGAATGAACGATTTATGGAATTGGTACTGGACATCAAACCTAAGCAGGCAACGTTGGTGCCAGACCCTCCAGGTGTTCTTACTTCGAATGCTGGTTGGGAAACGAAAGCGAATCTTTCTTTACTGACAGATCTTGCAGGAACGTTTAAAGAGCATGACATCAGGTCAGCTATTTTTGTGGATACCAATCTTGAGAACATTGAGTATGCGGCAAAGTCAGGTGTAGACAGAATAGAATTATACACAGGACCTTATGCAGATAATTACTCAAAAGATGCTGAGAGTGCCATTCATGACTATGTTGCAGCGGCTACTTTGGCACAAGAACTTGGGTTAGGGATAAATGCCGGTCATGATTTAAGTCTAGATAACTTGAAATACTTTCAAGAAAATATACCTGGACTTTTAGAGGTGTCTATAGGTCATGCGTTAATCTCAGACTCTCTCTATTATGGCTTAGAGAATACTATTCAGATGTATTTGAAATTGCTGAAATAGCGGATAACGCTTATTTGTTATCGCATTACAATTCTGCCGAGTTTCTCTGCAATAATCCGTTTAACTTTTTCTAGAGCAACCTGTTCAGACAGTAAATCCATTAGTGATTCATCATCTAAATCAGCTGAATTCTTTGTTAGCGAATTTCTAATTTCTCCAATTCGTTTCTCAACTTTGGAAACCTTGAAAGAGAAGATTGAACCCATCACCGCCTTATGTAAGTTATCTTTTTCCGTATTCGTGTAGATGTTATGCTTCGTGATCCAATTGTGACTGATCTCAACCTCATTCATCTCAATTTCTGAAACAAATTTCACAATGTTTTGATCTTCCAATCTCTGAAAATAACTCGATTTCAACAGCACCTTTTCAGCTAAGGAATCAGTTATTATCTGATGCATTTTTGCGAACAGTGGGTTATCGAATACGAGCTCATCAATGTCAAGTTCATGACATATGAGTTCTGTTATGCTCGTCTCAAATTCTTCTTCCTCACCTTGTTCATTTCGTT
This sequence comes from Flavobacteriales bacterium UBA7325, assembly GCA_002471375.1. GTDB lineage: Bacteria > Bacteroidota > Bacteroidia > Flavobacteriales_D > Crocinitomicaceae > UBA4466. The sequence goes on from DKPV01000002.1 coordinate 31,511, forward strand.
GTTTAAGATTTAAACCAAGTGGACCGTACTGGACTAGGATCCGCATTAAATCATATTCGTTATGATCAAACCCCGTAACTATTTCTGGTTGAGTCGAAACGGCCTCTTCCTGCATAGGGTTAGGCTCCTGTGCATATGGATCGTCCGAAGATGCGGAAGTCGATTGGGTCGGCGTTTCTTTACGAGGCCCTGTTTTTGTGAAACGTTGTTTTGAAGCTGCGTTTTGTCGAAGTTTAATGAGTTCATTTGCCAAAACCTCCTCACTCATATCAAAACGCTGAGCAATAGTTTGCATGTAAACGTTTCGGGTAATTTGATCAGGGATTAACGATACAGACTGAACGATATCGCGGATTAATTCAGCACGTTTAATCGGATCATTCTCATCATCCTTGAGTAAGATATCAGCTTTAAATGAGATGAAATCTTGCGTATGTTCTTTGAGATAAGTTTCTAGCTCGCTAGTACCGACTGATTTGGAATAAGAATCAGGATCCTCACCTTCAGGGAAGAGTACAACCTTTACATTCATTCCTTCTTGCAAAATCAAATCAATTCCTCTGAAGGATGCTTTAATACCAGCTGCATCGCCATCGTACAGTATCGTGATGTTCTTTGTGTAACGTCGAACTAATCGTATTTGATCCTTTGTTAAAGCCGTTCCTGAAGAAGCTACAACATTTTGTATTCCCGCCTGATACATAGCGATAACATCTGTATATCCCTCGCAAAGAAAACATTGATCATATTTTATTACATCTCCCTTAGAGAAATATAAGCCATAGAGTATTTCACTCTTGTTGTAGATTAAACTTTCAGGTGAATTAAAATACTTCGCGACCTTTTTATCTGCTAATAATGTACGTCCTCCAAAACCTAAAATTCGACCAGAAACACTATGGATAGGGAACATAACACGACCTCTAAAGAAATCGAAATAACGATCATCCTTGACTTTTGTCAATCCGACCTTTTCCATAAACTCACGCTTATAGCCTTTAGCTAATGCGGCGTCTGAAAAGCCTTTCCCAGTATTTAAACAGTAACCTAATTGAAACTTTTCAATAATGTCTGGTCGGAATCCTCTTTCAACGAAATAAGACATTCCAATCTTCTTACCTTCATCAGACTCAGTAATGTTTGCTTTGAAATGATCCTTTGCAAATTCATTGATGATGTGCAGGCTTTCTCTTTCCGAGATTGCAGCTAACTCTTCGGGTGTTGCAGGTCTATCTTCAGGTAGCTGGATTCCATATTTATCGGCAAGCCACCTGAGTGCTTCTGGGTAGGTGAAGTGCTCCTTTTCCATTAAGAAACTGACCACATTTCCACCTCGGCCTGAAGAGAAACATTTGAAAATTTGCTTGGCTGGAGAAACAACGAACGAGGCTGTTTTCTCATCAGTGAAAGGACTCATTCCCTTTAGGTTAGAGCCAGCTCGCTTGAGATTCACAAATTCACCAATCACTTCCTCAATACGCGCTGTTTGAAGAATGTCATCAATGATATGTGGTGGAATCATAGCCATTATTTCAAATCGCTATAATTTTTTTCATACAATAAGACACCGACTGAATCATAGATTTTCCAAATTCCAGTCTGCTGGTCGTCTTTGTATTCACCTGTATAGCGTATGACACCAGTGTCATACTTGACCATGGTAACGCCATTTTTTATTCCGTGCTTATACTCAGTCATTGAGACCTGCACATTATTCAAGTTGTAGAAGTACCATATACCATGACGCTCTTTTTTTTCATCTTGCGGTCCTTGAAACTTAATTTTTTTCAGATCCGTTCCCGGGTAATATTCCGTGAAGATTCCATTTTTCACTTCTACCAAATCATCTTTCGATTCGATCACAGTCTCCTCCTTTTTTTCAGACTCCTCTTCACTACATGAGAAAAGTATAAGCGCAAGAAGAGCAGGGATTATGTAATTCATAAGTTTATTTTTTTCTGTTGGTAGTGTAATCAACTAACCCCATGATAGCTGTTTTAGCATCAGAATCAGGAATATCTTTCAATAAATTAAGTGCTTCTTGTTTGTACTCCAGCATTTTTTTGTGCGCATAATCAATGCCTCCATGCTCAATCACCAAGTTTACAGCGCGACGCACCTTTTTTGGATTTTCATTGTGTCGCTTTACGATGTTGATTAGCTCTTTTCGTACTTCTTTAGGTGCAGTGTTCAAGACGTGGATAAGCGGGAGGGTCATTTTCCTTTCGCGAATATCCAATCCAGTTGGTTTACCAATATTTCCGGGTTCACCATAATCGAAGATATCATCTTTCAATTGAAATGAAATCCCAACAAGCTCACCAAATTTTCGCATGTTTTCAGCTTCATCCAAACGTCCGACACTTAAGGCTCCTGCCTCACAACATGTTGAAATGAGCGACGCGGTCTTTTGTCGGATTACTTCGTAGTAAACCTCTTCGGTAATATCAAGTTTTCGTGCTTTTTCGATTTGGAGTAACTCACCCTCTGACATCTCACGAACAGCTCTTGCGACTACTTCAAGAAGGCGAGGGTTATCATTTTCAATTGAGAGCAGGAGTACTTTAGAAAGCATATAGTCTCCGACTAACACAGCGATTTTATTTTTCCAGAGCGCATTCACTGAAAAGAATCCACGTCTCTCATTGGCATCATCAACAACGTCATCATGAACCAAGGTTGCTGTATGCAACAATTCTACTAAAGTGGCTGCGTCGTAAGTCTTATCGTTTATTTCTCCATGCATTTTTGCAGTTAAGAAGATAAAGAGAGGACGCATTTGTTTGCCCTTGCGCTTGATGATGTAATGTGTGATTTTGTCAAGTAGTGCAACCTTCGATTTCATGCTTGCTCTGAAGCGATTTTCGAATTCACCCATCTCGGTTTCAACCGGCGACATTATTTCCTTGACAGACATCATTATTTACAAATATAGCAGTATAAATCCGTGGATTTTCCAATGAAGGTTAAAAAGGAGTAATCGGCTGGTATTATACCGGTAAATAGCTGTTTCGGGTAGGGATCAGGCTTATTTTAAAGCTCGTTCATCCTTACGAATTGCATTATTCTTATTTGCGAGTTGCCCACAAGCTGCATCAATGTCCTTACCACGACTTCGACGAACGTTGACAATGATGTTTTTGTTTTCAAGATAGTTTGCAAACGCATCAACTTTAGCTCGCGTGGCTTGTTGGAATTCTCCATCATCAATTGCATTGTACTCAATGATATTGATTTTACATGGAACGCATTTAGCAAACTCTGCTAGTTCCTGAGCATCCTCTAACTCATCATTGAAATCCTTGAAGATGATATATTCAAAAGTGACTCTTGTTCCTGTTTTTTGATGGAAGTAGCGCAGTGCTTCAGCCAAAGCCTCAAGATTGTTTGAATCATTTATATCCATTAAGTGACTTCGCTTCTCATCATTCGCTGCATGGAGTGACAAGGCTAGATTAAAACGAACTTCATCATCGCCTAGTTTTTTAATCATTTTTGCGATTCCTGCCGTAGAGACAGTGATTCTTTTTGGCGACATTCCCAATCCTTCCGAAGATGTAATAAGATTAGTAGATCTCAACATTTCTTTGTAGTTGAGAAGAGGTTCCCCCATTCCCATGTAAACAATATTAGAAAGATGAGTATTGTATCTTTCTTCCGCCTGATTCTTCAGGTAGACTACTTGGTCCACCATTTCACCAGCCGTTAAATTTCGCATTAGTTTCAGCTTACCCGTTGCACAAAATTTGCACGCTAAGCTACAGCCTACCTGAGACGAAATACAGGCAGTTGTCCTTGATGAGGTGGGTATTAAAACCCCTTCAATAACTTTAGCGTCATACGTCAGGAAAGCACACTTTATCGTCTTATCGCTGCTTATTTGCTGATCCTTTAAATCAATAATATCAATCCAATAGTTGTTTTCGAGCAACTCTCTTAAGGATTTTGAGAGGTTCGTCATCTCATCAAACGAATTGGCATTTTTCTGCCAAAGCCATTCATATATTTGCTTGGCGCGGAATGCTTTTTCGCCCGATTCTATTAGAGATGCTTTTAACTCCTCGAGACCTAGATGCCTTATATTGATTTTATCACTCATAAATCTGAGTACAAAGATACGGTTTTGATGGGATGTACGTTTCAAACAGGAATTCTTATCTTCTAAGCATGAAATGGATCACATCAATCACAGTTATAATGTTCTTAGTAAATATTGGGCATGCTCAATCGGATATCGATCCGAAAGATACCATGTCGAATCGTTTACGATTGAAGGCGTTAAATCAGGAGATTGAACTCGGTAAAGGCGATTTTTATACCTATTACAATCGAGCAATAATTTCAGCAGCATTGAAGGATACAGTTCAGGCCTTTGAAGATTATGGCACCTCGATTTCAATGAATGGAGAGTACGCACCATCCTACATTCATAGGGGAGTTCTCTATCAAAAAAGAAGAAACCTAAAAAAAGCTGAGGGGGATTTTACGACCGCGATTAAACTAGATCCAGGCAGTGCTATTGCGGTAAATAATCGCGGTTTTTTATACCTCGAAATGGGTCAGGATGAAAAGGCACTAAGTGATTTAAATAAGTCTATTGAGGTAGATAAGAATCATGCCGAGGCTTATATGAATAAAGTGGATGTTTATGCCCGAAGAGGAGATAAAGAGGCAGCGATTGGGGTGTGTACGGAACTAATTAGTGCGCTGCCGGAAGATCCGAAAAGTTATACTAGAAGATCACATGTTTATACAGATTTTGGATTGATATATTTGGCACTTGCCGACCAGAATCGAGCTGTGGAATTATCGGGTAACGACCCGGCTTACCTGATCGAGCGCTCACGCTTTAAAGATGACATTGGGGATGATCGAGGTTCACTTGACGATTGCGACCTGGCGATTAAACAAGATCCTAATGTTGCTCACTATCATCTAATGCGAAGTCGACCCCTTTACGATTTACAGGAATTCGGAATGGTACTCGAAAGCTGTGATAAAGCGCTTGACTTAGATCCAAATGAATTTAAGGCAATGGTAATGAAAGCAAATGTTCTTGATGCATATGGTATGTCGGTAGAAGCAGAGCAATTGTATGAAAAAGCGATACTTGTTGAGCCATCTGATGCTGATGCTTATATCCAATTATCAATCCTCCATTATGCTAAACAAGATTTTAAAAAAGCATTACAGAGTCTTCAAAGATATACCGATGCTAATGGTGATTTCCTGAGAGTCATCAAAATGCAAGGGCAATTGTACGGTGAAATGGGAGATTTTACGAGATCGATCGGCTATCTCGATAAATTTCGAAAATTGGCACCTGGTGATCCAGAAGGGTATTACTTGAGTGGGTTGATTAATGATACGCTGCAAAATCTTCAATTGGCTTGTGAGCAAATGATAGAAGCAGATAAACTTGGTTCTTTGGAAGCGCATCGATTCTTAAGATCAAATTGTCGATCCTCAATGAATGCAAAATTGATGAAGATGGAAGACCTTGAAGAAGAAGCTTATCATCTAGAGATTGTAGGAGATTTTAAGGGGGCTTTGCTTAAGTACAATGAAGCTATTGCTATTGTGCCTGATTCAGCTAGACTATACTATAACCGCGGGAAAGCAAAACGGAAGCTGAATGACCATAAAGGGGCGATAGAAGATTATAAAAAAGGAATAGCGGTAAAGCCCAGCATGCATGAAGTCGATTTTTGGGTATCAATTGGAGTGTCCTATAGCTATTTAAACGACTTGAAACAAGCTAGAGCTTCATATGAAGAGGCAATAAAAGTAGATCCCACTTATGCGATGAGTTATTATAATCTTGGTTTACTCGATGCTCAAAATGGAAATTTCAAAGAAGCTGTTGAGTTGATCAAAGAAAGCCTTCTTTATAATCCAAATTACATCTTAGCCCTAGTTGCACTGGGAGATTGCTACCTAGAATTAGGAGAGAATAAAAAGGCTTGCGAAACGTTTATGCATGCTGAAGCACTTGGTGAAACAGGTGTCTTCGGTAAAAGAATCCGAGCATGTCGATAGTAGATTGACCGCTAGGATTTATCCCACTTCTTCTTCCGTTTTTTTCCTACCGAGAATCTGTACCCATTTGCATCCGCTTTTATTCGGATATTCACGTACCTGGTCTTCTCTGTTCCATATTGGATCTCATCGGTTTGAGCTGCAAGTTCTTCCTCTGTTTTCTTCTTGCCAAATAGCTTTGTGGCTCCAGTTTTAGTAACCATTTTCCAAGGTATTTGCAGCTGATATTCCATGTCACCATTTAGGTTTTGCTCACCGGAAATCTTCATGTGACCCATACTTGAATTTATCGTCATCTCAGGAATTTTCATTACTCCATTGACAATGTCGATATGGTTATTGAGTGAATCAAAGAATACTTTATTCAAGTTCTTGTCCTTGAAGTAATCCGACATGTAAGTTAATAATGAATAGTTTTCTAGTTTACCGTGGTGAACATAGACATCCATATGGAGCTCTGAGTCATCCAATTTAGGAACTAGATCATTGTGCATGTGAATTTTCCCAGTAATCGTACCAGTGAATTTCCCATGTAAATTTTCAGATACAATGTGATCCTGTCCAAAGTTTTCGAATTTGAAAAGGAGTTTGTCGAGGTCCACATTTCTGACATTCATCGTAGGGCTGAAGTAGATCTTATTTGGATCTGAACCATTAAAATAACCGTCCACTGCAAAATGTCCACCTGCAGCATCTAAGTTTAGGTGTTCTACATAGATGTAATGTTTTGGTGTAGTCCTTAAGTTCCCTTTGATGTTTTTAAATAGATAGCGATGATAATTGAAATGGCCAATATCAAGATGATAGGTCATGTCCGTAAATGGTAAATTGTAAATATTAAACCCAGCATCATGATCTACTGCGGCTGTTGTCGTTCCGTTACCACTATTAGATTTGGGAGGAAGTGGATTATACTTGATGAGCTGATCAATGTCTAAGCGCGAGGCCGTAATTGATAAGTGGTTATCCCTTTTACGAATAGAAGAGTTATCTCCCAGATAGTAATGCAAGGTAGTTTTGAAGGAAGATTCACCTAATTTTCCATGAAAATCTTCAACCACTAGATGATCATCTTCATAATGGATTCTTCCAAAGAAGTTTTCAAAACGTAAGGGGTGAACCTTCATTTTAGCATCAAACTTATCAATGTTTAAATCCATTGATTTAAGTCCGCCCGAATAATGTAAATACGTATAACCGTGTAGTTTTAGCTGGTCGAGTTCTTCATGACGATAGTCCTCGGGCACGAATTTTTCGCCTTTATAGGTGAAGAGTGATTCAAATTGAAGCATGTTCGAAGCGAGGTTGAATTCTATTTTAGAGTCCCCGCCAGGATGCTTATCGAACCATTTTTCGTAATGTTCTAGCTTACCAGTGAAAAGGAAATCACTCTTGTCAATCATCCCTTTGAAATCGACAACTCTCAGGTCTCTCTCTTCAATAAAAATATCCGCATGGAAGTCATGTAGGGTATGAGGGTAGTGCTTTAGCTTCCCATACATATTCTCTATAAAAAACTCTCCTTGAGGTAAGTATTTGGATTCTGTGAAGGATCTGGCAGACGCCTTGAAGTCGAAATCGAGTTTAAGGTTTTCAATCTGTTCATCTATGCTTGTTTTATTGGATCCAGTAAGTTCAAATAGGTCAAGGAATTTACTCGTCAATTTTAATCGAGTGTCCACAGCTTTGTCTGTGTGGTGAATGATCGCGGGTAAATCATCAATTGAGCCATAGATCTTAAGGTCAGATTTCCCAACTTTGATATCACATTGCTCTATGGATGCCTTATGCCCTTTGATCGTTGTCAAGAAATTGAAATTTTTGACAGGCAAATCATACATGTCTGACTTAAAACTTAAGTTTTTCAGTTGAACCTTCATATTGTATGATTCGTTCAATTTAGAGATTGCATGCTCTGGATTTTCTAAGTCTATTATGTCTTTGAAGTCTAGGTTAATAATAGCTGAACCTTTAAAATTATGCATGTGCTTCAAGTCAAAAAACTTTGAAACAAACTGCATGTCAAAGCTTGATTTCAATTTTGCATCTATGTTTGGTGCCGTAAAATCACTTACGACGATGTCCGCATAAAACTTACCTACTTTTGGTTTGGCTTTGAATTGATGTAAAGCGAATTTAGACGAAGATAAGTTTCGATTTTCCCCATTCGTAAAGTATCCACTGAAGTTGAGGTTTTTCAAGGATTGGTTAGAGTGATCCTTTTTGATAAATCCATTTTTACAACCGAAATTGGCATGAATCGCTGGATTGTGTCCGTTTAATGATGGACCCTTGAAAGTACCGTTGAGATAAATTTCACCATGATTTTCATATGTTTTTAAAGTTGGTATTAGCTCTTCTGGAGCTATAGCAAAGAACAGATCGAAATCAGGTTTGTTTGCGGAGAAACTCAGATCTAGATCCATATCATTTAAGAAATCTATACTTCCCTCTACATTAAATTCCGATTCTTCAAGGTGCACAGCTGTAGGTGATATCGTAAGGATGTCATCCACTTTGAGAAAATCTATCTCGGTATCAAAATCAATGTGTTTATGCTTTAAAAAAGTGGTGTCTCCATCACTAATTATGTTCAATACAAAACGAGCATCGAGAGATGCGCTCACATGTTTTGGTGAAGTTTCGAATTTTGAATGAGCATCTTCAATGAAGGCTTCAATCTTTAAATTGTTTTCTTCGTTCAACTTAGTAAGGTCAATGTTCTCAAGCTCTATTTTTTTCAAATCAAGATGAAACTCCTCTTCCGGACTTTCGATTTCTCTCTCTGAGGTGAGTGCAAGAACAATATTGAAATCTCCGCTTTTGTGCTGAACTAGATTGATTGCGCCGTCCTCTAATTTGATCTTTTTGACCTCCATTTTACCCGTGAGGATGGTCCATAGATTAAATCCAACGTAGGTATCATCCACATCGATTATTGGAGTTGTATTCTTTTCCTTGTTTTCGTAAACCTTAAAATGCTCGAGGTCAATGGAGATGTATGGAAAATTCTCGAAGAGAGAAATGTGTGAACCTTTAATTTCAGCACTTCCTCTGAAGTCTTCATTTAGGTCTTTCATTAAACTTTGGACGATTTCATCCTGCTTCGCGTAAAGAATGACAACTAAAACCGAGAATAAAAGCATGGGCGCGATTACAAATATCATCGCGAAGCGTTTCCAGAACTTTCTACTGCGCATCCATTTTTTTAGTTTCCCCCCAATTTTTTTCATTCTGTGCGTTCAATTATTTGTAATCTGATGAAAAGTTACGGCATTTAAACCGAGTATCAAATGTAGTCAATGGATATAACAATTTGTGAATGAAGACAATATTCCTAAGACTATAACTAGTCTGGATAAGTGAGGTTCTGAGAAGGTTTTCACCATTTAGATGAAGGCAACATCCTTTACTTCAATGTAATAAGTGTCTCCAGAAGAGGAAGAGACATTGATTAACCCAGTTTTCTTTTGATCGAGTAGTAAAAGACGTTCGCCTTCGTGAAGTTCCGCTGAGCTTACTTTTTTGTCACTCTTGAAAGTGTTAATACTCTTCTGAGTTACTATCGCATAATTCGTTGCTGAGGCATATCCCGCTGATCCATTAGCGATTATAGCACTGCATACCAAAGAGACTAAACAAAATGTTGACAAAGCAACGTAGAGACGTTTCGATGAAAGATTTTTTGATCGTGTAAAAAGGATCAGACAAACTGAAAGAAGTACGCTAAAAGCAATTGCTATAATGGACCAAGTGCTTCCGGAAAATCCATAAAGTGCAGATTGTAATCTATTCAATTGAGGTACCCACGTCTTTTTAGGATCTATAGCGGCATAGCTTCTCTCGATAGCTTGTTTAGCTGCAGCGTCGGATGGTGATAACTTGAGGGCCTTTTCAAAGGACCAGATAGCATCACCATAAGACTTGCTCTCATGGTGGGCTAATCCCAAATTGTAGTATGAGGCAACATCATTGGGAGTAACTTCGAGTGATGCTTTAAACTTTTCAATTGCGGTATTGTACTCTTTTTTCTCAAAGGCTTTGATGCCTTCATCGAAATTTGATCCAGCTATGACTGTCAAAGGAAGTACTGCCATGAAAATATTGACTATCCATTTTCTCATAGCTTCAGGGCTTTTAATATTGATTGAAATTCATCAAAGCTAGGTTGTCTTAATCCATCCATAGCACCGTGTGCATAGCGTGATTCCTCACATGTTCTGAATAATTTCTGTACTCGACTTGAAAGCTCAATCTCGCCGGTTTTGATAAGATAATCTGAAACTTCATCCTTACCAAGAATACGTTCTTGTTGGATATTCATCTTGACCTCGAATGCTTTTCTTAGTCCAGTTTCAATACTAGAGAAGAATTCATCATTTGGATCTGTTGCAATTAGCGATTTACTTTTTGCGACATGATCACCGAGCTCTTTGTCTTTTTGTTTGATAACTTGTCGAGCTTCAATTTTATCTGCACTCTGCTCTCTTCTCCGTGTGAAAATTAAGAAGAAGAATGCGCACAATAGTGGAACGCTAACTCCAGACCAGAAAACAGGGGATCCATACAATGTGTCAGTAGTTCTGATTTCTTTTTTCTTTCTTAATTCTGGAATTGGTTCAGCAAAAGCTTCGTCCATATTTTCATCCTCTGAAGGCTCAGAGGTAATGAAACTCTCATCTAGGGTAACCGAAATTGTATTTTCCTCCGTCTCGACTTGAACGTATTGCTCTTTCTTTGGGTCGAAGTAGCTAACTGTTGTTGCAGGGAACAGCAGGTCTCCATATTTGGATACTTGAACGTTGTATTCGTAAGAAACGATTCCTTCTGCGCCTCTTGCGCCATAGGTGATATTCTCAGATACTACCGGGTCTCCGTAAATCTGAAATCCCTTAGGTAACTGTAAAGTAGGTTCTAATATATTTTGAATATTACCACTACCTTCAATAACAATCTGCATAACGAATACATCACCTTGTTTTATTTCCGTTGTGTCCAGTTGACGCTCAATGGTGAATTGTCCAACTCCACCGATGAAATCCGCAGGAGGATTAGCAGGTAGGGGCTTAATTCGAATTGCGACATTTCCTGAAGTAACGGAATACCCGTTAGGACCTTGAAGAACATCTACGGTATAAGGACCGAGATCAAAGTTTCCGGTCCCTAGCGGAAAGATTACATGTTTGTCATGTTCGAAAGTGAAATAGTTTATTCCTTTAAAGGTTTCCTCCTGTACCTTCAGGCGGACTGATCTCGAGAGGGAATGAGCTTCAAGTGCCTTTGCCTGTACAAAAGAATTGTAGTTGTAAATGTTTGTAGGCTGGTACTTTGCATAGATTTTTGCAGAGACAACAACAGGTTCACCTTCGTAAACGCTGGATTTATTTGTCTGAATGACACCAAATGCAGGCTCGTTCAACATAGCCTGAGTGACAGTACCGTTGCTCATAGGCGTCTTTTTAGAGACGTTCAGAGAAACTGTGTTCGATGAATATGCGCGTCCACGACTTTTTACATATGCCGGTCCAATTTTAAATGTCCCTGGTTTAGTAATAACACCAGATTGTGATATGCTATAATAGGTAATTACCTTTCCGGTGGAGTAATCCATTCGTTGATACATCTGACTTCCAGAACTGGCTCCGTAATTGAATGAACTAGGAAGATTATCGAGCGCAATTTCTCCCTTAATATTTGTTTCTACGGTGATAACAACATTTTCTCCAACTTCTGCATCCTTAGGTGTCACACTGAGTACAACCTGCTTCTTTTGAGCAGTGCCAGAGAAACAAACGGCAATAACGAGTATGGAGAGGATTCTATTCAGCATTTTTACCAGTCTTTACCAGATTTTGAAGGTTTTCCAGCTTTACCGCCACCTCTCATTCGTTGCTTAGTTTCTGCTTCTTTACGTGCGAGATTGTCTAAGGTTCGCTCAATCATTTGGTTTGGTAATTGACCTTCACCGTCTTTTTTGGATCCATTCGATCCTGACGATCCGTTTTTAGGATCTTTTTTTTCATCTCCCTGGCCATCTTGATCAGAGTTTTGATCTCCTCCTTCCTTCTCTTCACCATCATTTCCGTCTTCAGGATCCTGAGGGTCCTGCGGATCATTTGGATCTTGAGGTTCGTTTGGATCCTGCGGTGGGTTCTTTCTTTCTTGGTCTTTAAGACGACGAATTGCCTCTGAAAGATTGTATCTAGTCCGATCATCTTTCGGATTGTTTCTCAGCGATTCTTTGTAGGCATCAACAGCCCCTGCATAGTCTTCTTGTTGCATTCTTGAGTTGCCTAGATTATGAAAGCTATCACCACGCTGTGCTTTGTTTTTTTTACTTCCGCTGCTTTGTTGGTAGATTTTTTCGGCTTTCTCAAATTCACGCGCTTTATAAGCTGATTGAGCCATTTCATCTGATAAATCTATATTATCGGGAGCTTTTTTTTGTGCTGATTCGTAATATTTAAGAGCCTTCGCATAGTTTTTTGCATTGTATGCTTGTCGCGCAACATCCAATGAGTCTCGCCAAGAGTCATCCTGGCCAAATGCACTTTGGCTAAGAATCAGGAGTGCGAATATTAAAACTACTTTCATTTTCTTATTAGTTTATCGAAGAAACCAACATACTGTCGAGACCATAGCAAGAACAAAATCCAGAAAACAATTGAGATCATTAATGGCACTCTAAAGCGTTCTTGCTTAATATCGAACTCTAAATTATCAATTTTCGTTCGCTTCATCTGACTGATTTCTGTTAATAAAGTAGAAAGGTTTGGGAACTCATTTGAAGTTACAGAAGCCTTCCCTCCACCTTTTTGCGCGATCGAACGAATAAATTTTTCATTTAATTTGGATAAAACTTTCTTGCCTCTGGCATCCGTTTTATACCCCATTTCTGGACGGTTTGGATCTTTTGGGACGAGTCCACCCTTTTTCGTGCCAATGCCAAGAACACTTAATTGAATTTGCTCTTTTTGGATATCTTTAAGAGTTTGATTCGGGCTGTTTTCATGATTTTCACCATCTGTGATGAGAATAATTCCTTTTGTTGTTTTTTGTTTCGAGAACATTCCCATTGACACTCTTAATGCTGCATCTATGTTGGTTCCCTGGCTACTGATCATATTGGTTTCTATGTCGTCAATAAAGAGTTTTGCAGCTCCGTAATCGTTCGTGATTGGCAATTGGACATAAGCACTGTTTGCAAAGAGACAAATCCCCAACTTTTCCCCATGGAGGCTATTGATCAATTGTTTGATTGCTCGTTTCGAAATATCTAATCGTGAAAAATCTTCCGAGATATCTTGTGCATTCATTGAATTAGAAATATCCAGTGCGACTACAAGTTCCAATGATTCATTCGTGCCAGCAACTTTCTTCGTTCCAAATACAGGCTGCGCCATAGCAATGACCAGGAAGACAAATGCATTACGAAAGAAAAAGTATTTCATAAATGCACTCATAGATGACACAGGACGGAGATACGAACGAGCAACCGAGGCAGTTGCGTTTTCCGCCATTCGATTATTCTGAATGATGTTATACAGAAATACACCAACAATCGGAAGTAGAAAGAATAGCAGTCCCAAAACAGAAGGAGTTTTGTAGGCAAGTTTTTCTCCCACAGACGATTCACTGAAAAGTCCAAATGCATTGATCAGTAAAAAATAGAGCACCCAAAAAATTGCTTCCCAGATTAGTATTCCAGAAACAATGAGCTTAAAGCGGAATATGTACTTCTGCTTACTCATTCGATTTAAACACTAAGTAATTAAGTCCCCATGTTAGGATGGAAAGAACAAATGCCCAATTCAGGAAACCTATGGGATTAGAAGGTGGTTCGGGTTTGTAGTGATGATGTACCATCTTCCGTTTTTCTAGTTTCTCTATTTCTTTATAGATTTCCCTCAGGCTTTGTTCATCCGTTGCTCGAAAGTACTTCCCATCTGTCAAGTCGGCAATTTCGGTAAGAGTAACTTCGTCAATTTCTGCTTCCAGTGGCTGGAAATTCATCCCGAAAGGTGTGCTTCCAGGTGATTCGGCATCACGGTGGCTACCAACTCCAATAGTGTACACGCGAATCCCTTTTGCTTTAGCTAATTCAGCTGCCATGATAGGTGAAATTTCGCTTCCTCCATCAACTCCATCCGTCAGGAGTATGATCACTTTTGATTTTAAACTGTCACTTCTCAATCGAGTTACAGCGGTCCCTAAGCCAATACCTATGGCTGTACCACCTTCTATGTAGTCACCATTTATACCGTCAATTTGTTTTTTCAAGATTGGATAATCTAGCGTAGGAGGACATGCTGTGAATGCTTCACCGGCGTAGGCAACTAAACCTATGCGATCACCCTTTCTTCCGTCAACAAATTCCTTGGCAACCTTTTTTGCGGCTTCCAATCTATTCGGGAGAAAATCCATGGCAAGCATAGATCCGGACACATCCATCGCGATCACGATATCAATCCCATCTTTGTAGTCATTATCATAATCATCGTAGTCTGCCCAATGGAAGGGTTTTGCCATCCCAAAAATGAGTAGACAGGCAATTATTCCATAGAGTAGAAGGTTGACTTCACGCATGCGTACAACCCATCTCGAGCCGATACTCTCTTGGTCTTTAATGGTGCGAGAATATTTCACTTCACCTTTCCGGTTTTTCTCAAGACGGTATAGAATGAATAGCACAACAGGAATTATGCACATCAGCCAAAGCCAACCTGGAGAAGAGTATTCATACTCCCAAAATCGAATGTTCCAATTAGTCAACATTGTCAAAGTCTAATGGACTGGTTTCAGCTATAATTTGTTTTGCGAGTGTCGATTGACGTATAATTGCGATCACATCTGGTTTTGATTTCGCGAACTTCACCATGTCCGATTGTGATAGTATACGAGCTATTACATCTACCGTTTCTTCATTAAGCCCTTGCTTGGTAAGTAATAGTTTTATTTCATACGTCGTTTTATCCAAAAGTGAAATCGAGTATCGGCTTGTTAAATAAGAGCGCAAAATATAAGAGAGTTCAATAAAATGTTCTTTCAATTTGTCCTTGGCCCATAGTTCTTCCTTCTCGAGAGAATTGATTGCAAGTATGGTTCTTTCTTTTAATGAGAGTGGTTTGACTTCTTCAAGATAGTCATCTTCTTCTCGTTTTCTTAGTTTTCTAATAATGAGGAAAACCATGATTGCAATTGGGAATATAATCAGCCACAACCAGTTATCCGAAACAAATTCAACGAAGGAAAAAGGTTTGTCAGGAATTTGTGTGTAGCCCTCTCTGATCTCGTAGATATCCATGGTGGTATCTTGAGCAACCAGTGAGCACTTTAGTGAAATATCTTTAAACCGATAGGTAGAATCATTAATAAGTATTGTTGCTCCTGGGATCACAAAATTACCTGGTTCCCACGAAGTGAGTGCGTATTCTCCTTTCCATTTTTTTGCGCTACCATTAAAAATGAAAGTGTCAATGAATGGGTAAACAATTTCAAGAGGCGTGATGTCCATCGCTAGTCCACCGTTTTGATTCATCAATCTAGCATCAATTTCTTTTTGCTTCGGATTAAACTTAATTGTATCCTGAGATTCTGCCTTGACTGTGAACTTCAACGTTGTCGGTTCGCCGACTAATATGGCGTCATTAGATATTTCTACAAGCAATTGCTGGCTCATTGAAAGAGGAGCAGTCAATAGGACGATGAGGTATGTCAAGGATTTCAATATCATCTATTCTGGAAGAGTTGAATAAGTTCCTTGATATAATCTCCATCAGTTGAAATTGATGTGTAATCTATTCCCGATCGTTTGAATTCTTTGAAAAGCTTCTCTTCAAATTCCTTGAAGTTTTTACTGTGAGTTTCTTTTGCAGCGGCACTGTTAGAATTAACCCATGTTGTCTGTCCTGTTTCGGCGTTGAACAATTGAATTATCCCGACGCTTGGCAATGTTTCTTCGGATTGATCATACAACCGTATTGCAACCATGTCATGTTTCTTCCGTGAAACTTTAAGTCCCTCTATAAAGTCGTTTTCATCAATAAAGTCACTCATTACGAATGCGATACTTCTTTTCTTTTGAGTGTTCCTAAAGAATTTGAGTGCCTCATTTAAGTTTGTTCCTTTGCTTTCTGGTTTGAGCTCAATGAATTCACGAAGGATAAACAAGGCATGATTCCTTCCTTTGCCAGGAGCAATATATTTCTCGATTTTATCGGATACGAATATGACTCCAACTTTATCATTATTACTGATCGCTGAGAATGCTAGGACTGCTGTCAACTCTAGAGCAATGTCCTTTTTAGTTTTCTCTCCAGTACCAAAATCTTCAGAGCCTGACACATCAATGATTAACATTACTGCCAGCTCTCGTTCTTCATCAAAGACCTTAACGTAAGGATCATTAAAACGTGCTGTTACATTCCAATCGATCGTTCGAACCTCATCTCCGAAATGGTAATCTCGAACTTCACTAAACGTCATCCCACGTCCTTTGAAAGCAGAATGGTACTCACCTGAAAAAATATGTCGGGTAAGTCCTTTTGCCTTGATTTCAAGGTGTCGAATTTTTGCTAAGAGCTCTTTTGTTTCCATTAATTAATCTGCTGACTTCCTTTCTACGGTACTTCGATCTTATTTACGATTTTGCTTACAATATCTGCCGCAGAAACATTTTCAGCTTCAGCTTCGTAGGTCAAACCAAGTCTATGCTGCATGACATCAGGTGCTATTGCACGAATA
>DKPV01000083.1 GCA_002471375.1 Flavobacteriales bacterium UBA7325
TCAAAATCAATATCAATATCGGGCATGGAAACCCTTTCAGGATTCAAGAACCTCTCAAATAGCAAATCATACTTTAGCGGATCAATATTTGTAATTTTCAGCGCATAAGCCACAACAGAACCCGCCGCAGATCCCCTACCTGGCCCAACAGAAACGCCCATTTCACGCGCTGCCACCAAGAAATCCCATACAATTAAGAAATATCCTGGATAACCTGTACGTTCGATAGTAGCTAATTCAAAATCTAGTCGCTCGCTAATTTCATCCGTAATCTCTCCATACCTGACCTTTGCACCTTCATATGTAAGATGTCTCAAGTAGGCATTTTCGCCTCGTTTACCTCCATCTTTTATATCCTCCTCTGAAACAAAATCCTCAGGAATATCATAGGCGGGCAAAAGAACATCACGCGCCAAAGCATAGTGCTCACATTTATCTATAATCTCATCGATCGACTCGATAGCCTCAGGAATGTCTACGAACAATTCCTTCATTGCATCTTGAGATTTAAAATAATACTCCTCGTTGTCGAGTCCGTACCTAAATCCTCTCCCTCTTCCTTTTGGTGTGGAAACGAGCTCATTGTCTTTTACACACAATAGAACGTCATGTGCGTTAGCATCAGTCTGATCAATATAAAAGGTATTATTCGAAGCTACTAATTTAACTTCGTGCTGCTTAGCTAATCGAATAAGAGTCTCATTAACTCTATCTTCATTTTCTTGACCGTGCCTCATCAACTCGACGTAAAGATCATCTCCAAAAAGATTCTTCCACCAGACCAGCGCCTCTTCTGCCTGTTTTTCACCGACATTCAGTACTAGACTTGGCACTTCTCCGTAGAGATTACCCGTTAGTACAATTATATCTTTATGGTACTCTTCAATAGCCTTTTTATCTATTCGAGGAACATAATACATCCCTTCAGTAAACGCCATTGACGAAAGTTTGATCAAGTTATGATAACCCGCTTTGTTCTTAGCCAGTAATACAACTTGATAACCATTATCCTTTTGTGTCTTATCGCGTAGATCTCTACAAACATTGAATTCACAGCCGATAATAGGCATTAATTCAATTTCATCAAAATCCTCACCACTCTCCTCAGCCTCTTTTTTCCTATCTCTTACACCCGCGTTATGTCCGGCTATTGCCTTTTCAAAATGGAATGCCGCCATCATGTTACCCGTATCTGTGAGGGCTACGGCACGCATTTCGTCTTTTGCCGCTGCAGCTACAAGCGACTTCACTTGTGATGTTGACTGAAGAATCGTGAATTGGGAATGATTATGTAAGTGGGCGAATGTACAATCTTTTAATCGTTCGAATGCTTCCGATCTATCGATACTCGGAGCTTCCGGTTCGGTAGCAGTTTCAGCTGCTTTTATTCGGGCACTTTCTTCTTTTAAGTTAAGATGATCCAGACCAATTACTCCAATTGGAGCTGGATTGAAAGCTTTGAAATCTTCGATGTACTTGTCTTCCTGCTGCAATTCCGCAGGTAAAAACACTCCTTTTCGAATCAGTTCTAAAAAACAACGAGTTGTTGCTTCAACATCTGCTGTTGCATTATGCGCCTCACCAAATCCTTCGTCAAATAAGTGCTTATGCAACTCCGTCAGCGTTGGTAGTTTAAACCTACCCCCACGTCCTCCCGGAATTTCACATAATTTCGCGGTAGCTTCCGTACACGTATCCAAGACAGGTGCTTCAGCCATGATATTATCAAGACCTGCTCTATGATACTCACAGCCCCAAACATTCAAGTCAAATTTCACGTTCTGCCCGACAACAAACTTTGCTTTCCCTAGAGTTTCATTAAACTCTAGCAGAACATCTTGGAGTGGGAATCCTTGCTCATGCGCTAAACCCGTAGATATGCCATGAATTTTCTCAGCATCAAAAGGAATATCAAAACCTTCTGGTTGGATAAGGTAATCTTTGTGCTCTATGAGTTCCCCCATATCATTATGCACCTGCCAAGCGATCTGAATTACACGAGGCCAATTATCCGTGTCTGTGATTGGA
Source organism: Flavobacteriales bacterium UBA7325 (assembly GCA_002471375.1). GTDB lineage: Bacteria > Bacteroidota > Bacteroidia > Flavobacteriales_D > Crocinitomicaceae > UBA4466. The sequence goes on from DKPV01000083.1 coordinate 2,029, forward strand.
GCATTCCAATTACGCGGTAAACCAGTTGTTTCAGTATCGAATATAATGTACATGAGCAATCAAAAATTGAGAAATAAAGATAACGCTTTAAACTGCTCAAAACAGAAGTATACAGACTTATATATCAACAAGTAATTAACTATTGATTCTGACATGAAAAAATTCGGTGTAATCAAAAAAGCGCACCTCGTGATTGAGATGCGCTTTACTATTTTACGATCAGTGGATTCAAATTAGTTAGCCCGTCCTGATGCACTCACAGGCGCTCCACCAGTTGATTTAGGAAGTACATTTCCTTTTATGCGTATAACGGCAGAGGGTGTATTCACCGCATTCGAAACAATTGTCACGCTCTTATTAATTGCTCCAGGGCGTTTCATATCATACTTCACTTTGATTTGACTTGTTGCCCCAGGTAAGATTGGTTCTCTTGGCCAATCAGGAACTGTACAACCGCATGATTTATTCGCTTTCGAAATTATCAATGGTGCGTTTCCTGTATTTTTGAATTCAAACGAAGAATAACCGTCTCCATCATATTTCACTGTACCATAATCATGGACCTGTTTAGTGAATTCGATTTTCGGTCCATCTAGTTGAACTTCATCTTGAGCATTAGAATTTGTTGAAATCATCAGGATTGCAACGAGTGACATCGATGTGATAAGTAGCTTTTTCATAGTGTAATGTTTAATTGTTTTGTTTCAACTAAACTACATAGGATGAATTAGCTAATATCCGCTGTTAACAGATCGATAACGGATTTAGGAATACTTTAACGAAGCACTAACAAGTGGTTAACAGAAAATTAAAGAATTACTGCTTCAAAAGTACGACTGCACCTATTTCTTTGGAACCACTTTTACCTTGATACGAAGCGTGTGCTTTTTGGATGTATTCGTCACGAGCTTTATTGTTCTATCTTGAAAATAATACTTCCCAGCCGTATCAAAAGTAACCTTTAGCGGATATGTCTCCCCAGGTAATATGGGTTGTTTTGGGAGTACTACCTTTGTACATGTACAGTTCGCGCTAAAGTCAGAAATAATTAGCGGTGAAGTACCATTGTTCGTTATCTGGAAACTGTGGTCTAGAAGCACTCCTTGTTGAGTTGGAGGAAACTTGTAGGAAGGCTTCGTTATTTTCATTGTCGGTTGCTGTGCTAAGGTCAAGCCAGCAATAACGATGAACAAAAAGAATACCAAGAATCTCATAATTTCTAATTTTACGAATACAAGTTCAAATACCATTCCAAGATCAAAAAAAATTCCGCCGCTTGGAAAACCAAGGGCGGAACTTAATGCTATAATTATGATCGCAAAATAGCCTTTTTGATGACTAGTTAGCCGGACCTCCTGTTTGAACTGGAACTCCTGACGTTGGTTTTGCACCAACATTTCCTTTGATACGAATCACTTTAGTTGGAGAATTGCCCGCGTTAGAAGTAATTGTAACACTCTTATTAATTGCACCTGGGCGCTTAGTATCATATTTCACTTTGATAACTGCTGATTTACCTGGCATAACTGGATCTCTTGGCCAATCTGGAACAGTACATCCACAAGAACCTTTCGCATTTGAAATAATCAATGGAGCGTTTCCTGTATTAGTGAATTTAAACTCGCATGTTCCGTCTCCAGCGTATTTTACTGTTCCGTAATCATGTGTTTCTTTTTGGAATTCTATTTGTGCTCCGTTCTTAACTTCTTGAGCAACTGCTGAGTTAGTTAATGCGCTTGCTGCAAATACTAACAATAGTGAGAATAATGCTTTTTTCATTTTGATAATCTTTATAGTTTCTAATACGTTTTGAACCAAATATAGTGCAAGTTTTCAGTCGAGAATAACTTTTAACACAACGTTAACAGCGCGAAGGCTCTGACAGGCCTACTGCTTCGCCATCAATTCTTCTAGAGTTAGGTCCATATTATTAAGTCTGAATTGAACATCTGCCTTTTTCTCTTCTGTTAGATTTGGATAATCTTTCAAAAGCAACTCATAATAAGATTTAACCTTTTCAGCATCCCAGGGTTTAACGAAGTAATCATAATGACTAGCAACACTTTCAATAACACGTGCGCGGTGTTCGTACTTTGGATACTTTACGATCAAGGTATCTGCATACTTCGCAGCAAGAGTGTAGGCATTCATTGCTGAATAAGTCATATGAACTTTATCTAAACATGCCGCAGCATCTTTATCACCAGGGTAAGACCTGTACAACAATAGGGCTTTCTCGATTAAGGCTTGACGTGTCAAATTCGGCAGCTGTTTACGCACATCCTCTTGACTTTGAGACATTCTCATGATGGAATCCTCAAGCATTTCAATACCCTCTCGTAATACATCCGCAGATGGCACTTCTGTTACATAAGATTTGTCAGCATTACTGATCGGATCTTTTTTCGGCTCATCACCGCAAGCAACAAATACTAGGGCTACAACAGATAAATAAAGTAGGTTTTTCATTATCGTTTCTTCTTTCTAAGTGGGAATCTCATTTTGTATTTGACATCCGTGATGCCTTTGGAAATATTTGTCAACTTCTTTGATAAAAGTCGCTTCTTAAGTGTAGAAATTCGATCCGTGAATAAAATCCCATCAACATGATCGTATTCGTGTTGGATAATTCTTGCAGCATAGCCGTCGAACTCTTCCTCTTTCAATTCCCATTTCTCATTATAGTAAGAGATGGTCACCTTTTCTTTTCGATATACTTCTTCTCTAATGTCTGGAATCGACAAACATCCTTCATTAAATCCCCACTCTTCTCCAGACTCCTCCTCTATAATTGGATTGATAAAGACCTTTTTAAAATCCTCCAACCCTTTGGCTTTAGGATCTAACTCGCCATCTTCCTCTGGCTCAGCAAATGGACTTCCATCAACGATGAATAACCGAATCGACTTCCCTATTTGCGGTGCTGCCAATCCCACTCCCGACGCCTCATACATTGTTTCAAACATATTGGCAATCAAGTCATCCAAATTTGGATACTTCTCCTCTATTTCTTCTGCTTCCTTTTTAAGGACGGCATCTCCGTAGGCAACTATTGGTAATATCATATAATCGTATTCTGATACAAAATTAACGCTTTCATTTGAAAATACTCGGATTTACCTCGAAAGCCTCGGTCGAGTATACATGTCATACTTGAGCAAGGTAGGATTGTAGAATAATCGTGGCGCTCACTTTATCAATCAATCCCTTCTCCTTCCTCTGCTTCTTTGAAGCTCCTGCAGTAAACATCGACTCAGATGCCATCTTAGAAGTAAACCTTTCATCTATGAGTACAACTTCCATTATTGGGAATTGTTTTTCTAGTGCTTCCTTCAACAACCGAACATTCTCTGTAACATGACTGTCCTGATTATTCAGCCTCTTCGGCATCCCAAGTACGATCGTCGTAAATTTCTCTTTTTCTTTCAAGCCAATGAGGAAAGACATTAAATCTTTCGAGTCCACGGTATCAATTCCGAAAGCAAACATTCGTGCCTCATCAGACAACGCTAGTCCTGTTCGTTTCAATCCAAAATCAATACTTACAACTTTCCCCATAAATACAAAGATCGTGGAAAGAAATCAATAATTGAAATCTCGGCAGGATGATTATTTTTGCATCAATCAAATAAGAACTATGAGATCGATAATCGAAGCAGCATGGGATAACCGTGAATTATTAAAAGAGAGCAAGACAGTAGAAGCAATTAACTCTGTCATTGAATCTATTGACAAAGGTGAATTACGTGTTGCTGAGCCACTAGAAAATGGCGAGTGGCAAGTTAACGAATGGGTAAAGAAAGCCGTCGTTATGTATTTCCCAATTCGTAAAATGGAAACTATTGAAGTAGGTCCATTTGAGTTTCATGATAAAATG
>DKPV01000093.1 GCA_002471375.1 Flavobacteriales bacterium UBA7325
CTCAACGTGTAGTGAAATGTCTTTCTTGCCCAAAGCCTAAATACCCTAGGCGTGCACTTCAACAAGGTGTTGAGGGTGAACCTAAAGTTTTAATCACCATCAACGACAATGGTCGAGTTCAAGCCGTCGAATTAAAACGCTCCAGTGGTAATGCAGAGATCGATCGTGCTGCACTAGAAGCCAGTCGTCGATCACTTTTCCAAGCAATACCAGGCGGAGCAAAGGTACCAATAAGCTATAGCATCGTACTTAGAGGCAGTAGAAAACATCAGAAAGCAGTTAAAGAGCGAGAAAATCAGAAAATAATTCTGAATATGAAATAATCATAATCAGGTATCAAAACCATCATAATCGTAAGCTAAAACCCAATTGATAAGAACGTCCAGGCAATGAGAAGCCGCTCATATCTTTATAACCCGTATCAAGAATATACTTCGTATCAGAATAAGAGTAATTTCTATAATCAAACAAATTTAAAATGCCCAGATTGATCCGAAAATCAGGAGAAATCGACACCGAGCCTAAAAGATCCCAGCGAATATAAGCTGAGGGGATAAATACAATACTTTCATCCGGTACTCTGGCACGACCATAAATGCTGCCCACCAACTCTGAGGACCAACGCTTTGAAGGTTCATGGTATCCAATCGCAATAACAGCCTTGGGTGGATCAATGCTTGTGAGTGGCTGGTTGAACTCAAGATCATCACCAACCGAATAATTAAATCCAGTACGAATCTTTAAACCATAGCCTTCAGGAAGGCTCGAATACTCCGCATAACCCTCGAATCCATAGATAACGGCTTTCTCTGCATTAACAGTTTGATATTGTGCAATACATCTTCCACCTTCAAAAGCACAATTTAAGCCAACAAAGCGAGCAGGATAGATAAAATCTTCGTAATAATTATAATATCCAGTGACGCCATACTTAACATGGTCATGTCGTCCTCTCATTCCAATTTCGACTCCATTGTTAATTTCTGGCTTAAGGTCAGGGCTACTAATAGTTTGATATCCCGCATTCAAATTGGTAAATCCACTATTAATTTCACTGTAGAGTGGTGCCCTGAATGATCGATTATAATTGATCCATAAGGCATGTGATTCATCCACGTTGTAAAGTGCGGCCAATCTCCAACTCGGTGCAATAACATCTGAACTAGTCGCTACAGCTCCTGATTTCTCAAAAGTTAAATCGGGAAGTGTGTTCATACTGACTGATTCATAGCGAATCCCACCAATTAACTTTAGTGCATCAATCTCCAAAGAATCCTCGAAAAAGATACCTGCACGATTTGTAATTGTATCTGGATAATCTTTAACCGGAAAGATACCAAGTGGCAACTCCCTTGTCTTTGTACCATCCGATAAATTTTCTTGAATGCGATCACGCCGACGTGAGTTAAAGGTTCTTGAATAATCAAATCCATAATGAAGTCCATGGATTACATCACCTTGAATAACATTATGTTTTCGCGAGGCTTTTAATCCAGACACCTGACTAATCGAATTTGTTTTTGATGATCGCTTTAGTTCAGCCAGTTGAGTTGTACGACTTTCAAATCTTTGATCTTTCTGGGAAGCATCTTGATAATAAAGATCTAATTCAACGCCCGATAATATTGGATTATCCATCAAGGAATCAAATTCAACTGATGCAACAAATTGTCCTAGGAGATTAGAAATCTTCTCATGGTCTTTATTAACTGTATAGCCCCATTGTCCTGCTGGTAAATTACCCTGACCAATCCTAGTGCGTGTGATTTGATTCGAGCCGACGGCATTAAGTCGAAGCTTGATATCGTCTGACAATGGGATCATGATCTGACCATTAATCCCAGTGCTGTCATTATTCTGACGATTAATTAGATTGGCATCTGCTATTGGATGTGGCTCTGTAGAGTCCGAGCGACTGATGCTGAACAACGCCATCAGTCCGCTCGTATCTTCAACCCCAAATCGTAGAACTTCTGAAATACTATTATTTTCCGAGCTCAGCATGAATGCAGTTTGGATAGCCTCGCTATCTTCTCCTAAAAAATCCTCTGGATTGAGAGATGAAAAAGACACGACCCCACCAAGAGCTCCGTCTCCGTAAAGAACTGAAGCGGATCCTTTAATAATATCAACTTGGCCAACACTCAGTAAATCAAGCCACTGTCCCCTCGTTTGGCGAAATGGTCCAAATTCATACCGTTCTGGCAATCGGACACCATTAAATTCATAAAGAATACGGTTACCATCTAAGCCTCTTATATTGATATCCTCAATGCCATATCTTCTGCTTCTTCTAACATCTACTCCTGGTTCATAGCGAAAAAGATCCTTGAAATTGATGACACCACGTCGATCCATCTCCTCACGGTCGATGACAGTGAAGCTGAAGGGCTCCTCAAAAGAGGAATCATCATCTTGTTCCCCTACAGTGATAATGCGAATTTCATCGTCTGCCCTCGAGATGGGCAAATATAATGAGCTAAAGAAAATAAATAGGATTAAAAAG
>DKPV01000044.1:0-15161 GCA_002471375.1 Flavobacteriales bacterium UBA7325
TCTACAACTGGTGCCTCTTCTTTTACTTCTTCAACTGCAGGAGCTTCTTCAGTAGTAGCTTCTGTTGTTTCTTCAGCTGATGTTACTTCCGCTTCAACTGCTTCTGTTGCAGGAGCCGCTTCTTCAACTGGAGCGTTTTTTTCAGCAATTGCTTTAGCTCTTGCTTCTTTAATCGCTGTTTCAGCTTTCATTCTATCAGCTTCTACTTTTGTAGCTGCAGATGATAAAGAATCTACTTTAGTTTGAATCTTAGCATCTTTCTCTTCTAGCCATTTAGAAAATTTTTCTTCTGCTTGCTCAGCTGTGAAAGCGCCTTTCTTAACACCGTTAAGAAGGTGATTCTTGTGAAGGATTCCTTTGTAAGAAAGAAGTGCACGCGCAGTATCTGACATTTCAGCTCCAACTTGTACCCAATGTAAAGTACGCTCGAAATTCAAGTCTACTGTTGCTGGGTTAGTGTTTGGATTGTACGTTCCTAATTTCTCGATGAATCGTCCATCTCTTTTTGCACGGCTATCCGTTGCTACCATGTGGTAGAATGGTTTTCCTTTCTTTCCGTGACGTTGCAATCTAATCTTAGTTGCCATAGTTATTTTTATTGTTTCGGGTGCGAAACCCTTGTTAATAAATAAATTATTTGGAGCGCAAAGATACGAGTAATAATCAAATAACATGCGTGTTTCAGGATTTTTTCACTCAATCGTAAAAATAAAAATGAAACTCCGATCTCAAGATCTTATCAAAATCACTACTTTCAAGCATGCAAAAAGACCACCAAGCCACCATATTCGAAATCGTTAAATACAAAATTAATAAGACAGAATCTCTTGGAGATGCTGTTGGCGAAGTTCTTTCACTGGGTCAGGATGCTGTATATAGAAGATATCGAGGCGAGACCCTACTCACAATCTATGAACTGGAGAAACTCTGCGCCCACTACTCTATTTCTATGGATGCAATCTTTGAGTCAAGGGATTCTAAGGTAATCTTCGATTTTCAACCCTTGGATAATTTCGATTATACGCTTGAAGGATACTTGAAAACTTTGGCCGCAGGATTCAAGCAGATAAAATCTCACAAGGATTCTAAGTTGATGTTGTCAATCAACAACACGCACTTTTTGCAATTATTGAACTTTCCACATTTGGTGCGTTTCAAGCTCTATTTTTGGGCCCGAACCTACTTAAACGTTAAGGAGTATCAAGGAAAGCCTTTAGCGCATCAAAAAGTGACCGAAGCACAAATTACTCCGGGGTGGGAAATATTGCGTGCATACATAAGTATACCATCCAAGGAACTATTCGATCCAGAATTCTTTAGAGGTTTTACTCGAGAGATACTCTATTATTTCAATGCTCGCCTTTTTGAAGATCCTTCCTATGCTTTATTCTTACTCGATCATTTACTTCAGTGTGTAGAACACATCAAGCAACAAGCTGCGATTGGTAAAAAGTTCATTGTGAAAACTGAACCGCCAGCAAGCGGAAATGAATATGAAGTCTATCTGAACGATACACTAAACGGAATTACATCTACCTATTACAAAACAGGAGAGCATGAAGGGATCTACATGGCCCATAATATCATGAATACGATACATACAACTGATAAGGGCTACGTTGCGGATAGTTTAAATGTACTCGACAGACAATTTGCAAATTCCAGCAAGATCAGTGGAGTGAATGAGAAAGAACGAAATAATTTCTTCCATAAACTTGAAACGACTATCAAGAAAGCAAAAGGACAAATTGAGCTAGAATTGATGGAAGATTAATGAGCAATCCGACGCGAAAATGGGGTCAGATGTTCGGAACACAGTGTTAAAAAACAGGTAAGAAAGCATTTACGGCAGCTTACCACGATCAGGTGGTCTTCAAATATAGGACAATAGGAAATTACATTACTCAAAGATCAATATCCAGGATCTATGAATTGGGATTCATCTGGTAAAAACAGATCAATGAAGGATTGGTATTTAACGACCCAATCAACATCTATCAGGTCACATCAATGATTCTTGTTTTGTGCGGAATATTTAAGGCTAATGTTTTGACAAACCGAAAATCATCCCAGCGTATCAAAAAATAGAAAAAAAAGAAGGGAAAAGCTCTCTAGCATCCCCCTTCTTTTTTTATTTGATAGCGTTTACTTTTCTTCTGCTGTAGAGGAAATTGCAAGGCTATAAATAACAAGACCAAATCCAATTTTATTTATTGCATCGGCGATGTTGTAGAATAAATCAACCTTAGTTGAATCCCATTCGAGAGCTGTATTCAACCACCCTCCAGGCATACACATGTATCCTATTGGATAGATTGCCCATCCTACTAAGACGAACCACGCAAGAATACGAACGCTTTTCTTGAGGTTCGCATTGTTCGAATTCTCTGCAAGTTTCGCAACTTCTCCGAACCAAGCAGAATACAAAATATAAATGTATCCCAGTGTAGAAAGAACACCGTACATCACAGAGTGTGTTGTTGCCTCGTCAAGCGTTCCACCCTCGTAAATTGGGTTGTACGCCTCTCCGATGTAACCAAAAACAAGCATCCAAACTGAAGCAATGATTAACTTCCAAAGAAGTCCCATCTTCGCTCCTGCCACCTTGGTTAGCAAGTAGAACTCAACACACATCAATGGAACTGTAAGTGTCCAATCAATGTAACGTAGAGCAGTAGGATTTTCCCCTGTCTCTGCATAATAATCGCGCATGTAGTAGTAGTGCACAGCGGCGATAAAAGTAATAAGGCCAGAGACAAGCAAAGAAGTTTTCCACTTGTCGCTTACACGACTTCGTTCAAAAAAGAAGAAGACTGAAGCAGCCATCATTGCCATGTAGCCAATAAAGAATGTAAAAGCTACTGGATCCTTCCCGGGATCGGTAATTAGTGATAACATATTAATTATTTTAAGTTAATATTGCTTTGGATACTTTCTCGTAAAACATCCTAAAACTTCTGCAATATAATAACTTTTGTTTAAGACTACGAATTAATCATTAAACAAACACACTTCTCTTGTTGATTATTAAGCTAGTAAATTCCTGAAATGCCTTTTAAATCTGAATTTCAGAGCGAAACACAACTTTTCAACTATCTATTTAAGGACACACTAAAAAAGGTGATTGACACAAAAAAAATGGAAAAATAAAAAGAACGAGCGAAATAATATTTTTCAAACTAGTCCAACATTGCTCCTACAACCGATACAAGGAGCCACTTTAATATACCAGGAATTAATCGGTCTTCATTCATTTCTCATACTTGCGAAATTCGCAACTAGTATTTTTCCACCTCTGAAATTCAGTAGCCCCATCGGAAGGAGTGCCCCTACATTTGGTGAATAGAAAAAACAATAATTATGAAAAATAGAATCAGAACACAAATCGCTCTTTTAGTTATTAGCATGATGGGATCAGCATCATTCGCTCAAACAGGTCTGCCATCAATTGCAGTAGCAAGTCCACAAGTTACAGGATTGGATACAGAACAATTAACCGCAGAAAAAATTCTTAGAATCGAAACTGCCAAGTTGGGTAAATACAATGTATATGATCAGTTCGATATGTCTGATGCCTACGCAAAAGACTCAAACTACCACTACAACTGCCAAAGTAAGTCATGTCTTCTTAGACTCGGAAACGAGCTAGATGTTGACTTTATCATCTCAGGAAGCTATGATAAGCTTGGTCAAAAAATCGTTGTTAACCTTAAGTTGATTAATGTGAACACAGGAGATGTAGTAAAAACTGGAATGATTGAGTTCGATGATCAACTGCTTGAATTGCAACGCATGACTGAAACGGTATTAAAGGAAATGCACGGAATGGAGGTGCCAAAGGCGGTTACGGACCGATTGAATTTCCAAAACGAGCCTATCACGACTAATAATGTGGGTAAAATCAACAACTCTGGACCACGTGTTGGTTACGCAGTACTTACAGGATCTGTCGGAGAGTTTGCAACCCGCAGTGCAGATAGAGGTGGACTGGACATCTTCCCAGGAATGAGTATGATTGGTTACCAATTCGAGGCACAATACGTTGGAACAGAGAAGTTCTCAGCTCTAATTGAAATTTTTGCCAATGTTTGGGGAATGGAGCAAGGTAAATTCGTACCATCGCTAAACCTAATGAACGGACTTCGTTTCGGTGATAGTGGATGGGAAATTGCTTTCGGACCTGGAATTGGATTATCGAGAACGTCACATGGTTTCTTTGATGACAAAGGATTGTTTGGTGAAAAGGGGCAATACTTTTCAGATCAGGATTGGAATAAATACGCAGACGCAACCTACTTGCAGGATCCTGCACACACAGACGGCATGGGTTACTACCAGCGACCATCTGTAGTTTCTATAGAATCTTCTTACAACACCGAAGAGCGTCACGCAGATACAAGGGGAGCACTTGGAGTATCTACTCACTTTGTAGTCGGAGCTGGAAGAACTTTCCGTTCAGGTGCACTAAGCATTCCTGTGAACTTGTTCTACTCTTTCAAGAAAAAAGGTGGATTCGCGGGAGCAAGTGTTGGTATCAACATCGTAAAGTCGAAATCAAAAATCAATTCACGTAAAGTTATCTAGGCATCCAAAAACTGTTTGTTTTCATAGCTGTTCCTCTGGTCAAACAGAGGGGCAGCTATTTTCGTTTTGAAGCAATTAATCGCACAATTAACTTTATTTTTAGCACGAATCAGACAAACTTTGAAAATGAAAAACTGTACGATCCTTATACTTCTCCTCCTAACGAATTCAATAGCTGCACAAACCATAGAGAATAGTTCGGTGCTAGAACTCTCTGAAATCATGAAGGGAAACTCTTTCATTGGGAATCAACCACAGAACATTCGTTGGTCACTCGATGGACAAAAGATACTCTTCGATTGGAATCCGCACGATCAACCTGGAAATACGACATTCTCCTATTCCCCGAGAACTAAACTAATTGATTCACTACATTCAGATTTCTTCTTAACTAATACTGATTTTTACGGTGGTGAAATTTATCCCATTGAAATTTATAGTGAAGACGGTCATTTATACCGCTTCGACCGAAAGAAAGGAACTACACAATTAATTCACAAATCGTCTAGAAGGATCCGAAACATTCAACGAACACGTGGTTCGGATATCGTTTATTACCAGCAAGGTAGTGGGCTTTACGCGTACAATCTAACTACTCAAGCAATTGAGCAGCTCGTTGAGATTAAACAAAAGGATCCAACGAGGAAATCAAACCCCACATACCTTGAAGAGGAAGAACTTAATCTCTTTCAGTTTTTAAAAGATCAAAAGGAAACGAGAGAGTGGCGCAAAATAAAAACGGAAAGCTGGAATCATGCTGTTCCTGTGGTTACATATCCAAGAGGAACACACAGTTCTCTCCAAGTTGATGGAACTGGGAATTTCATCACCTTCCGAGTTAATCATGAAGCTTTGGAGATTAAGACGCATGTAGATCATCATATTTCGGCATCTGGTTATACAACAGCACAACCAGCGCGAATGAAAGTGTCGGATGAAGATGCAAATCATGAACTTGGTATCTACAACATTGAACTGGATTCCACATACTATGTTGATTTTTCGACCCTGACGGATATCCGAAATATGCCTACATATGTTTTTGAATATGGTGAGACGACTCAAGAATATGATGAAGATAGATCCATTATTATGCACCAAATGATCTACTCACCTGATGGTAAGTCTAACATCCTGGATGTACGAAGCTATGACAACAAAGACCGATGGATCGTATCAGTAGATTTAAATACCGGAAAATTGAAAGAGTTAGATCATCAACATGAGGAGGCTTGGGTTGGAGGACCTGGGATTTCGAACTGGAACATGGTTCACGGTAATTTAGGGTGGATTGACAATGAGTGCATCTATTTTCAATCTGAACAAACTGGCTATTCACATTTGTACATGCTTAACTTAAACACAGAAAAACTCAATGCCCTAACCAGTGGTGAATGGGAAATTCATTCTGCATCACCCTCTGCAAAAAGAGATAAATTCTACATCACAGCAAATAAAAACCATGCGGGAAATCGAGAGTTTTACCACTTGAATCTTAAATCGAAAGAACTCATTCCTATTTTGGTCATGGATGGAAATCACGAAGTTTCTGTATCACCGGATGAAAATACACTTGCAGTTCGCTACTCAACAAAGATAAAACCGTGGGAACTATATACAGCCAACAATAAAACAGGAGCTCTACTAGAACAAGTAACTACATCAACATCGGAAGCATTTAACAGCTATAAATGGTACTCGCCGGAGGTAATAAAATTCATTGCTGAAGATGGTATATCCGTACCTGCTAGAATCTATGAGCCTTCTAAAGAGAATAATAATGGAGCTGCTGTCATCTTCGTACATGGGGCTGGATACTTACAGAATGCACACAATTATTGGAGTGGATACTATAGAGAATATATGTTCCACAACCTACTACGAGACAATGGTTATACCGTACTTGACATTGATTATCGTGCAAGTAAAGGTTATGGAAGAGACTATCGTATTGCGACATATCGACATATGGGTGGAAAAGATTTATCAGATCAAGTTGATGGTCGAAAAATGTTAGTTGAAAAATATGGTGTAGATCCAAATCGTGTAGGAATATACGGAGGATCTTATGGAGGATTTATGACAATCATGGCCCTGTTACAATACCCCGGAAAATTCAAATGTGGAGCCGCTATAAGATCTGTGACAGATTGGACGCATTATAATCATGAATACACGAGTAACATCCTAAACTATCCTGGTACAGACCCCAAAGCGTATAGAAAAAGTTCTCCTATTTACTTTGCTGAAAACCTTGAGGATCGTCTGATGATGCTCCATGGAATGGTAGATGACAATGTACAGTATCAGGATGTGGTACGACTCTCTCAGAAATTTATTGAATTGGGAATCCGTGGATGGGACCTGGTATCTTACCCTGTAGAAGCGCATGGATTTAAAAAAGCATCCTCTTGGACTGACGAGTACGGAAGGATTCTAGAGATGTTTAATGAAGAACTAACGAAATAGCATGATAGAAATACGAGAATTGACAACAAAAGATGAAATGCTAGACCGGTACACCGTGTTGTTAGAGGTCTACCCTTCCCTCACGATGGAGGAATATACAACAGAACTGGATGAAATGCTACCGCACAATTATGGTCAAGTTGCGGTTTTCGAAGACAATGAGTGCATCGGCCTGACTGGTTATTGGATTGGTTCAAAGCTTTGGTGCGGAAAATACATGGAACTCGACAATGTTGTTATTTGTGAAAAACACCGTGGGAAGGGAATTGGGGAAATATTGTTCAAATATATGGACCAAAAAGCCAAAGAACTAAAAGTGACCATGCTCGCTCTTGATTCATACTCGGATAATTTCAAAGCACATAAGTTCTTCTATGGACAAAACTTTGTACCCCGAGGCTTCCACTTTATAAACATTTTGGATAAAAAGAGAGTTCGTTAGCGTCATACCTCCATGAATATCCCTCCACAAAGAAATGGAACAATAGTTGTTATTTAGCGAAGTTTAATCAAAACAAAAAACATGAAATTTATTTATTCAATACTTGCGAAAATCGCCTTTACCTTTGCCGGGATCTCTCAGGAATCTATCTATTTGAAATATAAAATATCGAGTATTGAGGCTGGCGTATCATTTGTCGATGAACAAAGGTATGGCCCCTACAAAATGTGGCATCATCGACATGTTATTGAAGAAGTAGACGGTGGAGTTTTAATGAACGATACGGTTCATTTCAAACTTCCTTTCCCGCTTTTTTCATGGTTGGTTTACAAGCCTTTTGTAAAGAAAAATCTAACTACAATTTTTAAATACAGAACACATAAATTAGACGAACTCGCCTCCAAAAATCAGATCAAATGAAAATGTCCGTAAACATCCTAATCCTTTTACTTTTGAACTTTGGAACGCTAGCAATTGGTGGTTTATTCACTGGTGATGGCGTAGCTTCGGATTGGTATTCAGAGTTAGACAAAGCCCCATGGACTCCTCCTGGATGGGTTTTTGGTGCTGCATGGACAACTATCATGATTTGCTTTACTTTCTACATGGGCATTCTATTACGACGCGCGAAAACGAAGCAGAAAGTTCGATCGCTATACATCCTGCAATTGGTGTTAAATATAACTTGGAATCCAATCTTTTTCTACTACCAATTCCCTTCGATCGCTTTGGTCGTGATTATCACCTTAACTCTACTTATCTTCTATTTCCTCTTAAACTACCGAAAGACTCTAGGATGGTACAGCATATTAATAGTTCCTTATGTGGTTTGGCTTTGCATTGCAACATCACTGAATCTCTATATTCTATTGTCTAACTAGAGAAGTTCTAAAGTATTGACTAACCCATCGATTACTTTAGCCATGCGATCAAAATCGATGGTATCAATGGTATCCGTCCCTTGATGATAATTTGCATTCCGAAAGAATGCAGTATCTGTTAACATAATAGCATCATAACCAAGTGCCCAATAATTCAGATGATCTGAAAAATCGATTCCCGGGAGAGACTGAGGAGCCGTGAATTTCTTTGTTTTTATTGTTTTTGAATGCTTGTACTTACGTGAAAATTTCCGTGCGAACTTTCCCTTATTCATCTTTCGTACCACTGTGATATAGTCACCCTTGCCTCCATAAAACAACTTCAGGATACCAATTGGATAATGCTGGGATTTCTTTTCGGTAGAGAAGTAACCTATCATCTCAAGCGAAAGCATTCCATGTACCTCAATGCAATAATCTTCAGAACTGTAATCTTTCAGTTGCTCGAGTGCTTGAAAAAGTCCTACCACTCCAGTCCCATTATCATCAGCCCCATGCTGATTTTCGCACACGTCATAATGTGCCCCTACTATAATTCGCGGGAGCGTTGTGTCCCCTACCAGCGCAATAACATTCGAATAAGTAACGTCATTTACCAAATAATCCTGACGGCAAGTTACATCCGCATGAGTTGAGAATTCATCCACGATATAATCCCGAACCGCATTTAAAGTCACGGTGTCATCATAGGTTCTATACCCTTCCCTGTTGATAAGCGCATCTAGTTGAGTTTCGATTACTCCAGGAATAGTTTGGGCAGATGCCATCAATCCAGAAGTCATACTAAATACTACTAAAAAAATATTTTTTATGACCTCCGTTCAGTTTATTAACATGAACACTTTGCTTTGCTACAATCTGAGCAGACAACAAATATGTTCTCCGTTAACTTTGGTGAAACTACAACCTCCTTACCTTTAAATGTAATCGTAGTCAATTGATCAAATTTCTCACGATGGGTGATTTCCACCTTGTCCTTTATCGCTAATTCTATTTGATCCATGTATTTAAGGAATTCAGCGTTATCCTTCACTGCAATAACATAACATGTTTTACCAATCTCAACCTCTGAAAGCGTCTTGCGAAATGGAATCAATATTTCTCCTTCTTTGTTTGGAATAGCATCACCGTGCGGATCAAACTCTGGAAAACCTAAAAAAGCATCGAGTTGATTGATCAATTTATCGGAATGGATGTGCTCCAGCTCTTCGGCAATCTCGTGTACCTCATCCCAGGAAAAATCGAGTTTGCTCGTAAGGAATGTTTCCCATAATCGATGACGGCGAATCACCATCATTCCCTTTAGTTGTCCAGATTTTGTTAAGGAAATTTTTCCGTACTTCTCGTAGTGAACGAGTTCCTTCTCTTTCAATTTACGCACCATATCACTTACCGTAGCCGGTTTAACCGACATCGATGAGGCTAACTTATTCACCCCAACTTCCGAAGAATCTGCCTCGAATACGGTTAACTGAACAAGTGCCTTAAGGTAATTTTCCTCTGTAAATGATAACATAGCTCAAAGCTAACGAAAATGATTATTCCCTCACTCCAGATTCGTACATCAATTTCTTGTATTTGAAGACTGCCTGATCTCTAGAACAAGCGTTGAAGTGCCACCACTCACTCGGTATATTACGAAATGATTGAGATTTCATCACAGCTCGCAGAAGCTTTCGATTCCCGTATTGCTCAGCCGACAACTCTCCTGAGTTCAAAAATTTCCATTCCTTACTCGGGAAGGCTATGTCACTAAAATCATCATAGCCCGCCCCCATATCGAGTGGGACTCCATTCTCATCGCAGATCGTAATATCAACAGCAGCACCATAATTATGAACACTTCCATACCAAGGGTTGGAGACAAACTTACCTCTTTCAGTCGTTGGTATTGAATCTAACGCCTCCCACATTTGTTGCTGGACGTCTACCGGTCGAACTCCATCGTAAACCAATAATGAATGTGTGGGCAGCGTATCCTTTAAGAAAGCTTGACATGCGGCTAACTTAACTGCTACATCTTCTTGAAGATAAACTGCATTTAAGGTATCATAAAGTACAAAGCCCATGAAATTATCAGAAGTAGCATACTTTAGATCTACAATTAGGGTAGAATCTATCGATAGGATATCAACCAAACCATGTGATCTAAGTGATTGCTGTACGGAGGTATCAATAACTATTTCAACAAGAGTATCCGCCACCACTTCTACAATCTTTGGATCTTCTACCTGGACTTGATTTGGCGTACAAGCTGTTATCAGAATCAATCCAAAACCAGTGATAATTAACTTAGCTTTCATGAATCAAAGAAACAAAATCTATTTTAGTTGGTTACACGAATCAAGATTCTGCGTAAATTCGACGAAATTTTTTTTCTATGCCAACGATATCGAGTAAAGCGACACAAATGCCGGAATCACCAATACGAAAATTGGTGCCTTATTCAGAAAAAGCGAAAGCTTCAGGGAAGGAAGTATTCCATTTAAACATTGGTCAACCTGACATTGAAACGCCACAGGTTGCTCTTGACGCAGTTAAAAACATGGATCGAAAAGTAATTGAATACAGTCACTCTGCTGGTTTTCAATCGTACAGAGATAATTTGGCTAATTACTATAAAGGTGTTGGCATTGACGTTAATTCAGAAGATATCATTATTACAACTGGAGGATCTGAAGCATTAACCTTTGGATTCATGAGTACATGTGATCCAGAAGACGAGGTAATCATTCCTGAACCATTTTATGCCAACTACAATGGTTTTGCTGTCGCAGCAGGATTAAATGTTGTGCCAGTGACCGCTTCTATTGATAACGGTTTCGCATTACCACCGGTTGAGGAGTTTGAAAAGAAAATCACTTCAAGGACTAAGGCGATCGTAATTTGCAATCCAGGAAATCCTACAGGATATTTATACTCTAAAGAAGAATTGGAAAAGCTTCGTGACATTGTTAAGAAGCATAATCTATTCTTATTCGCTGATGAAGTGTATCGTGAGTTTTGCTACGATGGCGCTCAACCTTTCTCAGTTTTAAACCTAGAAGGGATTGAAGACAATGTTATCATGATCGATTCTGTGTCAAAACGCTACTCAATGTGCGGTGCCCGCATTGGAGCGATCGTATCAAAGAATAAGGAAGTCATGGCAGCTGCTCTCAAGTTTGGGCAAGCGCGTCTTTCTCCCCCAACTATTGATCAAATAGCATCAGAGGCTGCATTGAAAACACCTAAATCATACTTCGATGAAGTTGTTGCTGAATACGTCGAGCGTAGAAACATAATGATCGATGGATTGAATAAGATTCCAGGTGTATTCTGTCCGAAACCAAAAGGTGCATTCTACTGCGTTGCAAAATTCCCTGTCGATAGTGCAGAGAAATTTTGTCAATGGTTATTAGAAGATTTTCAATTTGAAGGAGCTACTGTAATGATGGCACCAGCTGCCGGATTCTACTCTTCGGATGGTCTTGGGACGCAAGAAGCGAGAATAGCATATGTCCTGAATAAAGATTCATTGCAGAAGGCAGTAAAATGTCTAGAGGAAGCATTAAAGGTATATCCTGGGAGAGTATAATTAGCTCTTTGCTTTGTATTTGAAGAATAAATTTGCCCAAATAATTTTTGAAAGGGCATAAAGGTATGGACCCAATAGTATTGAGGCTGTAGCAATTACAAAGACTTGAATTCCTGCCCTCGTTTCTGGAATAAACAAGTTAAATCCAACCCAAAGCGAAACAAACAAAGCAACCGCCAATCCGTAGGCGACGAACATCGCGCCAAAATAGAAATAAGGCTCTTTGGAATATTTCAGTCCACACTTTGAACAATTTTCATGAAGATCTCCTGCTTTACGAAGATTATAGGGACGTGCAACAAAAAAATCCCCTTCATGGCATTGTGGGCACTTCATTTTCAAAATACTGTATAGCTTTGTGCCTTTCCTCATATTACTTCAAGATCGATTTATTCTTCAGCGGTTTATTAATGCTGACACCTGAATTCTCGGCAATATCTATTAAATCTTTTCTAGATTTTGCTCCCAAAAACTGTTCGGAACTATAGCCCATTATTATTTAATTAAATTACTATCCCCTGCCCATGCCACAATGCATTCGGCGCCACAAAGTGTACCTACTAATTTACCAAAACATTAAGTTTATTCAAAGCGAAAATCATAAGAAAATCGCGGAAAATATAAAAAAATCAAACCCTTTTCGCCAAGACCAGCAACGTGCTAATTATCAAGATAGTTATAGGACTAATTGGTATTAAAACTGCAGCAATGAGTGGAGTTAGAATACCGGAGACGGCGAAAAATAGACCAACTGAATTGTACGCAATAGAAAACCATATACAAACCCCTAAAACAGTCTTTGCGTGACTACTTAGTTTAAGATAAGCTTCGAGCTTAGGTAAACCCTTCGCTTCTAATATGGCATCTGAACTCGATGTAAATTGAAAGCCGTCATCAGAGATTGCAATACCGACATCCGCAGCCACCAAAGCTTCGACATCGTTCAGTCCATCTCCAATCATCATTACTCGACATTTTTGAACCTGTAGTTCTCTAATATAATTCAACTTGTCTGTAGGTGTTTGATTTAAGTTGGTGCTTGGCAAGTCACCATTAATCCATGTCCCTTTCTCGATCAATCTGTAAAATCCTTATTTGAACGTATTATTGCATGTGTTGTACTGAATCAAAACAACAACATGAAAAAGATACTCTTAAGCGCATTGTTGGTTATAGCTACCTCAATCGCTATCGCCCAAGGACCTCCGCGTTCGTCTAAAAAAGTTCAAGTAGCCATTTTGTTTGACACCTCCAATAGTATGGACGGGCTAATCGCCCAGGCAAAATCTAGAATTTGGAACATCGTAAATGAAGTTAGCACTCTTCGGTATAGAGGAACATCTCCTACGATAGAATTTGCCATCTACGAGTACGGTAACGATGGTCTTGAATCAAGCGATGACTACATTAGACAAGTTCTTGACTTATCGACCGATCTCGATGAGATCTCTCAAAAACTATTCGCACTCACAACGAATGGAGGAAGTGAATTTTGCGGAGCAGTAACTAAGGAAGCATTGGACAAACTGAAATGGTCTAATGATCCATCCG
Source organism: Flavobacteriales bacterium UBA7325 (assembly GCA_002471375.1). GTDB lineage: Bacteria > Bacteroidota > Bacteroidia > Flavobacteriales_D > Crocinitomicaceae > UBA4466. The sequence goes on from DKPV01000044.1 coordinate 13,505, forward strand.
ACTTGAAAATGATTTACATTGCAGGAAACGAAGCCTTTGATCAAGGATCAGTTAGCTATAAAAAGTCATGTGCCTCAGCAAAGGACAAGAACATCTTCATCAACACAATTTTTTGTGGAGATCATCAGCAAGGAATTAATTTACTCTGGAAAGATGGGGCAACATGTTCGGATGGAGATTATTTCAATATAGACTCTGACAAAGCTATTGCTCACATCGATACCCCTTACGATAAAGAAATTCAACGATACAATGACTCATTAAATACCACCTACTATGGGTATGGCTCATTGGGTCGCGAGAAGAAAAGACTACAAATGTCTGAAGATGCCAACGCAAGCAGTCAAGCCCCATCGGTTGCAGCTGAACGCGCAACAGCAAAGGGTAAGAAAAATGTATACAGAAATGATTCTTGGGATTTAATTGATGCAGTAGAAGGTGGAAAAGATCTAAAATCTATAAAAGATGAAGAGCTTCCTGATGAGTTTAAAGGAAAAACATTAGCTGAAAAAAAAGCACTACTGAATGAAAAAACACGGGACCGCGAAAAGTTTCAGAAGAAAATTGCTGAACTCGCTGTCGCTAGAGAAAGTTTTATCACCGATGAACGAGCTCGAAGAGCTGCTGCCGGTGAAGAAGCTGATGACTTTGGTTCAAATGTAAATGAGAGCATTATGATGAGAGCTGAAGAAATTGGTTTTGAGAAAGAAGTTGTGGTTCCAGAGTAGTCCATAACAATCAAGTTTCATGTTTAAAAGTCTGCCTATGGCAGACTTTTTTTTATCTATAATTAGTCTCTAAATCTGAATTTATGCCGATCACATTTAATTCGAAAATTGGACACCTAACGAAATTGAAAACGCATTATATTTATGTGACCAGTGATATTCTGAATCAATTTTTTGAAGAAAGTGATGAGCATAAATTGAAGCAGCGCTTTCATATCACAATAAATTATGAAGTTCGCTGGCAAGAAGGTACGACTTCATTAGGAAATAACTTAGCACACATCCCCCTCTCAAAGGCTCGAATGAAAATTATTGATGTTCAAGTAAATGACCATGTGAGCGTCAGTCTAGAAAAAGATCGATCAGACTATGGATTTGACGTTCCTGAGCAATTTGAAGCCGTTCTAGCGAAAGATCCAAACGGTGAAAAGCGCTTCTTATCCATGAGCAAAGGTAAAAGGAAAGCTATCATTTATATGATCATTCAAATCAAATCAAGTGAGAAGAGAATTGATAAAAGTCTATTCTTCATTGAAAACCTAAAACGAGCACCGATAGGAAAAGAAACGATGAGACATCTTCTTGTAAGATTTACCTTAGGAATTCTGTATATTCGTCCCATATTTTTGAGCTATGAGAGTGTATCTTGACAATGCGGCAACAACGCCATTAGCCCCAGAGGTTCTGGAGGCAATGATTCCAGTCTTACGTGAGGATTTTGGAAACCCTTCATCATCCCATGCATTTGGGCGTGAAACGAAAGCGCTAATTGAAACATCTAGACGCTCGATTGCAAAGCACTTAAACTGTCAACCATCTGAGATTATTTTCACTTCAGGAGGAACAGAGGCTGATAACATGGCTCTGTACTCGGCAGTAGAGTTAGATGGAGTCACGCATATTATCACTTCAAAAATTGAACATCACGC
>DKPV01000044.1:15521-15731 GCA_002471375.1 Flavobacteriales bacterium UBA7325
AAAAAAAATATTCGTGTTTCTTACGTAGCACTTGATGGCAATGGAACTGTCCAATTAGATGACCTTGAGCGTCTTCTTAAAGAAGATGGAAAAGCTATTGTATCGTTAATGCACGCAAACAATGAAGTAGCGACGCTGCTGCCACTAGAAGCTGTAAGCGAATTATGTAGAAAATACAATGCCCTCTTTCATTCTGACACGGTTCAGACA
>DKPV01000044.1:16032-16528 GCA_002471375.1 Flavobacteriales bacterium UBA7325
ATTCTGACACGGTTCAGACAATGGGTCACTACGACTTTGACATGTCAGAACTTGATATTGATTACATCACTTGCGCGGCCCATAAATTTCACGGACCAAAAGGAGCGGGATTCTTATATGTGAAAAGTAAGAACAAAGCAGGATCTTTAATTCATGGTGGTGCTCAAGAAAGAGGCCTACGTGGAGGAACGGAAAACGTATACGGCATTGTAGGTCTTGCAAAGGCAATGGACCTTGCTTATGAAGATGTCAAATCTCACCAGACGCATGTTCAAGGGTTAAAAACCCATATGATTTCCGAATTAACGGAGCATTTTGGTTCTATTGAAATACATGGTGAATCCGATCCATCGAAGGCACTTTACACTGTATTAAACGTATGCTTTCCGAAGACTGATAAAGCTGGAATGTTATTGTTTACACTGGATTTGAAAGGCGTAGCCGTTTCTGGCGGAAGTGCATGCTCTTCTGGAGCATCCGTTGGCTCACATGTTCT
>DKPV01000054.1:0-9118 GCA_002471375.1 Flavobacteriales bacterium UBA7325
GCAGGAGCATCAATGTTTGGTTTTTCACTCTTGACGGCTACCTTTATTTTTTCAAGCTTTTCCTTATCCTCTTCTTTGAGCTCAGTTTTAGGAAATTCGTACTTGCCTTCATCCAATACTCCTCCAAGTTCTCCGTTGCTGTCTATGAACATTAAAGCCCTCGTTCCAGGCATGACATACATACCTTTGGCATTTTCATATCCTTCTACCTCGGTAAGAGAAATTCTTCGAACAAGTTCAGTAGGCATAACAGACCAGTTGTAATAACCAGCATATTCATTATTTGAATTTTCTGTTTTTTCACTTTTTTCTTGAGTATTCGTGTTGGAGGATTTAACCTCTCTAGATTCACCACATTTATTGCAGAATTTTGCTTGGTCTGAAACTTGACTGCCACATTTTTTACAAAACGCCATTAATGTATTAATTTTAATTATTCAATTTGAAACTAATTTATATAAAATAATGAAATATTGTCCGGTTTGTAGCACGGAATACGGTAATGAGTTTTTCTTTTGTGAAAATGATGGGAACAAACTAGAAGAAAAGCCTGACGCTTCTAGTGATTTAAATATAGGAGATAAGAATATAATTTCGGGAGACCTGAACCTATCCAAATCCGTATCGCAATCTGGTGGTGAAAACTTCGGGGGAGATACCAGTCTTTCACTCGGTGATAAAAATATCATTTCAGGAGACATCAATGTCGAAAACACAACAAATATTGATAAGGTGATCATTAATAAGGATGACACCAATCAGGTGGTTACGTGTGCTTCGAGTGGAAGAAGTATCAGAATCATTGAGAGTTTTCAGTGTAAAAAATGTAATCAGCGGTTTCATAATGATTACCTTGAAAACAGTTCAGGGCAATGTCGCTTTTGTGAGGCTGAAGATCAAAATGTTCAAGAAGGCAGATTAAAAGTAATGATCACAGAACGTCTTTCGGACATGGTAATCGATGAGCAAGAGTTGCTTGAGCTGAAAAATTTCAGCCATTCCGTAGGTTATTCTGAAGACCAACTCGAACAGTTAATTTTAGATATCAAGAATGAGCTCATCAAAACATCAGGGGAGGTTCTATCTGATTATGAGCAAGATTTACTCAAGTTATCAAGGGTGTATTTTGATTCCTTTAACATGAGTAAATTGAAAGAGTCCATTAGTCAGCTGTATCCAAAATTTAAATCTCAATCGGAAGTTCGTTGGTACTATTTTCTCTCCCATGCTCTAGTTGATGAATCGGAATTTCAAAAAATTCAGGATGCAATCAATTATGATGAAGCTGAATTGTTTAAGGCAGATTATTTCAATGGCATTCATAGTCTAAATCTTCATAGTGCATCAAGCGCACTCTCCAAATTAAACACCTCTTTTTCTGCACACCCTTTTCCTAAGCTAATGCAATTTGATCTTGAGCTTCATAAGTTTTTAGGAAATCCATATTCGGAGGATGAATTTGGAAAACTCCAACAGGTTTTACCTGGTTTTTTAAAACAGCAGATAAAGTTTGAATCTTATCCATTCGAAGAAGGCCTACAACGCTTTTTTCAGGGTCTATATGTTCTTTTATTTAAAATGCCCCTAAAATCACTTTTTGATCATAACGTGTTGGCCGGACTTAAACAAACTTCTGAATTTGGATACAATCGTTTTATTGCGAGTAGTTTCTGGAAAAATAGTTTAAAAAGTCAAAATGAGATTTACCGAATACTAAAGGTTTCTGGAAATGATAAAAAGGTCATTGAGATTTGTAAAAAGCCTTTGCTTCAGGCACTCACTGAATTTAAATCAGGAAAACTAGACGAAATAGTGAACTCTGATGAATTTAAACTAAAGGAACTTGATCCAAAAATTAAAAATTCATTTGAGCAATCTTTTATTGAATCTAAAAGAATATTTAATCTTGAAAAGACCATACCTTTCACGGACATTCTTATCGATAACGCTGGGGGGACTTCAGTCCCTATCTCGTTAAAGTTTAAGATGGTATACAAGGTAAAGGACTTGAAAATTGCCGCAGAAGCATTTGCAGATAAAGTTCAGCTTGGTTCTTCGGATATTCAGCGTCTTGCTGATAAATTATTCTTGGATAAGTTACTTAGTAATTTTGGACGAGTCATGAGCTCAATGCAAGTTAAAATAGATCAATTAAGTTCCAAAACATCGGATTTTGAACAAACATTTTTGGAATTGAATGCAGAGTCTTTTTTACAAAATTATGGATTGGAACTTCGAGAATTCGAAGTCATAAGACTTACTCCGGATAAAGAGTCAGAAGGATATAGAAAAGCAATAAATGCAGGAAAACCTCCAGTTTTATCTGCTTCTAACAACATGTATCATATGAATATAAATAACGTGAATTACGGTCCATACTCAGTACAACAATTGTCGGAAATGATATCCTCGGGGCAGTTTACACGGGAGTCTATGGTATGGTGCGAAGGTATGGCCCAATGGGATGCAGCAGCGAATGTAATCGATTTAAAACAACTCTTTTAGTATGAACGTATGTAAGAAATGCCACAAAGTATATGATGAGAAATCACAATTTTGTGAGGAGTGCGGAGAGACACTGGTTCAGAACACAGCTGATGTTTTTCAGTGCGATAAATGTTATAAATTATTTATAGATTCGGAATTTTGCCCGAATGACGGTCAGCAACTTAAAATTTATAAGCGAAATCTTGAAAGTAATCAAATAGAAATTAGAAATGTTGAGCAATATACGGTTCAAATTGCAACCGAGCCAATGTTACTGAACATGGATGAATTTATAAATTGTGAACCATCATACACTGGTGCCGATTCAAATGATTTTATGACGTATTTAAATGAAAATATGTTTCACGACATCGAGTCATTTATTGACATAAACGAATCTAATTTGGAGGATTCTACAAAAGATATACTTTGGAATCTTGAGGATCATCCAAATGGAGAGGATGTTATTTATGATAGTCGCAATAAGTATGGTAATATGTGGCATGAATTGGGTAAAACCAATCCTGATTTTCGAAAGAATGGGGGATTCGAGACTTATGAAACCACAAATAATGACTGATTAATATGAAAATTTTCTTTTTACACGGGCTTGAAAGCAACAACCAGTCTACGAAAGTTGACTTCATGAGAGCTTTAGGACATGATGTTAATGCTGAATACATGGACTACAGAAAGGTCTTGGATCTTTATGCAAAAACACTGAACAGTATCATTGATTTTAACCCTGATCTGATCGTTGGATCAAGCATGGGCGGATATTTTGCCTATCATTTGGGGACGCACTATAAGACGAATTTACTTTTATTGAACCCAGCACTTCCAAACCGAACATTCAACCCACCCATTTTACCTGACGGAAATGAGAAATCCAAAATCTGGGCATTGGTAGGTGAAAATGATATCGAAGTTGACCCTATAGCAAATGAAGAGATTTTAAAAAGGGCAGGAGCGAAGGTGCAAATTGGAGATCATGGACATCGTACACCGAAAGAGGTGTTTGCGCCCTTTTTTAAAGAAGTTATTGCAGAGTTTTAAGATCCTCTAAAAAGTTTGAACTCTTTCCTGTCAGGGTCACTCTATTAGAAGCCAATTAACTATTTATTAGTTGATTGGCTTTTTTGCTTCCCCACATACTCCCTACAAATGTTAAATAATAGATGGTTTTCACTTGAAAAAATTCGCAATTATTTATTATCCCAATATTACACGAGTACATGGTGGTAATCTCATTGGAAAAAATAAATCTCCACAAAAAATAGCATCTATGACGTATAGCCTACTTATATTCCGTATAAACGTAATAAAACATTAGTTAAGATTATATACAAGTTATATGCAATTACATACAGAATTTTTATATTGTCCCTTTAATTAAAACTTAACTGCTACTATTATGAATCCAGACGAAAAAGATCTAGAGAAAGAAAGGCTAGAATTAGAACGACAAAAATTTGAACACGAAAAGAACAAAAGCCAAACTTCTCCTTCGAAGTCCAGCAGTGGAAAAACGACAATTGGAGACATTGTTGGTTATGTATGTTCAGCAGTTCTAATCATTTCTGTTTTTCTACCATGGGTTGCCTCAAGAAGCAGTTTCATGGGATCTTCAGCCAGCGCCTCTGCAAATGGTATTCAAGTTGGACACGGATTTATAACCCTTCTTTGTGCAATATCAGCAATAGTTTTAATTGCTATGAAGAAGAAATGGGCGCTAATTCCTATTGGAATTGCGCTATTAGATTCAATTGCCGTTATAGCAGGTGTCGGTTCGTTTTCATCAAGTAGCTATGGTGCAAGTGTAAAAGCTGGATTTGCGCTAGGACCAGTTGTGGTATTTATCGCATCTTCCGTTATGATTGTATCTACTCTTCTAAGAGATAAAAAAGCTGGTGGGTCGGGTGATCTAATGGCTTTTATGAAGAAGTATAAATTTGAATTGCTACTTGTTCTTTTCCTAATCCTGTTGTTCATTCCTATTCTTACTGGAGACTATAATCTTAGGAAATTCAAAGACCTTTTAACAGCGTTATTCTTTGGTGTTGCAGCTCCCGCAGGAATACTTTTCACTCTAAAGCTAAAGCGATCTCTCATTCCTTTTATACCACTGGGCATATTTTATATAATAGCCTATGCTGTTTCATATAGTCCAGATGAAATGGATTATCTCTATTATGGAATGATCGATCAAAAATCATCAACGGCTACTTTCATATCACTAGCCTTTACTAAAACTGTAACGTGGTTCAACATCATTTTTTACGTTGTACTATTAATAATACTTATACAGGAAGTTTGGGAAAAGAAGGAGTTAAAAATTCTACCAGAGCAACTAACTAAGTATTTGCGCTTTATTACACCAAAACTCTATTACCCTATCCTGTTCGGTCCTTTTTTATTATTAGCGTTTTACAACGTTTTAACCAAACATATTACAACAGGTGAAGAGAGTGCTGTCTTCTATGAATCGACGGAAAAAATAGCGGGTAATTGGTATTTTGTTAATTCAGATACTACCGACGTTTACCTTTTACAAATCATTGATTCAAATACCGACCCTTCAATGACATGGCCTGAGAGAATTGCAGAGCAGGATGCAGGTCCGGATTTTAGCGGAGAACTTTCTGTTTATTACCAATATCAACTGCTGGAGTTTGATCAAAAGATAATGGGAGGTAATTCAGAATACACAGCTCAATATGATGAATTGCTAGCATTTCCTTACTCTTTTAGCGACAGTTTAGTTGTACTGAACACTCAAGAAAAGAAAATGGAAATTGAGCTTACAATGCCTAACACTAAAAAGGGTAAATATCTTTGCATCAATAGCCGTGATGATATTCAGAAAATCTATGATGAGAAACAAAGAAGAATAATCGCTGCAGAACAGGCCATGTATTAAGAAGAGAAAGTAATGGAGAATGACTACTTCTTCCAAGGGGTTTGGGAAGGCAAAATGAATAACAAACCATTGAAAATTGTAATTGATACTGCTACCTCAAATCAGGTTTGCACACCTTGAGAACTGATCGTATTCTGGTACTAAAAGAGTGGGGACTTGCTATGTTGACGTGTTCTTTGACACTGCACCTAACTGAGTCTTATTCCACTCTTTTGTTCTTTCTTGTTTCTATTAAAAGTAATTGATTGCTAACTTAGGGCACCTATACTCTACCGCGGTTTCTTTTTCAGTGAATTCAATTATCTTAAGGGATGCGGCGATAGTATAGCCGCCGAACGTTCCTAAAAAAACGAGCTACTGCTTTCCGCAGGCTTGCCTTCATGAAGAGCTACATCTACCCGTGTCTCCAACACCGTTGGGCTATTGCATACAAATAGAGAAAAATCCGTTACCCCCCTGATGAACTAATAACCAAGGGAAACGTTCTGACTACTTTGGAATAAGAATAATCGTTTTATCTTAAATATTGATCAAAAAACGATACTTTTAGTTGCGATAAGCAGAAATGTTCTTTCCAAGAGTAGCATCATGCCAATAACACAAAAAATACAGACACAGAATTGCGACATCTTATTCGCAGGTTGGGGAGCCAGTGCGTGTATTCTACTTATCGAAATGGCCAACAAGAACTTGTTGGAGAACAAAAATATTGTCATTATTGATCCGGAAAGTAAACTAGAAAACGACAAAACATTTTGTTTTTGGACCAAATACTCAGAGCGTTTGTATACCGATTATGCATCTATAATCAGTCATGAGTGGTCTTCCATAAAAATAAACGATGCACCACTCCAATCTATAGATCCCTTAGCATACTGTCATATCAACAGCACTGACTTGTATGCATTGTGCAGGCAACTGATGGATAAACACTCCATTGAGCATATACAAGAATCCATTGAGAGCGTTTCATCTGGAAAGAGTAATGAAATTAAAACCAATAAATCAAGCTATTCCAGTGAATGGTTGTTTGATGCACGGCCTCCCAAAGTAAACACAGTCGATAAACGATTTTTTATTTATCAGTCCTTTGTTGGCTTCAAAGTTTTGCTTGCTTCTCAGAAATTTGACAGTGATGTGTATCACATGATGGATTTCAGGGTTGATCAGCAAAAAGCAACTCAATTCGTATATATTTTACCCTATGATGAGCAGAATGCGTTGATAGAGCTAACGCGGTTTGGTGAGAAACTCATAGACCAAGACGAGGCCAAAGAGCTTCTGGACAGCTATATTTTAGAGCATTATGGAGAATATGAGATTTCGGCTGTCGAAAAAGGGGTGATTCCTATGGGTACTATTCCCACCCAAAAAAAATCTGGGAAACGGCACGTAGAAATTGGTACAAGAGCTGGAAACGTTAAGCCAAGCACGGGCTATGCATTCAAGAACATGTATACCCATGCCCAAGCGATTTGTGCAGATTCAGCGTTGCAGAATGCTAGACCTAAACCGAAAGCACGGTTTGTATTTTATGACCAGTTACTGCTCATCATACTCACCCTATGGCCGCACAAAGGAAAATTGATTTTCGAACAATTATTTCAGTCGCAAAGCTCTCGCTTTGTACTGCGTTTTTTGGACGAAAAAACCAATCTAAGTTCTGAGTTAAAAATGTTCTTTGCACTCCCTATCTTACCTTTCTTACGTGCAACAGTGGTATGGATATTTTGGAAATTGTCTGATAAATGGATTTTACTTCTACTCATTGCATACGCACTTCTTGCCCCAAACAACTACATTGACAATCATATCTTTCTAACTGATTTTGAACTGGGATTATTTGCATTCGGCTTATTGTTAGTAGGAATACCACATGGGGCTTTGGATCATTTGGCAGTAGGAATTAAAGGCAAAAAAACGATATCGATGAAGTTTATCCTCATTTATCTTTCGATTATGTTTGGTGTATTTATCACATGGTACTTTCTACCGGTCACGTGGCTTTTCCTATTCTTAACTTATTCCGCCTGGCATTTTGGACAGACAGATATAGAGAATTGGAACATCAAAAGCCCACTAATTGGTTTTGTATGGGGAACTTTTTTATTGGCATTTATGCTCTTGAGTCACCCGTTGGAATTGAATTACGTATTGTCCATTTTGGATATTAGCTCCATTCCAGTAAATCCGGATTTACTCGCCTACCTCCCCTTCTCTCTACTCCTACCTACGGGCTATGCACTAAGAAAGAGATGTTGGAATCTACTAATGATTGTTCTCTATTTATTTGTAGCACAACATATTAGCCTAATACTGGCATTTGGGTTATATTTTATTTTTCATCACAGTATACTGGGTTGGAACAACCTAAAAGAAGCGTTGAATATGAGCCATACCAAAATGTTTATCCTCTCATTGCCTTTCAATATTGGAGCGGTACTTCTGTTTTTACTCTTTTTCCTAAAATTGACCAATACCGTGGAATTCAATACCGTATTTTTTCTTGTATTTCTGTCGTGCATTAGTCTACCCCACATCATGTGCATGGACCGTTTTTACCGAAAATCAGAACAAACTGTCAATACGGAATAGCGAATCAAAACAAAGGAAAATACAAAACGAGTGTGACGCTTCGATAGCCGCCAAATCCAATAAATCTAACCAAAGTCTTCTTGATTTGTTAAATTCGTAGAAGGGATATACAGTATATCCTTACGTTAGGTCAAATATGTCACAAGATCAGAATATGAATTTATTGAGCAAGCTGTACCAAATCTGTCTATCTGAAAACGCAAAAAACAAGATTGAAAAAGTAATTCTATACATTGCAATTGCAGGATTTTTCATTCACTTGTTATTAATTTACTTGTCAAAATTCGGCTTTATTACGCTGCTCTCAGAATCCGAATTATTTGCAAATCCGATATCTGCCATTTATACCCCATTCTCATTCATTCTTATCTATGAGGTATATCTACTAATCTATTACTTACCCAAGTCATTTACGAGCTATATAACCAAACAGTACGAAATAATAACACTTATTATTATTCGAAAATTATTTAAGGATTTATCTGCTCTTGAACTGTCATCAGATTGGTTTAAAATAAAAGGAGATTTACAATTCACCTATGATATTTTGGCATCAATCATTCTTTTCTATTTGATTTATAAGTTTGTAAAACAAGGAGCTAGGACATCGAAAATACCAGATGTAAATCAACTAAAAATTGAAAGATTCATTCATAGAAAGAAGATAATTGCGATTGTTTTAGTTCCGATATTTTTTACAATGGCTTTAATTACACTTTTTAGTTGGACTTCTGACATCTCATTTACTTCAAATAACTTACCCAGTTTTGAAAAAATTAATAATCTATTCTTTGACGAATTTTTTACCGTTCTGATATTAGTGGATGTCGTTCTTTTGTTAATTTCCTTCTTTTACACAGATAAATTTCACAAAATAATTAGAAATTCTGGATTTGTGGTTTCAACGATTTTAATCCGTATGTCATTCGGAGTAAGCGGATTAATAAGTACAATTTTAATTGTAGTAGCTGTTCTTTTTGGATTAGCAATAATAACAATTCATAATAAATATGAAAAAAATACTTTACCTAACAACGTATAAAATCAATTGCTTGTTATAGCCTAATTGCGAAAGTCCTCGCGATTTTTCTTTGGCTGTAATTATTTACTAAACTG
>DKPV01000054.1:9458-28438 GCA_002471375.1 Flavobacteriales bacterium UBA7325
AACACGCAACAAACCATATATAAACACGTTAGTGGTAATCACATTATTGTTTGTCTTTTTTCGATCTCACAACATAACTCAACCGTAATTCGTGAGTTCCGCTACTATTACTCGACAGCCTGTTTCCAACGGTGCTATAATTGTATCCAAGTCTAATACCCTTAAGTTCACATCTAGCACCCAATAATAAGCTACCTCCAGATTTGTAACCCAGTCCTAAGCTGAAAAGGTCTTTTTTAAAGACATAGTTGGTCATAAATTGATAGCTCGAAAAGCCATCCACATATTGCACCTGAGCAATCGGAAAAACAAAATGATCGGATACAGGTATTTTGTAACCCACCTGAGCATTAATTGTCGGAGGCAGCTCTTTTGGAATCGCGCCAACATTTGGGCGGTTCAAATGAGTAATTGAAACCCCTGTATAAAGTGTTTTCCAATTAAACATTGCACCAACACTCATATCAAATTGTCTACCATGATTCTCCTCTGTAAAATAGATTTCATTACCACTCGGAGAAGCACTAATATGGTATAATTTGTATTACATGTCCGAAATTCCAGGAGCTAATGCAATGGAGACACTTGAATTTTCATTCCATTTCAATCGGTAACCTAAAGAAAGCCTACTTGTTATATCACTCACTAAATAGCTCCGGTTATAAGAATGAGAACCGCCAACAATTAACTGATGTTTTCTGTTTTCTGAAATAGTAATTAGACCTCCCGCATTGATATTGAAGGAACTCGGCGCGCCATAATACTCTGTGAATCTAATATTCCCGAAAGTATTCACTGACCAAATCTCTTGGTTACCAAATGATGCTGGGTTATTTTGAAAAGTTCCACTGCCTTCACTGGCGAACATATCGTCCTGAGCAAACGAAAGACTACTGATACAAAAACTAAGAATAATTATGTGACTTTTCATAAGATGGATTTTGAAAGTAGAACAAATAGAAATCGCAAAAAGTTACTATGAAAATTATTAGAACAATAAAATGACTACTTAGCACCACTAACATAACCTACACCCAATGCGGGTTTATGCTTCAAAAGCTAACTTTTTTGTTAACACCTCTATTCTTATCTTCGAGAAAAAACCTTGTTCAATTTGCGGAATCAATGTGCATTGATAGTTCTGATAAGAGTACTTCAAGTACAAGATGATTTCATCTCTCTGCATGTGATCAAAGCTTATTGAAGTAGCATCGAAATTATCGAATGCTAAAGGCGAAGTTTTTTGCGTATTAGGTATCATTTATGTCTGTTTTACTCGATTCAAGGCTACATTATGGAATGATTTCGACCAACACCAGCTAAATGGTATTTTAAGCCAAACCCTTTATTGATGGGAGTTTAGAAGTGTTGGTGTTTTTCGAATACCGTGTTTACGGTATTTTTTACTCTTATTTGGATTTATTCTAAATAAAGTGGTGAATTTCTAAAATGTACTAGTACGTTTGTCATAGAAATGACATAAAGAGCAGAATAATGGAAAAAGAAATGGTGAGTTTTTTACTTGTATTTGGGTTAATCGGATCAGTAATTGGGCAAGAAACTAAACTGGAAAAAGATAAAGCAGCGATCAAAAGTATGTGTGGATGTTATGAAGTTGGATTCAACTTTTCAGAAACATTCTCGTATTCCAAAGATTCGACATACGTACCCTCAAAAAACAAACGAACGGGAGCGTTAGAATGGGCAACATTGGTCGACGATTCTGAAGGTAAAGTTATCATTCAACATCTACTCATAGTAGGTGATCCGAGCGAACCGATGATTATTAAACATTGGCGACAAGATTGGATGTATGAGAACACCAGCTTTTATATGTTCAACGGAGACAACCAGTGGCTTTATCAAGAAAAATCAGAGGAAGATGTAGTTGGACAATGGACGCAAAAGGTATATCAAGTTGATGATAGCCCAAGATATGAGGGTTCTTCATCTTGGGTACATGTGGATGGAAGAAGTTATTGGGAAAATACAACGGATGCTCCACTTCCAAGAAGAGAATACACGCAGCGCAGCGATTACAATGTTACGGTCAGAAGAAATCGACACGAAATAATTGATGGTGGATGGGTGCATGATCAGGATAATGATAAAATAATCCGTGAAGAAGATGAAAAAGATATTTTAGTTGCTCAAGAAAAAGGGTACAACACGTATGTTCGAGTAGATGATTCAAAGTGCAAGGCAGCGCAAGACTGGTGGAAGGACAATGCAAACTTTTGGGCAGAAGCAAGAACAGCTTGGTCCGCAGTTTATGGAAAAGGAAAGACGCTCGAATTAGAAAATAAAGTAGGCGGAAAGCACTTGTACGAAATGTTGTTTTCTATGAATATCGCAGCGACGAAGCCAAAGAAAATCGCAAAAACCATTAAATCCTTTGTCAAGTAAATATTGGAAATAATGATAAGATTCAACCTTGTTCTTTTAAGCTTGTTTTTGGTAATGTCTTCTTTCGGACAAAGTGAAAATATTTTTCTTGAGCGATCTTATTGGAAAGAAAATCCAACTATTGAGGACGTCAAGTCCAGAATTAAAAGTGGGGTCGATCCTGCTGAGTTCAATCAACATAAGTTTGATGCAGTTACGTGGGCAATCATTGAGAAGGTTCCGAATAGTACTGTTTGGTTCTTGTTGGAGCAAGAAGGAAATGATGTAAACAAACGTTCGCATGATGGACGTACGCCTATTTTTTGGGCAGCTTATCGTGGCAACATAGAATTAATGACTCAATTGATCGCCAAAGGAGCAAAAACAGATCTCATTGATGATCACGGTTTTTCACTTGTCAATTTTGCTGCTACTACGGGGCAGATTGATGTTGATTTGTACAACTTGTGCATTAAGAACGGTGTAAGATTGAACGAGGAACTTGATAAAGATGGTGCAACGCCTTTGTTACTGATTACTCCGTATTTGAAGTCCTTAGAAATGGTTCGGTATTTTGAAGACAAAGGCTTGTCATTTGATCAAAAAGATAAACACGGAAATAATGCCTTCGTGTATGCAGCGAGAACAGGGAATCAGTTATTAATGAATCTTGCCCTAGAACGATGGCTTGATCCAAGAGCGAACAATGATGCCGCTTTGATTTTTGCAATTAAAGGAGCACGAAGTGTCAAGAATTCCGTTGAAGTCTACCGATATTTAGTAGAAGCTGGATTGTCAACCGCTACTAAAGATGATCAAGGAATGACAGCACTGCATCATTTAGCGAGTCGATGTAATGATACCGAAGTCTTCGATTTTTTCTTCAGTAAAGCGAGCGACCTGAACTTAAAAGATTCTGAAGGAAACACTCCCTTTCTAATCGCTATTGAGAGCAACTCAATAGAAATTATCCACTTTTTTTCTCAAAAAAGTGTCAATAAAGAAATTGTGAATGGACGGGGAGAAAACGCACTTCATATAGCCGTTAAGAGAAACGACATTGCTGTGGTAAATGAGGCACTTACATTTGATTTAGACATCAACGCGAAAACTTCCGAAGGTAATACAGCATTGCACATAGCTTGCATGAAAGCGAAAGATGAAGAACTCTTGAAAATACTCATTACCGCGGGAGCAGACAAGAACAGCTTAACAGACTTTGAAGAAAGTGCTTTTGACTTAGCGAATGAAAATGAAGCGCTTCAATCTGCAAATATTGATTTAACCTTTTTAAAATAACACGCATGAAACGCATTATTTGTTACCTATTTCTTTTCACAGGTCTATTAATGGCATCGTCGTTTGCTAGTTCAAGTTACAAGAAATACAAATGCTTAATCCAAATGACGAATTATGAGGGAGAAGGCGCATATATAGTGGTATCCTTGATTAATCCAAAAGGGCAATATGAAAAAACAGTCTATGTTCAGGGTGATGATAGTGAATGGTACTATGAAATGACTAATTGGTGGAAATTTTACGGAAAGAAAAGAACGAAATTAGATGGAATCACAGGAAGTACGATTAGTGGAGGAGAGCGCTCAATGGTTGTTCTTCAAATTGATGCTACAACAATCAATAAAGGATACAAATTGCGCTTTGAAAGCGCCGTTGAAGCAAAAAACTACCACAAACAGGATGTTGAGTTTTCATTAACTACGGCAAATCTCCAAAAGAAGTACAATGGGAAAGGCTTCATCCGATATGTGCGTATGCTTCCTCAATAATTAAGTATGATACAATCATTTTGGCAAAGAATTCATTTAATTCTTGCCATATTTTCTTTTTTGTTCTTGCTGATTACCTCTATTACAGGGGTAATTTTGTCGTTTGAACCTATTCAGAATGGATTAAGCGAATGTCATATCGATCGTGCTGACGAAAACTCCTTGAGTGATTTAATTGTTCAATTGGAAAAGCGTTATGACGAGGTGTTTGAAATTAAAATTGAGGAAAACGAATTTTTACAACTATCCGTTATTACGAATGAAGGTAATTTTGAAACCTTCTATGCCAACCCTAAAACAGGAATGAAATTGGCAGAAATCGAAGAGAGATCGGAACTTTTCACTTTTGCTCGAACGCTACATCGTTCATTATTTTTGGAAGAGATCGGTCGGTTGATTATTGGAATTACCGCATTCCTTCTTTTGCTAATTGCAATTTCAGGAACGGTTTTAATCATCAAACGACAGCTCGGAATTAAACATTTCTTCAAGCGCATTACGCGCGATAATTTTTACCAATATTGGCACATTTGGTTGGGACGTTTTTCACTGGTTATCATAGTCATTATTTCAATTACAGGCTCTTACTTGTCCATGGCCCGTTTTGGTTTGCTGCCTGATAAAGGTGAGATTAAACACAACATGAGTGAAATCTCTTTCACTGACTCTCCTGTTCTGATGAAGGAAAATTTTGAACTTTTTCAAACCCTGAAACTCTCGAATATTCAGTCCGTTCAATTTCCGTTTTCACGAGACAAAGAAGATTATTTCCAATTGAAATTATTGGAAAAAGACATTATTGTGAATCAATTCAATGGTCAAATACTGAGTAGTGAACCCATTGACAATACCACCCTTTGGGAGACATTTACGTACAATCTCCATACTGGAAAAGGAAGCATTCTGTGGTCGATTGTTTTGTGTCTCGCCTCTCTAAGTATTCTATTTTTTATTTTTTCAGGATTCAAAATGACCTACAAACGATTGCAAGGCAAAAAAGAGAATCCATATAAAGCCGATAAAAGCCGTATCATTATTCTCGTTGGATCGCAAGGTGGAGCAACATTTCGATTTGCAAAGGAGTTCCAAAAACAATTGATTCAGTGTGGGTACAAAGTATTCGTTGATGATTTAAGCAGCTACGAATCCTACTACCGAATGGAACAATTGATCATTATGACTTCTACTTATGGAGACGGAGAAGCACCTACCAATTCCAAAGAATTTATCCAACGATTCGGTGAAATTCAACAGAAAAAGAAATTCAATCATGCAGTTGTTGGGTTCGGTTCAACAGATTACTTGAAATTCTGTCAATTCGCTAAAGATGTTTCTGCCGCACTTGAACAAAGTGATCAATCCAAAACGTTTCTGCCGCTTAAACTCATCAACAAACAATCTGCTTCAGAATTCGAAAAGTGGTACTTAGAATGGATTGCCCAACTGCAAATCACTTCTAAAAAAGGGTTGTAAAAGCTTAAACGGCTACCGTGTTTGTAGTATTTTTTATCCGAAATATTGCTTTCGTATGTTTCTTAAAAGTCAGCTTATCCCGTTGGTAGTAGCTTTTACGGATAATTGTTTAGAAAGAGTTACTTGTTCGGCACAGCAGGGAACTCTACTGACGAACCACTCCAGCGAAATAATCAATGATTGTAAACCTTTTAGAATAGAAGTATCATGAAGTACTGGTTATCCTGGTTCTGTCGCACCTAAGATGGTGTTTCAGAAAATTAATGGTTTTGGACAAACCAACAACTATGTTTAAGCATCACTGTTTCCCAAAAACTGTAATCCTACAAGCCGTTTATTTCAAACTGCCTTTTAGTCTTAGCTATCGAGATGTAGAAGAGCTACTGTCTATCCGAGGGATTAAAGTTGACCCTGCCTCCATTCAACGATGGGTATACAAATTCTCACCATTGATAGAGAAAGAGTTCAGAAATCGTAAGAAGCCTGTTTCCAACGGTGCTATAATTGTATCCAAGTCTAATACCCTTAAGTTCACAACTAGCACCCAATAATAAGCTGCCTCCAGATTTGTAACCCAGTCCTAAGCTGAAAAGGTCTTTTTTAAAGACATAGTTGGTCATAAATTGACCGCTACGCGATAAACCACCCACTATAAAAATAGTTAAATGGATAAATAGTTAAAAAGCCCTGACCGAACGAACAGCGCAAACATAGTAGAGGTTTTATTGGCGACGTACTGGATACCATTGCCGACATTCTGTAGCCACGCATCATCAAAATAGTACTCCGTAGAACTCCAATAGCTGCCACCCGTAAAACCGCCAAATCATATCTTGCTGATGCAAGAAACGCTTTTTAGCGTAAACGTTATGTGCAATTATATACAGAATTTTTATCTTAGCTTTTGAAAACTTAACACTATGATAAAGCTACTACTTTTTGGGGCACTTTTTTTTGGTTTGAGTGCTTTTGGACAAGTTCCTTCTTATGTACCAACAAACGGTCTTATAGGCTGGTGGCCCTTTAATGGAAATGCTAATGATGAAAGCGGAAATATAAATGATGGTACTGTAAATGGTGCGTTACTAACCACTGACCATTTAGGCAACTCAAACAGTGCCTACGCATTCAACGGTACAAGCGATTATATAGAGTTACCTTACTCCACTTTATGGGATTTTGGATTAGGGGATTTTACATTAGCTGGATGGTTTTTATCACTTGATGGAACTAATGATAATATTATTCGTTTTGATAATGGACTCAACCCTTCGAGTCTTTGGGGTATGAGAGTGAATACCTTAGAATTAGAATTTCTTTGCAAGGGAACAGGAGTTGCATACTACCCAATAACATCAAATCCGACTACAACCGGAATCTGGCATCATACAGCAATGGTCAGAAGTTCGAATTCACTATTAATATACTTAGATGGAAACCTGATTCATACGGAAACAACAGCCACTATTGCCGATATTCAGACAAATGGAACGTATTATCCAAGTATAGGAAGACTTGGAAGTTGGAATGGTGAATATTTTACAGGAGATCTGGATGATATTGGAATCTGGAATCGCGCGTTAGCAGAATGTGAAATTGCAAATTTATTCAATTCTCAAAGCATTGATTCAGTTACTGAAAATGGACCTCTGCTTACAGCTGATGTAGCTGGAGCTTCATACCAATGGTTAGATTGTGATAATAACTATGTAATAATTAATGGAGAAATAAACCAATCTTACACTCCTGCATTTACAGGGAATTATGCTGTTGAAATTACTTTAAATGGGTGTGTAGATACCTCTGCTTGTTTCTTGGTGGATTATACTGGAATTGAAGAACTACATCAAAATGAAAATGAGCTAATTATGATTGTAGACTTTATGGGTCGAGAAACAGAATTCAAACCTAATACACCGCTTATTTTCATATATAGTGATGGAACACGCAAGCGAGTGATGAGGCTCAAAGAATAAATTTCAGATAAGTCTTTTAGCAATTAGGGGCTTTTTTGATGCAAAAAACAATGTATAAACAGCATTAAAACGACCGTTTATACTAAACGTTATGAATATCAACTAATTATCAAAACGGCATAGTATTTGAATTAAGCTCCAAGAATTTTAAAAAAACAATTATGAAAAAAAACTTTACCATCTTAATGGTGTTGATTGTACTTTCTGTATTTCAAAATGCCTCAGCACAGAACAATCAATGGTCAGCAACTGACAAATTCAGAAATTGCATGGCCTCCATTCAATCAACAAATAACGAATTAACCCGCTTCAACTATGCCATGAATTACTTCTTGACGGAGCGCGCAACAACCATTCAATTGCAAGATGCATGTCATTACCTGTATAGTGATCAGAAAAAATATGAACTTGGTGTAGCGGCTTATCCAAATATCATTGATAAAGATAATTTCTTCAATATCTACGATGCCTTTACAAAGTTTTCTTGGGCTATCAAGTTATATCATAACACGCAAGAGAAACAACAATTGACAGCATTGGAAACGAACTATCAACTGAATGTTGAACAAGATAACAGCGCAATATATGATTTATTGATTCAGAAGGGTGATCTACTCCTCTCTGAAAATCAGTTTGATGATGCTATTCTTATCTATCAACAGGCTCTTGAAATTAAGCCATCAGACCAAGGAGCAATTGCAAAAATCGATCATGTTGAAGCAATTAAACAGGAGCTTTCGGCTATTCTAGAAGCTGAGAGTCAGCTTAATTCTCAATTTGACGCATTAATTCATAACGGTGATGTATTTCTCTCTGCGAATCAAGTAGATGATGCCATTACAATGTATGAACAAGCAATGGCATTAAAGCCTGGTGACGAATCTGTCTATTTGCGTATAAAAGAAGCAAATAACTGGAAAACGGAACTCTCGGGTATGGTAGAGGAAGAAAATCAAAAACGGAGTCAATATGATTTTCTGATGCAAAAAGGGGAAATATTTGTTTCATCGAACAAGTTTGATGATGCTATTTCGGTATACCAACAAGCAAGTGCCATCTTCCCTGAAGAACAAATGCCATATATCAAAATTGAAGAGGCAAATCGAATAAAACAAGAATTGGCTAACGCAAATTCGGTATGTGTCACAGGTGAAAGTGAATTCAAAAGCATCTTAACGAGCATTGATGATCAAACCTTCGCTGACGATCAGATGGAAATGGCAAAGAAATACATACAAAAGAAGTGTTTCACGATTGAACAAATGAAAGCGATTACACCAATATTCAGTATGGATGTCGATAAACTTGAAATGATCAAATATATGTATGACTATTCATACCAACAAAATAGATTCTACGAATTCAGAGGGTTATTAACTTTTAATAGCACACAAAAAGAACTGGATGAGTTTTTAGTTGGGAAGTAACCATTAATAATAGAGACTGATGAAAGGGAAGCTGAGAAGTTTCCCTTTTTTGATAGTTTACATCAGTTCTATTGTTGACGGCAAGTTGGTAACATCAGCTAAAAGGCATACGGGTTTATGCTTCGTTTGATTATTAATTCTTGATAAACTAAATACTCCATAACTCTCATCAAAAAACAAATAAAAAATTCTCATTTATTTGATATTAACTTTTCATAGCTTCAGAACAAAAGATGATTCGTTTGAGCTTTAAACAATTCAAATAGAATGCTTATTTTTTGCCAAACGAAAAACAAAATGAAAAAACTCTTCTTACTCCTATTTATATTAATTGGACTGTGTCCCTTCTGGGGTAACACTCAAAAGCCAATATCAATTGGCATAATTTCTGATTTTGAAGCTAATGACGCTCGATTTTCATCGCTGAATCAATTAATCGTTGATGAAATAAAAAAAACTGTTGGGATTAAGTTTAAACTGAATGTAGATTCCAGTAATTGGATGAGTGCGAATTGGAACCCTGCTCAAGCCGCTACAAATTATGAATCATTGGCTAATCGCTGTGACCTGATAATCGCCATTGGTGCAAACAGCTTACAAGGTTGGCAACGGGGCGATCTATTTAAAGTTCCAACAATAGGCGTTGGTGTTTTTCATCCTGAAATACAAAATATTCCAATTACAGATCAAAAGACATCAGGAACACAAAATTTCTCTTACGTGCTTACAGGCCAAGACGTACAAGACCAACTAACGACATTTAAAGAAAAATTTCAGTTCGAGAACCTCAATATGCTTTTTGATAGTCGAACGAGTAAATCACTTGATCAAGAACTTTTGAAATCTCGTCTTGAGTTGCTCGAGACAGCGCTTGATTGCAAGATTAATATTACGAAAATTGATGTCGGCGATATCGCATCATCCATTGCTACTATTTCCTCAAGCACCGACGCCATATATGTTGCTGTTCCTTATGAATGGAATAAGAAACAAGCTGTAGAAATTTTCCAACAAATCAATGAAAGATCAATTCCAACGATATCAATGAATAGTGATTACGTGTACACTGGAGCACTCCTTTCACTTTCTGAACGCACACAATTGGACTATATCATTCGAAAGATGGCTATCATGGTAGATGATGCACTTCAAGGTATGGACTTAGCGGAATTTAATGTACAAACACTCAAGAAAAGCGATATTTTATTAAACATGAATACCGCTGAGAAAATTGGATACAGCCCTGATTTCCAAACGATGTTTACATCAAAACTCATCCGCTCAAAACCTTCTTCTTTACCAACCTTTTCAATCGAACAAATCATCCGAAAATCACTAGAAGAAAACCTCGATATTAAAGTTGTATTAAAAGATATCGAGCTGAGCGAAAATGACATTTCTTTTGCAAAAAGTCAGTTCCTACCATCAGTCAATATTGACCTCACAGGAATGGTAATTGATGAGTACCGCCCCAATCCACTTATTGGTCAGGCCCAGCGTTCTATTTTTGGAACGGGAAGAGCTCAACAATTGATCTATTCGGAAGCTGCCTTAGCACAAATTAAAATTCAAAAAATTCTTTTGGAAGCACAGAATCAGGCTTCTGAGCAAGAAATTCTAGATCAAACAATTCGTTGTTTTCAAGCCTATTTTGGCATCCTTCAAGCTAAAACCAATGTTGCCATTCGTAAAGAAAATCTTGGTGCTTTTGACACTAATCTAGAGCTGGCCGAAGTCCGATTTAGAACGGGGCTTCAAAATAATGCTGATGTGTACCGATGGCAAAGCGAAGTGGTTAAGGCAAAGCAAGCACTCATTGAAGCTGAAGCACAATTAATTGTGGCAAAACTACAACTTAACGCTCTTTTAAATAATTCCATTCAAGGCGAATTCGACATTCTTGACGCTACGTTGGATGATGAAGTTTTTCGTTTGTTCTCTGAGAGCAATTTGTCGCGCTCAATATCATCTCCTGAGTCGTTTAATTTATTGACCGCATTCCTAATTGATGAGGCCAAAACGAATTATCCAGCTAAAAAACAGCTACTAGCAAACCTGACAGCTGTGGAAAGGCAAGTCATTCTGAACAAACGCTTATTCTATACACCCACAATTGCGTTATCTGGTCAAATTGATCAAAATTTTTTCAGAGGAGGTCTAGGGTCAGAGCCATTACCCGGCCAATCCTTCTTTAACACCACCTGGAATGCTGGAGTAATTGTTTCATATCCATTGTTCGATCGATATCAACGAAAGATAAATTTGAATAGAAGCAAAATTCAACAAGAACAATTGGAATATCAAATTAAAAATCTAGACGTAGGCCTCGAGCTGAACGTAACAACCAATGCGATTAATGTGCTAACAAGTAAAACACAGATAAAAAACTCTGAAAATGTGGCTATTAACGCAGAAAAGAACTACCAAATAGTGCAACAAAATTACC
This sequence comes from Flavobacteriales bacterium UBA7325, assembly GCA_002471375.1. Taxonomy (GTDB): domain Bacteria; phylum Bacteroidota; class Bacteroidia; order Flavobacteriales_D; family Crocinitomicaceae; genus UBA4466. The sequence goes on from DKPV01000054.1 coordinate 20,953, forward strand.
AAATGGGAACGGTCAACATTACTCAGTTAATTGATGCCCAACTATCTATGATCAATGCAAAGCAAACCTACTCTCTTTCGGTCTTTGATTATATGGTTCAATTTCTAACACTCGAAAATTCCGTTGGATCTTACAGCCTTCTAATGTCGACTAGTGAGAAATCTGATTTTCAACAGCGATTCGAAGAATTTAAACAAAACTACAAATGATGAAGTTAAATAAAGCAGCATTAATCATTGCACTCTTTTCCTTATCGGCTTGCGGTGATACTGATAAGGTGAAAAAAGATCCTATTAAACCAGTTAAACATGTGTCAATTGGAAACAACCTTGGTACAGGAACCAAAACATTTAATGGGATATCCAAATCAGGTTCTGAAACCAGACTCAGTTTTCGATCGAATGGATTAATTGTTTTACTTGATGCGAAAAATGGAGAAAAAGTTCGAAAAGGTCAGGTACTTGCTCGGCTAGATCAAAAAGACATTTCGCTTTCATATGACAAAGCGAAGGCATCTGCGCGCAGTGCTAAATCCCAATTGGACCTTAGCAAGTCAAATTTGGACCGAATTAAGGAACTCTATCAATCGAACAGTGCATCACTGGCAGACTATGAGCAGGCCAAGAATAATTATTCTAGCGCTCAGGCAAATTATGAGAATGCTGTCAAATCTATGAACATTCAATCTTCTCAATTCGAGTATGCCATTATTAAAGCCCCGATGGATGGAATTATTACACAGGTGAATGCTGATGTTAATGAGGTGGCGCAGGCAGGTAGTCCAATTTTTATTATGAACTCAGAAGGTGATGATTTAGAGATCACTGTTGGTGTTCCTGAATCATATATCTCAAAAATTCAAGAAGGGAAATCTGTTGAAGTAAACATTAATAATTCCTCTGTAGAAGGATTAATAACTGAGGTAGCATTCTCTACAGGAGGCTCTTTAACCTACTCCGTTATAGTTAAATTGATTAATCCTACTCCAGACCTCCGACCAGGAATGCCTGCTGAAGTATTATTTGAATTCGAGAGTTCAAAGTCATCTTCTTCCCAACTATTAGTTCCAGTTAAAGGTGTTGGTAACGATGCTGACGGTGATTTTGTATTCGTACTGAAGAAAAACAAAAAAGAGTCGTATGGAGTCCATAAGGTACATGTCAAACTAGGAGAGCTCAAAACAGGAGGATTTGTAGTCATTAAAGGGTTGAATAAAGGAGATCTAATTGCTATTGCAGGGCTGAGAACCTTGTACGATGGTATGAATGTGAAATTGTTAAACTAATCCAATGAACTTAACTAAGATCGCATTAACCAAAGATCGTGTAACTTACACGGTAATTATACTTATTCTGTTTGCAGGACTCATACTTTACAATGCCTTGTCTCGAGACAGTATGCCTCCATACACAATTCGTGTAGCGTCAGTTGTGACAGTCTTTCCTGGTGCCGGACCTGAGCGTGTAGAATCGCTAATTTCTGAAAAAATTGAAACGGTCGCTCAAGAAATACCAGAAGTGGATGTTATAACCAGTCAATCACGGACAGGCTTATCCGTAGTTTCTGTGGCTTTAAAGGACAATGTATCACAAGGTGAACTTCAAGCTATATGGGATAAACTACGTCGCAAAATTGACAACATTCGTGCCGACCTACCTTCAGGAATTTATGGACCAGATGTCAAAGATGAAGATGTCGGTGTTGTTTATGGGATCATGATTGGATTGGAATCAGATGGTTTCGATAATACTGAAACCGTCGACTATGCGGGTAAATTACGAGATAGATTAATGGCTTTGGATGATGCTTCGAAGGTTGAAATTTCAGGCGAAATCGAAGAACGAATTTTCATAGAGTTTAACGACGCTGAGCTATCCAACTATGGTATTTCCGGACAGCAACTTAAAAATATTTTATCGAGTACAAATATCATTATTCCTGCAGGAGAGATTAAATTGGGAGATGAAAGAATTATCATGGAGCCTACGGGTAATCTGGAAAGTTTGGCAGATTTGGAAAACCTAATTATCCCGCTTTCAAATGGTAGAGAAAGTGTAAAGCTCGTTGATATTACTACCATAAAAAGAGACTATATTAATCCTAAAGAGAGCATTGTAAAAATCAACGGAAAACCAGGTGTTTCAGTTTCAATATCGTTAAAGGATGGAGCGAACATCACGAAACTTGGAGAAGATGTTGATCGTGTCCTTGCCTCCTACAATCAGACACTACCTGTTGGTCTCGATGCTAAAAGAATTGCTTCCCAAGATGAGGACGTTGCCCTCAACATCAATAGTTTTGTTTCCAACGTAGTACAGAGTATTATCATCGTTCTACTAGTGATGTTTATGTTTTTGGGAATCCGCACGGGTCTCGTTGTGGCTTCATTGATTCCAGCAGCAATACTCTGCACATTAATGACCATGGGTATCTTAAATGTTGGATTGAACCAAGTATCACTGGCTGCACTAATTATGGCCTTAGGAATGCTTGTGGATAACGCCATTGTTATGGCTGAATCTATGATGGTCAAAATGGAAAATAAAATGTCAGCTATAAACGCTGCCATTTCTTCGAGCCAAGAATTAATGATTCCATTACTCATTTCCTCTTTAACAACATCAGCTGCATTTCTAGCATTTTTCTTAGCAGAGTCCGTAATGGGGGAAATTATGGGGCAATTATTTGTTGTGATAACAATTGCGCTCATTTCTTCTTGGCTAATGGCTCTCACTATTGTCCCTTTGCTGGCAGTCGCAATGATCAGAGTCAAAAAATCAAAAACACAAAAGCAAAGTATCTTTGATAAACTTGGCGTGTACTACAAACGGTTCTTGCAAATAAGCTTACGTCATCCTGCCATTACGCTCGTAACTATTTTCCTTCTTTTTATCCTTTCACTGGTAGGATTTGGTAAGCTCCCTTTTGTGTTCATGCCTGATAGTGAACGTAATCTTGTTACAATGGATATCAACCTGCCGTTGGGGACGAGTATCGAGACCACGCGTGAACAGGTGGAAAAGGTGGAAAAATATATCAAGCAACAACTTCTAACGAATAAGAAAAGAACGAAAGGTATTAAAGATTGGTCCTCATTCATAGGCCAAGGACCGACTTCATATGATGCCGGATATGCTCAACAAGAGGCAAATTCCGGATATGCACATTTATTAATTAACACATCTTCTGGCGAGGAGAATCAATTAGTCATTGATTCCCTCGAAAAATTCTGTCTAGAACATTTACCCGATGTAGACGCTAGTATAAGTCGCCTAGGTTCTGGAGGTGGAGCTTCTACCCCTGTTGCCGTGCGTGTTTCAGGGCCAGACATCTCAGAATTATATTCCAAGATGAATGCCATCAAATCAAAATTGAGACAAACCCCTGGATCTAAAAATGTAGATGACGATTGGGGACCAAAGATTAAAAAGTTCGTGGTTAATATTGACCAAAATAAATTGAGTCAGTCAGGACTTTCAAATCAGGATGTTGCTGTTTCTCTCAATACTTCTTTATCGGGACAAAATGTTGGAGATTTTCGCGAAGGCGACAATACCATTCCTATTATAATGCAATCGAAAGGTAATGATGAACTCTCGTTCAGTAACCTAGAGTCAATTACTGTTTTCGGTCAAAATTCCGGAAGGAGTGCTCCACTCACTCAAATTGCGAGTATACAACCTGACTGGCAGTATGCACGTATCCTTCGGCGTGACATGAATCGGACGATAACCGTTGTTTGCTCACTCAAAGATGGATACACCGCTGGAGAAGTAACTGCCCCCCTCTCTAGTTGGCTTGAGAAGCAATCAGATAAATGGGGAGATGAATATACCTATGAATTCGGAGGTGAGTCTGAATCTAGCTCTGATGCCATGGGGGCGATAGCAGATAAATTGCCGATTGCATTCTTTATCATTATTCTTTTGTTAATCATTCAATTTAACTCGATGCGTAAAACCACCATCGTCATGTCAACCATTCCTTTAGGAATAATTGGAATTGTTGCAGGTCTGCTCGTCACAAGATCCAATTTTAGTTTCACAGCGTTTCTTGGTGTGATCTCTCTAGCGGGTATTGTCATTAACAATGCCATTGTACTTATTGACAGAATAGAAACAGAGCTGAAGGAAGAGAATCGATCAAAGCTGGATTCTGTTATGTACGCCTGCAATGAACGTTTTCGCCCTATTTTACTTACAACTTTTACTACTTCACTAGGATTGATTCCACTGTGGATTGGTGGAGGGGCAATGTGGCAACCGATGGCCATTGGGATCATTTTTGGGCTACTCTTTGCCACGGTAATCACCTTAATATTTGTCCCTGTAATGTTCAAGATTTTCTTCAAAATCAAGAAAAATGAGTAAGCTCAGATCTATATTCGAAAATAACCAGCATTCAATACTTCTTGGAAGTCTTTTGGTGCTACTTTTCGGACATCTAATTGTACCCAAAATACTTATAGCTGATTTTGTGCCGGTTTTCCTGATGCAAAATGTGGTCGTTAGTCTAATCATTTTCTCTGAAAAGAAAATGTGGACAATCACGCTGGCACTATTCTTATTGTTCTTGATTGTGCAGTTTTACCTTATTCCAGATCCAAAGGGTGAGATAAAATCTACTGTAGGATTTGCTTATATCATGTATTTTATTCTGATTTCAACAAAGGTATATCACAAAATATATGCTTCAAAAATAGTTGGTAGGGAGCTTATCTCGGCCGTTTTTTCGGGATTCATAATGCTGAGTACAATTGGAAGTTTTATTTTTCTATCGATAGAATTGTTTTCCCCTAATTCTTTTTCGAACCTGGGAGAAGGAGTTGTGAAATATCATAATATTCGATACTTCAGTTTTATTACTACGCTTACAATTGGATATGGGGATATTGTTCCGATCTCAAATATTGCCAAAAACCTCACTGTCTTAATTGGCTTAGCAGGCAACTTTTATTCGGTCATTGTTACGGGGATTGTACTCGGGAAAGTTGTTAGTGAAAAAAGGAATGTTTGAGTCAAACCGTTCTCTCTGAACAGGGGGCATAAAAAAGAATGCTGATGTGTAAAAGAATGATGGTTCTACCGATGATAGTAATGTTCATCGCATGTGAAAGTAATCAAGAAGTGCAAGAACAAGAAGATGTCCCTCTCTTTAAAGTTGAACTAACAGGAAAAAGCCAGCTGGATAGTATTATTTTATATGATAAGTCGAATGCCTGGGAAGTCATATCCACCTTGAGATTTTCACAAAGTGACATTGATTCTGACACACTGAAAATCGATCAGTCAAAAATTCTACAAATGTATACCTTTACTGAAGGTAAACAGGCGAGCTTTGGTGAATTTATCGCTTCAGATAAAAAGGCAATAACAATGCAGATAAATACAGATCACCCATTCGAATCAAGGAGCTACATAGGAGAATATCGCGAAGCTAACAACTACTTATCCTTCATCAGTTTTCAACAGGATAAATTGTCCAAGAGTATTTTAGATGGACTGGATACTGTAATACTTGAATCTTCAATCAATTTAGCTCAAAAAAGTATCCAACATCGTGCAGAAAAGGTCAGTAAGCCTGATTCAATTGTCGAATATAGTTCGGAGCAGTTCACTAAATTTACAGATATTTTAAGGGGAAAAAATAAAAAATATATTTACAAAAAAGAACTAATTGGCTCGAATGGATTAGCTTTCACACTGCGAGATGCAAGAGGCAAGTCGATCAATCTGTCCCTTTATAAGGGCAAGTATATTTACATTGATGTTTGGGCTACATGGTGCCAGCCGTGTAAAGAGGAATATCCATTTCTCACAAAACTAGCAAAAGAATATTCAGAGGAAGATTTGGTTATTTTATCTATAAGCATTGACAAAGAATTTGATACTTGGACAAAGTACCTGAATAAAAATAAGCTAGACGGCGCGCATTTGTACACAGGGGCAGACAGTGAGTTTGTTCAATTTTATGATGTTGGGGCAATTCCCCGTTTCATTTTAATCGATCGGGATGGGAAAGTTGTAAATTCTGATGAAATAAGACCTTCCAATTCGGAATTGAAGAATTACCTTGATAAATTAATTCAAAAAGAAAGATAGATGTATAAACTAACAATTCAAATTTGGAGCGATGTGGTATGTCCATCGTGCTATATTGGGATGCGGCAATTAAAGTATGCTATTCAGAAACTTCAAGTTGAAGATAAAGTAGAAATTGTTTTGAGAAGTTTTCAACTTGATCCCAACTTTCCGAAGGGAAAATCCATGAGTTCATTGAAACATTTAGCAGAGGTAAAAGGTTATGGCGAATTCGCTGTAAAACAGATGTGTGATCGACTTGACCCTGTAGGGAAATCCTTGGGAATTAATTTTCAATTTGAAGAAATATTGATTTACAATACATGTGACGCCCATAGACTATTGCACTGGGCAAAAACGATGGAAAAATCTTTTGAGCTAGAGGAGGCTTTATTCGATGCTTACTTTTGTCGGGGAAATGATCTTTCAGTGAAGAAAAATATCTTGGATCTTTGTCAAAAAATCGGACTTGATTCAAACTCGGCCAAAGAAGTTCTCGAAAGTAATGACTTTAGCGATAAGGTAATTCAGGATATTGAACTATCTAAGAAGATAGGTGTTCGGGGAGTCCCTCATTTCCTGATTGGAAATAACACGATCTTTTCAGGTTATCGGAGCGAGGGAGAGTTGGAAACAATTATTTCGAATGCACTCAATGAAGTAGAAAAGGACGAGGATACTACTGACGGGAACTCTTGTTCCATCGAAGGAATTTGTGATTAAAAAATCTTTGTAACATTGAAAATCCTACATATCTTTTCATTGATTTAACAAACTATGACATTATGAAAGCAACTTTCAAAATAGTTCTGTTCTCTGCCATCTCGATGCTTGTATTTTCTTGTAATCGAAAAGTTAAAATATATACATCTTTTGTAAATGTTGACTATCTTTTTGATCTGCAACTCTGAACACTTCAAATTCATATCCATTCACCGTAGTTATATTCGTGCTCTTATTGATTTCATTGTCATATCCCTTAGCAAGCAACTCGTCGAATAACTCTGTAAATGTATCCGGAAGTGCATCCTTTTCTTTACATATATCATTAATTTCACATTGTTAGCTTAGTGTAACTTATATAATGGACAAAAACGTCAACCTCTCACTTCAGGTAGTGCCGATAGATAGCACCAATTCCTATGAAATCATTGATTCGGCAATTCATTCTATCCAGAACTCAGGTGTTAAACATGAAGTGCAGCCTTTTGCAACTATCATGGAAGGCAAGCTCGAGGAGTTACTTAAGATAGTATTAGAGGCGAAGGATGCGTCACTACAAACTGGGGCAAATGAAATGATTCTCAATATTCAAATACATCTAAAAAAAGATTCAGATGTAGCCTTCGAGGACAAAACGGAGAAGTTCAAAACTTAAATTCCTCGCTGAATGCCAAAATGCATAG
>DKPV01000054.1:28820-33730 GCA_002471375.1 Flavobacteriales bacterium UBA7325
CTAACATGAATGTATGAATATTAAAAACTTACTCCTTTTATTCTTTCTCTCCTTGTTTAACTGTGCTGGAGCACAAACAGGTTCTATTTCAGGAATCGTAACTGCAAATGATTTACCACTCGAATTTACGAAAGTAGTTCTTGAATCAGTGGGCAATGGCACCGTTACTAACGAGGATGGATTCTATAGAATAGAGAAAATTCCTTTTGGAACGTATCAGGTTTCGGCCTATTACGACGGCTACATTAAGAAAACGAAAAGGGTCATTATAAGTGAAAGCTTCCCAAAGCAAACTATTGATTTTGAATTAATTCAGGAGCCTGTGCTTTTGGACGTAATCGTTATTACAGGAACGAAGACGCCAAAGCGAAAAATGAACTCGCCGGTCATAGTTAACGTGATTAACAGCGAAACGCTAAACAACGTGCAGGCATGTAATCTTTCAGAAGGATTAAAATTTCAACCTGGATTACGAGTAGAAACGGATTGTCAAACTTGCAATTATACACAGCTAAGAATGAACGGTCTCGCCGGAGGCTATTCACAGATTCTGATTAATGGACGACCTATTTTTAGTCCTCTCACAGGTCTATACGGTATGGAACAATTACCAACCAACATGATTGATCGAATTGAAGTCGTTCGAGGGGGTGGATCATCGCTCTATGGTTCCAGTGCAATTGGGGGGACAGTAAACGTAATCACTAAAGTGCCCAAGAACAATAGTTACGAGTTAGATTATAACTACCAAAACATGGGTGCCCAGGCGAATGGACATTCAATAAGCGGGAATGTGACGTTAGTTTCTGAAAATAAAAAGTCCGGAGTTTCATTTTTCATGAATCACAGAGAGCGTGATTTCTACGATGCAAATCAAGACAATTTCTCAGAAATTCCACTTAGCAAAAACACTGCAATTGGTGCAAACGTTTTTTTACTTCCAAAGGAGAATCAAAAAATTGAATTGAACTTCAGTAAGCTCCATGAATATCGATTTGGAGGTGAAATGATTACTGATAAGCCAGCATTCCTCACGCAACAATCGGAGGAACGAACCCATAATGTTTGGATGGCCAGTGCAGATTATCAAATCAACTTCAACAATGACAATAGTTCAATCATTACCTATTTCGCTTGGCAGAACACAGATAGAAATCACTACACGGGAATACAACCAGATACAGGAACGGTAGAGTATGACAACTTTATCACTAACCCTCCTTATGGTATGTCAGATGTAAGTACATATAATGTCGGAACTCAAATCAATCATAAAGTCAATAACTTCTTGAAAGGGGAAAACGTCTTCACTTTGGGCGCTGAATATGTATATGATGATGTTCTTGACGATATTCCTGCCTATGGGTATTTAATTGACCAAACCACAACTGACCTTGGCGTGTTTCTTCAAAGTGATTGGGAAATTTTACCGCAGCTCACCTTGCTTTCAGGTGTTAGAATGGACCTTCATAACTTAGTCGACAGAGCTATTTTCAACCCAAGAGCTTCATTGTTGTATAAGCTGAAAAAATTCACGCAATTTAGGGTAAGCTATGGAACAGGATTTAGAGCTCCTCAGGCGTTCGATGCAGATTTACACATAGCATTCGCTGGAGGAGGTATATCTCGAGTGTCACTTTCACCGGATTTAGTTCAAGAAAACTCTCATAGTTTTAGTACCTCTTTCAACTATGATAAATCAATGAAAAGATGGATTGGTGGATTCACTTTAGAAGGGTTCTACAATCAATTAAATAATGCATTCTTTCTCCAGCCAATTGGTCAAGATGCCTTTGGAGAACTATTTGAAAAACAAAATGGAGATGGTGCAAGCGTTCAAGGCATTACCCTCGAGATGCGTGGAAACTTCGTGCGGAAAATCCAACTGGAAGCTGGGTTTACCTTGCAATCAAGCCTCTTTGATAACCCAGTTGAATACATTGACGGAGTTCCTGGGATTCGTGAATTTACCCGAACACCGAATGATTATGGCTATGCCCTTCTAACGTTAAATTCTCCGAATAAAAAATGGAATGGGACACTCAACTATGTCTATACTGGAGAGATGAAAGTTCCCCATTTTGCCGGGGCTCCAAATCAGCATACAGATGAGATTGTTACTTCCAAAGCATTTTCTGAACTGAGTGCGAAGCTTGGTTATACTTTACTGTTGAAGAAAATCGGAAGCACCATTCAATTCTATGGAGGAGTAAAAAACATCTTCAATGCCTATCAAAACGACTTCGATATTGGTAAGAATAGAGATAGTAATTACATCTATGGGCCTTCACAACCTAGAACTTTTTATGTTGGCTTAAAACTAAGTTCGAAGTAATAAGTTTTGAATAGTATTGCTATCCCAAATAAGCCTTGAGTCCTTTTGATCGACTCGTGTGTCTCAATCTGCGAATAGCCTTTCGAACCTTTTTCTGAGCTCCATCGCCTGTTTGAGTTAATTCCTTGAACTAGTCCTTGGAGTGTTCTTTAATGATTAAAGTGAACTCTGTAGCCGGGTCATGAATGCCTGGCGTCATCTCAAGTTTTTGAAACTATTCGTTGACCTCATCGCCATAATAGGTTTCCTGGTCAGTCTCTCCATCGATTGTACTGAAAATAGAAAGACTCTCATGCTCTCCCCTTACATCAAATTATAATTTTCATTTCAGAAGGCGAAATTACCCCCATTTTACGCACCTCTGTCACATTTTTCACTTGTAAAAAACTAAATTGAGCTACTACCAATGCCATCATTATAACTACTGTACTTTTCATGTTCTATAGATCTGAGACCAACGTACACAAATAGAAGTTAGTTTATAGGGACCATAGCGCTGATTTACGATTATTCCGTGATCCAGTCAAAGATGTTGTAGTGTAATATCGCTTGATCAGTTTTTAAAGCCGTAAATTTGCAGTCTATCAATCGAGGATAAAATGAATTTATTAAAACTCTGTATAGTCGCGGTTCTTTTTCTCAGTAGCTGCTCCCTAACTAAAACTACAAACCCATATCTCGATTCGAAGAATGGTTCGGTGGCAGTGGAAGGAGGAAGTTTATGGTACGGAATTATAGGAGAGGGTAATAATACACCAATCATTCAACTTCATGGCGGGCCTGGAGGAACGAGCAATTATAATCTTTCTGAAATAGCTGAAGAGCATCCGATAATTATTTTCGATCAACTCGGAAATGGTCGTTCTGATCATCACAAGGATACTTCGCTACTTAAAGTTGCTCACTTAGTAGAGCAAGTACGTTCCATAAAAACATCACTGAATCTAAACGAGTTTTACATTGCTGGAGGTTCGTGGGGTACAGCACTCGCTCTTGAGTACTACAACAAATATCCTGAAGGAGTTCAAGGACTCATCTTCAACAGTCCATACTTTAGCACACCTATTTGGACTGCCGATGCAGATACGCTAATCTTAGAACTTCCAGATTCTATCCAACAGATCATTCGCGACGCCGAGCAGAGTGGTGTTTTTGATACTGATGCCTACCAATTTGCAAATTATACTTTCGCGAAGAAACACGGGATGCGCACCGACTATAAACCTCATCCTTCTGACACAATTAAATACGATTACGATCCATTTATATACAACTACATGTGGGGGCCAAGTGAGTTTACTTCAACTGGTACGCTCAAGAATTATGACATTCACGAAACGCTAAAAGACATTACTATTCCTGTACTATTCACGACTGGCGAGTTTGATGAAGCACGACCGGAAACGGTTCAACGATTGAGCGATCTTGTACCTGAATCAACGTTCGTCGTCATTAGTGGTGCCGGACATTTTACCTCGAATGACAATCGAGAGGAGCTTATCCGGGCGATCAAGAACTTCTTAAAGAAGAACTAACTTGGAAACTTGGAAGGGAAAATCCTCCAATGATGAAGCCGATTATGGAGTCCAAGAGGATCTGCATTTCGAACTTCAAATCACATTAGAAGATGGTTCATTCGGGGGAATTGCCACAGATCCAGAGTTTTCTATATTAAGCATCGTCCCGGTGCTTGTGAAAGGACAACTCGAAGTTGATCACATCCGGTTTATTAAGACCTATCTGTTTTGGTGTGGAGTTGGTGGAAATGAACTAACTTGTTGCGCTTTTTTAGTGATGATGGGGTTTTTTTACTAAATTTATTTGCTTGTAAAAGAAAATTGTGTCTTTAAAAGTGTAATTTCTATGAAAAAACTACTATTACCCCTATCCGTATTTCTAATATTATTTTTGACCTCTTGCGGTGCAGATGTTCCAGTTGAAATTGATGACTCAGAAAACATAGCAAAACTTGAGCAGATCAAGCAAGACTCCTTACTTGCGGTTGTAGAAAAAGCAAAACAGGATTCCATTAACGCGCTCTTGGATGAAGTGAAAGTCAGTCTCTATAAACATTCTGGTTTAGACTTTGATATGGATGGTTGGTGTCATAATGGCGGAATGGCCTCGCAACCCACAGTTAGAGAAGTAAATGGTTATCATGAAAAAAGGGAGTTTAAAGCAAGTGCAGGTGTGTACGTTCAAAAAGTGAAAATTGAAGGCAATGTTGGTAATGTGAATATAGAATTTACCGATAACAAAGATAATATTGTACACAAAATTGAGGATTACACGTTGGATGGCTCTCTTTCATTTTCAACGGAGAATTTGAGGGGCGACAACGGGATGACAAAGGAGCTTAAAGAAAGAGATTATGCAAATTGGTTTTCAAAAGCTGCAAAGATCGTGATTCAATATAAGGATAGTACTATTTTCGAAGGAGTTTGGCGGAGTAATGAACGTTATCGACAGTTTTAAAAAAGTTATTATTAGTATTAGCATTGGCTACAATTAGCAATGCGTCTTTCAGTCAGTTAGTTTCAGCTAAATTTTTTCCGGAATATGGCGATAATCCATT
>DKPV01000075.1 GCA_002471375.1 Flavobacteriales bacterium UBA7325
ATGAAAACTACACAACTCATACTATCCGTCTCTCTGATCTTCACAGGTCTCAACGCCTCCGCGCAGCTTCCTGCCGTTGTTGCAGAAAGCTATGGAGACAAATACGTGAATTGGAAAGCCGAAGAAGCAAACTACGGAGATGACGGTCCAGGATACTTTTACAATGATTGCGCACAAGGAGTAGAACCTGTAGAGGCATCCTCTACCCTAGCTCCTCAAGGACGATACAATTATGGTATTTCGAACCTCAGCGATGCGGATCCAAAAACAGCTTGGGTGGAAGGCGTAAAAGGATATGGAATTGGAGAATCGTTTACGGTAAAGGCGATGAAAGTAAACGAACTATACAATGGATTACAAGCTTCGATTCAGTCGTGGAAAGATAACTCCCGCGTGAAAAAATTTAAAGTTTACAAAAACGGACAGGCACTTTGTACCTTAGAATTGAAAGACGTGATGGGAGCACAGTTCTTTGAACTTCCAGGCGTGCAAGTAGATTGGGATCACCGAGATGAATTCACGTTTGAGATCATGTCCGTATACAAAGGATTGAAATGGGATGATGTGTGTATCTCTCATTTGGACCATACCGCATGTTGTTTTACCATAGATACAGAAATTACAAGCGCGCTCGGAACCATCGAATTGGATGAAGTGAACGCTGGAATGGAAGTCACTACACTCAACATTGAAACGGGAGAAATGAACACAGCGAAAGCACTTAAAACAACCGTACAAAAGCACGTTGGCTTAATTCAAATTTCAACGGCTTCGTATACCTTGGAGATGACAAAAGATCATCCAGTGTATGTGGAAGAATTCGGATTTATCTCGATGAGAAGATTACTTGCTACCAAGGAGTTCACCAACTATGAAGAACTGATTGGAAAAGTATCTTTCTTGGTGTGGGATGAAGAAACACAGCAGGCTGTGTACGAAGTTCTCACAGCTGTTGAATTGAAAAGCGGTCTGGTGGAAACCTACAGCATTCGCAACTTAAGCGAAGGCGATACGTTCATCGCCAATGGATTTGTCACAAAGACCTATTGAGAAACTCGAGTCTCTACTGATCGAGAAATTTTGCCAATTCGTAGAATAAACGTTCCTAATATCCAAAGGATTCAATAATTTCGTTCTTCGAAAACGAATCACGTAAACAAGAAAACGGCAATGGCATCAGGATTTTTCGCATTATTGGACGACATCGCAACCCTCATGGATGATGTTGCTGCGTTGAGTAAAGCGACCACTGAAAAAACTGCGGGAATCCTCGCCGATGATTTAGCTGTGAATGCCGAAAAAGCCTCTGGGTTTGTTTCTAAGCGTGAACTTCCGGTACTTTGGAAAATTACCAAGGGATCATTTCTGAACAAGGCCATCATTTTGCCTGTTGCCTTTCTGTTGAGTGCATTCTTACCTGCTGCCATCGTTCCGATATTGATAGTTGGAGGAATCTATTTGGCATACGAAGGAGCCGAGAAGATTTATCATTACCTCTTGCATCGCAATGAAAAAACAGCAAAGAGAGAACTCATTAAGATGACGCCTGAAGAGGCGGTTGCATTTGAGAATAAGAAAGTGAAGTCTGCCATTCTCGTTGACTTCATCTTATCGATTGAAATCATTATTCTTTCTCTTGGTATTGTATTGGACGAGCCACTTGGAATGCAAATAGCAGTTGTTACGATTGTGGCGATGATGGCTACCGTTGGTGTTTATGGGTTGGTCGCTTTGATCGTCCGAATGGATGATCTCGGATACAAACTTATCCAAAATAGCTCCAATAAAAAGAGTTTTCTAGCTCGCGTGGGAAAAGGATTGGTCATTATGTTGCCTTGGGTAGTGCGAATATTGACTGTCGTTGGTACGTTTGCTATGATTTTGGTGGCAGGCGGAATATTCGTGCACAACATCCATTTCATTCACGATCTGGTTCATGGAGTTCCATCCATGCTCGGCGAATTTCTCGTTGGATTGGTGATAGGTATTGCAGTGCTACCTCTAATCTTGATGGGAAAGAAATTGTTTGGAAAGAAGAAAAAGGCTGAGCCTACTCCTCACCAATAATTTCCTGCACTCTCCCCACCTTTCCATCATCTAGCATGACTTTAATTCCATGCGGATGAAACTTCGAGTTGGTTAAAATGCGTTTCACAAAGCCGTGAGTCAAATCTCCTGAACGTTGATCTTTCTTCAACACTACTTCCACCTCTAATCCGATCTCGATATTTTCTCGTTTTCTCCCGTCCATATTCATCAAAAATAGTGATTTGGTTGCTAAGACTCTTCTCATGGAATCGTCTCAATTTCTTCGTTCTGTCGAAAATGAAACCCTACTGCGTCTAAACGAAAATAACTGAAACATCAAGCGATGAGCGAAATACAACATTTAGAAACATTTAATGCAACGGCAGAAGGAAATGGATGGCCAACAGCCGTATCAATTACGGATACTGAATGGAACCTAAAAGCAGATGAGATTGAAGCAGGAAAAATCAACATTAATGTAGCAGTCGATTTGAACCTAGATGGGTTTATGGGAATTGATGATCATTCAAACAATTGTTTCAAGAAAGCAACGTTGAGCGCAGAAGTGCATGGAGACGTAACTACAGATCAAGTAGCGGAGTTAGGAAAACGCGTAGATAACCGTTGTCCAATATTGAGCTTACTAAGAGGCAGTTGGTGCACGATCGACAGTTCTTGGAAACAAGCCTAAGAGATTACGAAATCACGTTAAATCTTCGATCCGGTTCTTAATCGGTGGACATTTGTAGTTTTCCATTTCTTCCAATAGCTCAGATACGTTATCGCGTACGATCAATAAATCAGCGTCGGTTGCGCGTAAAAAGCCATTGCTTACCATGGACTTTATGAAGGTAATGAGAGAGTCGAAATAACCGTCTACATTCAAGACGCCAATCGGTTTATTCTGCAAGCCCAATTGCACCCATGTGAGGATCTCGAACAATTCTTCGATGGTTCCAAACCCTCCAGGTAAGGCAATAATCCCATCACACAGATCATTCATTTTGGTTTTGCGCTCATGCATCGATTTCACAACGATGAGTTCAGTAAGACCTTGATGTGCTATTTCTCTGGTTTGTAAGAAGGCAGGCAAGACTCCGATCACTTTGCCGTTAGCAGCTAAGGTACCGTTGGCAATTGCGCCCATCAATCCGATGTCGGCTCCCCCATAGACCAACGATATATCGCGTTGCGCTAAGGCTTCTCCGAGCTGCGTTGCTTGTTCAAGAAAACGTGGGTTCGTTCCAGGGCTAGAGCCACAAAAAACTGTGATGCTTTTCATTGACTAATCCTCATTCTTTACATCCTGAACTTCCTTGCGGATTTCCTGAGATAAGTTCTTTAATCCTTTGACTTTCTTACGTGCATCCTTTCCAGCATTTACATCTCCTGATCGGAACTTTACTACGTCATCAGCAAACAACTGCATGTGCTTAATCAGTGGTCCATTGCGCGTCATCGCACCTTCGCTCTCATCATCCAATTCATTTTGGGCGCGCTTCAACAATTCCAAATTATTCTCAAGAATTAGGAACGATTCGTCAAACGACGCTTGTCTTTTCTCCAAATTAGGATCTTCGTCCTTCATCATTTTGGTTAAGACTTCAATTTCTTCACTAAGGGAAGTTACTTGAGCTGCCACTTTGTCCACTTCCCTATCCATCTCTGAAGATTCCTGTGCAAAAGCTCCTGTCGACATTACGGCTGCTACTACTGCTACGCCAATATTTTTAACTATGTTTTTCATACTGGTTAGTTGATTAACTTGAATCTTAAAGCTAGCTAAATTAATCGACTCTAAACAGTTACCTAGTTAACAATCTTAGACTTTACCTATGGCAGATAGGTCGACATGTGTTCTCCAACATTCTCCGTATTTTTGAGGAAAACTAAGAACAATGACAATGACTAGAATTCTATTCGTCGCATTTATAGCTATTTGCTCAACCCTCTCCGCTCAAAACCTCACTGTTGAGGACTACGAAAAAGAAGAAATCTA
The DNA here is from genome assembly GCA_002471375.1 of Flavobacteriales bacterium UBA7325. Taxonomy (GTDB): domain Bacteria; phylum Bacteroidota; class Bacteroidia; order Flavobacteriales_D; family Crocinitomicaceae; genus UBA4466. The sequence goes on from DKPV01000075.1 coordinate 4,028, forward strand.
CATCAAGATGCGCGATGGTGTGAAGCTTTTTACAACTATCTATTCTCCAAAAGAAGCGAAAGAGAAATTACCTGTTTTGATGATTCGAACGTGTTATAGCGTTCGCCCTTATGGAAAAGATAAAATGCCAGAAAAGCTGATGCACAACCCTGATCTTGTTGCATCCGGATACATATTTGTGGAACAAGATGTACGTGGAAGATGGATGAGTGAAGGAGAGTTTGAAAACACAAAACCACCCTATTCTTGGGAAAATAAAAAGCGAACTGATGAAGTAACTGATAGTTACGACACCTATGATTGGTTAGCCAAAAACTTAAAGAACTTTAATGGGAACATCGGTCAATACGGAAACTCCTACCTTGGATTTACGTCGCTTGTTGCCTCTGTAACTGGTCACCCAAACTTGAAAGCAGTCTTGGCAATGGCACCAGTAACGAACTTCTACTTTGAAGATTTCAACCGTTACGGACTCTACGGGATGAACTACATGCCTGTGATGGATGTGTTCGGTGTTCAGAAAGAAGATACCACATCTAAACCATGGTACAACGTTACGACTCAAGGTCACTTGATCAGCGGGGACAAAGAAATTTTGGCTGACGCATATGGAGCATTTAAAGCGAATCGAGCGCTAAGCTCTACAGATCATATGATCGATCCTAAAAACTTCTTCTGGAAGAATATCAAGGCGCATCCCAATTATGATGCGTATCGACAAAAGAGAGACTGGATTCAATACTTGGAAAAAAGCCAATGTCCAACAATGGTTGTCGGTGGATGGAACGATGAGCAAAACCTCTACGGAATCTTAAATTCCTTCAAGAAGATGATTCATGATGCACCTGAATCTAAAGCCAAATTGGTTTTGGGACCATGGTCACACGGTCACCCAAAAAGAAGAGATAGCCTCTACTACCTCGGAGATATCTTTTACGGAGTTGATCTAGCAAAGAACTACCAAGAAAACGTTGAATTTGATTACTTCGAGTTCCACTTAAAAGGAAAAGGAGAAGAGCCAAGTTTTAGAGCACACGTGTTCAATACAGGAAGCAAGGAATGGGTAGACTTCAATGATGATCCATTTGCTGACAAACTGAATGAAATGACCCTATATCTTAATCCAAATGGCGAGCTATCTGAACAATTGAAGAAGGGTTCTGATACCTATTTCTCAGATCCAGATCATCCAGTACCTTTCATTGAGGACCACACATTCCATACGATGGCTCCTAAACATTACATGACGGATGATCAGCGATTCGCATCAAAGCGACCTGATGTATTAACCTTCGCAACTGGACCATTAGATAATGACGTAACCGTTCAGGGTGAGATCGAAACACTTATTCAATTTGCAACTGATCATCAAGATGCTGATGTTTATGTGAAGGTGATTGATGTATTCCCAATGGATCGTGAAGCCGAAGAAACTGACTTAGAAGGGGTAAATATGCAAGGTTTCCAACACTTGGTTCGAATGGGCTACATCCGTGGTCGTTACCGTGAATCATTTGAGAAACCAATGCCATTCAAGCCGAATCAAAAAACAGAAGTCAATGTTCCATTGTTGGAAGTACTCCATACTTTTAAGAAAGGTCACAGAATTATGATTCAAATTCAGAGTTCAGCATTCCCTTTGTTCGATTTGAATCCACAGAAGTACGTCGAGAGTGTTTATGAAGCTGTTGATTCAGATTTCGAGCCTGCATTTCATACTGTTTACGGTGATAGCAAGATTGTGCTTCCTGTTACTTTTGATTGAGTCGTAATGCAAAAGACGGCTATCATACTTGGATCAACTGGATTAACAGGATCGTATGTTCTGGATCAATTGATCACGAACGAAAATTACACTTACATTAAACTATTCTCCCGAAAAAGTACAGGTAACAAGCACCCAAAAGTGGAAGAGTTCATTGTTGATCTTCAACAATTCGAAAGCTTTGAGAAAGACTTCACAGGCGATGAAGTTTATTGCTGCATTGGTACAACGAAGAAGAAAACTCCCAACAAGGATGTTTATCGCACCATTGATGTGGGAATTCCAACAAATGCTGCTCAGCTTGCTAAGAAGAACGGAATTAAGTCCTTTGCAGTAGTTTCTGCTATCGGCGCCAATTCAAACAGTTCAGTAGGGTACAACCGCATGAAAGGCGATATGGAACAAGCGGTAATGGATACCGAGATCGAGTATACCTATATCTTGCGACCGAGTTTCATAGCTGGGAACAGACAGGAGCACCGAGGCGGTGAAAAATTCGGATTGGCAGTATTCAAGTTTTTGAAGTTCATGATTCCTAAGAAATACCGTTCGGTTGAAGCTAAGGCAATTGGAGCAAAGATGATCGAATTATGTCAATCAAATGCTCCTACCTGCATCCTAGAATCCAACGAAATTTAAATACAAAAAGGCCCTCCACCAGTAGAGCCCATAACCGTGAGTAGCGGTTTCTATCGTGAGAAGGTAAAAATCACAACTAGTCCTTAATAGGTCGTTTCGAGAAACAATGAATTGTCCGTTAGTGTTTGAATGAAATAGTTATTCGAATCGTTCCTTCATCAGTTACGCTAGGTAGAAGAATTCGAATGTATCTCAGTTTCTCCATTCCAAGTAAATTCAATTGCTGCATCACATCGATTTGTCTCCTTGTTGAAGGTCCATGTCCCTCCTACCGTCGCACCAAATGCTGCGTAAGAATCTTCTCCATCACAGTCATTTGGAAAATATTCCATGTGCCGTCAAGGCTCTTTTTAGCCTTCGCGTTTTTACACGATGCCGCACCGAATGCAATACGATGGCTAAGATTTAATCATACTTCAGGGCAAAATGGAATTTTTAGAATGGTCAGAGCAAACGGAAAACGGGTTTGAACCACGGAAGATTTACCGTACCTTGCAATCATGAAAATCTTACTACCTTTTCTTGCGGTCATGTTATTCTTCTCAGCCTCCGCACAAATACCTGCAGGCTATTATGATCCAGCAGCAGGACTAACAGGTAACAATCTTCGAATGGCCTTGAACAACATTATTCAAGATCATACAGAATTCCCATATAATAGCGGCGGAACAGATGTGTGGGATATCCTCAAGGAAACAGATAAAGACACGATTAACACGAACGATGTCGTCTTGCTCTACTCAGGATGGACCCTGAATGGTGCGCAAGAATACAATGGTGGTTCTGGATGGAACAGAGAGCACGTATGGCCTCAGTCCAGAGGTGATTTTGGTACTTCAGCGGGACCCGGAACGGATGTTCATGCACTTCGTCCGTGTGACATTTCAGTTAACTCACAACGCGCTAATCGTTGGTTCGCGGAGTGCAGTGAAGAATACATTGATAGCGACGGTGCTACCGGAAGCTATTACAGTTCTACGGATTGGGTTTGGAAACCACGTGATGAGGTAAAAGGAGATGTCGCCAGAATGATCTTTTACATGGCAACACGATACGACGGAGAAAATGGTGAACCAGACCTAATGTTGATCGATATTATTCCTTCAAACAACGGTACTTCTGCTCCTATTCACGCTAAGATTACCGACTTGCTCCAATGGAATGCTGACGATCCAGTAAATGATTGGGAACGAAACCGAAACGACATCATCTATTACAGTTATCAGAATAACAGAAATCCATTTATTGATCATCCTGAATACGCGATGGATATTTGGGGGATATACTTGAATACACCTGAAATTGAGCTAGAACCTAAGTTAGTAGTGTACCCAAATCCAACGCAAAATCAAATCACGATCCGTTGGGCGATCAAAGATCGTTTTGATTTAGTAATCTATGATCTCACGGGGAAAGTTGTGCATGCCGAAACTTTTGAACCCGGCGAAAATACTAGCGTGGATTTGGAACATCTTCCACGTGGGGCATATAAGCTCAATACATTGTCGACCAGCCACTTCCAAACGACCAAATTGATCCTGCATTAAATCAAGATTACAGATATGACCTATTAATCCGTTTTAAAGTATCTTTATAGCCGTTAATAGGTAAATCAACAGATGTGAAGAAAGCAATCGTAATTGGGTCAGGAATTGGTGGATTAGCTTCCGCTATACGATTAAAGTGTAAAGGATATGACGTTCATGTATATGAGAAGAATTCATATCCTGGCGGAAAGCTAACCTATATTGAGAAAGACGGTTATCGCTTCGATGCAGGCCCATCAATATTCACACTGCCACATCTCGTAGATGAACTTTTTACTTTAGCAGGAAAGAATCCAACTGACTACTTTCAGTACCAAAAACTAGATGTATCAGCTCGATACTTTTGGGAGGACGGAACGCAGCTAACAGCCTATGCACAAGAGGAAAAACTTCTTGCTGAGATTGAAGAAAAGTTGAATGAGGGTGGTCCTGAAGTGGAGAAGTACCTCTCCGAAGTAGAAAGACTGTTCAAACTTTCTTACCCTGTCTTCGTTGAAAAACCATTGAACAAAATTTCGTCATTTCTGAACAAGGAAACTGTTAATGCTATTCTGAATATCAGAAAGTTTAATCTCTTTACATCATTGCATAAACTGAATGAGAAGCGATTTACACATCCAAAATTGATTCAGATGTGGGACAGGTATGCGAGCTACAATGGATCGAATGCTTACACGGCACCAGGAGTCATGCGTGTCATCTCAAATTTGGAACATAACATTGGTGTTTACCTTCCGATCGGTGGGATTCATTCAATTACAAAATCTCTCCACAAACTAGGAGAAAATATAGGTGTTCATTATCATTTCAATCAGAAAATTGAATCAATTGAAGTAAAAAGGAAAGTAGTTTCAAGTATCCAAGTTGGTGGAAAAAGCATTTCAGCAGATCTTTTTGTTTCGAATGCCGACGTGGTTTCGTTATACAATTTGATCGATGGAATAAAAGCACCAACGAAATCATTGAATATTGAGCGTTCGAGTTCAGCGCTAATTTTCTATTGGGGGATTTCAAAAACATTCGATAATCTTGGGGTACACAATGTGCTTTTTACAGAGAATTACCCCGAAGAATTCAGACATATTTTCGAACTGAATGATATCTATGAAGATCCAACGATCTACATAAACATTACATCAAAAAAGGAAAAAGGTGACGCTCCAGAGGGTTGTGAGAACTGGTTCACAATGATCAATGTCCCTTCCAATTTTGATCAGAATTGGGATGAGCTAATTCCGAAATTTAGAGAGATTCTTAAGAAAAAAATAAGTCGTGTTTTAGACGTGAACTTAGATGAATTCATTGAAACTGAGGAAATCCTAGATCCTGTAAGAATAGAAGAGAAAACTCTCTCTCATCGCGGGTCGATCTACGGTGCAGCTTCCAACTCTAATATGGCAATCTTCAGGCGTCATCCCAATTCGACTAGACGTTTCAAGAATTTATACTTCGTTGGAGGAAGTGTGCATCCTGGAGGAGGGATGCCTATCTGTTTGAATTCAGCGAAGATCGTTGGGAAAATGGTGAAGGATGTTAATGGATAAGCTCAAGGAGCGTAAAGCCCTAATATCAGTTCTTCTGCTTGTCATATTTTATGGTGTTGGCTTAACGAACGTGCTCCTTGGAAATGGTGAGTCGATTATGCGACTTAGTTATATGAACTTGATCATATCCTCTGTAATTCTTTTTATTAATCATAAAATTTGGTATTCAGACTTTGCAGTCAAAATCATAATCGTAGGAGTTTTAGGTTATTTTATCGAAGTCACCGGTGTGAAAACAGGGATGTTATTTGGAGAGTACACTTACGGAGAATCTCTTGGATTCAAGGTATTAGACGTACCTCTTATAATGGCTGTAAACTGGATGATATTATGCTACCTTTCACTGAGCTTCGGAGTTCGACTATTTAAAAATAATATCCTCAGTGTTGCATTCGCTGGCGGTCTCATGACCTTACTTGACGTATTTATCGAACCAGTCGCGATCAAATATGATTTCTGGATGTGGTTCCAGAACGGCGTTGCGTCACCGGAAGAAATACCACTTCAAAATTATTTAATGTGGTTCATCTTTGCGGTCGCTCTTAATTTTATCTTGGTTTCAGATATGAGACGAGCAAGTAACAAAGTTTGGCCATATCTATTGGCTATAATGACAGTGTTCTTCGTAACGTTAAATCTGATTTAGGAACGCACCAAGTCGATCCTTTTCAATCAAAACCCTTATTGTTCTGTTACGAATGCGACATTTGGAGGATGGGATAAGCGCATTAAAGACAAACGTACTGAGCGAGATTGGTTGACGAGAGACGTAAAAATCGTCGATGCCTATCCAAATGATCCGTATTGCTCATAGAATTTTACGAATCAATTTTTTCACGATCTCGCAGCTGGTGTATCCCGAATTAATAAGACATCAAACATTCAAAAGATCAACGTCAGCAGTCCCGTACTATTCATCTACGGATAGATGGACCCTGCTGTGGTTATGGTAAAGGTCCGAATGAAGTCCATGAAAAATATAAAGCAGTTGGTGTTAAAGAACTTGAGATCAAAATAGGTTTTTCGAACTCCTGGAGGAACAAAACAAGAAAGGTGTGACCATCTTCTTTAGCTCCCATATCCTTTCGGAGATTCAACGAATGTGTGACCGAGCTGCGGTGATTCGAAAAGGTGAGATAACGGCGATTGAAGACATCAATGCGCTTCTTGAAAAGCAAATGAAAAAGGGATGTTTTTTATTTTCTGAAAAACCGGAATCGTTGCAATTCCAAGAAGTTATGCAGCATGAGCAATGGCACAACAACAAACTAACGTTTGAATATGTCGGGCCCATTAATCTACTCATCGATTGGATGTCAAAATTAGATTTGATTGATGCTGTAATTGAAGAGCCAGATTTGGAGTCGAAATTTTTTTACCGTGCGTTTTAATTTGATTGTGACTACTTTGCCCTTAACCATATTCGCAAATCGTTGAATAAACCTTATTTTTAGTGCAGTACAATCCAAAACTAAAATGAATTTGTTCCAATTGGATCCTGACCCAGAAAAAAACTGGTTGCCAGTTGACGGCACTGTCAATTATTATGGCAAACTATTCGACACGAATCAAGCAGATTTCTTTTTGCAGAAATTGACAACAACAATTGAATGGCAAAACGACGAAGTGCTCATGTTTGGTAAAAAAATAATCACAAAACGAAAAGTTGCATGGTACGGCGAAAAGCACCTCGAGTACACCTATTCCAACACAACCAAACAGGCATTGGCCTGGACAGAAGTACTTTTAGAATTGAAACGGCACGTCGAACGCCGAACAGGTGCAACCTACAATTCGTGCTTACTCAACTTGTACCATAATGGGAATGAAGGTATGGGTTGGCACAGTGATGATGAAAAAGAGCTGCTCAAAAATGGAACAATTGCTTCATTGAGCTTTGGTAGTGTGCGCAAATTTTCATTCAAGCACCGCACAAACAATACAAAAATAGACCTCATGCTAGAACATGGTAGTTTGCTTGCAATGAGGGGCGAAACACAGTATTTCTGGAAGCACCAATTGCCCACCATGAAAAAAAGTAAGCTCCCTAGAGTCAACCTTACCTTTCGAACCATTGTGGAGCCCCACGATTGACTGCATCATTTACACGATTCAGACAGGGGCTGCATTTGCAGAATTCGCAATCTTCGGAGGATTAGATGTCGACTGGCCGAACGTTATGTTTAATGACGATTACCCTCAAATTACGTTTAGAGTGTTTACTTTTCGTTAATTACAAGACGCTAATTTTTCTGCACTTCTGACAATATTTTTGTGCTTTCAATTTAAGAATAAGTACTATTCTCCGATTAGAGTGATGTTTCCGTCATTGTCATAATACTTGCCTACAGTAGGTTTACCATCTTTAAACTCCCCGACAATCTTCGTTCCATCTGAAGAAGTCATAATGCCGTGACCGTTCGTCATCTCATCTATTTTCCCACCTTGCCCTGCGTTGGGTCGGTTGGCGTCCACAACTTCTGTAGAACTCTTAATGATGAATCAACACTAAAAAATATTTTAGTTCTTTACTGTTTTATAGCATATGGAACAGCTCCTTCATGGCAATTTGTTAAATTTAAACTACCTAAAAACCATTATGGCACTAATTAATTGTTCAAAATGCGGCAACAATAAAATAGGATAAATGAGAATTCTAATACTACTAACTTCATTCTTGTTATTCTTTTCAGCTAATGCCCAGAAACAAAAAAAAATCAAGATAACCGGAGGGCTTACAGGATATTATTTCTGGGAAGAAGACTCATTGGGATTTATCAAAAGGAATAAGATATATAAGCCATATCTGCAAAATTTCATGATCCGTTTTCAGACGGAATCAGGAAGGATCACTTCAAATAAACTGAAGGAAAGAAACCTAAGAGAATCAATTTCAAGGTTCGCTCATGAAAATAAATCATCCAGAAAAAAAAGAATCATTTCCGACAGCAGTGAGACTGTGAAGGTTCCATTGAAAAAAATTCCTTCAGAGTTTCCTAATTCGATGATCATTACTCAACATGATGAGGAATGGTCGAGCCGCATTAGACAAAACGTTCTGTACTTTAACATCGTTGCTAACAAAATGCGGTTTTCACACGCATCAGATTCGTTGATACTCAGGTCGCTTCAGGTTTGCATTAAAACTGAAGGACATTATACAATATATAGGACGTTCAATAAAAATGGGGTAATTGAAAAAGAAAAGTTGTACAATTATGCTGGAGAGCAGATATCCGACTCGCTTTTACAAGATCCTGATCCCATTCCAGGAAGGTATTTGATCTTTTCGAATGGTTATAGAGGACCAAAAAAAGACCGAGATAAAACCGATAACCTGATCACGAGTTTTGATCGTTATCACTATTGGTATAAGTTGGACGATACAATCATCCAGCGTTTGAATCCAACAATGACCTATTACATTGACGGAAGTATGGGAGTCAACACTTCTGTGCATAAATCGAAACTGAGGTTCGGCATCAGTTATGCTATGGCGAGAATTTTCAAAAATTCTAAAAAGACGAAACGAATTTTGCACACTAAAGAAAATGAAGTAGGATTTGATACTCGTAAATCGGAAGGTCGAATTGCAGGTCGTACTTTTCTTCGATCCCGCTGCATTTCACCAGATTGCGAATTTGTCAAAGACACGGTCGATATAGTTTGTCACAGTATGGGCTACGCTTATTCGCTTGGTTTTATTGAAGAAATCAAGGACAGGGTGATCTTTGGTAAGATATACATTCTGGCTCCAGAAAGTGCCTGCGCGGATGGTTTTGACTGGCAAGAGTTTCAGGAGGTATGGCAGTATGGAAGCAAGGATAATGCACCTATTTCTGAACAGGATGTTATCGCACCACAATGTATGGTAAAAGGACTTGAATACATGCCAGCCTCAAGGGGAGGACAAATCTTTATCCCAAATGATGTAAAGTTCGATAAGATTCAAGACATCCACGATACCAAATACTTTGATTGGATCCTAAATCGTATACCGAAAGATAGCCCTGGATTCATTGATTAATTACAACGGCAAAGAAAAAAAAGGACACTAATAAAAGTTCAAGATATGCCTAATATCATATAACAGAATGCTCGAAGGCTGTGATTTACAGAAAGATAACAGCTAATCATTTTTTGCAAAGACTAATTCTGCTTTATCCATTATTGTGTTGTTGATACAAATTTGCGGGGTATAATTCAAATTCAATGATGGAAGAAGCAGAAAAGTCAAGCTGATCATGCGCTATAAAAACGGCATATCGGGCTTGAGATGAAATGATGAAACTCCTGTCTTCAATTGTATGGCAATAAGTGGCTCCCATGAATTTTTTACCTTCATCGAAACTTATAAGTAAATGATTATCAATGTATCAAACAATATCATAACAACTTAAAAACAATGTCATAAACAACCTAAGAAAGAATGTAGGTAAATAATCTATTCTTTTTTAACCAACAATAAATAGTTAAATTGATAAATAGTTAAAAA
>DKPV01000031.1 GCA_002471375.1 Flavobacteriales bacterium UBA7325
CACTTTTTAGCCATGTTATTGTTAGGGAACAATATCGCACTGGTAGTCTTCGGTTTATTGTCGGCTCTACTCTTGAATCCAATTATTGCTTCATGGGGAATATCTGAAGGAGGAGTCATGCTTCTTTTACAGACACTCTTGTCAACCTCAGTAGTTTTAATAGTAGCAGAGTTTTTGCCAAAGACATTCGTACAAATTAATCCTAATGGATTTTTACGTATCGCAGCATTTCCTATGGCACTCATCTACGGTATTCTGTATATACCTACTTATTTCGTTTTAGCGTTGAGTTCTGTATTCTTAACCCTATTGAAGGTTGAAAATTCGCGGAAAGAGAAGGTCTTTTCAAAGGTTGATTTGGAACACTATGTTGACGATATTAATAATCGGATGGATGAAGAGGAGGACCTTGGCAACGAAATGCAGATCCTCAAGAATGCACTTGACTTTGACACGGTAAAGGCGCGTGATTGCATGGTACCTAGAACCGAAGTTACATCAATCGATGAAGAGGACTCTATTGAAAATTTGAAACAAATATTCATTGACACAGGGCTCTCTAAAATTGTGGTGTATCGAGAGAATATTGATAATGTCATCGGCTACGTACATTCATTTGAGATGTTCAAAGAACCGAAATCAATCAAACAAATTCTGTTGCCAATTAGCTTCGTACCTGAAGCAATACCAGGTAAGGAGTTGTTACAACTATTTGCAGAGAAGTCTGGGAATATTGCTGTAGTTGTTGATGAATATGGTGGCACAGCTGGGATTGTGACAATAGAGGATGTTATTGAAGAGATATTTGGGGAAATTGAAGATGAGCACGATAGAGAAGATTGGCTTGAAGAAAAAATTAGTGAAAAAGAATACCATTTTTCAGCACGTGTCGAGATTGATTACATAAATAGCGAATATAAGCTGGAGTTAGATGAAAATGATGAATACGAAACCTTAGGAGGATTAATTATTCATCATTTAGAAAGTATTCCAGAAGCTGGCACGACCCTTGAGTTAGATAACTTGACAATGAGAATTGTGGAAGTAAGCGATAATCGAATAGAAGTGGTCCATATTACTGTTGCTTAGGACAATCTTCAACTTGTTCAAAGAAGAGCCGAATGAAAAGAACATTTTATTTCATACTAATTATGTTGTGCTTTCAATCAAATTTGTGGGCGCAAACATTTGATTTATCAGATGAGTTGGATGAGATTTCTGGACTTGAAATGCTTAATGATTCTACGTTTGTAGCTTTAAATGATGGAGGCCATAAAGCAACATTGTACTTACTCAACATTCGAGGTAAGATTATTAAGAAAGTCAAAATTGAGAATGCAAAAAATGTCGACTGGGAGGACATCGCTGTTGATGATAAGAACATTTATATTGCAGATGTTGGCAACAACACGAATAAGAGAAAGGACCTACTAATCTATAAGGTGTCTATAAAGAAGGTATTAGAAAAGAAAGAGGTCGAGGCGAAGAAGATTAAGATTAAATATAAGGAGCAGAAAGAATACCCTCCGAAAAAGGGTAATATGCGGTTTGACGCTGAAGCGATAACGGTCTATAATGATTCGATTTTCCTATTTACAAAGAATAGATCCAACCCAACAGATGGTCGTTCTTGGGTATATAAATTCTCCACGTCGGCAGGTGAGTACAAGCTGAAGAAGAAGCATGAGATTTTTATTGGAAGAGGTGGCTTTTGGAAGGATGCGGTCACGGCAGTAGATGTGAAAGGAAATGATTTTTACATCTCAACCTACAATAGAATTTTAAAGCGGACATATGCTGATGGATTTTTTACAGGTTCCACAGAAATGGAGTACAACCGATTAAGCCAAAAAGAATCATTAGTCATTATTGAAAATGGAGGCATCGTTGTTGCGGATGAAAAGCAGGTTTTATTTGGTGGGCCAAAGCTCTATTATCTTGAGCCTAAATTTGTGAGTAAATCAAAGGACTAGTATTTCTTAATGCGTGAGGCTATAATTCAAATTTATACTCGGCTAATTTACTTAATCATCACCTTTTTCGAGGCCGTTTTCCATCCATGATTCGCATCATAGCAAAGTCCGCTTTTCCAACCTTCGTATTTCCTGTAAGAACAGAATAAAAAATTGTTGGAGGACAGATTACATTTGTAACTGTCCATAGAGGATTTTGACGAACTCTTATTTTATTGAAATAGATCTGATTGTCAATTACAATCGCTGAGTTCGGGTCGAGATAGCGCATATCTCTTCTGTCTGTTTTTGGTTCGTTTACGGGAGTTGTATATTCTTTTGCTCTTCCTGTGCTAGGGTTAAAAGTGAAGTAAGTAAGCTCTTCAGTTAAATGCTGAAACCTTTTCCCTTTTGGAGGCGATAGTTTAGTGTCTTCATTACCAAAAAGAACAAAGAACTTTCCGTATTTATTCACGACACGGACATCCTTGATATCCGTCCCTTGATAGGTAATTTTTCGATCGATACTTCTTGCCCACATGATTTCTCCAGTTGCTGATAAACGAAGTGCGGATACATTACTATTCTTACAAGATGCCTTCGAGGAATAGATGTTCTCTCCATTCAAATCACTTCTGCTTGTATTTTCTTCATAGTTATATTGCTCAGTAAAGAAGAAAACCAAACTGCTATCTGGCATGGAGGTAATGTTTTGAATGTCAAATCGCGTTTGAAAAACCTCATCTTCTGGGATGATCACTCCCTTTTTCTTTCTCATTCGCTTTTTAGGAAAAATACGACTGACAATAGGTCTCGTGAAATAGACAAAGTTGAGATCTGTTTTTTCAGAACTACTTGGGTCAATATCCGCATAAAATAGACCTTGATTATCTCGACCTGTTGTGTCTTCTGTTAGGTCTCCAAAGAAACCTATGACGCGTGTTTTTCCTCCAGCGCTGTATTGACAGAAGTCAGTTATTGTCCTTAAATCAGTTCGGAACTCTAAGCTTTTAGTCGCACCTGATTCGACATTGACAACTGTTAGAACAGGGAACGTTTTCGCGTGTTTTGAATCCATGTATAGAAGTTCATCCTTTGTATATGAAGCTTCCGAGCGTACATGAATAAGCCCATCTTTGGTCAACTCATATGTTGAGGTTGTTTCCCCAGGGTAAGAGGTAGGTTTTTGGGGAAGAAGAACAGTATTTGTTGTCGAAGCAGCTAATCGTGAATCAACAGTTACGTACTGAAAATTAATCGCATGATCAGCAAAACGCTCAGTGCCTACTACAATTCTATCTGTTTCTTGTTCTGTAAGAACGAGGCACATCGTTGGATCAAATATAGAGGCTTGCTCATCCACATTTTGGATAAATTCGAAGACTTTCTTGAGAGGTAAATCAGGCTTAAAGTTGGATTTAAAAGTTTGAGCATAGATTTCCTCTTTTCTCGTTGAGTCTGTATTGATGAGCTTCCTCCAAAAAACGAAAATCTTACCTTCCGAAAGAATCGTCTTTACGTAATCTAGTGATTTCAAGACTTCTTCTTGACCTGCATTTTCAGGGAAACCCTTGAGAGGGAGACGCTCCCCTTCCGTTAGTACAAGAGAGTTTTTGTTCATTGAAACTAACATGATCTTTACATTCTTGTATGGTTTTGATTTGTTAATGTTTCGCTGGAGAACGTAAATGTTCATCATGTCACTTCCGACATACTCTCTAAAAAAGCCAGTCTTCTTATTCGTGTAACGGAACTCGTCGGACCATTCAAACTCCATGTATTGAGCAGAAGCGGTATCGCTCAATACTGTGCAAGTTAGGAGCAGAATCACCCGAACTATATTTAGATATTTCCAGTTGCTAGTCATCGCTGCTATTTATCTAGGTTCTGATGTTTTAGGTAGCTTGATTAACTTTAAATCAACCCGACGATCAGCCTGCTTCAACTCATCTGTATAATCACCGCTGTGAATAGATTTCGTTTCCCCGAAGTAATAAACCTTAATGTTTTTCCCTTCATATTTGTAGAAATATACCAGTTTACGTTGAACAGTTTCTGCTCGTCGCTTAGACAATATTAAATTGTAATCAAGTGATCCGTCACGATCCGTATTTCCTATCAGAATAATTTCGTAGCGTTCGTTGCTTGGCAATCGTTTGAACAAGTTATCTAATTTCAAGCGTTCAGAATCGGTAAGTGATGCCTCGTTCACATCAAAATAAATAGCTAAATCCTTAATTACGTTTTTCCCAGCCAAAAGTGAGTCAAGCTCATCCTTTGATGTAATTAATTGATCTCTCAAATCAATCTGTGGGTTATCGATAACTTGTTGGTTAGTGTTGTTCGCATCTATTTTATCCTTTTCGTCTTGAAGGTTAATCGAATTGATATTGCTCGAGTCGATTGGGCAACCAGAATTGTATACTGAACCGGGAACAGTTGGACAATTATCCACCTCATTCAAAATTCCATCACCATCTTCATCGGTGCAACAACGTTGATCATCCAATGGACATCCATTGTTAAGTTCAATTCCAGGTACATCAGGACATCGGTCTGCAGCATCAATTACACCATCTTTATCTCGATCAGGGCAACCATAATGAATGCCAAGACCTTTTTCTTCCGGACACATGTCATTCATGTCAATAATTCCATCACCATCTGAATCTGGACATCCTCTCGTATTTCTCAGCCCCTTGTCATAGATACACAAATCTTCTTTATCCATAATTCCATCACCATCCGTGTCCGGGCAGCCATTGAATTCCGGTAATCCCGGATCGTAAGGACAATCATCGAATTCATCTGATATTTTATCGCCGTCTGTATCTTTAGGAACTTTGTATAAGATGCTGTATGAGGCTCCAACAAAAACATTACGACCACGCGACGCCTTTTGCCCATAAAAGAACGCGGCATTGTTTGAGCCTGCGAATATTATAAATCCTTTATAGTTGAATCGACCGGCTGCACCAATACTCACAGTCCCATTTCCTTGGTGAGAAATTGGAAGCATAATTGACCACTTTTGTTTTTCAATTCGTGGAGTCAGTGTTTGAATAAAAAAGCCTTTCGACTGTGTGATACCGCTTGTGAAATGAAGTGGAATCGACATATTGTAGCTTACATAAAACCAAGGACGCAAAATGTTCATATCGAAGTTCGCGTGAAAAGCAGCTGGTAGATTGATTCTGAATTTCTCCGGCTGATCATTTGGTAGTTGGGTACCAGTTTCAGCTAAACTATCTTTGATAAAGTTATACGGTGAGTCGAAGAATGTGATAGGGTTGAATGCGTATAAATCAATCAACTCTGTGGCACTAGCCGTTGTTGATGGGTTTGAAAAATTGTAATAATCAGCGGTATCAGCCATATAACGAATAAACCCTAAGTCCGTGAACGAAGCTGAAGCCTTCCATTTGTACTTGTTGATATCGTAACGAGCAATTCGCTTCACACCATCCATATCATAGTATTGATCTTCAAAATCTGGACGATACTCATAGGAAACACCTAGATCAAAGCCCAAACCTCTATTCTTGAAAAAGAGTTGGTTGTTATCCTCGCTCGACGCAAAGTCAGCATTGATATCTGTCAGCTCTACATTAGGTGTGATTGAATCTAGGAATTCATATTGGCCACTGTTTACCGTAAAATAAGAAGCATCCAGACCGTTTAAAATTTTCACTGAGATACCCGCTTTCAAAAAGGATGTGTTTCGATCGAATATAGTTCTAGCATAGGTAAATGAATGTTCAGTAAAATCCAACGAATTCAGTCCAAACCCAGTCATATTTTGGGTTGACCCAAAAATATTTTCATCATAATCTTTTGCGGCATTATGTGACCATTGAGTAGGAAGTCCTTCTGTATTGGTTATGGACCGAACGCGCAATGAATAGGCGGCTGCATTTTTGTGATTGAATTCATATTTGAGATTCAATAAATCTAAATTGGTGTGAGATCTTACGTATCCAGGCTTGTTTCTCTCAACGTATTTTACCCCGCTACCATAAACGAAATACTTTTGCGAACTAAAATTGCTGATTTTGGAGTAATTCCCGTGCATGCTAAATGAGAACTTCGATTTCGAATCTACGATAGAAGAGGGGTTATAGGACGCTAAAAATGAACTGACCGAATTGTCATTTACAATACCAGTGTATTGCGTCTGAGAATAAGTATTCGAGGTAATTAATATTGTTAGGGCACAGATTACTCTTAAAGAATTCATAAGCACTATGGGGGTTTTTAAAAAATTTTCAGTCATGGACAATCTAGTTTTGAGGATCAAATCCTTTTTGTTTTTTCAAGGCAAAACAACCTGCATAGAGTAACATCCTCAATTATTCGGTTCGTATCAAAACTAAAGAATACAACTGCTAAATGCCTTATTTATTGCATATAGTTGAGTCATTTAGCCAAATTTTACCTTTAAGAAACTAGATGAATGTTGATCTAGAGTTTCCCGGCAACGACGAATGCTTTTCGTTTCACAAACAGTTCACCACCGCTCGGCTTGTATGCTTCAAATACACCCACATAGGTCCCAATTGTTGCCTTAGTGTTGTTGTCTTTTGTCCCTTCCCACTGGATAGTTCCTGAAGTTGCAAGAAGTTCAGATTCGATAACCTTCGCTACAACTCTTCCTCGGTCGTCATAAATCGTGAAAGTCGCAACAAAACCAGCCCCTGTCATTTCGTAGTTTATTTGTAGAATGTCTTGATATCCATCATTGTTAGGCGAGACTACTTCAGAAGTATAATTGAAATCACCTTCAGGCAGAGCTGGGTAGAACTGCGAGTTAATCAGTCCTGGCGTTGCAAATCCAATATCTTCCGCGGCTGAGTGCCAGTTATTCGGATCATTCGATAAGCTTATATCAGATTGAATTCGCTCTAACGATACGCCATCATCACTATCTAGAAGACTAAAATGCCAATCATCTTCATAGGATACGGCATCCATCATCGAGTTGTTGTACATCAAATAAACAGTTCCTGAATCATTACTGTAAGTAGGAAGATTCATTTGAATCATTCTACCTGGCTGTGCAGCGTTGTAATACTCTAATATTTGAGCGGTATCCTCACCAAAAACAGCAAACGTTCCAGGGTGAAGCAAGAAGTGTTCTGTAAATGTTTTAATGTTACTGATAGTATCATCATCGTAGTTGGCGAGTTGCCAGTTCTCAAGGTCGATCAGCTTATTTGAAGTATTATGAACCTCAACCCAATCCCCCCCACTATTGGCAGGGTTGAATAGGACTTCATTAATGATGATATCACCTTCAACAGGAGCTTCCGGTAAGGCAAACTCTCCGCTAAGAGTAGTAGTGTTCATCCAGCAATCCGCTATATTTTGAATCTCAATTGTATAGGTTTGAGAACCTGCTAGACTCTCTATAAATTGTAAGGTATGCATTGGTGGATTTGCACCTAGAACATAGTTGTTTTGTATCGTTAATAATGGACTAATAATGAATGAAGCATCCGCTAGCGATGTCGAGTCCATTCCTTCCGAGTAGTAAATTTCTAAGAAATTAGGGGTGAGCGAGATAAGCTGGGAAATACTTGGGGCTTCTGTGTCGGGCGTGTTATCGAATACAGAGTTTTGGGCACCAGGAGTTCCGCCAGAGGCGTCTGTACTTGCAGTCCAGTCTGAGTCATCAGAACATGGATCATCAGGATTTATACGTTCGATCGAAATACCTCCATCAATGTCAGGGTTTTGCCATGAATCGGCTGTGTAATTCATACTGTCCAAAATAATACCAAGGTCACTTTTTAAGACGACGGCATCTCCAGAATTATTAAAACTAGGGAAGCTTGTTACACCTGTTGCTACGGCAAAAGAATCAACACAGGAAGTTTTTGTTAGAACCATATAATCACCGGGTAATAGCCACTCAGAAGTCAAAGTTCCGGAGTTCGAAGCGTCTCCCAATTGCCAACCCGTAACATCAAATATTTTTGTACTTCGATTGAATATCTCGACATACTCCACAAGCGGTTGACCGATTTGTGGTGATTCATCGAACATTACTTCATTCACAATCACATCGCCAGCTATAGGCGCCTCAGCAGTGAACAATCCAAAGTTTGCAGATTGAGATCCGGCAATATTTGCGGAAAGATCTGTGTTACCGGTTGCCTCGATCGCGTAGGTTTGGCCGTTGACAAAACCGCTTGAAGGAATAATATGAACCAACGCCGGATTGGTGCCGTCCAACGTTGCACTAGTAAGAGCAATTGTCGGAGTGATCGAATAATTTCCAATTGTCTCAGTGCTCGTTTGCTCTAGAGGCTCATCAAAAAGTAGATCGACTAAATTCGCACTAATTGCAGTAGCTGAAACTAGCGCGGGAGGTGTGAGGTCGAGAATTTCATCACCAACATAAATGCTATCATAATAGAATTTGGTCGAATTACTCAAGGTATATTCGTTGAGCATTCCGAAGTGCGTACCTATTAAGTTCGTGGCATCCGTAGTACTTGCTTCTAGGGTATAGTTCTCTCCTCCTGTAGGGTCAACAAAAACGGACCAGTTACCCAGATTGTCTCTAAGTACCCGCACACCAATAGTAAAACTAGAAGATAATTGACCGAGTGTACCCGTTGCGATTTCAGTATGAACACCGGCATCAACTTTGAATAATCGCACAGCATCACTTGAACCAGCTTCACCGAGTTGTAAATAAAAACCATCTGGATCTGAGGTTAAATCAGCGCTCGTAGAAGTTAAATATACACGGGCATAATTGCTCCCCGATGGAGAGAAACTCTGCTTCGTCCAAAATTTCCACTCTTTGTCGTCAAGAGTAGCTAAACTATGTGGCGTGCTTAGATAAGAGCTGGCGGCAACGGTATTATTCAACTGCAACTCTAAAGACCCATTAATCATGTAGTCAATATCGGTTCCAGACCATGTGGGTGAATTCGTAAAATCACCATCCGTAAAGTAGTCTGAAATTTGCGAGTTACAGACCGTATGTGTTAGAATTAACACAAGAAATAAAAAGTGCCGCATAGTTGATTATATGTGTAGGTAAATATACTAATTTTACAGGGACACAGTCAAATATTATTAGAGGAAGAGTCTATGAAAGTCGCAGTTGTTGGAGCTACAGGAATGGTTGGAAACATCATGATGAATGTTTTGAAAGAACGAAATTTTCCATTTTCAGAATTGATTATGGTCGCATCTGAGCGTTCAGTGGGAAAGAAGTTAAGCTTTGATGGAATAGACTATGACGTAGTTGGACTCCATACGGCTTTGGATATGAAGCCAGATTTGGCGTTATTCTCCGCTGGTGGTGATACTTCTTTGGAATGGGCACCACGGTTTGCGGAAGTGGGTACAATTGTAGTTGATAATTCTTCTGTTTGGAGAATGAATCCTGCCAATAAGCTCGTTGTTCCAGAAATAAATGGTAAAGCTTTGACAGTTCATGATAAGGTCATTGCTAATCCTAATTGTAGTACTATTCAGTTGGTATTGGCTCTTAAACCCCTTCATGAAAAATACGGAGCTAAAAGGGTCGTGGTTTCTACCTATCAATCTATCACAGGAACAGGCGTAAAAGCAACGAGTCAATTAGAGAATGAGCGCAATCGTACGGAAGGTGAAATGGCGTATCCATATCCGATTGACAAAAACTGTCTTCCTCATTGCGACGACTTCACTGATAATGGATATACGAAAGAAGAAATGAAGTTAACTCGAGAAACAAAAAAAATTCTCGATGAGGCGATTAATGTAACCGCAACAGCCGTTCGTGTTCCAGTTGTTGGGGGTCATTCAGAATCGGTTAATGTGGAGTTTGAAAATGACTTCGATCTAACTGAAGTAAGACAATTGTTGCATAATCAGGAAGGAATTACACTCAAAGATGACCCTACTACAAACACGTACCCAATGCCAATGTATGCAGAAGGAAAAGACGATGTTTTTGTCGGGCGAATTCGTCGTGATGAATCCCAAGCGAACACTTTAAACATGTGGGTTGTTTCAGATAACCTTAGAAAAGGTGCGGCAACGAATGCTGTGCAAATTGCTGAGTTACTTGTTGAGAAGAACATCTTGAAAACGGCGGGAATAAACGGATAGTCTGGTCGTTTATACTGATCGCTTTCCTGGAATTTTTATTTTTTCTATAGAGATAGTTTAAGTAATTCTTTCGGAATAGTAGCCAGCAAAAATAAAATTAGTTTCGAATACCAAAATAGTTTAGTTTCGCATTAAAAGAAATAGACATGATTTACCGATATTCATTCGTTGCCTTTTTAGGTGCAATTTCCTTGTTTTTAATTTCAGCAGGATTTTCCACGAACCATACTGAATTGGAGGCTTACGTTCCGTCACCACCCTTTTCAGGCGGAGCTGGAACCGGAGGGTTGGGAGATCGAACAGGTGGTCCACTTTCTTCCGCTACATGTTCTCAATGTCACAGCGGTGGGACTTTCAATGTTTCCGTTTCATTGGATGTCTTTGATCCAGTGAGTGGAATGTCTGTAACGAGTTATGTTCCGGGAAACATTTACCAAATTACTTTCTCGGTTAGTGGAAATGCGAGTGCTTATGGTTTCCAAGGGACCGCATTGACGAGTGTTAATGGGGCTGGTGGATCATTTAGCTCGCCTAGCGGTGCGCAATTGGTTACGATTTCAGGAAGACCTTACATCGAGCATGTGGGTGGACCTTCTGCAAGTGGTGTTTTCCAAACGGATTGGACGGCGCCAGTAGCTGGGTCGGGAACAATTATGTTTTATGGTATAGGTCTAGCAGTAAATCAAAATGGAGGCACCAGCGGAGATAATGTGTCGGCAACATTTGCTGGGGGATTATCAGAAGTAGTACCGACTACGATTAACTATCCAGGAAACCCTTTCTGCGCGAATGAAGTAAACCCAATTGCTAGTCAAACAGGAGAGCCCGGAGGTACTTTCTCCGCACCTGCAGGATTAGTCTTGTCGGATACCCTAACAGGCGAAATTGACTTACAGGCCTCGGTGCCTGGCATGTATACTATTGATTATACATACTCTTCGGGAACGACATCCTTTAATGTGACAATTCTTCCAACATATTCCTCGTCAACAACTGCAACGATTTGTGATAATGAAACATTGAGCTTTGGATCACAAACGCTGAATGCATCTAATGTTGGTTTGAATACTGAGGTGTTCCAAGCTGTGAATGGGTGTGATTCCACAGTTGATTTGACACTTACTGTTCTTCCAACCTTTGTAGAAAATAATGCGGCGACAATTTGTGAAGGAGACACGTATGATTTCAATGGAACCATTTTAACAGAAGCAAATGCTGGGTTGAACACTACAGTTTTTCAGTCAACAAGTGGGTGTGATTCCACTGTTAACTTGACGCTTTCTATTGAAACGATTGACAGTACTGTATCTCTTTCAGGTACGACTTTAACAACCGTTCAGATAGGAGCAACTTACCAATGGGTTGATTGTGATAATGCAAACGCTCCAATACCTGGAGAAACGAATTCAACATATACTCCTACAACAACAGGAAACTATGCTGTTGAAATTACGATCAATAACTGCACAGAGACATCGGCTTGTACTTTGGTAAATGTGGCATCAGTGAATGAGTTAAATATTGATAGAGGTGTGGTATTCCCAAACCCCGTGAGAGATGTCTTTGAAATCAAAAATATTGAGCAATTTGGATCTATTGAATCGATTTTATTGATGGATGCGAACGGTCGTGTCGTTCAAACCATTTCCGTTGATGCTATGTCGGTAAACATTAGCCATTTGGAGGCTGGCGTGTACTTCTTGAAAATCAGCACAGAGTTGGGCGAATCACTCATCACCCTAGTGAAAAAATAGGACCAGAAGTTGTGTCCATGTCTACTTTTTAAAAAGCAAAGCCCTCCTAGACTCCTATTTGATCAGAGCTTTGGAGGGCCTTAACTTTGTAACTTACTGGTTTATTGTAATATGTTTATTGTAACTTTTCTTCCTTTGTATGTAGACTTTATTCTTCCACCTGCAAGGTTCGATTGCGACAATGATTGTGAAAACTCACGCTCAATTTGAATTGTTGCCGTTCCTGCAACAAGATCTTGAAGTTTGTACTGATCAAGAATGATATAGTTAGCACCTACCTGATTTGCTATAAATGTTTTAGATCCAGACTGACTTCCGCTTATCGTTACTCGAACTGTTTCGCCAGAAGCGATTGGTCCACCAACCCACGGAAGAAAGAAGTTTCCACCTGTACTGATGCTATTTAAGCCCACAGGGATATCAATCCCACTCATATTCTGACCACTGTTGGAAAATTCTTTTCCATCAATATCATAATAAATGATTGATCGGCTCAATGCATTTCCAGGACGATTAAAGTCGTATTGCCCCATGAGTTTCCTGTATGACATTGTTTCTCCGTCAAAACCGACGCGTGACGGGTACGTCAATTCGATTTTTTGTCCAGAGTTGTGGTCAACTCTAAATGTTGCTTTTACTGAAGTTCGATTCGAGTGTTGATCGTATTCAACTTCATAGTTAGAATAGATTCTATTCTGATCAATGTTAATCGAATTCTCTTTCTTACAAGCTGTAAAGAAAAGAACAGATACCATTGCGATTCCGAGTGTAGTAATTCTTTTCATAATAATTCATTTAAAGGTTTTAGTAAGGTGATCCAAATAGCGTGCCATTACTATAGTGAATTAGTAGGAAATACGCTAAACCCTAATAAAAACAACGGTTTTAAGAAGAGACTTTTCTCGATTCTAGAAGAGGAATACGGAATTTGAGAAATGCTAATCTAGCTTGACACCTAATTTTTAGGACATCATTTGTAAAATCAAGGTCTTCTGACGCAGATAAAACCGGTGATTGATCTATAGCTTTTTCAAAGCTCAGTGGTTAACGACGTAAACGCCATTTACTCTTCAGGCTGGTTATTCTGAAGTCATCAAGTTGCTCGGTAATTCCTTTATTCAATAGTTTTTGAACGAACTTAAATGTCCCACGTCCTTGCTTATAATCCATTTCATCCTCAAAAATCGGAATAATGGCAAGAAAAAAAATGCGTTTACCATTTGAAATTATCGGCTCCATTTCATTTTCTAAATGCATAGGGTTGGACAGAAAGAAATGGTTTTGTTTCATTGATTCTGAAAGAGATTGCATCTCCGTACCGCAAGGCATAGTGTGCCCATGACCGAACCATGTTTCATTCTTGATTACATATTTTGCCAACCGCTGAATCCATTCAAACACCCAATTCATTCTAGGATTTGTTCGATCCTCCCATTCCCAGTAGCTAGGCAAACAGAAATACAACTCGTTGTACTCTCGGCCTTCTTCCTTTTCATGAACAGGCATTCGATAGTCACTTAAGCCATTTGTAACGAGGACCGTCACGGGGCTTTTTAATTCAAGGTCAATAACTAATAGAGGAATTTCTCCATCCTTGACCGGGACATCGAGTACTCGACCTTCCCCAAAGCGTTTTATTAACTCTTCTTTCACGGCTTAAAGATACAATAGAATTAATCGCTAAGAACCTTATCTAATAAAATCCAAAAGGCTTCACTTGAATTGACGCACCCTTGTGCAAGCATGTCGTGTATTTCTTCTTCTCGGATTTTAACATACTTCTTTTCTGATCGAAAGGTTGAGAGAACGTCTGAATGATTGACTAATGCCTCATGGATCGATTCAGGTGAGGATAAATCTAGGTTTTCGTTCGAAGAGTTTAATGAGATCATGTCGATATTGTCATCATTTAACTTGAAAACCATACAAGAAGAAACAGAACGATGTTCAATAAAGCGAACTTTTTCATATACCTTTTGAAGGACGGTATCTGAGAAAAGTTCTACGATTTGAATTGCGCGATCTTGATCAGAATCATTCATTTCGATCCACTCCTCATTACTGACACCATTCGCAATTAGAAAGTATTTAAAATCTTCGTCGAAAATTTCTAATTCTTCTTTGTTCAATATTCTATACTTCATCCGGGCAAAGGTACTTATTCCTTCGCGTAACTGTATGAGCGATAGTAGCTCATTTTTTCTTTATAATAAGAGTGGCTTGTTGCCAGCGTGCCGTCCTCATTATACGAGTTGATTAGTTTACTTTGGTGCTTTTGCTTCTTACCATAAATTGCAATTTGCTCCACGATTTGATTGTTTTTGTTGTACTTCAGCTTAATGGTTGACTTAATGTTTCCATTTTTTTCATAGTTAACGATGGTTCTTTCAAGAAGATTATGCTCACTCTTCCAAACAATTAATCCACCTTCTCGCGTGCAGATAGAAGCATAATTTATGGAGTCATTGGTGAAAGAATACGAATAGAGAAGGGGTTTACCATTTTCAATTTTCCGGATGTAATTGATATAGGATCCATCGTTACTCTCTTCAACATACTTGCAAAGAAGCGCGAGTTTTCTCTCATTCACTAGTTTTCCTTCAGGCTCACACGTATAATCCCATTTCTTAAGAAGACGATCGTTTTTGAAGAATTTTTGAAACCGAAGTTTAGCGTCTGAATAATCATAGTACATGGCATAACTGTGTTTCAATTTTGGTCCAGTTTGCAAGAGACTAAACGAGATGAGTTCTTCTGGGTTATATTGTGCTATAATTCTGGATTTCAGCTTCTCATCTTTGTAGTATTCTTTTTGTACCACCCGCCCGTCATCGTATTGATAGCGGGTCAATGCAGGATTTTTTCCAGTAACCAGGATGGTTCCCAGTAATGAATCGTCTACGTAACTGTACTGATAGTTATTTGCTTCTGTAATCGTCTCTATAAGTTTATCGCCCTCGAGCTTCTTCAATCTTTTACGTGTTTTTTCTTTGTTTTTTCCTTGGTTGATCGTAACAGTTTTAATTCCTAAACTATCGCATCGGTGAAGATCCAGATCTACATAGGATGGTGCAATGTCTGTCTGAAAGAATTGAACCTTATTGAGAAGTAATCTCGCTTGGTCATCATTATAGGATTGAGAAATACTCGTGAATGGCAGAATTAATAGTGGAAGAAGGAATTTCATAAGTTCGAGTTTGTTTTTAGACATAAGATTAATCTCAAAAACAGTTACAAGCCACAGGAAAGATTATTTTTGTTTTATGGAAGGAAAAAAGGGTATTGCAATACTTGGATCTACCGGGTCAATTGGAACACAAGCACTTGAAGTTATAGGTGCTTATCCAGATAAATTTGACCTACAAGTCATCACTGCAAATAGAAATGCGGATTTACTTATATCGCAAGCCATAAAGCATAAACCAAACATAGTTGTGATTGCCGACGAAAGTCTTTACAAAAAGGTGAATGATGCCCTTTGGGAACATGACATTAATGTCTACGCAGGAGCTGACTCAGTTGCTCAAGTAACAGATACAAAGGAAGTCGACACAGTATTGACTGCGCTCGTGGGATATGCCGGACTGAAACCAACTTTAACAGCCATTAGAGCGGGAAAAAGCATTGCTTTAGCCAACAAAGAAACATTAGTTGTTGCAGGGGAGATTGTTACGCAAGAAGCACGAGAAAAAGGTGTTAATCTTTATCCAGTAGATTCGGAACACGCCGCTATTTTTCAATGCCTTGTAGGTGAGTTCCATAATCCAATTGAGAAGATTTACTTGACTGCATCTGGTGGGCCATTCCGAGGCTTTACGCACGAGCAGCTTTTAAAGGTAAAAAAAGAACAAGCCTTAAAGCACCCGAATTGGGATATGGGAGCAAAGATCACGATCGACTCGGCGACTATGATGAATAAGGGATTGGAAGTTATTGAAGCTAAATGGTTGTTTAGCCTCAAACCTGAGCAGATAGATGTGATTGTGCATCCTCAATCGATCATACATTCCTTAGTTCAATTTGAAGATGGTTCTATGAAAGCACAAATGGGATTGCCGGATATGAAATTACCAATTCAATATGCACTGACTTATCCTGATCGTTACAAGACAGATTTTGAACGATTCAATTTTATGGATTATCCAGAGCTGACTTTCGAACAACCAGACCGAGAGACGTTTAAAAACTTGAACTTGGCATACTCCGCAATGGAGATGGGTGGTAACGCAGCTTGCGCCCTTAATGCAGCGAATGAAGTTGGGGTTGCGGCCTTCTTGAAAGATGAAGTATCTTTCTTAGATATTGCAAGAATTAACGAGGAGACGATGAACTCAATTACTAGCATTGCTAAGCCCACGTACGATGACTATGTTGCATCGGATGCGGAGGCAAGAAGACTAGCTAAGGAACTAATAAAATAGGTTACTCTCCTTCGCTTCCGTTTATATCTTGCGTGAAAACGCTTAGTGCAATTGAAGTTTTTCTTCTCGTACCCTTCTCATAATTTGGCTGTAAATTAGACCAAATTTCAGACAACTCTGTGATCACTTGATGATCATTTCTTATAAGTTCACGGCCTTCATTTAACCACTTCTTAACCAAAGACTTACCTGAGCATTTCTTGATAATTTGAATTTAGTCGAAAAACCTTCTACGAGAGAATTGTATTTTTCTTCATCGTTTTCCAGAGCCTTCACGTTATAAAGAAGGTTTGCATAAAGATTAATACCATAAGTTGATGAGAGTTCTCGTGCATCAATTTTATCAAGTGTTCCTTCAAGGGATTCAATTGATGCAACATCTGTCCTAATATATGGAGGATTCTTTGATAGATTGTCGAAGATCTCCTTAGGCAAACACCAAGTTAAAAGAAAGTGTAAGGCCCGAAAGGGCAAGAAACTTCATAGGGCTTAATTTGTTATGAATAATATTAGGTGCTACTTGTGCTCGAGTCTATTACAAGTTTAATTTTTTCAACATAGACTTTGCCACACCGTCTTTGTGCATATAGACGCTGATGGTTTTCATCTTGAAGTAGCTTTCGGATACATAAAGGTATCCTTCTGGGTAGTTGCTTGTCCCCCAAGAATTTTTAACTAGAAAGTACTTCGTACCCTCTTGATCTTTGTATACTCCCACAATATGCATCAAGTGGTCATCTTGTGTCTTTTTATTATCGTATCCTTCCTGACGCAGTTCTTGAGTTACTTCAACTTCTTCAACAGGAGATAGGAATGCATTTGATTTTTTGTCAGCTCCTCCATCTGAAAAGTAAGGGCTATCGCTTCCTGAAACCTCCAGTGTAGAAAGATCAACTGGGTTTATAGCAAGACCATTTCCAAAACTAAATCCACCTTCTGAAACGTCAGCATCCCATGCTACCGTATACCCATGTTTGAGTGCGTACTCAGTAGCAGACATTAGTTCGTCTAATTTGATGTTATGGCTTGTTCCCCAAGACCAGTTATCCGGTATTGCAAGAATACATGGTTTATACCAATCATGGTTTGAGAATGATGTCAAGGAAATATAATCTTCCATGACCAAACCTGTTTTCTTTGCATAAGATTTAGGAGTATACTTTTTTCCTTCAAACTCAAACTCTGTTATATCCTCACCTAAATAAGCATCAAGGATTCCATTGAAAGCTTCTTTCCATGCGTTCGTAAGTGGTCGACTTGTTGATTTTGAATGATCTAACATTCCTTGAACAGCACCGTCTAGCACAGCAAAAAGCTCACTATGATTGTGCGTTTCCATCCCATAGCTTAATCCATCATAAATTTCTTCCGGTACGATTCCAAAGGTTTTCATGACGTATGAAATATCAGGAAAGGTTCCTCCTTGAGAAAATTGGATTTTACCATCCATTCGAATGTATTTCTCTGCTTTGCCTTCGTAGGCTTTTCGAGCAACATACATTTCTGAAAGTAACGGTGGGTTTTCCGTTCCCATTCTAATCATTTCAGATTCAAAGAACGACAACGCAGAGAAACTCCAACATGTCCCAGTGTAGCCCTGACTTTGAACAGGAGTAGCATCTAAGTGTGCAATTTTTGTGAATTCGTACTTACTACCTTCTCCGTTAGTTAGGGGTTCTGAAGTATGGAACTGACCAAAAACAATTGTTGAGCTTAAAGAGAAAACTGTAAGCGCTAGATATAAATTTTTCATTGATTGAATTTTAGGGTATCTCAAATATACTCATCGAATAAGAGGGCAGCAAAGAAAAACATATGTAAGTGAGGGTTCTACTTAAGTACCCAGCCTTGATAACCAAGTCCTTCAGCCTTCGTCCGAATTGATTGCAAGCTTTCATCTGAGATAGCGGCACCTGCAGATACGCGGTGTAATCCACCACTTATATCTACGATAATTGCGTTCATTCCTTCTGATTTCAGTTTGGAAACCAGGTTCGTAGCATTTTCTTTATTACCAAAACAGCCAATGATGAGGTGTCGAGCATTTACATCAATTTGAGTTTCAGGAATCATCTCCTGCTCTTGATTTTGTTCGACTGTTTCAATCGAGCTGTTCACTTCATTATTCTGATCAGAAATATCTACAAAAATGTACGTGTCTTCAGTAAAAGCAAGTTTTACAACATCAACATCAGTTTCGATCTCGGCAATTTCCTCGTCGATAGATTTTTCTGCTACTCTTTCAAAGTCGATATTCTCAGTAAAGGTTGATTGTGTATAATTACCCTCGCTCGAACTATAGAACGGATTAAAGTCTTTAATCGATATTACGCCTGACTCCAAAACGTCTGTTTGCATTGGAATCCAAATAGAGTAGAAGGCAATAGGTAGAATACAGGCAGCTGCAGCATAACGCCAAAAACGTCGTTTTTTTGGAGCGCTCGTATTATTCGTTTCAACCGCGGGTTTAATCGTCCTTGGTTGTTTTACTTCCGACACCTTCGTAACTGGTTTTGCAGTTTCAACAGGTTGAACGAGCTCTATTATTGGAGTTGTTTCTTTGCCTGGCTCTTCTAGAATGATTTCTCGAGAGAGCGCATCAGCTTGCACAATATTAACATCTTCTTCGGTCAAGAAATGAACTTGGCCAAGCCCAAATGACGCTAATAATAAATTGAAAAAACGATCCTGCTCAAAGCATAGATTGTTCTCCGCATCCAGGAAAAGCATTCCGACTCTGTCCAACTCGATTCTCTTACCCCTTTTTAATTGATGATTCCAGCTATTCACTTTTTCTGAAACTCGTTGTTCTGCTTCATCAAAAGAAATTTGTTCAGCTTGGGAAAGCTCATTAATTAGCAACCCATCGTTATTGATCAGCTGCTTGTTAAAGAGTAAGGATTTTCGAGGAGGCATCATTGATCCTTTATCGAAATCAATTTTTGCCGAAATTTGTTTTGCAACAAATCCACCAAAAGAGGGAACGATCACACAATTGTGACGAACTAATAAATCTCCAATAAGGTGCTCAATTGTTGTCATTAATACAAAAGTAATTATTCTATCTGTATTAACGAGAAAATATGAGATAAGTTACACCTGACAGTGAGTGATTTAGCTATAGAAGTGCTAGCACATTTTCAACGTCTTCTGGGACATCGACATTGGGAGTTTCGATCGTAGTTTCTACTACTCTGATTTTGTGACCATAATACATCCAACGAAGTTGTTCCAGAGATTCAATTTTTTCAAGTTCAGTTGGTTCTAGCATGACAAGCTTATTCAGTGCTGTCTTGCGATATGCGTAAACTCCAATGTGTCTGTAGAAGGTAAATGATTTTGCTACCATGGTATCAGAATGATGTTCATTCGGAATTGGACTTCGTGAAAAGTACAATGCATTATTCAAATGATCCAGAGCGATTTTTATACGATTAGGATTACGTTTATCTTCATCCGAAACATCTTTAATTCCTAATGTCGCTATTTCTACGTTTGGATCATTAAATGCCACCGAAAGCGCATCTATCTGGCGAATGTCAATTAGCGGTTCGTCACCCTGAATATTGATAATTACATCGGCCTCGACTTGTTGAGCAATTTCACCACACCTATCAGTGCCTGTTCTATGGTCTAATGAGGTCATCATGACATTCCCTCCAAATCGCTTTACTTCATTAAAGATTCGCTGATCATCTGTTGCAACAATTACATCAGCGAGGAGGGTTGAATTCTTCGCGCCTTCATAGACACGTTGAATCATTGTCTTCCCTTTTAAGTCAATAAGTGGCTTACCAGGAAATCGAGAGGATTCATACCTCGCTGGAATTATTCCAACAATTCTCATGAATTAGAATTTCATTTGAAGTTGAATAAGAAAATTACGCGGAGCTTGAACATCTCCAGGCCGCGTTACGTATTCAGCATTCAGAATGTTATTTGCAATAAACCCGACGCGGTAATTATCGCTGAAGGAATAACCGATACGAGCATCCATGACAAAACTTCCAGAATGATTTCCAAACAGTTTGTCACCGGCCTCTTTAAGTTCACGATAATCTTTTAGACCTGGAAGAATGTAAATCCCTTCTCCTGGAATCACTTCCTCTTCGAAAACTCGATCAATGTTTGACATGTAGCTATTGTATCTAGCAGATACACCTATGCTAAACGACTTCCAGTTAGCCTCAATGTCGGCTTTAAAAAGGTGTTTGAAACGATATTTTAACTGAGTAGTACCTGAATCCGAAAATGTTGCTAAGTATGCTGAGTCTTGATTTAAACTTATAGGGTTCATATATGTATACCCTATTAATGAAGTTAGTTCCACATCTTTAATTTTCCCCTGACTATTGAAAGAAACTTCAAATCCAGTAATACGAGCTTTCTCTGCGTTCTGTGCTTGGAAACCAATATAGTTACCGAAGTAATTAGGTGCGTTTGGGTCTAAACTAACAAGGGTTACACTATCCGGAAGATAAGTTCCAAAAGTAAACTCCATCATGTTCGAGTATTGGTTGACAAAACCAGAAAGATCAATAAGTCCTTTCCAATCCTTTCCAATTCTTATTGCCTGTTTAATACCTAGCTCAGCTGCCCATCCAATTTCTGGTTGAAGTTCGGGATTCGGAAATACATTAAGAGCCCCAACACTTGTTTGCGTGTATCGTTCAGCCACAGATGGATATCTAATTCCTTGTCCAAAAGATGCTCTAATATGGGTGTATTCAGCCGCTTGATAATGAGCACCAAGACGAACGACAGGATATACAGGAAGAACTAATGAAGAATCTTTACCAATGTAAAAATCAGAATCTCCAGATCTTCCATCTTGATCGTAGTACTCTAGTCTCAACCCTCCGGTTAAATCTAAGCGTCCAAAGCTCTGTTCGTATTGTGTGTATGCAGCATAATTATTTGAGAAATGATCACCGAATAGATTTGAGCGTACGTCGGTGCGTAAATAAGTTAAGCCTGAAGTTAACACTGTACCCTTTGCCCATTTATGCTGAAACTGATAATCTCCGTATGCTACGGTAGAATTTGAGTTTACTGATGCATCTGTTTCATTCGTATTCGTGATACTATAAAGACGAGTTTTAACCGTATGCATGTTTTTCTTTTTATCAAAGAACTTTACATAAGGATCGATGCTCATACGTAATCCGCTAGCATAAGTAAGAGAAGATCCAGCAATACTTGTATCGGCTCCTCCATTTGGGGTGTACGCAAGAGAGTCGCTTTCCCAAACGATAAAGTAGCCTGCTTTTTGGTATTGAAGGTTATAGCCAATTCCAGCCTTTAAGTTAGGTGCTTTTTCTGGTCGGATATAAAAAGTACCGCTCAAACGCCCTCTTCTTTCTATTTCACCTTCTTTATATGGATCAGCAGAAAACCCATTCATAGAAACAGTATATCCGAACTTCTTATACATTTTCCCATAAGATGCTTCTCCTTGGTAAGACATTGGAGCTCTTGACCACCATTTAAGACTCGATCGCCTAGGAGTACCATAGATACCCGTTTGAATTTTTGCACGTGTTTCGCCCTTAAGTGTTGGCTCACGTTCTGTTATAGAAATAATTCCGTTTAATGCCCCACTTCCGTATAGAACAGAAGAAGCACCTTTCATAATTTCTATCTGTGATGCAGACTCAATTGGCACTGCATTCCATTTTGTATCTCCAGCATCACCTGAGAGGAGAGGTATACCATTCCACAAGAGTAAAACTCTACTTCCTGCACCATAGGCAAACCCACTGCCACCACGAATACTAACTTGGCCGTCCATGGCATAAACACCAGGGGCTAAATCTACAGCTTCTTCTAAATCGGCAACACCTTTATTATCAATTAGATCAGGTTTAATAATTTCCATGGATATAGAAACATCCTCAATATTTTGATCTCTTCGACCAACAGAAACAACAATTGTTTCGAGGTCTTTGAATGGTGGTTTCATTTCGATATTCAGTGCACTAGGACCATTCACGACAATGGTGTCATTCTCGAAGGTTTGGGCTGAAATAATCAAAGTTGTAGGATACGACGCAGGAGTTAACGAAAAGTTCCCATCCAAGTCGCTTAAAACTTTCTCTCCAGTAGATGCGATAATTTTTGCCCCATAAACAGGCTCCTTTCCTTCTTCTTCAACGATAGTTCCCGTTATTTGGGAAAAAAGGTAAAAAGGGGAAGAAAATAATAGTACTAGTAAGTTCTTCATAAACGAAAATTTCGTAAATTCATTCAAGATCAATAATACACATTTTTTGTGGACTACACCTACCTACACCACCAAATAGGCTTGACCTTGTTGCATAATGTTGGCCCAGTTAGAGCGCGACATCTTCTAGAATTATTAGGAGGAATTGAACCTCTATTCCAACTTAACAACAGTGAACTACAAGCAATTACGGGATATAAAAGATCCTTTTTTCTTGGAATGAAAAGAGATGAAGCGTTAGCCGAATCTGACCGGACAATCAATCATCTTTATAAGAATGACATCCGGCCTTCTTTTTACACAGATTCTACCTATCCAAGGAGACTAGGAAATTGCCAAGATGCACCGTTAATGCTCTATCAGAAGGGGGCGCTAGATCTAAACGACAAGCAATGGGTCTCAGTAGTTGGAACCCGTGCGTCAACTAATTATGGCAAATCAATAGTACAGGACCTTATTGAATCCTTTCGTGATAGAGATATAGTTGTCGTTAGTGGATTGGCACTTGGCATCGATGGGTATGTGCACAATTATTGTCTGGACTACAATGTGCCAACTGTTGCTGTACTTGGCCATGGCCTTGACAGAGTTTATCCTTATCGTCATAGGGGATTATCAAAAAGAATTGAGGAGCACGGGTCTCTCATAACAGAGTTTATACCTGGTACGAATCCGGATCGAGAAAATTTCCCAAAGCGAAATAGAATTGTTGCTGGCATGTGTGATGCGACGATCGTGGTTGAGAGTAAGCGTCGCGGGGGGTCATTAATCACAGCTGACCTCGCCAATGGATATAATCGGGATGTTTTTGCCTTTCCGGGCTCTGTTTATGAAGAAACTTCTGCAGGCTGTCACGAGTTGATAAAAAACGATTTGGCCCATTTGATTCAGACTCCTACTGATTTTTTGAGATACATGGATTGGAATGAAGGCGACAAGAAAAAAAGTCCTGCGCAGTCAAAGCTTTTTGTCGAGTTAACCGATGAACAGAAATTAATTGTAGATGCGATTCGTGCAAAGCCAATTCATATCGACGTGCTATCGGGAAGAGTCGAAAAGCCTATTTCGGAATTAAATGTTTCCTTAACAATTTTAGAAATGGATGGGTTGATTCAACAATTGCCAGGCAAGCTGTACAGTGTGTGCTAGCATTTTCTAGATAACAAAAAAGGGTCACTTTGAAAGCGACCCTTTTAACTCAATATTAAATTGATTTATCTTCTAACGTTAATGTTAAATAGACGACGATTATCAATTACGTCAGCTAATTTGTACAACGCTTGATTTGCTTGATTTTGAAGAGTACCTCTCATAGATGCTAGCATCTGTGCACGCTCTTTTTCGTAATCTGCAGCCGTAGGTGCTTTCGTTGTTTTTTCTAATTTAACAACATACACTCCTGAATTGCCTTCGATAGGAAGAGTTCTCTCACCATCTTTCAGTCCAGCATAAATTGCACCAACAACAGCAGGTTCAAACCCTGAAGAAATTTGTGGATTTGCAAAACTAATGTCCGCTTTAACAACCGTTGCATCTTTAATATCAGCTAGCTTTTTACCTTTCATTTTAGATTTAAAGCTTTTTACAGTTTGTTCTTTGATGTAAGCTTGACGCATTGCTTCTTTCACTTCTTGATAAACAGGTTCACCTTCAGACATAACTCCTGCGTAAATTGCAATCACGTGACGCGTTTTATCTTTAATAGGAGAACTAATTAATGATCCTATTTCAGCATCCTCTGTATAAACGAGCTCTAGAATTTTGTCTTCAGCATATTTAGTTACGAAGTTGTTGATACGCGGATCGTTATCAGTAAGTGCCATTGGTCTAGAAAGATATCCTTCACGTGCAGCAAGAGTATCGAACTTCTCTACTTTTTTATAAGGATCACTTATACCAGAAAGCTTCTCATCAAATGAGTAAAGCAATTTATATGCTTCGCTATCTTTTGCTTCTTTTGTATCATTACTAGGCTTCAGTGTTTTTGATACAATAGCAAGCCTAGGGTATTGACGTCCTCGTCTGCCAGTAGTCTGAACAATGTGGAAACCGAATTGTGATTGAACCAACCCAATTTCTCCAATTGGTTTTTCTGCAACGAATGCAGCAAATGGTTGAACCATCGATGAGAAGTAGAAATCTCCTAAATCACCATCTTTTTCTTTTGACCCTTGATCTTCACTATATTTTTTAACGTACTCAACAAAGTTATCATTGTTGATATTCGCCATGATCGTGTCAGCTAATGCTTGCTTAGTAGCGATTGATGCAGGATCTTCACCTTGCTCTACGCTAATAAGGATATGTCGTGCATTGATAGTGTCGTATGTGAATCCAATTACCTTAGCAATAGAAGTTACACCATCCATTTCATATGGCCCAACAACTTTTCCAATTGGCGCATCAACAAATGATGAATCAAGTGAAGCAGGGTATGTTTGGTAACTCTGTTGCGCTTGAGGGTGTGTTTTTGGAACAGCGGTGCTAAAAGGAGTGCTCGTGTAGAATCTTCTTTCGCACTTATTCATAACAAAGGTAGAGTCATTGTTTGTTGCGCTAAATCCAGAAAGAAGAGTTTGAATGTCTTCATTATGCTTCGTAGAATCTGCGTCAGAAGGGTTGATTAAAATATCAAAGAAATGAGCCTTACGTGAAGGTACTTTAACTTGGTATTTGCGATCAGTCTTATGCTTTTCGAAATAAGCCTTCAATTGTTTTTCTGATGGATCGAACTCCCCGGGCTTAATATCTCTGTATCTCTTCATTACATAAGAAATATTCTTCACCTCATTTTGAGCGAGATATTCATTTTTAGCTTCCAAGGTAGTAGTGTACATTCCTTGACTCAGAATAGCATAGTACTTTTCTTGCATTCTTCTTTCGATGTAGTATTTCTTGCTTTCGTCCCAAGCTTTTACCATTTCTGGATCATCAGAATCCATCATTTCTTGAATTCTTTTTTCAAGTAATTTTGGATTAAATACTTTTGTAGTTGGATCGATAAAGTTCTTCTCTAAATCAGGAAGAACAGTAAAACCATCTCTTCCGTATAGAAATGCATCAAATTCAGCATCACTTACAGTAATTCCCAAAGCTTCATATTCTTTTTCTAAAAGAAGCTTTTCAATAAATTGTCGCCATACAGCATTTTGGTCTACTGGTTGTGGTTGTTGACCTTGTTGTGCGGCTGCTCTTTTTGAATTTTCTTCTGCTAATTTAACAGCTTCATTAAACGCATCGATATCTACTTTCTCTCCGTAGATAGTTCCGAATCCGTATTTAGGTTCTTCGCCACCCGTCATTTTCGAGTAGTCTGTCATGATGAAAGCAATTAGGGCAGCACCAATCAATATGAGTACTAACCAACCATTATCACGAATTTTCCCAATTATTGCCATTTGTGTATTTTTCTAAATAAGTCTGCGAATATAACTACATCGATTCAATCTTGAAAGGAATTATGAATTAATCTCAAGCATAGACGTATTGGGGGTTTAAATAAAAAAATTCGCACCTCATCGAGATGCGAATTTTGAATGATCCTAAAAGGGGAGAAAAATTTATTTTCCGCCTTCTTTCTTTGTTTTAAGTTGCTCTTCTTTTTCTTTCACTTCACGCGCTGCTTTTTCTTTAGCTGCTTTCTCGCGGGCAGCTTGCTCAGCCTTGGTTTTAGCCGCTGCAT
>DKPV01000070.1 GCA_002471375.1 Flavobacteriales bacterium UBA7325
CTGGAGGCGGTTTAAGAATATCTTTATTAAGATAAAACATCACCATTGCGATGATGCCAGAGAGGATAACTGCGATGAATAATATAAGATTAGGCTTCATATTTTTACTTTTTGATTGCGGAAAGGCTTTGGGAAACAAATCGTGAACTAATGATATCATCTAGTTCTCGCTCTTCTTTTTTAAGCTGAGTAGATAGGTGAGCAATGCTTTGCTTATCTTTTAGACGCAGAATACTCTGAAGGGATCCATCAGCAGCCAGGAAAATCTTCTTTTTCGATAATTCAATTTTCTTTGCATCTTCCAATTTGCCATGAAAGTTAAGGATCTGCTGTTTGGTTGAATCCATTGAATTTTGAAATGATTGATCAGTAAATCCCTCAAGTGAGGAGGTTCTTTGCATTGTAATATCCTTGTGCAATTTGGTTAGAACATCATTGAGGTTATGCAATTCAACCTCAATTTTTTGCCGTGCATTAATACTTTTTGCATAAGAAATAAGTGCCTTTTCCCGAGAAGACTCGCGAAGTTGTAATAGCGATTCAAGCCTGAATGAAAATGCTTTCATGAAAGGACTTCAACTAGTTGTGATATAGCAAGCTCTCGGTTACTAGCTTGGTCGTATCTTTGTTTAAGGAACTGTTCAATAAGCGGAAACTTTTCAATTGCTAGATCGATTCTAGGGTTACTCCCCTTTACATAAGCACCGACATTAATTAAATCTTCATTTTGCTTATAAACTGACAGAAGATCCCTTAACCTTGAAATTAGATCTATCTCATTCTCAGTACAAACAGCCCGATCTAATCTACTAACGCTGCGCAATACATCAATTGCCGGAAAGTGATTAGCATTAGCTAATTTTCTACTTAAAACAATGTGTCCATCTAAAAAACCCCTGACTGCATCAGCCACAGGTTCGTTCATATCGTCGCCTTCCACTAATACCGTGTAAATTGCAGTTACAGCACCAGAATCATTTGTACCGGTTCTTTCAAGAAGTTTTGGAAGCATACTAAATACAGAAGGAACATAACCTCGAGAAGCAGGAGGTTCACCTGCTGCCAAACCAATTTCACGTTGAGCCATGGCAAATCTCGTAAGTGAATCCATCATAAAAAGAACATCTTTTCCATCGTCCCTGAAGCCTTCAGCGATGGCAGTAGCAAGAATAGATGCCCGTATTCTCATCGGGGCAGGCTGATCAGATGTTGAAACGACAATTACTGACTTAGCCAGCCCCTCAGGACCCAAATCATTTTCAATGAATTCGCGAAGCTCCCTGCCACGTTCACCCACTAGAGAAATCACATTGATTTCAGCAGAGGATCCTCTTGCAATCATTCCTAAAAGAATTGATTTACCCACACCACTTCCTGCAAAAACACCAACTCTTTGTCCCAAACCCAAAGGGATGCAAGAATCAATTGATTTTATACCACTGCTAAAGGAATCCTTAATTAAATTACGTTTTAGGGGATTTGGTGGTGCTGCATGAAAGCCATCCCTATAACCACAATTAAGAGGCCCTTTCCCATCAATGGGCCTACCCATACCGTCAATTACACGACCTAAAAGAGATGTTCCTGCCGGAACGATGTTAGAGTTCTTTCTCGAGATCACTTTACAACCAGGATGTATTAAATGAATACTATCCAAGGCCATCAAAAGAACATTTTCACCAGAAAACCCTACTACTTCGGCCTCGATTTCCGTTTTGTGTCTTTCTGAAGTGATTGTGCAAACTTGACCAATTGTTACTTCCGGGCCATCTGACTCTAAAATAAGACCAGTGACCTTGTGGATAGTGCCTATTTTATCAACAGTTCGAGTACCACGGACACCATCTTCCATGATCGAGAACCTCTTATGTAATGATTCAATCATTACCTTTCAATTCCTGTTCAATCTTACGCAATTTTGTTGCAATGCGACCATCAAGAAGACCAAAACGGCTCTTCACCTGACAATCTCCAGAACTCAAAGTTTCATCTTCATGAAATTTTACATTTGGATAACCTTCGAGCAAACTATCATCTCCATCCAAACCATCAAATATTCCTGCTATTGCACTTGCAAAACCTTCTTCAGAATTGTCTTCAACTGAATCTTCAGCATGGGGTTTGCTTAATCCCTTGAGTAAATCTAAGTCAGCTTTACAAAGATATACATCCAGTTTCTCATCGTTTTCCGAATATTCGCTGATCATTGAAATTACGATTGAACGGACTTGCTCTCCATCAATCTTAGCATCCGGTAAAATTCTTTCTACTATTGCAATTACCAAATCAGGTAGTCTTTTATCTAATTCTTTGAGTGTTGAATCGACATTGGAATTTATGGAAGTAAGTAAAGTATCCTGCTTGTTGGCTATTTCTTCCCTTAGCTTTTTAATTTCATCTTGGTAAAAAGCCGTTGCTTCCGTTTTACCTTTACTAAGTGACTGGTGTTGTTGAGTTACAATTTCTTCAGCAGGAACTGGAGGGTCTCCATAAAAACTTACTTTAAAACTTTTAGGAGCAATGGGGAATGAAATTGCCTTATTGTACGACAACGTCACTTCCTCCAGTATCTAGAATAATTTCCTCATCCTCTTCGAGTTCCCGGACGATCTGAATAACTCTATCTTGTGCTGACTCAACTTCTGATAGACGCTTGGGTCCCAAGAAACCCAACTGTTCCTCAATCGCCTCTACCGCTCTTTTAGACATGGTTGCGAAAATTGCTTTCTTTAGTTCGATAGAAGCATTTTTGAGTGCAATAATTAAGTCATCTTGATCAACTTCCTTGGTGACCTTGGTTATATCACCCGGACTAAGACGAACAAGGTCTTCGAAACGAAACATCCGCTGACGGATGGATCCGCCGAGAGTTGGGTTTCTTTTTTCAATACTTTTTAACAACTCCTTACCATCATCTTTATCAAGCCAATTTAATAAATCAGCTGCATTTTTCACTCCACCAGTCTTAATCCTAGGAGACTGTTGTTTTTTGCTCATTCTAGATTCAAGAGTGTCTGCAACCAAACGTATTTGAGTCATTGGCGTAGTTTCCATCCCTGCTATCCTTTCGATGACCTGTTCCTGAATGTTAGGAGTCATCATCTGTAAAACTTCTGAACCTTTATCCGCATCAATACTGGCCAAAACAAAAGCGATAGTTTGAGGTTGCTCGAAACGAAGAACATTGTGTATCTGACCTGAGTCCATCTCCTTAATTTCGTCCATGAAATCTAAATTTTCACGAACGGGAGAAATTCTGTTCATCATATTGTTCGCCTTGAAAGAACCATGAGCCATCTCAAGAGACTTTTGTGCAAATGTTGAACCACCGAGATTAGAATTAACACTTGATTCAATAAGTTCTGAAAATTCGTCTAAGACACATTCTTGTAATTCTTGGTCTACGATATGAAAGTCAGTAATTTTTTTGCAGATATTTTCTGCATCTTTGGGGTCGAATCTTTTAAGCAGTGTCGCAGAGGCATCCGGACCCAAAGCAATCATTAATAACGCCAATTTTTCAACGCGGGACATCGCCGCGTACTTTTCTGTTATGCTTTCTTCCTGAAATTCTTCCATTTTGAAATTATTTTGAGCCAGAGTCCAAGTATTTGCGCAAGGCAACACTCACATTGTCAGGTTTTTCCTGAATCAAGTCATTTAGGAGCTCCGGAGTAAGCCCTCTTCCTAAACTTCTTGTGCCTGTAAGCAGTTGCTGATCGTCTTCGCCTAAAATTTGAACCTCAGCATCGCTAGGTTTAAATTTTTTGAGTAGTCTAAGAAAAATTATAAAAATAGCGAGTGCGAGTACAACGCCTAATAGATTCTTAAGATGAGGGCCGTAAGTGTCCAAGAAATTTTGGAATTGATTTAGAGTTTCCCCGCCAGGACCAGCGAAAGCGGGCAGAAAATCGACCTCGTGAACTGTGACATGTGTGGTTAAATCGACTTGATCAAATCTAGCACCGATAGCGTTGACTACTGCGTCATGTATACTTTCGATCTGATCCGCAGATCGGGGAGACTCCCCTTTTGCAATTAAAACAGCAGCACTTCTGCCAATGATAGCACCCGGTTCCTGCATTTCTTCTTTAAGGGTACGGCTTATTTCGAAATCTGTCGTTTTTGACTCC
>DKPV01000048.1:0-35604 GCA_002471375.1 Flavobacteriales bacterium UBA7325
ACAAATCTACACATGAAAAAAATTATCATTGCTACATTTTGTCTATTGGCTTTTTGTCAGTATCAAAGTGCACAAGCCGATACTGTTGAAGCTATAATCTTAAATAGTGACAGTCTTGAAGCTGGCAAACTCTACAACAGCGGAATAACGAAATTCAAAGCGAAAAATTTTGACGGGGCTCTTGCCGACTTCTCAAAAGCAATTGAATTAAGAAAAGGCTTTCATAGTGCATACCTCAATCGCGGATCCGTTTACATGGAACAGAAAGATTATAGTAAAGCGATCAGTGACTACAATGTATCACTAAACGACCCCGAGAATAAGAACACTGCATATTTCCTAAGAGCACGCTGCTATATAGAGCTTGGAAGTCATGATAAAGCTGAGGGAGACTTAGGTTTGGCTATTGAAGCAGACCCAACAAGTGATAAACCACATTACTACATGGGAGCCATTCAATTCGGAAAAGGTGATTACCAGGAAGCCATTAACAGTTATTCGAAAGCAATCGAGCTCAATAAAACTTATGCGCATGCATACAATGACCGAGCAAGTGCCAAAAGACAGCTAGAGGATTATGCCGGAGCAATTAGCGATTATAAGAGGGCACTGATCATTGACAATTCATTGGTATTTGCACATAACAACCTTGGTAGCGCCTTGCGCCGTTCAGGAGATTTAAAAGGAGCTATAAAATCCTATTCTACTGCAATAAGTTTAGTTGGAAAAAATCATATGGCCTACAATAATCGTGGCTCAGCTAAGTATGACGATGGAGACTTTAAGGGCGCCATGCAAGATTTCACAAAGGCAATTAGTTTGAAAAAAGATTACGCTTTTGCATACAATAATCGGGCGGCTGCCAAATTCAAATTACAAGACTACAAGGGATGCATTGATGATTGCACGAAAGCGATTGATTTAAATTCAAACTATGGTTTTGCTTATTTAAATCGCGGAAATGCTAGAGAGCTTCTTCGTGATGATAGCGGTGCATGTGCAGACTGGAACAAAGCCATTGAGTTAGGAGTTAAGTCTGCACAACAACATATTGGAGATTGTAAATAAGATACTAGGACGATGAAAAATATATTACTTATACTATCAATCATATTCACGAGTACTGCATGGAGCCAAGATGTCCCTTTTGATAAAAGTGCTTTCGGTGATAAGAAGGATGAACTTAAAGAAGCGAAGAAACAACTCAAAGAAGGAGATGCTCATTTTGAAATGGGAACTGTGCACTATAAAGATGCGATCCCTTTCTATGAAAAGGCCCAAACATTTAACCCGAATAACTCTGGACTAAATTACAAATTGGGGGTTTGTTACATGAGCTCAATTTACAAATACAAAGCATTGCCTTTTCTTGAAAGATCGCTCGAACTCAATGCGGCAGCAGCTCCGCCTAATTTAAACTATCATTTAGGAACTGCCTATCATCTCGACAATCAATTCGACAATGCAATCACCGCTTACAGCAAATACCAGCGAGTTGTGCAACATGATCCTTACGAATTGGAAGAAATCCGCTTAAAAATGAAGCAATGCGACAATGCTAAAAAGCTAATTAAGGAGCCTGTTCGTGTATTCGTGGACAACTTAGGAAATAGTTTAAATACAGAGTATAATGAATATGGTGCATCAATATCAGCAGATGAATCGGTGATTGTATTTACTGCTCGTAGACCAAACTCGACGGGCGGAAAGATTGATAAAAACTTAAACGAGAACTTCGAAGACATCTACATATCCTATAAAAATGAGAATGGAGAATGGAGCGAAGCTAAGAACGTTGGTGAACCTGTGAACACTTCAAATCATGACGCTAACTCTGGTATCTCCGCTGATGGACAGAAATTCATTATTTACCTCGGAAAGAAGAATGGAGGTGATTTATTTGAGTCAACACTAACGGGTGATATCTGGTCAAAACCGGAATCTTTTGGGAAGCATATCAATACAGACTATCATGAATCCTCTGCTGCTTATTCTCCTGATGGCAGGTCACTTTATTTCGTTTCAGATCGACCTGGTGGACTCGGACAGCATGATATTTATGTAGCTCAACTAGATGAGAAAGGAAAATGGGGCGAGGTAAAAAGTCTTGGGAATGTAATTAATACGAAGTATGAAGAGGAGGCCGTTTTCATGCACCCAGATGGTAAGACTCTTTACTTTAGTTCCAAAGGTCACTCATCGATGGGAGGTTACGACATTTTCAAATCGGTATACGACGCATCGACTAAAACGTGGAGTGAACCTCAAAATCTTGGGTATCCAGTAAATACTTCCGATGATGATATTTTCTTCGTGATTTCAGCGAGTGGTAAACATGGTTACTACACTTCAATGAATAGCGACACAAAGGGGCTTCGAGATCTATATATGATTACTTTCCTTGGAGAAGAAAAACCAATGATGCTAAATACAGAAGATGTTCTTCTTGCAAGTGTTGCAGCTCCGACAAAAGAAATCGTAATTGCTCCAACTATTGAAGTGAAAGATGCGCAATTGACAATTCTCAAAGGAACAATCTCAGACTTCTTGACGGATGAGAAATTAGAAGCTGAAATAGAGATCGTGGACAACGAAGCAAACATGGTAATTGCAACGTTTAAATCAAATAGTAAAACAGGAAAGTACCTTGTCTCGCTACCTGCCGGTAAAAACTATGGAATCGCTGTTAAGAAGGAAGGATATTTATTCCATTCTGAGAATTTCGATATTCCTAAAACAGCGGCGTTTCAAGAAGTTGAAAAGAACGTAAGATTGAAGAAGCTATCTGTTGGAAATAAAATTGTCCTTCGAAATATTTTCTTCGATCTAAATAAGGCGACGCTAAGGCCTGAATCAACAACCGAGTTAAATAGACTCATTAAGCTTATGACCGATGTTCCTTCTCTTAGAATTGAGCTTGGTGGACATACCGATTCTCAAGGATCTGATTCTTACAACATGACGTTATCAGAACAACGAGCGAAAGCAGTTGTCGACTATCTTGTTAAGAATGGAATTGCATCTGATCGACTTGAATCAAAAGGATATGGTGAGACGAAACTTGTCAATGAGTGTGAGAATGGAGTTAAGTGCAGTCCTGAACAGCATCAGCAAAATCGACGAACGGAATTCACTGTCTTAAATTTTGAGAATTAGTCAATTTAGAGGATTACGCCGACGTTAC
The DNA here is from genome assembly GCA_002471375.1 of Flavobacteriales bacterium UBA7325. GTDB lineage: Bacteria > Bacteroidota > Bacteroidia > Flavobacteriales_D > Crocinitomicaceae > UBA4466. The sequence goes on from DKPV01000048.1 coordinate 3,185, forward strand.
TTTGATGAATTATCCTATGAAAAGGATACTGATAATTTACATGTACCCTGTATGATGATTTTTCGAAGCTTTCTGGTGACGCTTATACTGCTTGCAAGTAGGACTCAAGCAAAGGCCTGTAGCATGTAAAAAATTACGGAGAGCAACAAAACATTTGTTGGGACCAATGAGGATGCTTGGCGCACCGACTCTCAGCTATGGTTTGAAAATGGAAAAGGGAAAGAGTACGGAGCATGCTATACTGGATCAAGAAAAAATAGACCTAATTCATTCGCCGCTCAATCAGGAATGAATGATCAGGGCTTGGTCTTTTCACGACTTGCATCTTACCATCCACTCAAAGAAAACTGAAATTCAACGAACCTCGAATCCATCGAAAATGGAGACGACTTTATCAAACAGGTGCTGCATCATTGTAAAATGTTGGAGGAAGTTCACGAGCACTTCTCAAAATATGATCATAGCATCTTCCTAGAGGATGTATTCATATTCATCGATGCTTCAGAAAGGTATTTAATTGTAGAACCGTATTCCTTGAAAATTGGTGACAATGCGAACTATGTATTGTCGAATTTTTGTCCTTCAATAACCGATGAAAAAAAGCGAAGAGAACTTGATAGATATAAATCAGGCAGCGAGTTTCTTCAGAAGGGAGCTAAGGCAAACCGAGCGTATTGCGCGGCAATGTCTGATACCATGCATATCTGTAGGGATAAAATCGGTGATGGTACGCTACTAAAAGGAATTTGGGATGCATCTACATTAGAAGTGACTTTCTACTTCTACCATAATTATACCATTGGGAAGCCATTCAAATTGGAAGATGAATTAGCAAAAGGAGACCACTCGATCGACATTAAAACACTCTTCCCAAAAAATCCTTAGTTTGAAAAATTGAAAACTTACATCGCACCCTTTAATACCCCATAGATTAGAATAACACTGGCAATTTTAGGCTTCTTTTACCTTGTATCTGCTCTATACTTTGCTTCATCGGCTATCCGCATTAAGTCGCAAGAAATGTGCGGTTTTAGACTATTGCTAGCCCTGTTTTCTTAAATGTATGCACTAGCGACCAATATCGACATCTATTACTTCTCAGCACCATTTACCCACTTCAACTCAATATTGATTAGTCTAACATCCTACATTCCATTCTTACTGTTCATCGCTGTAATCCCAATTATTATAGGATACTAACGAATAATTAAAGAGAAAAGAAGGAACTTATTTTTGAAGCTCATACTCACTCTGAACATGAGTTCATACGTCATCCTCCTAGTATGTTTTCGCTATTGGGGGCATTACGGGATTTAAGAAACTACCTTACTAGAAAAACGGCGTTTGCGAAGAACAATTTCCCATTTTCCCAGAAACCTCTAAAAATTGGATTATCTACCATATAGACAATGCTACCTCGGCCTATTTCGTCTACTCCGAAAACAAGACTTTTAGCTTGACGATCTTTTGCCTCGCTTCCAACGAATCCTGATTCAGCTTCTGCACCTTCATCGATGTAGGCAACATTTGCACCATCCATCAGCCAGTTATATGCAGTGCTCGTTTCGCGCAGCGTGAAGTATGAATCCGAATATCCAAAAGCAAGCGGATGACTCTCGTCCAATTTACACTTAAAGATTGCTCCCAAAACATCATACTTGATGTACTCTCGTGATTGAGCATCGTATGGAATATGTGCGTTGGCATAATCATCTTCTTCCTCGTCTCCTCCATCTCCTTTGGATTCCAGTTGAAACTCATCGTCGGAGCTAAATGAATAGAGCGCACTTCCAATTGCGATTACCTTGCCGCCCTTTCTCACCCAATTAGTGAGTTCACCCATAGACAGATCAAACCCTGAACTTGGTACAATTAATACATCCAACTGATCTAATGTGGACGCTGACAAATTATCATCATCAACTAATGTCAATGGGTATCCTAAATCCTCTTCAAAGTAATGCCATACATCACCGACACGTTCAGGTCGACCATTTTTAGTTAGCAATCCGACTTTTACCATTGGGATTTGACGAACACTACTCGAACCAAAATCACGGCCTGAATCAACCATTCCCGTCATAGTAGTAGAATAAGTAATATCGATTTCTTTACATATTCCAGGAATCAACGAGCGCAAATCTAGCTCTTCATTATCACCCTTGACTATAATTAGTGTCCCTGGATCATATGTTGACTCTCCTATTGTAAATTCTTTCTCTGCAAATCTCACTTCCACTCCTTCTTGCAATAACATTGCTAACGCCTGCGCTCCTGAAATGCTATTCCATGGAATCATGTATGCATAGACATCACGTGGAATTGTTGGCCGTTCTACCTTGTCAAATGCTCCATCTGATCCACTCACTAGTGATTTTGAGGCAATACAATCCAGGCCATATGCATAAATCAAAGACCAAGCTGTAATATCATAGGTTAAGGAATCGGTGAGTTTAGTATCTGGTTCAAAAAGTACATTTACCAACGTACCCTTTTTCTGATTTGTCGAAATTATTAGATGATCCTTAGATACAGTAGTTGATCCATTCTCACCTCTTGCAAAATCGAAGCCACTTGCCTTTCCTCCGTTACCAAATGAATACTGTACATCATGTAAATCCATCAATGCGATCAAAGCTTTTAACTTATCTATGTTACCCGAAATCACGTACGAAGAATAGGTATAGTCCTTACTTTTTACAAAATCCTGATACTCACTTATCAACTTCTCGGCATTCAACGAAGCGAATTCCACCGTTGATAATCCAACTGTATAATGATGTAATACCCTATCCTTTAATGTTAGGATTGAGCCGTTATTCAACTCTATTCCGAGCCCTGCATAACCACTCCCTCCTTGCTCGTAAGTAACACCAATAGCACCATTAAATGTTGGGTAAGTATCACCAAATCCGGGATAGAGCAAGTCAAAATCCTCGTTCGTGAAATACTTCCATCCTGCTCGATCAAAATACTTGGCATGATTACGCCCTAGTTCTGTTTGGTACTCCAACTGCCAATCAGTTATAGCCTCATGGAATGGTGCTACTGCAGGTGCGAAATAATAAGGACTGTTCGCTCCCATTTCGTGGAAATCTGCATGCATATGAGGCATCCACTTATTATACAAGACAATCCTTTGCTGTGTTTCTACTTGTGTCAACCATGCCCAATCTCTATTTAGATCGTAGAGATAATGATTGAATCTTCCTGAGGGCCAAGGTTCATCGTGTTCCGCGCTAATTCCGTTTGTATTGAGTTGCGAAGTCATGTATTGATTGTACCAATTCACATATCGATCCCTTCCATCAGGATTTAAGCAAGGATCCATAATCACAACAGTATTGTCTAACCATTCCTGATGTCCAATTATTAAATCATAGAGGGTTTGCATGGCTGCTTCGGTTCCTGAACTTTCATTTCCATGTACGTTGTAACTCAACCAAACTACAGCAACCTCCTCGTTCTCACCTAATTCGTGCTTTCGCATAATTTCGTCCAAGTTGGACATGTTCTCACTCGACGAAACAATGGCGGTAATGAGTTTTCTATTCTCGTCTGTTCTTCCGTACTCGCTAACAGTGACCATATCACTTCTCTCTCCGACGTACTCAAAGTAATCCACTACCTGATGATGTCGAGAGAAATAACTTCCAAGATCGTATCCGAGAAAATCAGATGGTGTTTGGAGCTGCGCAACCAACGAAAATGAAGTGACAAGAGTAAATAAAACGAATATTAATCTCAACATAGAATATAGATTTATGTACCCAAAACTAACATTTCCGAAGGTCTAATCATAGTGAATCAAACAATCCAGAAGTGAAAAAGGTGATTTATTCGACGAAGATCCCTTTTTAGCATCTGTTGGCAATCACCTGTCACCTAAATGTGTATATTTAACTGAAATCAAAATGAAAGGAAAATTATGATAGGATTATGGGTAGTGTTAGGAATTGTTGTGGTTCTTATCATTTGGTATGTAGTAGCGAACAATAAATTAGTTGCTTTAAAGAACAACCGTGAAAATGCATTTGCTGATATAGATGTTCAACTTAAGCAACGTCACGACTTAATCCCTCAATTAATTGGAGCCGTTAAAGGATATATGGATCACGAAAAAGAGATCCTTACTCGAGTTACTGAAGCCAGATCTGGTGCAATGAATGCGAAATCGATTAACGATAAAGTCAGCGCAGAAAATGAATTAGGAGCAGCAATGGGAGCCTTTAATATCCAAGTAGAGGCATATCCGGATTTAAAAGCAAGCGCGAACTTCATGCAACTTCAAACAGAAATTTCTGACATCGAAAATAAACTTGCAGCCGTTCGAAGGTTCTTTAACTCTGCAACAAAAGAATTGAATACTGCCATTGAATCTATTCCATCCAACATCGTTGCTGGAATGAAAAAGATGACAGTGCAGCCAATGTTTGATCTCGGTAGAGAAACACGTGCGAAAATGGACGTTGCTCCAGAAATTAAATTCTGATTCTAAGGGGTCTCAATGAAATATATCGGATTACAAAGCCAAATTAATCGAAATAATTTTCGATCCATTCTTGTGCTGTTAGCATTTCCGGCAGTCATTCTGCTTGGGGTGTATATTTTCTTCAGCTTTTTATACTATCCGTACTATCAAGTTGCGAACTGGTACTTCCTTTTCTACTTACCATGGATAGCAGGTGGTGTTGCCATTTGGTTTCTAATTGCCTACAAATTCCATTCATCACTTATTAGACTTTCTACCAAATCAACCACACTGAATAGAAAGGAGAACATGCGCGTTTACAACCTGACAGAAAACTTATGTATTTCCGTTGGAATGAAGATGCCAAAGCTTCATGTAATCCAATCTGATGCGCTTAATGCGTATGCTTCAGGACTTAATGAAAAGACATATGCAGTGACGCTAACTACGGGCATAATCGATCGTCTCACAGATAAAGAGCTTGAAGGGGTTATTGCACATGAGCTATCCCACATACGTAACAAAGACGTTAGGCTATTGATCATTTCCATCATATTCGTAGGAATATTAGGTTTCTTGGTTCAATTACTTTTCCGATCATTACTCTATGGTGGTTCTGGAAGAAGAAAAGACAGTAAAATTGACGGTAGAGTGATGCTTGTGGCCCTTGCCATTGGTGTCGTCGTCTATATGTTGACCATCCTATTCAAATTTGCACTTTCACGGAAGAGAGAATATCTTGCCGATGCTAGTGCCGTTGAAATGACTAAAGACCCGATTGCAATGGCATCCGCACTTCGGAAAATTTCTACTAATCATGAATTAGATGTCAAAAGTGCCGATGTAAAACAAATGTTCATTGCGAACGGCAAGTCCAAAAGAAAGAATTTATTCAACAAATTGGCTGGACTTTTTGCTACACACCCACCTATCGATAAGCGAATAGCAGTCCTTGAACAGATGTAGCATGATGCGCACGTGATAATCTAATTCACTTTAATTCTCAATATTTTCGGAACAGTGTCATACATCTGTATGACAGTCTACATAACACTTTTAGGGTATTATTCCTTTTAACAACATCTTTACCCTACTAAATCGATAGGTTATATTATATTTGTCGCGAAATAATGAATCAATGTTCATAGACGCAGTTAAAATCAAGCAATTAAATGACACGAAGGTATCACTACTGAAAACCTTCACGTGGCGATGTCTGGGTACGCTCGACACAATGCTGATATCATATTTACTAACAGGTAAATTAGATATTGCATTGAGCATAGGGGGAATAGAAGTAGTCACAAAAATGCTGCTCTACTACCTTCATGAACGCGCTTGGATTAAACTATTAAAACGATAATTATGGATCTTGTTAAGATAAATGAACAATTAAAATCGCGATCCCCTGAGGCAATTATTGAATGGGCTCTCTCGGTGGCGAAACAACCAGTTGTGACAACTAACTTTCGTCCATTTGAATCTGCTATTCTGCATGCCGTAAGTGCTCAATCACCTACTATTCCTGTACTGTGGTGTGATACCGGATACAACACACCTGACACTTATCGCTCTGCAAAAACAACAATCGATCAGCTAAGCTTGAACATTGATCTCTATGTGCCTGCACAAACGGTCGCTTTCAGAAATGTAACATTGGGTATTCCTGAAGTTGACACACCAGCACATGATGAATTTACAAAACAAGTGAAACTAGAGCCGTTTTCTCGAGCAATGGCCAATTATCAACCAGATGTTTGGTTTACCAATTTGCGAAAGGATCAAACCGATCATCGCAATAACATGGATGCAATTAGCAAAACAAAAGATGGGATCCTGAAAGTATGTCCTTTCTTCTATTGGTCAGAGCGCGAATTAAATGATTACATCGAAAGTCATTCTTTACATTCAGAAGACAATTATTACGATCCAACAAAAGCATTGGCAAATCGCGAATGTGGACTACATACATAGATCATGACAAATAAACATTTATATAAACTAGAAAACGAGAGCATATACATCCTCAGAGAAGTAGCTGCTCAATTTAAAAAACCGGTTCTACTATTCTCAGGTGGAAAAGACTCAATCGTGATGGCTCGACTAGCCCAAAAGGCATTTTACCCATCGAAGATCCCTTTTTCCTTCATGCATATCGATACTGGACACAACTTTCCAGAAACCATCGCTTTTCGCGATGAAATAGTCAAAAAACTAGACGTCAATCTTATCGTTCGATACGTCCAAGATTCAATTGATGAAAACAAGGTGCAAGAAGAGGCCGGGAAATATGCCAGTCGAAACGCGCTTCAAACTGTGACGCTTTTAGATGCAATCGAAGAATTTGGTTTTGATGTATGCATAGGTGGTGCTCGCAGGGATGAAGAAAAGAGTCGAGCAAAAGAACGGATCTTCTCTGTACGTGATGACTTTGGCCAATGGGATTATAAAAATCAACGCCCTGAGCCGTTTCAAATGTTAAATGGTAAAATTCAGTTTGGCGAAAACGTACGTGCATTCCCGATCAGTAATTGGACAGAGGAAGATATTTGGACCTATATTTTGCAAGAAAATCTTGACCTACCTACCGTGTACTTTGCTCATCAAAGAAAGCTGGTAAAAAGAGATGGAGCTTTGATTGCACATTCAGATTTCCTGAACATTGTTGAGTCGGATGAGATCGAAGAACAATCAGTTAGATTCAGGACAGTTGGTGATATGACATGTACTGCGGCTTTCCTTTCGACAGCAGATACAGTAGAAAAAGTACTCAAGGAAAACATGGCTTCAAAGCATTCAGAAAGAGGAGCCAGAATAGATGATAAAAGGAGTGAATCCGCATTAGAGGATCGCAAAAAAGGAGGATATTTTTAATATGGAATTAGTTAGAATCAGTACAGCAGGTAGTGTCGATGATGGCAAGAGCACATTAATCGGACGATTATTGCATGACAATAATGCACTCACGAAAGAACAGGAAACGTTAGTTCTTCAAAAGACAAAAGAAAAGGGATGGGACGATCTTGATCTAAGTGTGATCACGGATGGATTAGTTGCAGAACGAGAACAGGGTATCACAATAGATGTAGCTCATATCTATTTCTCGACCGACACGCACAAGTTTATCATTGCGGATAGTCCGGGACATATTGAATACACACGAAACATGGTAACTGGAGCTTCGACTGCAGAGACTTCCATTATACTCGTTGATGCACGGAAAGGTCTCCTTGAACAGAGCTTCCGTCACTTTTTTATCAGTATCTTACTGAAGCTTGACTCTGTGATTTTCTGTGTGAACAAAATGGATCTTGTAGATTACGATGAAGATCGCTTCCTAAAAATCGCCATTGAAATTAAAAATATGGTGAGCGATCTAGGCGAAAAAATACCTTTCAAAATTCTTCCGGTTAGCTCATTGAAAGGTGACAATGTTGTCGTGAAATCAAAAAAGATGAAATGGTACACTGGTCCAACGCTAAATGAAATCTTACATGATTCAAACTCGAAAAAATCAGTAAAGCAACCATTTCGATTTGACGTCCAGCAAGTGTATCATGCTCAGAATAAAGATTTTGTTGATTTCCGTGGATTCGCGGGCCGTGTTGTCAGTGGGACAATATCAACTGGAGATAGGGTAAGAACTTTTCCTTCTGGCAACGAAAGTGTTGTAACAGAAATACGAAGGTATACGGATGTCCTTAACGAAGCTTCGGCAGATGACAGCGTTGTCCTTTCACTTGCAGATGAGATTGACATCAGTCGTGGTTCAACAATATGCTTAGCCGATTCCAGTGCAACCAAAGAACAAAAAGAATTATCGGCTACAGTAGTATGGCTGGATGAAAAGCCTGCCCTTCAAGGGTCGAAGCTAATCTTCAAAGTTGGTGCTCGAGAATCGTTATCGAAAATTCAGTCAATCAATTACACGATTGATCCTGCCTCCCCAAAGAATCACCTTACTTCTTCTCAAATCGAACTCAACGATATATCTAATGTTGATCTCAAATTAAGTAAACCTATCTTTATGGATAGCTACTCCGAGAACAAGAAAAATGGTGTCTTTCTGCTGGTTGATCCACAATCGAATGCAACTGTCGGAGTAGGTTTTGCAGATTAACGTGAAGGATTAATTGTCTTTTCGTAGCTTTGCAAAAAAGAATTGAAATGAGCGAGAAGAGAACAGAACTGGAACAACTTGGTGAATTTGGTTTAATCGACCATTTAACTGAGAAATTCGAGAACAAACAATCATCAACTTCTACTGGAATCGGTGATGATTCTGCTGTTATATCTCATTCCAAAGATGAGAGCATGCTCATCTCAACCGACATGCTCATTGAGGGAGTTCATTTCAACCTCATGTATATGCCATTAAAGCATTTGGGGTACAAAGCAATTGCTGTAAACGTCTCCGATATTTGCGCTATGAATGGTGTTGCTGAACAGATAACTGTCTCCATTGCCGTTTCCAGCAGATTCCCGGTAGAAGCTCTTGAAGAGCTTTACGATGGAATTCGAGCGGCATGTGACACTTTTAATGTGGATCTAGTAGGAGGTGATACTACCTCATCACTATCAGGATTGATGATCAGTGTAACTGCTGTTGGAAGAGCAAAAAATGATGTGATCACTTATCGCTCGGGCGCTAAGGAACATGATTTATTAGTTGCCACTGGAGACTTAGGTGGTGCCTATGTTGGACTACAATTACTAGAACGCGAAAAACAGGTGTTCGAAGCTAATGCGGCAATTCAACCTGATCTAGATGGGCACGATTATATTCTTCAACGTCAGCTTAAACCAGAAGCACGAATCGATGTAATAAAGTTTTTAAAGGAGCTCGATGTAGTTCCAACTTCTATGATCGATATCTCAGATGGACTCGCCTCTGAAATTTTCCATATTTGTAAATCAAGTGATGTTGGCTGCAAGATTTACGACGAAAAAATTCCAATTGACACGGAGACGTCAATGACCGCAATCGATTTCAATTTAAATCCAATCACTTGTGCGCTGAACGGTGGTGAAGATTATGAGTTACTCTTTACCATTTCACAGGACGATTTCGAAAAGATTAAAGGAAACCCGCACATGACTGTTATTGGACATATAACTGATAAGGCTGCAGGGAAATACCTAATCGATAAACAAGGTGCTGCAATTGAGTTACAGGCTCAAGGTTGGAACCATTTTGAGGAGTAATCGATTAAAGGAAGGCTTTGTTGGTATTTGCGAATCCATATCTGCCCTCCTGTTAGTTCAATCCTAAATTATTTTTTACTCATTCCTAAGATGCTACACGCATCTTTCTATTATATTTCTCTCGAACGATTAAATCGAATGATTTTCTCTTTTGTTTTGATTCAGCCCAAGCTTGGAAATCAAAGTAGTCTAATGCGACACTTTCAAAGACATCATCGTTTGTAATTTTGGCTAACTCATTATAAAGCGCCTCCCAGATGTTCTGGCTATCAAATGGATTATCACACTTGATCAATTTATTGATTGATTGCAGGAGGACCTTCTCAAACCCATATAAACGGTTTCTAGTTTTAAAGAAACGCTGTGTGTTCTTCAATGTATAGGGTAACAATTTCGTGTGATCGAGCTCAATATGAACAAGCAAGTCTAGTAATTGAGTGAAACCAATTATATCTTCCGTCTTATCTAGATTTGGATCATTCAGAATGCGATTAATCCATTTCAATGCATCCGTATAATTCCCACGGCCCATATTCACCACCGCCATCTTGTACTCTAAAAATGCTCGACGTACAGGAACGATTTTATCACCGTACTTCTGAAGCTTATCCGTAACCGTTTGCGCAGTTACATTTGCCTTTTCAAAGTCTCCTTTTCGTAGATATATACTCAATTCAATGCTGCTAATACTTGAAAACAGCTTAATGGAGAGATCTTCATTTGATTTAGTTGTCAAAGCAAATTCTTTTAGAGCGCTTAGATATTGCACTGACTTTCGATGCTCACCTATTTTATCGGCAATGTAAATAGCATTCGTCAGTGCTGAAATGTATTTATTGCCCTCTACCCTCTTAACAAGGGATCCTTTATCTATTCCATCCAGGTTTACTTCAAGATGAAATAAAGATTCAGCCATATCGCCGGTTGCGTAATAATAAGCACTTAATATATGATGGTACAAATGTAATGACTCGAAGGATAATTCTTCAGTTTCAAAATCAACAAGGACCCTTGTACAGAGTTGATAGTATCGGTTGGAATCTTCATCGGATCTAGCAACCCCTTTTTTTGAAAGTTGAGAGAAGAGTTGACTTTTAATCGACCATAGTTCATTATATGCATCTATTGATTTCGTGAATCGTATATCATCGCTTAAAATCGTCTCTATTTCATCTTCCGACACATTGAGTGACCCCATAGTCTCACGCAATCGTTTCTTCTTATAGGAGATAAGCATTTGGATGCTCGGTAATTCATTCTTCTCAGCAAGTTTCTCTGCACTTCTCAGTACTCTTCGGCATTGATCATATAATGACTTTTCAAATAGAATATCTGCAGCATGAAGCTGCTTGTGTAATTGTGCCTCAATAGAATTTGTACTATGAAAAGAATCTAATGCTGATAAAACATGATCATAAAGGCGCTTTTTGGTAATCGAAAATCGATTTAGAAAAGCCTCCCCTTCAAATGTAGAAAAAATCAATTCTTCATTATACTCCGTTTGTTTATCCAAAAAATCAAATAGGCGGACATAGTTATTTTCTTTCCCTATTGTATGACGAGAGGACATTAATTTGAAATACCTTTTTTCCGATTTTGACATCGCCTGAATAAGCTCAAACAATGCGTTATTTACCTTGCTAGACATGTATAATAATTTATCTTCCTAAGTAGTTATATCTAATATACATAAAGGATTCAAGTCATTTTTAACTAAACTCTGAAGTGTATCTTTCATCTAGTAAACGGATCGAATTATTGGGCATAAAAAAAGTCCTGATTGAATCAATCAGGACCATTAAAGATATCTATTAAAAATCTTAGGGCTTTTTCTTCTTATCTCCATCAGGATCTGTGTTTGGATCTACAATTCCGCCTTCTTCTGTTCCGCCTTCATTTGAGCCTCCTTCAACTTCAGTTCCTGTAGATTTCCATACTGGCTCCTGCGACGTTCCATTTGCGTTTGGCTGAATATCTTGTTTGTTACAAGAGCTCATCCCAAAGGCAAAAAACGCAATAGCTATATAAGTAATCTTTTTCATTCTTAATTCTTTACTATTCAAATATAGGGCATAAACCCTAGTTTTCCAAATCTGTAAGGGATATTTTGAGTAAAACACGTGTTCCATTGATTAAACCGTTCTCATCAATCATTTCGTATGGCCCATCAAGAGATATGTCGTTATCAGACACTTTTTGCAATAATTCGATGCGTTTTGAAGTGATTTCCATCCCTTTAGAACGATGATCCCCTTCAAGCTCCACCTTGTTCTTCATACTATGATTGACCCCGACTCCATTGTCTTCAATCGAGATATTCAAGTAATCATCTTTTATCAAAACATCAATCGTTATTAAGCCCTTCTTCTCAGTGCTAGCAAGGATTCCATGAATGATACTGTTTTCGACAAATGGCTGCATAATCATCGCGGGGATTCGAATAGACTCAGTATCTACATTCTCTACATTGATCACATAGTCGAAACGATCTTTAAATCGCATTGACTCGAGGGATAAATAAAGCTCCAATCGCTCGATCTCTTCATTCAGCGTGATCATGTTCCCCACTGCAGTCGCAGAATCAAGATTCTTACGAATTAGATTCGCGAAATTTGTCAGATACTTATTGGCCGAAAGTCGGTCTTGCGTATTGATAAAATATTGGATCGAATTTAATGAGTTGAATACAAAGTGACGATTCATACTCGCATTCATAGATTGCTGCTCAAGAGAGAGAAGCCTAGCTTTATACGCAAGTTTTTCTTGAGCATTGATAGAGTTCACCCTTTTCAGTCTAAATCGAAAAATTACAATCACGATTAACAAGATCAAAACGAGAATGAGAGCAATGAACCACCACGTTTTATAAAACGCCTGATTAATTGTAAATGGCACTGAAATCTCATCCGAATACCGTCCCTCCATATCTACACTTCTCATTCGAAGAACGTAATCTCCTGCAGGTAAACTCGTAAATGTTACCGTTGAATTAGTGGATAGCGGAGACCATCCCTCGTTTAATCCTTCAAGCCAAAACTGATAGCTTAACCCCTTGAAGTTTGACAATGATATTCCATCTAATTCGAAAATCAAGTTGTTTTTAGAGTACGGCAACAACAAATTAACTGGCAAGCCATATTCATCGAGCAATTCACTATAATCGCCATAAGTAAATGATTCGTAATTAAGCAAGATAGACTTCAGTCTCACTTTTGGACGAGCCGTTGAGAATTTCATCTTCTCTGGATGATAACAGACCAATCCTGATGCTGTACCGAACCAAAAGTTTCCTACACGATCAAAGAATCCTGAGTTCAGATTGCTCTCTAAATCTACTATTCCCTCTCCAGTTCCAAAACGAACCTTGGTAACATTCGGGTTATTCAAGTCAGATAGTCGGAACAAGCCGTTATTAGTTCCTGCATATAAAAACCCATCCTTGTACTTCAAGAAATTGATGTAGTTAGAACCGGAATTACTGCTTAGCTCTATTCTTTCTTTTTTATTATCCTTGATACGAAACAAGCCCTCTTCACTCCCATACCAAAAGTTGGAGGAACCATCAATTTCTATACTATAGACAACTCCATAGATGTCATGATACTGCTGGAATTTTTCATTTATATAGGCGAAAATTCCCAAGTTCGTTGCGCAGTAGAGAACACCATTATGTACTGCAAAATCTCGCACGGTTCCAATATAATCTTCGCTGGCACTATGAATTTTAATAAAGACACCATCTTTATAGTGTGCGGCTCCTTCACTACCTCCGACATACATTTCATGAGTACCCACTCGATAAAGAGCAGTAATCTTCACTCCAGGTAATCCGTCATCAGTCGAGTATTCTTCTATTTTTCCTACTCGATCTATCGACACCAAAGAAGTTTGAGTTCCAAACCAATCTTTACCATCTACATTTTGTAGGGATGCCCATATTGTTCCTTGACCAATATCAACCTTCTCTACCTGCATATCTGAACCACGACGCAGTAATCCTTCGCCGTATGTTCCGAAGTAGTAATCGCCATTCGGTTTATGAAATCCTGTCAAGAAAAGGTCTGCGTCAAATTCTGTTGTTTTATCGAAGTATTTAAACCCTTCACCTGGGAATCTAAACATACCCTTTCCTAAGGAGCCAATCCATAGATTCGCATCTGCGTCTTGAAAAAAGCAGCTTAGTGGATTTATTGGAAGCCCTTGCTCTTGATCAATAAAACCTATACTTCCTTCTGGAGAAATTGTAACAGCACCCTCATGAGTATTCAGCCACAGTTGATTGTAACTATCTATGTAACAGCCTCGAATATTATGTTTCAATTCAAGGTGATCAAACTCCTTTATGTGTCCTGACTTTAAGTTCTTTTGATAAACACCGTCGCTGTAGGTTGAAAAATAAATCAAATCTCCTCGACCAGTAACTCCTGAAAAACTCAACGAATCTAATTCAGAAAAATGAGAGTAGACCCTGCCATCCTTTGAAATAAGTACACCTCCTTGAGTTGCGAGATAAAGTACATCATCATGAGCATACGCATCTCTCACCTTTCGATATCGATCTGTTTCCAACTTGATTTTCACAAGTCTATCGTTAATCAACTCCCAAATTCCACCACCATTGGAACAAACAAGTATCCTGCCCTTAAACTCTATGATTTTGGAGACATTCCGAGACTTGTCGTTTCCTGTGAGCGAGACGTTTTTAATCGTATTGTTCCTGATGTAAGAAATCCCCCCATCATGTCCGACCCAAAGTGTATTTTGAAAATACGCAAGCGCCTGCACTCGATTGTTAAGGAGGCCATCGTTGGCAGAAAAGGTGGTAAATTCACTTCCGTTAAATTTAGCTAGGCCTCCCAGTGTAGACACCCATAAGTAGCCATCCTTATCCTGGCAGATATCTGTTACCTGTGATTGAGGTAATCCTTCTTCAGAACTATAGGTCGTAAAGGCGTATTTCTGTGCATTCGCATAAACAGAAAGTAGCAGACACAGAATTAAAAGAATGCCGTTTTTCATATCAGATCACCACTAAGCATCCTTAAGCATACGAATAAATTCCGTAACCCGGTTTCGAGCAACAGGAACGCGAATATCACCTTTTAATACGGCAAAATGCCCATCCTCATTTACGTATTCTTTCAAGATATCTAAATTGATTATATGTGATTTGTGAACACGGTAGAATCGATCCGGATTAAGAAGATTTTCATAAACTTTCAAAGTCCTCGTGTCCAAATAACGCGAACCATCATCAAAATAGATTGTCGTGCAATTTCCACTTGCTTCCAAGTGAGTTATGGTATGATCTTCAACAATTTTGAGTCCTTTCGTATGACTGATGGCTATTCGGTTATTCTGTTTCTTTCCCAGAATGTTACTTGAGAGATCTTTAAGTGAATCAAAATATGTATTGTAATTCTCTGGGGATTCTTTGTAGAGTTCTTTTGTCTCAACCAACCTACCAACCGCCAATTTCAATTCTTCAATATCAATCGGCTTCAGAATGTAGTATACAGCACTGGCGTTAAAGGCACGAATTGCATAGTCTTTGAATGCCGTCACGAAAACAACAAGAAAGTTTTTATTCTCAATCTCATCCAACAGCTCAAATCCTTCAGAACCTGATGGCATTCGAATATCGAGAAATACAACGTCTGGCTCAGAAGATTCTATGATTGCCTTTGCCTGCGCTTTACTTGATGCATCTCCGATGACTTCAATATCCGGACAGTATTCTTCTAACATCATCGTTAAGTTCTTTCTTGCGAACTCTTCATCATCTACAATTAGTGCTCTTAGTTTCATATTGTACAGTTTTTGTTTAGTCCGACAAAATCGTATCCGTACCAATATAGTAATCTAAGCGAGATCAATCTGCATTTCTGACCCCGATGAAGTGGAAAAAAAATCAGATGACAAAAATTTAATTACACTTGACTACATCTCACCTACAGTTCAAGTTATTTTTCAAATACCTAGACAAGAATGACTTAAATTGGTTGGAGTTAGTACAATTATTTAACACTACAACGTATGAAAACAATTATACCCACACGACCAGCATTAATTTGGATTTTTAACGACAACGGGAACTAAGAATTCTCTTACACATTTGTTGATGGCATCGGGCGCTTCGATGTGCGCCATGTGGCCAACATTATCCAATTCTAGATACTCAACGTTCAAATCTTGAATCTCGGTGCGCATTCTATTCACGTCAACGATAGGATCGTGAATGCCTTGTACAATCGTATAGCGATCGGGATTCCCTTCAATTATAGATTTTAAATCCTTTCTTTTACTCATCGCTATTGATGAGGCAGCCACAGCATTAGGTGTCATCTTCAGTGCGTCCTTAATCAAACACCTTACTTCTTGATCGTGAATTTCTGGGTCAATGAACAAGTTCGGAACGACTTCATAAATGAAATGAGATAATTTTGTTTGAACAACCTCTGCCACTCGTTTGCGATCATTTATTTTCGCCGCTGAATCGCACCAGAAGTTCGAATTCAAGAGCATCACCTTAGCACATCGAGGATCTAGAGAGGACAAACAAAGGGCAACATAACCACCCATCGAATGACCGATAACGTCATAGCTTGACACACCAAATTCATCAATTAAATTGATAACATATCTTGCCATCTCTTCCATAGATTCAGCACTAGAAACTTCAATTGATTGACCATGACCAGGCAGATCAATACTAATAGACTCAACCCCATTTGGAATCGATAGATTTTCCCACATTCTTGATGATTCAAGAAAACCATGCAATAATACAAGCGGCTTTCCGCTACCCGATTTATAATGATGTAGAAGAGCAGTCATTTGCGCGAAGTACTATGAAACCTATACCGTAACGCTTTCATTCATGATAGTTTCGATGTGATCAGCCTCAATCGGAATATCTCCCATTAGGTTTAACGGCTCTCCAGATTCCTGAACTATTAAATCATCCTCCAACCTGATTCCTAAACCTTCTTCAGGAATATAAATCCCAGGCTCACATGTAAATGCCATACCTGATTCAATTGGCTCATTCCAAATACCTACATCATGAGTGTCTAAACCTATGAAGTGAGAAGTGCCGTGCATAAAATATTTCTTATATGCAGGCCAATTTGCATCTTGGTTTTTAATATCCGTAGTATCAAGTAGTCCGAGTTTAAGAAGCTCAGCTTCCATTAGACCACCTACTTCCTTGTGATAATCATTCATTAATGTACCTGGAACGAGTAATTTTTGAGCCTCATTTTTTACGTGTAGCACAGAATTATAAACTGCTCTTTGACGATCTGTAAAACGACCGCTTACCGGAATACATCGAGTCAAATCTGAAGCGTAATTTGCATATTCTGCACCAACATCAAGTAAGATTACCTCACCAGCCTTACACTCCCCATTATTCTGGATATAATGTAACACGCATGCATTAGCTCCCGACGCCACAATTGGAGTATAGGCAAATCCTTGCGAACGATTCTTTACAAATTCATGCAATAATTCAGCTTCAATTTCATATTCCCAAACTCCCGGCTTGATAAATTTAAGTAATCGCTCAACACCCATCTTTGTGATATTACAAGCGTTCTGCATCAAATCAACTTCGATTGGACTTTTCACTGATCTAATTCGGTGAGTTATTGGGCCACTTCGACGTACCTGATGAGCAGGGTAATCCTTCTTCACAGATTCAATAAACCTATCTTCTCTTGTCTGTACAGTTGTATCTGCACGTAAATGCTCATTTGTATTCAAATAAATTGAATCCACGTCAGCCATCATCTGCTTGAAAATTGAATCAAACTGACTCAACCAATAAACAGTTTTAATTCCCGTAGCTTCGAACGCCTGATCTTTATTCAGCTTGGTCCCTTCCCACACAGCGATATGATCGTTCGTTTCTTTCAAAAAGAGCACTTCACGATGCGCTTCATTTTTAGATTTTGGAGATAGAACTAGTATGCTCTCTTCCTGATTCACACCAGAAAGATGAAAAATATCACGATGCTGTTGGAATGGCATTGTGCTATCTGCGCTAACAGGATATATATCGTTTGAATTAAAAACAGCGAGAGAGGAATCCTCCATCTGTTTTACAAAATTTGCTCTATTTGAGATGAATAAATCTCTATTTATTGGGTGGTACTTCATGTCGTTCGTATTAGAGTGCATGAAGTTACATTTTTTCAGTCGTCCGGTAAAAAAGATCGAATATTTTCCATGAAATTTTTTACCTCGTAAATTGATTACGATCTACTCATTCATATTTGTAACATCAAAACACGAATAGTATGAGAAATTTAGAAAACAGTTTAGCAGTAAGTTCAATAATCTTCACATCAAATGACAATGACGTCTTATTGAAAGGAGATTTAAAAAGAGGACAGTTAGCCTACGAAACAGAGCTAATCATATCGCAATCACAACTTAATCAAGTTTTAAATACACTAAGCAAGCAAAATGATTTGTTCGCAATTGAGGAGTACCTTCAATCCGAAATTATTGGTCGAGATGAAAAATTATTCTTCGCAGATTTCGGTCACCTTTCGAATTCACTTGTCGACGTCCAATCAATTCTTGGTACTCAGGAGTGCATGCAAATACGCGCTTAAATCGTTTTATACGCGCAAACAAGCAACCTTTGCGAGAATTATTCGTAATTTAGTAGATAGAATAATTTTCTGTCAAAAATGATTGACGGTCTAATTGATCTAAACTGCGGAATTATGATAAAAAGAGGATTAGTGTATATAGGATTAACAGGGCTTGTTTTTAGCTCTTGTATCAAACATGAAGTTATTCCTGCACCGACACCACTTGTAGATCTTGAAGCACACTTTTTCGGTGTGATCAATGGAACTGACAAAGAATACACGGACAACGTTGTTGGATATGCTAATGCTTCTTCTAAGGTTAAAATAATTCAACCACCAGGAGGTGTTTCTACAGCAGTTTATTACTCTGAAATGTCATCTTCTCAAGTAACACCAAAAATTAGAGTTGGTTTAGGAAGTATCAACTTTGATTCAGGAGTTGCTTCTGATCCTACACTCACACTTTTCAATGATTTTTTCCCAGCAAACGACCTACCTGCATACTCAGATGCTGGAGCTGCTGGATTTGAAGTTTCTTGGACCGACATCAGCGGGAGAGAGTGGTTAAGTACTGAAATCAGTGGACATCCAACTGCTGATGTTCAATTCACTGGAATTACACAAGAATCAGATGAGACGGGTGATTATTCAAAGTTCACTTGTTATTTTGAATGTATGGTTTACAGTTTAAATCCAGATAGTTTAGCTTTACCTGTCCCAGTTGCACATATCGATTCATTGCTAATTGAAGATGCAGTTTACAACGGATGGTTTAGACGTTAGTCAGCTAACCCCTTTCAATCGTCGCTAACACAGAAATGCAGCATAGTTTAAAAATAGCGATCATAGGTGACTACAATTTCACCTATAACTCTCATCACGCCACAAACATGGCAATTGATCATGCTGCCAATTTCCTAGACATTGAAATCAATTATTATTGGGTCAAGCTTAGCGAAGTTCTAAAGTTTCGAGCTCAACAATTCAATCAATATGATGGTTTCTGGGTAGCTCCAGGACCAATCAAAAATGAGTTTTTTCTTCACGGAATCTTAAAGGAAATTCTTGGAAAACAAATACCAACTCTAATTACCGGAGAAGGATATCGGACATTTATTGATGCCCTCATCAATACTTACCAACTTAACAAGGCGAATGAAAAATTGATTTCAGACAATCTTGTCGAAGGTCAAGAGTTCGAAAAGATAATGATAAGTCCACACTCTAAGGCAATCATCCAACTCTATGAACACCATTCAAAAGTAGAACTTACTTCTAGTAGATATTCGCTTTACCCGAAACTGATTAACTCGCTTCAAGATGACATTGTCGATATTGAGGCATACAATCAATTCGAAGATCCTGAAATTATCAGTCTAAAAAACCATTCGTTTTTTGTTAGTTGTAGTTTTTGTCCGCAGATATCATCTACAAGAGATCTACCTCATCCGATGATCTACACGTTCATGAAAACGTGCCAGGCTGTAATCGAATCTAACCGAGCTAAGCAAGCCTAATCAAGCCTCTTCTCGGTTCTCTTCAAACCATTCATCGACTAAGTGATTAACACCATCAGCGGCAGCGACAGCCAACACATCGCAGCGTTCATTTTCTGGATGACCCGCATGCCCCTTTACCCAATGTAAGGTTAAATTGAATTTAGATTCAATCGCTAAATAACGCCTCCACAAATCTTCATTTTTCTTTCCTCTGAAATTCTTTTTCTCCCAG
This sequence comes from Flavobacteriales bacterium UBA7325, assembly GCA_002471375.1. Classification (GTDB taxonomy): domain Bacteria; phylum Bacteroidota; class Bacteroidia; order Flavobacteriales_D; family Crocinitomicaceae; genus UBA4466. Next base: position 23,198 of record DKPV01000048.1, read on the forward strand.
CCAAAGACCCATCTCTTGTCTATTGAATCGATGACATATTTAGAATCCGAGTAAATGTGAATCGGATACTTCGTTGTTTTCATAGTTTCGAGTGCCACAATAACTGCAAGTAACTCCATTCGGTTGTTTGTAGTCATTCTATAACCTTGAGAAATCTCTTTCTCTTGACCAGCGAACTGCATAACAATGCCATACCCACCATTTCCCGGGTTACCTTTTGCTGATCCATCCGTAAATATCTTAACCACGTAACTCTTTTTGTCGAAGATACAATTGTAACCGAAAAGAACAATGTAAATCCAAATCAAGACAGATTGAGCTATTTAGGAAACTTTTATGATAATTATAGTTTCCAAAGTTTATATTTATATATATTTGCAGCATGGACGAAAAAAAATTACAACTAATCCAACGCGCGGGTGCTGTATTCATGAAATATGGGATTAAGAGCGTAACTATGGATGATCTCGCCCGGGAACTTGGAATTTCAAAAAAGACGTTCTACATCCACTTCAAGGATAAGAACGATTTGATACTGACTTCAATAAAATTGAAAATTGCGAGTGAAAAGCAAATCTGTCAGGACTGTGCAACAGCAGGAGCAAATGCGATTGAAACACTCATAAGCATAAGCGATTTTATTATCGAACAATTATCGAATGTCAATCCAACACTTTTTTACGACTTACAAAAGTATCACCCTGAAGCTTGGCAAGTAATGCAGGATCACAAATGGAAGTTTGTTTACGATAATATTCACACCAACATTCTTCAAGGGATAAAAGAAGATCTTTACAGGAGTAACCTGGACCCCAAAATAATTGCGCGCTATTACGTGGCCTCGATTGATAACATGATGTCCCCTGAAATTTTCCCTTGGCCAGAATTCAAAACAGATAGCATTGTTAAACAGATTCTTCGTTTTCAAATCAGAGGATTAGCAAACGAGGAAGGGATTAAGTACATAAAAGAAAACTTTAATACTAAAATCAATGAATAAGTTAATAGCAATAGTAATCATTGCCCTAGCCGGAAACTCTTGGGCTCAGGAATCATTTTCGCTAGCAGACGCTAAAGCATATGCATTAGAAAATAACCTGACCATAAGAAACGCAATGAACGACGTTGAAAACACGCGTCAACGTTACATCGAAATTAGAGGAATGGGCCTTCCGCAAATTGATATAACTGGTAGTTTTAATAACTTTATTAATCTTCCCATCCAAATTGTAGATGCTTCTTTCATTAATCCTAATGCTGCTGAAGGTGAAACAATCTCATTCAGGGCTGGGCAAGAATTTAGCGCATCAGGAACACTTCAAGCAAGTCAATTGGTCTTCAATGGCTCTTATCTAGTTGGTTTAAAGGCAGCAGATTATCTTCAGAAATTTCAAGCAACGGCATCAGACATTTCAAAAGAAGATGTGATCTTCAATGTCATCCAGGCGTATCAACTCGCTTCTGTCGCTAAAGAAAATCTCGTTTTTACTGACTCAATGGTAATTATCACGCAAGAGCTAATTGACAAGCAGGCAAACTACCTCGAGCTTGGATTGATGAAGCAAGAAGAGATGGATCAATTAAACTATTCATTATTGATGTCAAAGGATGCCCACATGTCTGCACAGCTGCAGTATGAGAACAGCATTAGTCTCCTGAAATTCTCAATGGGCTACCCTATAAATAACAACCTTGAAATGACCGATCGGGCAGCCCAACTACTAGGAAAATCTTCATTGAGTTCAAGAAATGAAAGCGTGACACAAAACTTGACATACTCGCTTCTTGAGAAGCAAGTAGTCCTCTCTGAATTAGATGTGAAGAACTATCGATATGTAAACTTGCCCTCATTAAATGCTTTCTTTCAGCATACATACAATGCATACCGAAATGAATTCAACTTCTTTGCCAACGAGCAGTGGTTTCCTCAGACAGTATGGGGGCTACAATTAAACGTTCCAATTTTCTCAGGATTGACTCGGAAAGCAAAAACTTCTCAGGCGAGAATTCGATTAATGAAAAGTGAGAATGACCTCACCATGATGGAAGAGACGCTAAAGTTTCAAGCGCAACAGGCGACAAATAATCTGATCGGAGCAACCAGTAAACACAAACTCCAAGAAGAAAACATTGCTTTAGCACTATCTATTTATGAGAAGGCTATTACCAAAGAAAAAATTGGTAACGGGAACAGTATTATAGTCTCACAGAAATACAATCAATTAATCATGGCCCAAGCTCAATATACAGGGTCATTAATCGAACTGTTCAATGCACAACTCGCATTAGACAAAATTTACAATAATATCTTACCAACAAATAAATAACCAATGAAAGCAGGAATCATAGGATTATTCGTTGCAGTATCAGGGACACTCGTTCTTTCATCATGCAGCTCAGAAGAAATCAAAGAAGAAAAAGAAGTGGTACTTAAACCACTAGTTACTGTTGCTAATGTTCAAGAGAAAGCATTTCATCATGAAATCCGAGTCCAAGGAAACATAGAAACAGATCAAGACGTTACGTTAAGCGCTGAGATGGGCGGACTTATTACTTCCATCAACGTGAAGGAAGGTCAGACTGTACGAAAAGGCCAAGTGGTTGCACGTGTTGATGCCTCTGTACTTTCTTCGAACGTAAATGAATTGAAAACACAGTTGGAATATGCGGAATACATGCTTGAGAAGCAGGAGGAACTTCAGAAACGTGGTGTCGGATCTGAATTTGACTTAGAGACTGCAAAGAGCCAAGTAAATTCAATCATGGCAAGCATGCGTTCACTAAACACTCAAAGAGGAAAGGCGGTCATTAGAGCACCTTTCACAGGAATTGTGGACGAAGTTTTTGCTCGACAAGGACAGATGGCAGGTCCATCATCTCCTATTGCACGTTTAGTGAACAGTTCATCAATTGATATCGTAGCGGCAATTTCGGAAAAACATTTTACGAATGTGAAAGTTGGAACAGACATTAATGTTTCATTTCCAAACTATTCAGATACTGTAGTTAAATTGAAGATTACCAATGTTGGTAATTACATCCAGCCTACTAACCGAACTTTCAGAATAATATCGGAGATAGATAACAATACTTTCTTCTTACCGAACATGCTTGCCCAAGTTAGCATCACGGATTTCTCAGTAGATAATGGCCTTGTGGTTCCATCAACTAGCGTCTTGAAAGACCGAAATAATCAAGATTATATTTTCGTAGCGCTTCCCACAAAGGAGAAGGATCATTTTAAAGTCAATGTTGTTAGCGTAAAAGTCATCAACAAATTTGATGGTGAAACATTGATTACTAGCCAAAGTGAATTAACGAGCAAAACTGTAATTATAGTTAACGGAGCCAAAGGAATCGCAGATCAAGATATAGTTAGAATCAATTCTGACGAAGACAAGAAGAAGTAATCATGGGAAAGAAAAAAACTAAAGGCTTTGGTCTCTCGACCCTCGCCGTAAACAACAGAAAGACTGTCTTCTTAATTGCAGCAATCATCGTACTTGGTGGTGTAGTTGCGTTTCAAAACATGTCTAAGGAGAATTTCCCTGAGATTCAAATTCCAGAAATTTATGTTGGGATAGCGAAACCAGGATCTTCACCAGAATACATGTCCAAGAAAATCGCGAAGTCGATTGAAAAGGAATTAGGAGGAATTCAACTTGTCGATGAAATAAACACCACATCTAGCCATGGTTACTCAACTACCCGTGTAAAGTTCGACTTCAAGATGCCGGTCGAAAGAGGGCTTCAAAAAGTGAAAGACGCCGTAGATAAAGCACGTACTAAGGCAGACTTCCCTGCTTTACCTGTGGAGCCAAACATCTTTGAGGTGAACCCGTCGGATATGCCAATTATGAATATCAATCTTCGGGGCGAAAATCCATTATTACTTAAAGAAATCGCTGAAAAATTAGAAGATCTCATAGAGGACCTTCCAGAAATTAGTGAGGTTGATATACGTGGAGTGCAGGTTCAGGAGATGAAAATCGAGGTTGACCCTATTCGAGCTCAATCCGTAAAAGTTACTCTTGATGACATTCAAAACGCTGTTAACTCAGAACATCAAACTATATCGGGCGGTGAAGTCTTAATGGACGGCGTTCGTAAAACTGTTCGAATTGAAGGTGAATTTACGGATGAGAATGACTTGAAGAAGATCATTGTCAAGCAGGATGATTTTATGCCTGTACGTCTAGAAGATGTTGCAACCGTTTCTTTTGGAAATGGAGATACTACTTCGTATGCCAGAGAATTCGGAGATCCAGTAGTAATGCTGGACATCAAGAAACAAGGCGGAGAAAACCTGCTGGATGCATCAGACAAAATAACTGACATCATTGAGACAGCTAAAAAGGATGGGACAATCCCATCAAGTGTTAGTGTATCACGCACGAGTGACCAATCGAACAATACGCGCGACATGGTTTCCAATCTATTGAATTCGATCATTTTCGGAATCATCTTGGTTGTCATCGTTCTATTGTTTTTCCTTGGACTGAGAAATGCATTGTTCGTAGGAATTGCGATTCCACTCTCGATGCTTATGTCATTCTTGATACTAAATACAATGGGAGTGACATTGAACGTAATGGTTCTTTTCTCACTTGTTATTGCACTTGGTATGCTCGTGGATAATGGTATTGTAACGGTAGAAAACATATACCGTCACATGGCTGAAGGTAAAAAACCAAGTCAGGCTGTAATTGCCGGAGTTGGAGAAATTGCAATGCCTATTATTGCATCGACAGCTACAACACTTGCTGCATTCTTACCACTTGCATTCTGGCCTGGGATCATGGGAGAGTTCATGAAATACTTGCCAATAACTCTTATTATCGTTCTTAGTTCTTCATTGTTCGTTGCCTTGGTTATCAACCCAGTTCTTGCTGTTGTTTACATGAAAGTGACTGGGAACGAACCAAAGAAGAAGAAGGTATTGCGTAATTCAGCAATTTTTGTTGGTATTGGGGTTTTATTAGTTATTGCCGGATCATTGGCTCTTGGTAACTTATTGATCCTTCTAGGTATTATTGGAGTAGTTAATCTCTTCGTACTATACCCTGGAACTGTTCGATTCCAAAATGGATTCTTACCGAAACTAGAAAGACGTTATGAAAAGTTTCTTCAATTTGCCTTAAACGGCCGTCGACCTGGTAAATTTTTACTTGGAACTTTCGGACTTCTGATCGCCTCTTTTGTCCTTATGAGCGTGTTTCCACCGAAAATCGACTTCTTCCCAGTTAATGAACCAAACTATGCGAATATATTCATCTCTCATCCTATCGGTACCGATATCACGGTAACAAATGAGACTACATTAAAAGTAGAGGAGAAATTAACGAGCATCTTAGACGAATACACTAAAGATGACTTGAAGAACGACGTTCCAAGAGATCGAAGAATGATTAAATCCATCATTTCTCAAGTAGGAGAGGGAACAAGTGATCCAATGCAAGGTGTTTCAAGTGGTAATACCCCGCATAAAGGAAGAATCACCGTTAATTTTGTAGAATCACAGTATAGAAAAAGAGTAAACAGTTCCGACATATTGAAGAAAATTCAAGATGGATTAAAGGGACAGTTCACAGCTGACATTGAAGTTGCCGTTGCAAAGGATGCGGCGGGACCACCACAAGGCGCACCGATTAACATCGATGTGACGGGTAAAGGAGAATATAGGGATCTCATATACCAAGCACTGGCTATTAAAGCCTACCTAGATGGCAAAAATGTAAAGGGTGTTGAGCAGCTGAAGCTGAATGTCGAGGCAAATAGACCAGAGATACCAATCAAAGTTGATCGCGAACAAGTTCGAAAACTAAACGCATCAACAATGCAAGTAGGAATGGCAATCAGAAAGGCTCTTCTAGGTCAGGACATTACTACCTATACAAAAGACGATGAGTCTTATGACATCGTAGTTAAGTTTGATAAAACTAGCAGAGAGAGCTTGGACGCACTTTTAGACCAACACTTAATATTCCGAAACAATGTTGGTAAGATTATGGATATTCCAATCCGTTCTGTGATAGAGGATCCGAATGAAATAAGCTCCTACACTGGCGTTGTCCGAAAAAATCAAGTCCCACTTGTAAGTGTTTCTTCAAACGTAACTGAAGGATTCAACCCAAATGAGGTTGTGGAAGAATTGAAAGGTCACATGGCCCAATTCGAAAAGGATGGTAAACTAGGTCAAGATGTGAATTACGTCTTCTCTGGTCAGCAGGATGAGCAAGCTAAAGAAATGGCATTCTTAATGAAAGCACTGTTAATTGCTGCCTTTTTAATTCTGTTAATCATCGTAGCTCAATTCAATTCATACTCGATGCCATCAATCATCATGCTAACTGTTTTACTATCCTTAATTGGTGTACTACTAGGCTTAGTGATCTCACGTCAGAATTTCGTGATTATGATGACAATGATCGGTATTATATCACTCGCCGGTGTTGTTGTAAATAATGCAATTGTGTTAATCGATTATACAAATCTCATCCGAAAGAGAAGAAGAGAAGAGCTAGGTTTAGGCGAATACGACATTTTACCATACGACGAAATCGTTAAAGCTGCTGTTGAAGGTGGAAAGACTCGATTACGGCCAGTTCTGCTCACAGCCATCACGACCATTCTAGGATTAATCCCGCTTGCGATTGGTTTTAATATCGATTTCTTCAGCTTCTTATCGACGTATGATGCGAAGATCTATTTTGGCGGAGATAACAATGTATTCTTTGCGCCGATGTCATGGGCGATTATCTATGGATTGACGTTTGCAACGTTCTTGACTTTAGTAATAATTCCAGCGTTATACCTATTGATGCACAAGTTGAAGGTATGGCTATACAAGATGACTAAATCTAAGATGAGAAGTAACTTCTAGAAGCTATGGCGAATGTCATTGAAACTTTCTACTCAGCATTCAAAAAATAACGATGTTGAGGCCATGCTCGAATGTTATCATGATGAGACAGTTTTTGAAGACCCTGCTTTTGGTGTACTCAAAGGAGAGCATGCTAGAAATATGTGACGCATGCTCTGTGCCGCGGACGACGATAAGAAAATCCCTTTTCGGACATTCGTATGAGTGAAAAAAGTACAATCGCACACTGGGATGCAGAATATACTTTCTCAAAAAATGGAAGAAGTGTTCACAACAAAATTGATGCTGTGTTTGTACTTCAAGATGGTAAAATAATTAAGCACACCGATCATTTCAACCTTCATTCCTGGGCAAAACAAGCGCTAGGAATGAAGGGTTTTCTTTTGGGAGTAACTAAATTCTTTCAAAGGAAATTACAAGCTCAAAACAGGAAACATGCTAGCGAAGTACGTAAAAACTCAGTTAGCTTGAAGATCAAGGGAGTTATATCCAATGATTATCTCAAACTTGAGTAGATAAACATCTCAAACTCTCTACTTAACGGTTCTGTAAGAGCTTTAAATAGGATTTGGTCGCATTAGAAAACCTAGGCAAAGACGAACACAAACAATGCAGGCATAGTAAATCTTGTTTAAGCAGAAAAATACTTCGTTTTATCTACCCTGACATATATAAACAAGCTAAAACCTTCAATATAAAGGAATTAATTATCTATGACTTACAAATTGTTACTCAAGCCCTCACTGAATCAATGGTGTCATTTATCGAGAATTTAAGTACGTCTGTCGAATATTTGGATTTATTATGGATTTTAGGATTCCAAGGTTGTAATAAGGTATTCTTCTATGAACCGACTAAAATCTTCCATAAACAGCCGAAATTCATATTTCGTTAACAAAACGAAAGTTAAAATTCACGAAATGGCTTTTTAGAATGTCCATTTATGGGCATTTCAGGATTTGCCCACTCCTCTAAGTGTCGGTATATTTGTATTGTAAAGATTGAATTAGTAAGATTTTATATCAAACTAGAAGTCTTTTTCAGTGAATAGTGGTTAGGTTAGGTTATGTAGAGCGACTCGCCCGAGTCGCTCTACTGTTTTATAAGTGTTTTTATACCTGACGCTACATTGCCTTGCCTGAGCAAGTCATGAGGATTATTAATGAATGTTCGGTGATAACCAACGCTCCATAATATGGAGTTCCAGATTTTTGCGCTCAGCTAAAGATTCGACCTGATCATTACCGATCTTTCCAACTCCGAAATATTTTGAATGTTCACTGGCAAAGTACCACCCTGAAACACTCGCCGCAGGCATCATTGCCAAACTATCAGTTAATTCAACTCCGGTTCTCTCAGTCGCCTCCAATAGATCGAATAATCCTATTTTTTCGGTATGATCTGGACACGCAGGATATCCTGGAGCCGGTCTAATGCCTTGATATTTCTCTTTGATTAAAGCATCATTATCGAATTGCTCTGCTTTTGCATAACCCCATATCTCGGTACGCACCTTTTGGTGTAAGAATTCAGCAAATGCTTCAGCGAGACGGTCAGCCAACGCTTTCAATAGAATCGAACTGTAATCATCATGATCTGCTTCAAATTCTTCGACACGCTCTGCCACGCCATGCCCAGATGTAACCACAAATCCACCAATGTAATCTTCTTTGCCCGTTTCAGTTGGTGCTATAAAATCTGATAGCGCAAAGTTTGGCACTCCCTGAGCTTTCTTGGATTGTTGTCGCATGCACTTTTGAGTGTATGCTAAAGTTGACCTTGATTCATCAGTGTATATAAGTATATCATCTTCCTTTGATGAAGCAGGAAAAATGCCGACAACGCCTTTGTAATTCAGCCAGTCTTCATCTATGATCTTAGCCAGCATCTCCTGTGCATCATCGAACAGTCGTGTGGCTTCACACCCCACAACATCATCATCAAGCAGTGCTGGGTATTTACCATGTAACTCCCAAGTTCTGAAAAATGGAGTCCAATCGATAAATGGTATTAAATCTTGTGCCGAAACTTTCACATCCTGCACACCAAGGTTCAAGGGTTTGTTAATCGAACCTTTACCCCAATCTATTTTAAACTTATTAGACCGTGCCTGATCAAGAGTCAACATCTGCTTCTGTCCTCGATGTTTTGCATGATGCTCACGAACGCGCTGATATTCTTCCTTTGTAGTTTCAATAAATCCAGGCTTCTTAGAACCTAAAAGTTGTTCAACTACAGTTACAGATCTAGATGCATCAAGTACATGGATTGCTTGATCTTTCGTGAAATGTTCATCAATCTTCACTGCAGTGTGGACTTTAGAGGTAGTTGCACCTCCAATCATCAATGGGATACTCAAATTAGCACGCTCCATTTCTTTTGCCACAGTAACCATTTCATCTAAAGAAGGTGTAATCAACCCACTTAAACCAATTATATCAACATTCTGATCGATTGCCTCTTTAATAATACGATCTGCAGGTACCATAACACCTAAATCAACGATCTCATAATTATTGCAACCTAATACTACACCAACGATGTTTTTACCAATGTCGTGAACATCACCTTTCACGGTCGCCATCAATACTTTACCAGCAGAAGTGCTCACGCCATCTCCCTTTTCCGCCTCAATAAAAGGCAGAAGATAAGCAACAGCCTTCTTCATTACACGTGCTGATTTAACTACCTGTGGTAGAAACATTTTACCGCTTCCAAAGAGATCACCGACAACATTCATCCCATCCATTAATGGACCTTCAATGACACTAATCGTCTTATCAAATTGTTGGCGACATTCCTCAACATCTTCATCAATAAAATCTGTCAATCCCTTTACCAGGGCATAGGATAATCTTTCATTTACACTGGCTTCTCGCCAAGAGAGATCAACCTCACGCTTCTTACCCTCTCCGGTAACTGTTTGGGCAAACTCCAACAATCGATCTGTGGCATCTTCACGGCGATTTAAAAGGACATCCTCAACATAGGTCATCAATTCCTTATCAACGTTATCGTAAACCTCCAACATTGAAGGATTCACAATACCCATATCCATTCCATTCTGGATTGCATGATACAAAAACGAAGCATGCATCGCTTCACGAACCACATTGTTCCCTCTGAACGAAAAAGACACATTCGAAACTCCTCCACTGACATGAGCTCCTGGTAAGTTTTCTCGAATCCATTTTGTTGCATTAAAGAAATCAAGGGCATTATTGTTATGCTCTTCCATCCCGGTTGCAACAGGGAAAATATTCGGGTCGAAAATGATATCATTCTGAGGAAATCCAACCTCATCGACAAGTATTCTATAGGAACGTTCACATATTTCAATTCGCCGCTCATAGCTATCAGCTTGACCGTCCTCATCGAATGCCATAACAATCACCGCGGCACCATAGCGTTTAATTTTCTTAGCCCGTTCTTTGAATTGCTCCTCGCCTTCTTTTAGGGATATTGAGTTTACAACTCCCTTCCCTTGTATACATTTTAATCCTGCCTCAATGATTTCCCATTTAGAGCTATCAATCATTACAGGTACTCTAGCAATATCAGGTTCTGCCGCGATAAGATTTAAGAATCGAACCATAGCCTCAACACCATCGATCATTCCTTCATCCATATTGATGTCAATTATTTGCGCGCCGCCTTCTACTTGCTCTCGAGCAACACTCAGAGCCTCATCAAATAACTCTTCCTTGATCAATCGTAAAAATTTACGTGAACCAGTGACATTTGTACGTTCGCCGACATTCACAAAATTACTTTCAGAAGTAACTATTAGTGGTTCGAGTCCTGAAAGTTTTAAGGTTGCTTTACTGCTCATTTAATGCCTGTTTGCGTGGTTCATAAGTTGCCGCTAGATCAGCAATAGCTCTAATATGATCGGGGGTAGTGCCGCAGCAACCACCAATGATGTTTACAAGTCCCTCATCCATAAATTCCTTAATCTGTTCAGCCATCAATTCAGGTGTCTCATCATATTCACCAAACTCATTTGGTAGGCCAGCATTTGGGTGAGCGCTCACTCCGAAAGGTGCATTCTTGTCCAGAACCTGTAAGTATGGACGCATCATTGATGCACCAAGCGCACAATTCAGTCCAATTGTTAGCAGATCCATATGCGAAACAGAAATTAAAAATGCATCTGTCGTTTGTCCGGTAAGTGTTCTGCCACTTTGATCAGTTATAGTACCGGAAACCATAATAGGAACCTTACTACCAAATTCATCGAAGGCTTCTTCTATTGCAAAAAGAGCTGCTTTAGCATTGAGCGTATCAAATACCGTTTCGACTAGCAGTAAATCAACACCTCCCTCAAGTAAAGCTAACGCCTGTTGTTTATAGGCAACAACTAACTCTTCAAAGGTGATCGCTCTAAAACCTGGATCGTTTACATCCGGTGAAATCGAGGCCGTACGGTTAGTAGGACCCATTGAGCCTGCCACAAACCTTGGTTTATTAGGTTCTCGTGTTGTAAACTCATCAGCCACCTCACGCGCTATTTTAGCACTGTGGTAATTAATATCATATACCGCAGATTCTAATCCATAATCAGCCTGCGCAATTGTAGTTCCTGAAAAAGTGTTCGTTTCAGCTATATCTGCACCTGCTTCAAAATATTCGGCATGTATTTCTCGAATTACGTCCGGGCGTGTCAATGACAATAAATCATTATTCCCTTTCAATGAAGAAAGATGATTCTCAAACCAACCTTTGCGGAAGTCTTCTTCTTCTAATTTATGGCGCTGAATCATAGTACCCATCGCTCCATCGAGCACAAGTATACGTTCATGCAGTATCTTATGTAGATCTGTCATATTATGTTTTTGTACGAAGAAAAGTGAGAATAATCATCACAAACTTATCTCTACTCAACGTTCGTTGAGATCGGATTTGGCACCTTTTTCAGCTAATGAGCAGGTTGCCAAGGTTTCTTAGGGCCTATCCCTCCACCTTTCTTCATAAGTCTATTGTTAAAGAACTGAGACAAATGTAAAGTGAATTAAACTAGTTTCAAAGTCTATTGGGAAAAGAGTTGTATCTTAGTCAACGTCTATGAAAACACATTTTTACCTACTCGCACTAGTATCTTTATTCCTGTTCACTTCAAATGCTCAGGTATTTACAGACTCAAACCTTCCGATTGTTATTGTGACAACCACCGGCGGAGCTCCTATTGAGGATGACCCTCGAATCGTTGCACACATGGGTGTGATCGATAACGGCCCAGGGGTACAAAACTACCTAACCGATCCATTTACAAATTACGACGGAAGAATTGAAATAGAAATACGTGGTTCAACTTCGCAACAATACCCGAAGAAAGGATACGGTTTTGAAACACAAGATAGCTTGGGAATGAATGCGCAAGTTGCGCTTCTCGGAATGCCGGTAGAAAATGATTGGATTCTATATGGTCCATACCCTGATAAAACCATGATTCGAAATGTTTTGACTTTCGACATTTTTAGACAAATGGGGCATTATGCTTCAAATACTCGTTATTGTGAGCTCA
>DKPV01000048.1:35993-46706 GCA_002471375.1 Flavobacteriales bacterium UBA7325
GTAATCGAAGATGTACACGAGCCAAATACTTGGAATGACACTCTTACTGGAGGATACATTGTTAAGGTCGACAAATTAACAGGAGATGTGCCTTATTCATGGGAGTCAGACTACGACGATGAAGTTGTTTTTCAATTCCACGATCCGGAATATGATGAACTGAACTCATTTCAGCAAACGTACATGGAAGACTACATTAAAGAATTCGAAGATGTACTCTGGGGATCTAACTATAACGATCCAATTAATGGCTGGCCGAAGTACATCGAACCTCAAACTTTTCATGATTTCTTCATCATGCAAGAGCTTGGAAGAACTGTAGATGGTTATCGATCAAGTTCTTTTCTTTTTAAAGATAAGAACACGCTAACATGGAATGCACGATTGAATGCCGGACCAATGTGGGACTTTAACTTATCATTTGGAAATGCTGATTATTGTGATGCTGACTTGACAACTGGATGGCAATATAACTTCGATAACATATGTAACTTTTCGACAGCGATCCCATTTTGGTGGGAACGATTACTTAGTGATCCAGGGTATGCAAATGGTCTCAAATGTCGCTGGGAGGAACTAAGACAAGGACCACTTAAAACTAGTACCATAAATAACTTTATTGACTCGGTTGCAAACCATATTCAAACTGCAAGAATTAGAAACTTTCAAAGATGGCCAATCATTGGCGTTTATGTTAATTGGAATGGATTCGTAGGAAACACCTATCAAGAAGATCTTGATTACCTCAAGAACTACATTGAGCAACGATCGTTGTGGATGGATGCTAATATGCCAGGAAATTGCAACCTCGCAGCTACAGAATTAGAATTTGAAGCAGAATATCATCGGGCTTGGCCGAATCCGTTTAATGACAATATTAACATCGGATTCTCACTCTTTAATGAAGGCGACGTAGAAATTCATGTTTTGGATCTATCCGGAAGATTAATCAAAACTGTCAATGTTGGACACAAAGATGGCGGAGCACATGCCGTAAACATCGAGAACCTAAATGTTAAGAGTGGAAACTATCTCTATAATGTGATTGTAGAAAACGAAGTCCTCTATTCTGGGAAATTGATCAAAATGTAATGAAGAAATTTCTTCAAGGATTTATTCATGCATTCAGAGGAATTGGGATTACACTTGCGACAGAACGTAATTTTCAGGTTCATTTTATTGCTCTTCTAACCGTCATAGTCGCAGGATTCTATTTTGACGTAACTAGCTCGGAATGGATGATTCTAATCCTAACTTCAACCTTGGTAATGACATTAGAAGCGATCAATACTGCCATTGAAAAGCTTTGTAACGAAGTCACTTTAGAACGAAAAGAAAGTATCCGAAATATCAAAGATGTGGCTGCTGGAGCTGTTTTACTATCTTCGATAGGTGCTATAACGATCGCCATAATTGTTTTCTGGAAGCACTCCTAAAACCCTGAGATTAAACTTTTAGCTCAAAAAAAAAGACTCTCACGAATGAGAGCCTTTTGCTTTTTGTGGTGATACCTGGAATCGAACCAGGGACACATGGATTTTCAGTCCATTGCTCTACCAACTGAGCTATATCACCATCCTAAATTGGAGGGGCAAAGGTAACAACATCTTATTTAATTGCAATAGTCCCTGCTATTTTTTTTCACTTGTTATCTTTGCAGACATGCAAGACGCAGATACTGTATATATTATCGATATTGGAAACACCCTTGTAAAGGTGGCTCGATTCCAAAATGATGCACTTATTGATGTCGAAAGATTCAATGATTCTGATTTAGACAAATTTAATTCCTACGTTGAGAGAAGGAAAGGGAATTCAATTGTTTCTTCCGTTCGGTCTGATTCCGACACAATGGCAATGATCGAGTTTTTAGACAGTCCATTTATCGTCAGTGCAAGCAGCGCTCTTCCAGTCTCCCTAAATTATGAAACAGAAACAACATTGGGGATTGACAGAATTTGTAATGCTGCATTTCTGAATTCAAAAATGGAATCTGATTATGCCGTTTCCGTAGATATCGGCACATGCATTAAGTTTGATTTGGTGAGTAAAATAGACGGATATCTTGGAGGATCTATCTCCCCCGGTATTCACCTTAGATACAAATCATTGAACGATTACACAGGTAAATTACCCCTGCTATCCAATAAATCAGGGATTGATATCGTTGGTACGGATACAAATTCAAGTATGCAGTCTGGTGTGATCAATGGCATAAACGCTGAATTAAACGGAGTTATAGAGCAATACAGATCTCGTTATTCGAGCTTAACTTTTTTTATGACCGGTGGAGATGCAAAGTACTTTGATATCCTCTCAAAAAATGACATCTTTGCAGACGAAAATCTCACCCTGAGTGGGTTATATGAAATATACAAACACAATGCGTAAACTTCTTTTCACGTTTAGCTTTATCATTCTGGGAAGCAGTGCTATAGCGCAACCTACAATTAATTCGCCATACAGCTCCTTTGGAATTGGAGAACTTGGTGGGCTAGACCATGCGACAATGCTTGGTATGGGAAATTCTACAATTACAGCAATCGATTCGTTTACTGTGAATTATTTTAATCCCGCATCATACAATCAACTAGCCGCTGGACAACCTTTATTTTCCTTGGGAATCTCTTCTCGTCTATCAAATTATTCGAGTGGTTCCGAATCAAGTTTCTCAAATGTCACAGCATTGCAACATTTTGCAATGGCATTCCCTATTCGAAAAAACTTTGGACTGGCATTCGGTCTTAAACCATATAGCAGAAAAGGCTATGAAGTTACGACAAGATCTTTACTGGGTAGCGATTCTTTGAAATACACTTATTCTGGATCAGGAGGCTTTAACGATGTGTTTATCGGTCTTTCCGGAGATCTACTCGCACCATTCAAGCTAGACTCTACAAGTCTAAGTATTGGAGCTAATTTTGGCTACTTATTTGGAGAAGCAACAGATCTACGTTCGAGTACTTTAACAGCATCTGGATCTGACTTTACCGGTGGTATCGACTTAACGACTATTCAGGCAAGCTCATTTCACTACAATCTCGGATTGTCTTTGTCACACGACTTTAGACAAGGAGACTCTAGTAAATTCCAGCACGCTTTACTTTTAAGCACAACTTTAGAACCAAGTCAAAACTTAAGGGCAACTTCAGAATATGGCCGATACTACTCTATCAATGTCAACGACCCTGCATTTTACGATACTTTATTCTATCAAAAATATGATGCGGATCGAATTGTATCGGCTGCGGATTTAGCTATCGGACTCCGATATACTTTGAATCGTCCTTCTAAGAAAAACGATAAACACAGACTGAATTCACAGCTAGCTGTTCATGCGACATACCGATCAACTAATTGGACGAACTTCAGCATTCCATTCGATGGAGATTCAACGCAGTACTTAGCCACTACAGGCTTTAACTTTGGATTACAATACATTCCAGAGGTTGGCTTCTTATCCAATCGGACGTTAACTAAATTTCACGAAAGAATGCGCTATCGTGTTGGTGCTTACTATAATACACTTCCCTATACCGCCGGAGGTGAACAAGTCACTGACTTTGGCACAACATTTGGACTTGGTTTACCGATTGCAGTTAGAAGCTCAGTATCATCCGTTAATTTCGGATTTTCATTCGGACAACGAGGAGTTTCAGACGCGACACAGCTTAAGGAGCAATACTACGGTATCAATTTCGGCATAACAATCTCGCCAGTTGGAGATAGATGGTTTCAGAAGCGCAAACTAGATTAGAACAATAAACAAAGAAGAAAATGAAATTTGGAAATTTACTTATCGCAGGTGCAACAGTACTATTAGGATTTACATCAACTGCTCAAGATGATCCTCGTAGCGAATGTAATAGAATGAAGTTCCTTGCTGGAGAAGCTCTTGACAGAGAAGATTATGCAGAGGCTTCTGAGTATTATTACAAAGCAGAACTTGAGTGTGGTAACTATGCCGCACCGGATTACGCTCGTTTAATTGGTAGCTTAATTAACGCCATGAATGATGCCGCAGAAACTGATGAAGCAAAAGCAGGTCTATATAGAGATTCACTACTAGCAGCATGGGTTCGTCAGGATTCAGCAGGATTCTATGATCCAGAAAGCGATATGGATCGTGGAATGAATATGATTCAAGTTGAGAACCCTGATCGAAAAGGTGCAGACTTCTTTATTTCGAGAGCAATTGAGAAAACGCAGGAGAAAACATATGAAGGTTATCTTTCATATGCTTACTATAACCGCTACATGATTTATTATGAAGCATCCGCAGAAGAAAGTCCAGCATTGAAACAAAAGTTAATCACAGATTACTTCAAACTTTCAGATCTTGTAACTAAAGGCGGAATGTCTGTTCAAACTCAAGAGGAATTAACTTCAACATTAAACTATGTTGTAGAGTCAGCGGAAGATTTAATTCCAGAGATTCCTGGATACATTGAAGGACTTCCGACAAACGTTGAAGCGGCAAAAGCAGCATTAAAACAAATGCTGAAATTAATGGAGGACAAAGGTGGTACAAAATCTGCCGAATTTGAAATGTTAGTTGATAAAATGATCGAGCTAGATCCAACTTCATTAGATGCCCTCGAAGCTAAAGCACTTCTTTTAGAATCTAAAGGAAAGTATGGTGAAGCAATGGGAGTATATAAAAAGATCAAGTCTTTAACTGATGATGAAGATAAAAAAGCAGAAATGAGCTACAAAGTTGTTTATGCTCAATACAAGCTTGGTTCTTATGGAGCAGCATACAGCTCAGCAATGGCAATCGGTGGAAAGTACAAAGGTGATGCCTTAGTAATTGCCTCTGACTGTGTTGCAAAAAGAGCAAACAGTTGTGGAGCCAGTACATTTGACAGAAAATGTAATTACCTATATGCTTCTCAACTAGCATCTCAGGCAGCTGCTAATGGAGCAAGTGTTGGGGGTAGAGTTGCAAACTACAAAAGCAGTGGTCCATCTAAAGATGATTGCTTCAACGAAGGTAACCCTGGATCGGTCACATTAGAGTGCTACGGAGTGACGGTAAACCCTTGTAACTAAAACATGAATCAAATACCACACAAGATTATATATTGGATACCTGCCATTTTATTGGCGGGTATTCTTTTTTCATGTGTGAATGATCTAGATACTATTCAACGCGTAACCTATGACCCAAACGCCCCTGACGAGGTAACCGAAAACGTAGAGGTTTATTACTCCGATTCAGGTTATGCAAGAGTCAAAATATTTGCAAAAATCGCGGAGACGCACAATCATCCTGAACGAATTACGAAACTCAAGGATTACTTAAAGGTTCAGTTTTATTCGGAAAAAGGAGAAATCATCTCTGAACTAGAAGCCAACTATGGCGAAGTGAATTTTGAAACAGGGCTCATGGTAGTCCGAGACTCGGTGATACTTCGGAACCTTGAGAAAGGAAGATACCTAGAAACAGAAGAGCTTTTCTATAATCAAACTGATAGCACGGTTTATACAGATAAATTTGTGATCATTAAGAAAAAAAATAATAGCGTCATCGGGCGTGGTGTTGGAATAAGGACTTCTCATTTCTTCAATGCCGGGCAAGTTGCTGGTCATATTCTAAAACCAATAGGGAAGCTAGATTTCTCAGAAGAATAAGTATTTTTGCCCCAACAATTAGAAATATTGATATGCAGTCGTACAACAAAATCATGCTTTACTTTTGGCTCTTCGCTGGATTTTTCATCGCAATAGGAATTACGTATATGGGGATCACAGAAGGCTTCAGCAAATGGATGACATCCTACGTCTTTGCACTGCTATGTTTCATTATGTTCTTCATGCGTCGATACATGATGCGTAGGATGGCAAAACACGTTGCTTTTTTAGAAGAAAAGAAAAAAGCTGAGGAGGGTTCAAATAATTAGACCTCACTTCCGTTTATCCTACTTATTGTTAACTTATCCTATGTTCATCAACGTTCCTATTATTCAAAGAGCGCGCGCCGTTCAGATTGATTAAATTTGAAATTGAGCAGAATTAACTGTTACTATTGAATTAATTCGCGTTTGAATGTAACAATTTGTGCGGTAAATAGGTCTTACTCTCAATGAATGTAAAATTACTTCTTACATCACTTTTTCTAATGCTACTCTCAACGAATGTTTGGAGTCAGAGATTACTTAGTGGAGTTATATCTGATGAGGATGGCCATGCAATCCCATCCGCGAAAATATTTGTCAAAAATGAAGCGGATCTAAGAACGATCGCAGATGATCAAGGGCGCTACCAAATGCGTCTTCTCGAAGGTGAGTATTTTCTTGTAGTTACCGCTTTGGGCTATGACGAACGAGAAGTTTATATCGCGATCTCAGAACAAGCAATTGTAAAAGAAATCACACTATTCACTGCAAATGTTCGCGATTTTGAAGATGTAGGAGTCAAGGCGAAACGGACAAATCCAGGGCGAGAAATAATGCTCAAAGTTGTCGAGCGTCGTGACGCCATGAATCAATGGAATCGCCCACATACAGTTGAAGGCTATATACGCGCCACTGAAATAATAGAGCGCAAAGGGGATAAAGAACAAAAAAAGACAAAGGAAAAAGAACCGAATTCTGATCCCGACGGAATCGCAGATCCATTTGAGGAAGAACGGAAAAAAGCTGAGCAAGCGGCGCAGAAAGTTGCGAATAACATGAACCTTGTTGAATCACGATTCACAAGACACTTCGGATCTAAATCGAAAGTTAAAGAGATTAGAAATGCCTATGAACTCAGAGGTAAGAAATGGAATAACCTCTATTACACAACTACGGTAAAATCGAATTTCAACTTCTTTCAAAACTTAATGCACCTGGATGACTTACATCAAACTCCTGTAAGTTCACCAATCTCTGTACCCGGAATACTTTCCTATAAATACCGCCTCGATGCTCAATACATGGAGGGCGGTAGAAAAATTCATAAGATTAAAATCACAGCTCGAAACATCGCCACCACCACCCTGTCTGGCTATATCTATATAATTGATTCAACTTGGCTAGTTCAAAAACTGGACCTGATATTAGAAAAAGGAAACCTCTTAGTTTACGACTACTTTAATATTAAACAAGAGTTTGAACACCCAAATGACTCAACTTGCCTTTTAACGAAACAAGTCCTTGACTATGGCGTGAAGTATAAAAATGAAACTTCCACTTGCTCAACTGTTGCCACATTCACGGATTACGATTTCAATCCCGACTTTCCTCCGAAATTTTTCGGAAATGAAGTAGCTGTAACAACGCAAGAGGCCTACGACAAGGATACGACTTATTGGAAAGAAAATAGAACAGGTGTTCTAACTCCAGAAGAGCAACGCTACATTATCGTTCAAGATAGTATTTATGATGCTCACCATCGCGTTGAGTATTTGGATTCTATCGATGATGATTTCAATAAAATCACAGTATTAAAAGTCCTTTGGTTCGGTGTAGATCATCGTAATCGAGAAAAGAAGACACAATGGGGATTCAATTCACTCGCCGGATTAATCCAACCAATATATATCGCCGGACCTCGAATACAACCGGGGTACTCCTTTTTCAAAAAATGGGACAATGAACGCACACTTGATCATTTCACTGATGCCTCCGTTGGAGTATTAAATGGTGATATTAAAGGTACGACTTGGGCCGCATACCGCTATAATCCGTTTCACTTTGGAACTATCAGCGGAAGCTTTTCACATGAGTTTGATGTAATCCGAGGGTACGATGCGATAACACAGATCTACAAACGTGACAATTTTATTGAGTCGACAGAAGCTCAAATCAATCATTTCTATGAAATAGCAAATGGACTTTATTTGAATGCTAATTTTAGCATGTCAGAAAGACGTAGTCTTGAAGGATATAAGTTTATCGATTTAGATGAAGTTCTTCCAAACAACGACCCTGACAAATTCCAGACCTATCAAGCCGCGATTACAACTTTCGAGCTGCGATACACTCCCTTCCAGAAATACATGAGGGAACCAAAACGTAAAGTTGTCTTGGGCTCTAAATGGCCTACGTTGTATGCATACTACGAAAAAGGAATTCCGAAGATCTTTGGGAGTGACGTCGATCATGATTACATCACAGCCGGCATAATACAAACGTTTAAAATTGGAACGATCGGAACCTCATCCTACCATGTCAAATCGGGTATGTTCCTAAGTGCAAAATCATTGAAAGACGCCGATCAGAAATTTCATAGAAGGAGTGATCCTATCTTCTTTTCAAATCCGCTGCATTCACTTCAATCACTCGATACTTTACTACCAACACAAAAGGCTTACCTAGAAGCACACTTCGTACATCATGATAATGGTTCGATCATTAACAAGATCCCATTCATGAAGAAAACGCGAATAGGATTAGTCTTCGGAGTTAGTGCATTGTACGTACCTGAGCATAACTGGCAACATTATGAAATGTTTGCCGGATTAGAACGGACATTCAAACTTGCAAGAAGAAGACTTAGAATTGGTGTCTACGGTGTTCTTTCTGATGGTAATCAAATTGCACCCCGACCGGGACTTAAAGTATCTTTCGACATAATGAGTCGAAGAAATATGAAGTGGAACTTCTAACTAAATCTCTATAATTTTTATCAACGGAAGATTGAAAACTTGTGGATATCTATTCATTAAGCGTTTCCTAACCAAGCCTCTGAATCGCTAATTTTAACCTTCAACCGAAATTATCAATGAAGGTCTGTATAGCCGAAAAGCCAAGTGTCGCTAAAGATATTGCAGAAGTCCTCGGAGCAAAACAACGCAACGATGGCTACTGGGAAGGGAATGGTTATCAAGTAACTTGGACGTTTGGTCATTTGTGCACACTCAAAGAGCCGCATGACTACAATGAAAATTGGAAGTATTGGAAATTAGAAGACCTGCCCATTTTACCCCAAAATTTCGGAATTAAACTCATCCAGAACCAAGGCGTCGAAAAACAATTCAACACGATTGCCCGATTAGTACAGAACTGTGACGAAGTCATAAACTGCGGGGATGCCGGCCAAGAAGGAGAGCTCATCCAGAGATGGGTTTTACTAAAGGCAAAATGCAAAGCTCCCATCACCCGCTTATGGATTTCATCACTAACAGAAGAAGCCATTCGAGAAGGTTTTGACGATCTGAAAGACGCAACTAAATACGATAATCTTTACGCTGCCGGCAGTGCTCGAGCAATGGGCGATTGGATCCTCGGAATCAATGGAACACGATTATTCACTAAGAAATTTGGGCGAGGTAAAACTACCCTGTCAATTGGTAGAGTTCAGACCCCTACTCTCGCGATGATCGTTGCAAGACAAAAGGAAATCGATGGATTTACCTCGAAAGAATACTGGGAACTGAAAACCACATTCAAAGGGCAGGAATTTAATTGTCAAATAGATCGATTGAACTCAGAAAAGAGAGCCCTCGGTGGACTTGCATACCTTAAGGAACGAGAATTCGAGATCACCTCCTTCGAGCAGAAAGAAGGCAAGGAAGGGAATCCTAGGTTGTATGATCTGACCTCGATTCAAGTTGATGCAAATAAGAAATTTGGCTTCTCGGCAGACGACACGTTAAAGCATGTTCAAAGCTTATACGAAAAGAAACTTGTAACCTACCCAAGGGTTGACACGACATATTTATCAGAAGACTTACATCCAAAGATCCCGAGCATCTTGAAAGGGATGACTTATTACTCTAGGCTAACCGAAAGTATCCTTCAAAAACCGATCGAGAAATCGAAAACGGTCTTTAACGACAAAAAAGTAACTGATCACCACGCCATAATACCGACGGGCGTAGCTGTTTCTGGTATAACGCCAAATGAACAACAGATTTATGACTTAATTGCCCGTAGATTTATTGCTGTTTTTTATCCGCCTTGTATCGTGTCCAATACGACCGTTCTCGGTAAAGTTGGTGATCTAGAGTTCAAGGCAACAGGAAAACAAATTCTCAAACCAGGTTGGCGAGAAGTTTATCAGACGGATAAAAAGCCAGCCAAAGCGAAGGGAGAAGAATCGATAATGCCTCATTTCGAAGAAGGTGAAAAGGGTCCACATGAACCTGTTGTCCATAAAGGAAAAACCTCTCCTCCTAAGGCCTATACAGAAGCAACCCTTTTACGAGCAATGGAATCAGCAGGCAGGCAAGTCGATGATGAAGAAATGCGAGAATTAATGAAGGACAATGGGATTGGCCGACCATCTACTCGCGCAAACATCATCGAAACGCTATTTCGAAGAAAGTATATTGAGAAAAAACGAAAAAACATTAATGCCACAAATACGGGAATGGCATTAATTGACACTATTCAAAATGATCTGCTCAAAAGTGCGGAATTGACCGGTCAATGGGAGCAAAAGTTAAGACTCATTGAGAAAGGAGAGTACAATCTCGATGTCTTCAAGCAAGAGTTATACGTCATGATGCGACAATTAACCGATGAAGTAATCTTCAACACTCCTAGCAGCGTTCAATTTTTTGATGAATCAGAAAAGAAACCCGCACCCAAAAAACGAGAGAAAAAAGTAATTAATTTTTCAACGATGGATTGCCCGAAATGTAATTCTTCAAAATTGATGAAAGGTAAGACTGCAATAGGATGCTCTAACTTCAAAGCATGTGGATTCAAAGTTCCATTCGAACTAATGGGTAAGAAGCTTACAGAAAATCAACTCAGCGGACTCATTCAAAAAGGGAAGACC
>DKPV01000078.1:0-6351 GCA_002471375.1 Flavobacteriales bacterium UBA7325
CGTTGGTTTTACCTTGCAGCTAACATGCGTGTATGTGTACCGGTACACATATCCACACTATAGGATTAACTCAAATTTAATGAATCTAAAGGACTAATAATCATTTTAATATTGTTTATAGCTACACGCGTGTATATCTCTGTTGTTCGGGTGCTACTATGACCTAAAAGAACTTGGATGTAACGCAAATCAGTTCCCGATTCTAATAAGTGTGTTGCAAAACTATGGCGCAGCATATGTGGAGAAACCTGCTTTTGAATTTTTGCTCTTTGAGCTGCAACCTTTATAATTTTACTAACACTTGTAGAGCTATAGATTCCACCAGACACACTTTCAAATAAATAATTTTTAGGTTTTGGCGCCCAACTTTTCATGTAATTTCTTAGGTCAACTAAAACTATTGGACTTAAAATTGTGATTCTATCTTTCCCTCCTTTACCATTCTTAACATTAATCACCATGCGCTTACTATCGATATCTTCTATTTTAAGGTTTAATAACTCTCCTCTTCTTAATCCTGCTGAATACAACAAGCTTACAATACACTTGTGCTTGATATTATTGGTGTTATTAATAATCATTTGAACTTCTTCCGCACTTATAACCTTTGGTAGACTTTCCTTTTTTCTAGGGCGCTCAATCGAATAAAAACGATTGGGCATCCCCATAACCACTTCATAATAAAACTTAATACTGTTTATCATTTGATTGATGTACGAATTTGAACGTTGCTCCTGCACTAACCCTTGTAAATAAAGGCGAATTTGCTCTTCATTTATAGAAAGCAGATCAGACTCATTATGAGCATTAATAAAACGTTCAAACATAGCTATATAGGTGTGAGCAGTATTCAGAGCATATCCTTTTAGCTCTAACTTCTGAAGAAATACCTCGGGACAAGATTTAAAACCAGGCTTCAACACCCGTTTTCTGTAAGAATCAACTGATAACAATTGATTTTCATGAACAAGAGCCCTTTTTGAAGAGAAGGCACTTAAATTAATCCACGCAACTCCTTTAAATGTTGAAAAAATCAAATTAAAATTTTTGGGTGTATTAGAAAGATAGACCATGCTAAATTCTTTGCTCCATTTAGGAGACGGCAACTCCTTAATTAGTGCTTGTATAACCTTATCAGGATAAAACTTAAGGCCAATTTTTTTCTCCCCATTAATTAATAGATGCTTTAAAGCAATGTTTTTTTTCTGGATATTCATACAGCAAACATCTTACAGAAAAAGTTTTTATTCGTCTAACAAGCAATTACTGTCGAATGTATGTCGGATAGGTGTCGCCAATAAAGAGTAAATTTACCTTGATTGAGGGTGTTAAAGTGGCATTCTATTGTTTCACATTTGTGTATTAGCATTCAATAGGTTATAAACAATACGTTTTTACTTTCTGTATCGGAAAGTAACCATCACAAAGCGAACAACCATACATCGAATATTCGAGGGGGTTTCGAAGTTTTCTTACGGTACAAGATGAGACGAAAGGGGTCTCTTCGAGCTAAAATTAGATAGACTCTTAATTCGTTTAAATTGACTTCCACGAAACAACCTCTTTTTCATACACCTCGTTTTAGTTCAACTTGAAGATAAGATGCTACAAATGGAAATATTCCATAGATGTAATACTAAATTTAGTGGAAGAAAAACTTACTCTAAACAGCAATTAGCACGCTTTGTACTACATTTACAAACTCAATGAAAACAGAAAAGAACGTATTGATTTTGGGGAAAGTTTGGCCAGAACCGAACTCATCCGCTGCAGGTACTCGAATGCTGCAATTGATCCATTTCTTTCAGAGGAATGCTTATCACGTTACGTTCCTATCTCACGCTAAACAGACAGAGTTTCAAGCCGATTTATCTCAGCTCGGGATTACAACCGATTTCGTTGAAGTAAACAGCAGCAAGTTCGATGATTTATTGAATCAGTTGAATCCAGAAATTGTCATTTTCGATCGCTTTATGACAGAAGAGCAGTTCGGTTGGAGAATAATGGATAATTGTCCCGATGCAATTCGCGTACTTAACACGGAAGACCTCCACTTTTTAAGAGAAGCGAGAAAAAAAGCAATAAAGATAGAGGTTGAATTAGACTTCGACACGTATCGATCAGATCTCATGTTGAGAGAAATTGCATCCATCCATAGAAGTGACATTTCCTTAGTGGTTTCTGATTATGAGTTTGATTTACTTCAGAAGACATATTCAATTCCAATGGAGAAACTGGTGCATTTGCCGTTCTACTGTGAGCCTTCGGACCAGCCCAGTCTTTCGTTTGAAGAGCGGGAAGATTTTATTTTTATTGGAAACTTCTGGCATGACCCAAACTTAGATGCAGTGCGTTATTTGAAGTCAACAATTTGGCCGATTATAAAGAAAAAAGTGCCAAAGGCGAAGCTTAATATTTATGGAGCTTACTGCAGCGAAAAGGTCTATCAGCTGACCAAAAAAGAAGACCGTTTTATAGTTCACGGAAGAGCCGAGGATGCAATCGAAGCTGTAAGTAAATCTAGAGTGAGTCTAGCCCCGCTTCGGTTTGGAGCAGGGATAAAAGGGAAGCTATTGGAGTCAATGTCAGCGGGTACGCCATCCGTTACCATGCCAATTGGATCAGAGGGAATTGCATCAGCAGAGGTTTGGCCCGGGAAAGTAGAGGCAGACCCAACATTATTTGCAGAGGCTGCAATAAACCTCTACCTAGACGAGAGTTCATGGAAAGTGGCAAATGAAAAATCAGATGAGGTACTCAGCGGAAAGTTCTCAAAGATTCAATTTGAAACGACACTCACAAGAACGATCGAGGATCTCTCGGATTTACAGAATCACAGAAACAAATCCATTACTGGACTCATGCTTCAACGAGAGTCACATCAAGCTTCCCGGTATATGTCAATTTGGATTGAAGAGAAAAAACGAAACGGAAGAGGTGGCTCTTAATTAAGCAATGCTCTCTTTTGAGACGTTTTCAAATGCCTCAAGAAATGCCTCTACAGGTTGGGCCCCGCTCATGCCGTATTTGTTGTTGAGAATAAAAAAAGGCACACCTGAAACTCCGATGTTTTGAAAATGTGCTATTTCTTTTTGCACGGCAGAAGCAAGCTCTTTATTAGCGATGATCTGATCAACTTTCGTAGCGTCCCAACCAAACTCAGCTGCAATAGCATAGAGCTCTTCAGGCTTATTTAGTTCTCTGGCTTCTTCGAAATACGCTTTGAAAAAGCGTTCTTTTAATGCTTCATTGAATCCTTCCTCTCGAGCGACATTCAATAATTGATGAAGCTGAAGGGTATTAACAGCTAACCATTTTTCCCCGAAATCGAAGTTAATATCAACTTCTTTTCCGGCTGCAGAAAGACGTTCAGTCATAGCTGTTGTTGCCTCGATACTTCCAAATTTATTCACGAGATAATTATCGCGCGTTAACCCCGATTCCGGCATAGAAGGATCTAATTGATAAGGGTGCCATGTAACCTTTATTGGCGCTCTATTCCACTTCGTTAGGGCTGCTTCGAATTTCCTTTTTCCAATGTAACACCAAGGGCAGGCAACATCGGAAACAACATCTATGGTAATCATATTTTCACTCATCACTACAAATTTAGCAATTAGACGCAAAGAAGTCACTCACATTTCAAAAGGGGAAACTTATTTTTTACCTTCACGAAATGTGCAATAGAGATGCAAACGAGATTGTAATTGAAGGTGCTCGAGCTAATAATCTTAAGGATATTTCTTTAAGAATTCCGCATAATCAACTTGTGGTAGTTACAGGAGTTTCGGGTTCTGGTAAATCAAGTTTGGTATTTGATATTATTGCTCAGGAAGGTCAGCGTAGGTATTTTGAAACGCTTCCATCTTTTGCTCGACAATTCTTAGGGAAGCTTAATCGACCAGACGTAGATAAGATTCATGGTCTTTCCCCCGTAATTGCTATTGGACAGAAAACGACAGGTTTAAATGCTCGGTCTACGGTTGGTACCATGTCTGATATCTATGCTTTGCTCAGATTGCTCTATGCAAGAACTGGAACAACCAACGTGGAGGTCAAACTCTCGCGATCGTTGTTTTCATTTAATTCAGATCATGGGAAGTGTTCAGCTTGTTCTGGAATTGGAAAGCAGGAACAAATAGATTTGAATAAACTGGTTGCTAATCCTGAAAAATCAATTAGAGATGGGGCACTAGCTCCAACACTTCCGAATGGTTACATCATGTATTCGCAAGTGACCATCGATGTCTTGAATCAGGTGTGCGAAGCGGAAGGATTTAATGTTGATATTCCTTGGAATGAATTGAGTGAAAGTCAACGTCATATCATACTGCACGGAAGTGAGAAGATTAAGGTTCCGTTTGGAAAACATAGTTTAGAATCAAGATTGAAGTGGACTGGCATTAAAGCAAAGCCGCGTGAAGAAGGGTATTACAAAGGGATGATTCCAATCATGTCCGATATTCTAAGAAGAGATAGAAACGCCAACATTCTAAAATTCGTACATGCTGTGACTTGCACGGCTTGTAATGGAGAGAGGTTAAATCAAGATGCGCTGAGTGTCCGGGTGCAAGGTTCATCAATTACTACCCTAGCCGCAATGGAGCTTAACGATCTTGCGGAATGGTTAAGGTCGAATAGATGGGATCATATCGCCTCCCCAATTCTTGAGAAAATAGGGCACCAGATAAGTTTATTGATGAGTTTAGGCCTGGGTCATTTATCCTTGAGTCAACCCGCGAAGCAATTGTCGGCAAGCGAGGCGCAGCGAATTAGAGTTGCCAACCAATTATTAGCTGAATTATCGGGAGTGCTTTACATTTTTGATGAACCTTCAATTGGGCTTCACTCCGATGAAAACAGGCAGATAATAGCGCACTTGAGAAAACTCGTTGAAAATGGTAATACTGTCATTGTTGTCGAGCATGATTTAGAAACGATTCGTCAAGCAGATTGGATTATTGATGTTGGTCCAGAAGCAGGAACGCATGGAGGAGAACTCATCTTTAATGGTCCCTTTGAACGGTTTATTACTGATTCTGCCTCACACAAGACTACCAGCCCCACCTATATTGCTTTAAATAAACAAGTTGAGATACTCCCGCTAGTCGAAAAGAAGCAGAATTCCAGGTTTATTGAATTACTTGGCTGTACGGAATCAAACTTGAAGAACATTGATGTTCGATTTCAATTAGGTGGAATTAATATTGTCAGTGGAAAAGCAGGAACTGGGAAAACGGGTCTTGTCAGGTCAACATTAGAAAGACTTATACGGAAACAGCTGGAAGCATCAAACGAACAGATTGCAGTTAAACAAACAAAGAATGCGGAGGAGTTTAATAAGTTGATTTTCTTTGATCAATCACCAATAGGAAGAACACCACGAAGCAACCCTGCAACCTATCTAGGTATTTCGAATCGTATTCGTGACGTGTATGCTTTGCTTCCGGATGCAAAGAGTCGGGGATATAAGAAATCTAGATTCTCATTTAACACGAAAGGTGGTCGATGTGAAGCGTGTCAAGGTGCTGGTAAAACACAAATTGGAATGCACTTTCTCGGAAACATAGACATCACATGTAGCGAGTGTAATGGTAAGCGATTCAATGATCAAACATTGGAAATTGAGTACAAAGGAAAGTCGATCGCCGAGGTTTATAGATTGTCGGTAAACGAGGCACTGAGCTTTTTTAAAGATGAAAAGAAAGTAGTTTATGGCCTTCAGATCTTAAATGATATTGGCCTTGGTTATCTATCGCTTGGTCAATCATCCACGACATTGTCAGGGGGAGAAGCACAACGATTGAAAATAGCAAATCAGCTTCAAAAGAAGGATACTGGAAAGACGCTTTATATTGTTGTGGAGCCAAGTATAGGACTTCATCACAGTGATCTAAGATCTCTCTTAGTCTTATTTGACCAAATCAAGCAAAAGGGAAATACCATCGTTTGTATTGAACAGGATGAGCAAGTTATAGCCGCTTCGGATTGGCACATTGAGCTTGGACCAGAAACGGGAAAAAAGGGAGGCTCGATCCTTTATCAAGGAAAACCGAAACTAAGAAAACAGGAAAGCGTTGAAAGCCTCAATACAACGCAGAAAAACAGATCTCATGAGATCATTTTAGAGGGGGTTCAGACGCACAATTTGAAAGGAATCAATGTTCGTATTCCAAAGAATGAATTGACAGTGGTGACAGGATTATCCGGAAGTGGTAAATCGTCCTTGGTTTTTGATACCTTATTAGCGGAAGCTAACACGCGCTTTACCGAATCATTATCTACCTACAATCGGTCGTTCATTCATATGAATAACGAGGCTAAAATGGAATCGAGTGAAGGCTTGGGCCC
>DKPV01000078.1:6730-18368 GCA_002471375.1 Flavobacteriales bacterium UBA7325
GGCACGTTATCAGGAGTATACGATTCCTTGCGATTGCTTTTTGCACGTTTATCTCCTTACCAGGGAAAAAATTTAACAGCGCAGAGCTATTCGTTTAATCATCATATCGGGGCTTGTAAAAGTTGTAATGGATTAGGAACCATATTGGAATGTGATCCTAAACAAGTGATTCAGTATCCTGAGGCTACAATTTTTGAAGGAGCTCTTCGAGATAATAAAGCGCTTAATTATTATGGTGACCAAAACGGTCAGTTCATGGCGACTTTGAAGAAGGCAGCAGGGGAACAAAGTTTGGATATCGGACTACCTTGGAATGAATTATCACCGAAGGCCCAAAAAACTATTTTGTATGGTACAGAGGACATTGAATGGGAGCATGAATGGGAGTACAAGACGAAAACAAGGTCTGGGACACAAAAAATTAAAGCAAAATGGTTGGGCCTTTGTCATTACATTGATGATGAATTTGAGCGAAAGCGCAACAATAAAAATACCGAAGCTTTATCTGCAATGTTGCATGATATTCGTTGTGACTCTTGTAATGGAAGCAGACTTCAAAAGCCCTTATTAGAGGTAGAGTTTCGAGAGAAGAACATTCACGAACTTTCAATGATGTCGATAGGTGAATGTCTAGAATTACTCGAATCTCCACGGGATAATTTCAGTAGAGAGGAAAAGGCAATCAGCGAAGTAGTTCTACCAGGTGTAATAGCGGCACTTCGAAGCATGGTGGAATTGGGGCTAGGCTATTTAAGTATTGATAGACCAGTAAAATCGCTTTCAGGAGGTGAGCGTCAGCGAGTGGCGTTGGCAGGCCAACTATCATCACAGCTTTATGGCGTGACCTATGTGCTAGATGAACCTACAATAGGATTGGATTCGATGCACGTTCAAGCACTCTTAGTTGTCCTAAGAAGAATCATTGCGATTGGAAATACTGTTGTTGTTGTTGAACACGATAGAGATTTTATTGATAGCTCAGATTATCTCATTGAACTCGGACCGAATGCGGGAGGTAAAGGAGGAGAGGTAATCTATCAAGGAGCGCGGTCAGAGATAAAAAGTAGTACTGAAACACTAACATACAAACTTCTTTACGAGCCTATAGGCTTGGTGCAACAGACATTAGAAATCAATTCTGAATCTTTCGGTTTGTGCGGAGGATATAGAAACAACCTGAAGGATATTGATGTTTCTTTTCGTTCAGGATTGATCAATGTAATCACGGGAATTTCCGGTAGTGGTAAGTCGACGCTGCTTAAAGATGTTCTATTTAAATCGTGGAAAAGAGGAGAGCCCGAAGGGTGTAAATCGATCTTTGGTTTTGATCAGTTCGATCAGGTTCATTTGCTTGATCAAGAATTATTTTTTGCGAATGCACTTAGTTCACCAGCGACCTACACGAGAGTGTTGGAAAAGCTCAAATCTTTGTACTCTAAATTGACGCAGGCAAAAGAGCTTGGTCTTAAGCGAGCGGATTTTAGTTATCAAAGTAAGATCGGAAGATGTCCCACATGTAGCGGCTATGGTCAGGAGAAAACAAGTCTTGATTTTATGGGTGACATTTGGTCTATCTGCAATACATGTGATGGGAAGAGGTATTCTGAAGTGGTTTTAGCGTGTAAGTTCAATGATAAATCGATAGGCGATAGTATGGAATTGACTGTCGATGAAGCCATTGGATTTTTCGAAGACTCTGATATTCTTCATGATCTCAAGCTCCTTCAAGATGTTGGTGTTGGTCATGTTCAACTGGGACAAGCGGGAAATACGCTTTCAGGAGGAGAGGGGCAGCGACTTAAATTAGCTAAAACGTTTATGGAGTTTGGATCAGAGAAGAATCTTTATCTTTTTGACGAGCCCAGTACAGGTCTTCATTATTTTGATGTCTTAGAGCTAATCAAACTCTTTCGACGAATAACAGAGGAAGGTCACACCATTATTTACATTGAGCATAATGCAACCCTGATTGATGCTGCTGACACAAAGATTACTTTGGGCCCAGGAAGTGGCGATGAGGGCGGTAAACTGATATAGTTCAACCAAAAAGAGCATGAGATAAATACATTTCCTAGGATGAATAGCGTATTTTTACAAAAAACATCGAAATGAAACTGTTACCGCTTCTACTTCTATTAGTCGTTTCTACTAACATCAACGCTCAACAAACATACGTTCCAGACAACAACTTTGAGGCATTTTTAGAGTCGAGTGGAATGGGTAATGGAATACCAGGGGATAATTACGTGACAACAGCAAATATTAGTGGAGTCACAAGTCTAGGTGTTTGGAATTTAAACATTGCGGACTTGACCGGGATTGATGGGTTTACCTCACTTACTTCATTGTTCTGTTATACAAATAATCTTACTACGCTTGATTTATCATCTAACTTTGCGCTTACTGACGTAAGATGCTACAGCAATCAGTTAACATCGATTAATGTATCAAACTGCACGGCTCTATCAACGCTTTTATGCTACGATAACCCGTTACTATCACTGGATGTTACGAACAATACAAATTTATCGGATCTGCGTTGTAATAATTCATCACTCACATCACTAGACGTTACGATGAATCCAGCATTGTCTGTTTTGTTCTGCTACAATAGCTTTCTTACAGCAATAGATGTGACGCAAAACTCAAACTTGACAAACTTTCGGTGCTTTAACAATAACCTGACAGCATTGAATGTTACTCAGAACGCGAATATGTCAACGCTATTCTGTTATGATAATCAACTAGCAGCATTAGATGTAACGCAAAATTCAGCACTCGCTCTTCTTTTCTGTTTTGATAATCAAATCACAGAACTGGATGTTACGCAAAATGGGGGGTTGATGGACTTACGTTGTAATGACAATTTACTTACTTCGCTAGACGCTTCTCAGAACCCACTACTCACTTTGTTGTGGTGTTATGATAATCAACTGACATGTTTGAACGCGAACAATGGTCAAAACCTGACCTTAGATTGCACCAATAACCAATTGACGTGTGTTGAGGTTGTTTATCCTCCATACGCTGCAGCAAATGCAAGTTTTGATGCCTCCGTTACTTTTGATGTTGTTTGCGAAGTTACAATGAACAATGATGTTATATCGACGCCAACTACATTGACGGCAGAACAAAATAATGCAACATATCAGTGGATAGATTGCGACGTTCTTGACGGTGTGATAAGCGGTGCAGCGGATCAATCATACTCACCAGTATCAACAGGTTATTATGCTGTAATCATTACTCTTGCCGATGGTTGCGGAACGACGCTGATCGATACTTCGTCATGTCACTTAGTTTACATAGATGAAACTTCATCGCTCGATGAGTTGCAAACTGAACAAGTAAAACTTGCCAAAATCACAGATTTAATGGGTAGAGATACGGAGTTCAAGCCGAACACACCACTGATTTATATCTACAGTGATGGTACAATTAAGAAAGTCTTCACACTAGAAGATTAAGCCTCTGTTTACACAGAAGCTTCAGCAACCATTTTTGGTTTTCCTTTACTCTTTCTAATTCTACAGCTTACAACTTTGTATTCTGGACACATTGCCTCAGTACAATGTTCATCAGAAGTTATAATGTTCAACATGATTTCAGGGAAATGGAACGTTGAACTTAAGATTCCTTCTTTCATTTCATCTGTTAGAACAGCCTTGATATCAACCTTCCCTCTTGGACTTTCTACACAAACGAAATCTCCATCAGTGATACCCTCTTTTGCAGCATCCTTAGGATGGATTAAGAGAACATCTTCAGTTAAAATGTCCACATTACCCGTTCTACGTGTCATTGCTCCACAATTGTAGTGCTCTAACTCGCGGTTTGTAGTAATGATATATGGGAACTCTTTTTCATGACGTTCAACTTCACGAGACTTCTCATAGTTATAGAAGTAGAACTTTCCTTTTCCTCGCTTAAAATCTTCGATGTGAAGCATTTGAGTATCTGTACCATCTTCAAGAACTGGCCATTGTAAACCATTATCTCCGAGCCCTTCCCAAGTCGCACCTTTAAAGAACGGAACAATTCCTGCTACTTCTTCGAGAACAGAAGGTCCAGTATAATCTTCCTGAGAATATCCCATTTTATTCATGATGTCAACAATAATTTGACCATCAACTTTACAACCAGGGATTGGTTCTACAACTTTATTTACACGCTGAATTCTTCTTTCTCCATTCGTAAATGTCCCGTCTTTTTCTAGGAAAGATGCACCTGGCAAAACTACAGTGGCGCGCATTGCGGTTTCTGTCATGAACAACTCTTGAACAACAAGAAGTTCTAAGTTTTCCATTGCGGCAATTACCTTGTTGGTATTCGGATCTGTTTGAACGACATCCTCTCCAATAATCCACATGGCTTTAAGGTCTCCAGAGATTGCGGCATCGAACATTTCAGGAATTTTATATCCAACGTGACTAGGCACCTCGGATACGCCATAATAGGCATTGTAGCGACTATTAACCTCAGGGTCTGTTACGTCTAAGTACCCAGCGCCTTGATGAGGTTGTGCCCCCATATCCGCTGCACCTTGAACGTTGTTTTGTCCTCTAAGAGGATTCATACCAGCTCCCTTTATTCCGATATTTCCAGTAATCATTACCAAATCAGCGATTAATTGAACAGTAAATGTTCCTTGGAAGTGCTCAGTTACACCTAGTCCGTGGAATTCCATTGCAGCCTTAGACGCTGCATAAGCTAACGCAGCTTCTTTTACTAAGTCCTTTTCAACCCCGGTAACCTTAGAGAGTTCGTCCATATCTAAACGAAGAACCTCTTTCTTCATCTCCTCATACCCTTCAGTACGATTTGCGATGAACTTTGCATCTTCCGCTCCAGCCTCTATAATGTAATACAACATCATATTTAGCAAGGCCACATTCGTGCCTGGCTTCAATTGCAAGTGATAAGTAGCATATTTTGCAAGCTCTATTCTTCTTGGATCAATTACGATGCTCGGAACACCTTTCATCATGCGCTGCTTAATTTTTGCGCCGGTAACCGGGTGAGCATCCGTTGGATTTGCCCCCACAACAAGTATAAACTGAGCATGATCTAAATCTTCAATTGAATTGGTAGCTGCACCCGTTCCGAATGAACGTTGCATACCTAGAGCTGTTGGTGAGTGACAAACACGTGCACAACAGTCAATATTGTTCGTTCCAACAACGGCACGGATGAATTTCTGCATCAAATAGTTCTCCTCATTTGGAGTACGAGCAGATGATATTCCAGCGATGGCATCCGGCCCACTTGACGCTTTTATACGAGTTAATTCACTCGCGATATGATTGTACGCTTCATCCCATGAAACGTTCTCAAATTCGCCATTTCTTTTAATCATTGGACTATCTAGCCTGTCAGGATGATTGTAGAATTTGAAGGCATAACGTCCTTTTAGGCATGTATGACCTGAATTTGCTTCGGCTTCGTAGGGTGCTTGAATACTAAGAATTTCTCCATTACTTGTTGCAACCTCCAGGTTACAGCCTACACCACAATATGTACAAACAGTCCTAGTAGTTTCTTCGACTTGAACAGCTTTGGATTGGAAAATATCGGAAATTGCAGAAGTGGGACATGCTTGTGAACATGCACCACAACTCACGCAATCAGATTCCATGAACGACTGATTCGACCCCTTCACAATTTGTGAATCAAACCCACGACCTGCCATACTCAACACGAATTCACCTTGAACTTCATCACAGGCTCTCACGCACCGATAGCAGTTGATACATTTTGACAGATCAGAAGTCATATATGGGTGACTTAAATCCTTTGTTCTATCGAGGTGATTCTCTCCTTCAGGATATCGAACTTCTCTAATTCCAACTTGAGCGGCAACATCTTGAAGCTCACAATTTCCGTTTACTTCACACGTCAAACAATCAAGCGGGTGATCTGTTAAGACCAACTCCATGATGTTTTTACGAAGCTCTTTGATTGATTCAGAACTTGGGTAAACGAACATTCCATTGGTAATTGGAGTATGACAGGAAGCCATAACTTTCGTTGGCCCATCCTTCTCCAATGCAACGTCAACACTGCAAATTCTGCAAGACCCGAAAGGATCTAAGTTTGGAGAATCACAAAGTGTAGGGATCAATTTTTCACCAATAATTCGTCTGACAAAACCTAAAATGGTTTCATCGTCTTTAAATTGATGTTCAATATTGTTTATATATGCTGTATTACTCATAGTCTAGTTTCTTACTCAAAGTAGGATTTCATTTCATCCTCAAAATAGTTCAGTGCATTCTTAACGGGAAGTGGAATACCTCCACCATGTGCGCACAAAGAACCCTCTTCGAGCGTATTTAGTAAGTCATCAAAAAGCTTCTTACTGATTTTGTAGTCAGACGAATTCGCTTTTCTCAAAAGTTCATGCCCTCTTTTCGTACCTAAACGACATGGGAAGCATTTTCCACAACTCTCATAAGCTGCAAAATCGAAAAGGTGCTCTAAGAAGTCGATCATGGGCATTGATTCAGGAACGCAAATAATAGATGCATGTCCCATTAGAAACCCATTTTCGGCAAAAGATTCGAAATCAAGATTTAAATCATTAATCTTCGACACAGGAACAAGTCCACCAAGTGGACCTCCGATTTGCATCGCTTTTACGGGTGATTTGAAGCCACCGCCCATATCATTGATTACGGTTGACATAGGTGTTCCCATTTCAACTTCATAAATCCCAGGTTTGTTAAAGAAGCTATCTAAACAAACCAGTTTCGTCCCCGAAGACCGTTCGGTTCCAATAGCTTTCCAAGCCGCCCCACCCTGTTCGATGATATAGTGCAAACTTGCAAGTGTTTCAACATTATTAACGATCGTAGGTTTGTTAAACAGTCCTTGCTCTGCTGGATACGGAGGGCGCACTCGAACCTCTGGACGCTGTCCTTCAATTGAATTTATTAATGCAGTTTCTTCACCACAGATGTAGGAGCCTTGGGCTCGGATCACCTTGAAATCAAAGTCAAATCCACTTCCATCGATGTTTTTTCCTATGAGCCCCGCAGCTCTTAATAGCTCAAGTTCTCTTTCAATAATTGTCGCTGAATCAGGATATTCGGCTCGGATATAAAGCACTCCATAATTGGCGTGGGTTACATATCCTGCGATCAACATTCCGTATAAAACAGAATGCGGTCGCTGCTCTAATAAATAACGATCGGAATATGCTCCTGGATCACCCTCATCAGCGTTACAAATAATAAATTTTGTGTCGCTCTCAACGTTTCGACAAAAGCCTAGTTTCAAGCCCATCGGGAATCCAGCTCCTCCACGGCCTCTAACGTTTGAAAGCTTAATATTCTCTAATACTTCCGCAGAGTCACGTTTAAGCGTTGCTCTAAACGAGGCATAATAGTCGTCAATAGAACTAAATTCTTCCGTTAAAATGGTATACTTGAAAGACTCAACTTTATACGCGTCTTGAGTTCCATCTTTTTTGGTGATTATTGATGCGACCTCGTCGATTGCAGAACCAGAATAGTTTTGCCCCCCGTAATTGAATGCTGAATTCTCATGGCAACGACCGAGACATGTCATATGACCAATTTCATCCTCTGTTAAATGATTGGCAAGTTCCTCCTTCACTTTTTCTTGAGTACCTGCACAAACACAGGCTGTTCCATTACAGACGTAGGCCTTTTTGCCTTTGTTTTCTGGCTTCAGGAAATCATAAAAGGTTGTCGTTCCATACGTATTTGCAGAACCAACGAGGAACTCTTCCGCAAGTTTATCTAATTCAGCAGTGTCTGGAGCTCCATCACGCTCAGCCAATTTACCCATGCGGTCAAAGAGGTTGTCTTCTAATCCTTTTCTTCCTGATAATTCACTTAAATTCTTCGACATATCTTGATGTTAGCCAACTTGGCTGTTACTGGTTTTATTTGTTATTCGTTCTGGATTTGAGTAGCACGTGGCCCTCTCGTCTCGACAGAAAGCGAGTAGAGTAATACCGAGCTCTTTAGCATAATCGACTGCCAAGGATGATGGTGCCGAAACGGCGCACAAAACGGGAATTTTAGCTTTAAATGCTTTTACAATTATTTCGTAAGAAATTCGACCACTTACAGTGATCACGCTGGCTCTCCGGACTGTTGAATCATTTATAAGCTCACCAACTACCTTATCAACTGCATTATGTCGGCCAACATCCTCCATGGATGAAAGAAGAACACCAGTTCTGTCAAAAGCCGCGGCCGCATGCGACCCTCCGGATTTTTCAAAAACAGATTGCTTTGAATTCATCATGAGGAACATGGAATGAATACTATCGATGTTCACGGTCTTCTCGTGGTCAAGAACCTTACCCATAAACGATAGCTCATCCAATTCAGTTTTACCACAAATTCCGCATGATGAAACCGACAATAGACTTCTGCTGTTGGTGTAACCGGACCCTAGTTTTTCTTCAGGAATATTTAAATCGACAACGGTTATTATACCTTCTTCATTCTCTTTTCGAATAATCATGTCAGGGGTGTAGGCAACATCATTAATTACACCTTCAGAGTGCAATAGGCCTCGTACGAGAGACAGGTCGTCTCCTGGCGTGCGCATTGTGATGGTAAATGGCTCTCCATTAATGTTGATTTGAAGGGCTTCTTCAACGGTAAGTACATCCATAACTTTGGATGAAACTCCAGCATCGAATTTTTTACCTTCATAAGTGTTAATAGCCATTCAGAACAGTTTGAGAATGTTTAAAGATACTGATTTTATTTAGCTTCCTCTATGGGCCCATCAGCTAGATCATTAAGAATCAATTAGTATCTCGTAATCAGAGCATGAGACGAACCTAGAATAGATTTTGATTGTTGATGAAGGTCATTTTTCTATGGTAGTCTCATCCGTACTTTATGCTGCAATAAAATATCTATAAACTATCCTTTGTACCTAGTTCCTTTTGATTTCAGTGAAACATCAGACAATGCTTTACGACTATCTCTAGAGAGAGCTCATATAAATAATGGTAATGGTTCTGTGTGTTTACTGAATGTGGTTAAAGACAAATCGCAGCTTACAAAGATCAAGCATTGATTTCTGATAGAGTTGTAGTTGGTAGTATATACGAGGAAATCGGGAGAGTGAGTGACATACTGCGCCCATCATTAATCGTTTCGGGAACACACGGCGCAAGCGGGATGCAAAAGATTTTTGGAAGTCACGTGGAAAAAATTAATAACAACTCGGCTACGCCGCTTCCTTTAACAAGAGGTGACAAGCACATGGATAAAGTAGACACGATTGTAATGCGTTTAGTTTTGCCAAGGAGAGCTTACAGATCACATCATTTGCTGGAAGTATGGCAAAAATTTCGGAGCTTGTATTCACCTTGTTGCGCAGTATGACGGCAATGAGACTCATGAAAGCGCTATTCAGACTAATCAGACGATAGTTGAAGGTTATATGAAAGAGAACGACATTGATTTTAAGATAGTAAGTCTACCGCGGGAGAGAGGGTTTGATAGTGAGCTTTTAGATTATGTAGGTAGTTTACATGCAAATGTGATTGCGGCAGCGTGCTCGAACGACCTGAAGCTAGTGACGAATAATCATATGCAAAAGAACATTGAAAACACTTATCGTATCCCGTTCTTAACGTTAAACGCAGAAAAGTTAGCTTAGGAGAAAGGTAAGGTATTTTTTTTCTTGGAAGTCCATGTTATAGGCTTCATTTTGGTCCATTTGGTCCATTTTAAGGCTTGATTCTTCAAGAGCATAGAGCAATGAACTTTTGAAAGTATCAATAGTGTAGTAAAAACTTGCTGCTTGCATTTCCTCAATTCCTGCAAACTGCTGATGCAGGAGCATAGGGATCTTGTATCCAAAAGAGACACACATAGCTCCAGACATTCGAGTTTTGAAAAATTCCTCGGCACTTGGGGTGTTTGGGTGCACCAATGGTAAGATTAGATTCGCATTTTGAAGTGTTGCATCGAATATTTTTTGAGGAACAAATTTTTCGAACGTCTCTATAATTCCTGTTAATTCGTCTGATTCAATTCTTTTTTTAAAATACTGTACTTCCTCAAGCTCCAGATTGCTCTTCCCGAGAAAAGTAAAGATCAAATTTTGTCCCTTAACCTGCTTAGCCATTTCGATAAATCCATCAAGGTCTTTTCGTCGTGTTTCAACGCCACCAATAATTACAATAGACTTCGTTGACTTAGCGATTGAGGCTGGATCGGTGTCATATCGCAATGGATAAAAATAGTCAACTATCAAACCTTTAGCAGGTGAGATTGACCGAACTAAATTATCACTGAGCATTAAGTACTTTTTTACTTTCTTATTGATAATACCTTGTGTGAAACTTCTTCCGAATTTTCGAGCATCATGTACGATACCAACGAATTTAATTTTGTGAAATAATGCCTTGATACAGAGTAGTCGAACAAGATTACCTTCTGCAGTATTCAAAACTGCCATCTCACAGTTTGACTCCTTCAATTTTTTCCAAATTCTCGAAACCTCCTTCCCGCGCTGAGATTTACTTCCGGACATATCAACAAAAAGGGTGTCTGAAACATATGGCACGAATGCCTTATTCCTGTCATAGACTTCCTTAAAAGTGATCAACAAAACCTCTCTTCCCGAAGAATGTATTGCGCTCATTTGACTGAGTAAACACTCGTCATGTGAACCGCCAATTTCAATAAGAGCAATACAATTGGATTTCATGATCTATAATTACTAGAAAGCTTGTCAATCACAAATAAACGAAAAACAATCATTGATTAGATTCCAACTCCCATAAAGTGACTTAGCAGTGGCTTCCCATATTCTTGTTTTGACTCCAGCGTATATCTGCTGCTTCTATAGAGAGCGATTGGAGAACTAGGTAAAATGAGATGGTTGTGAAGGGAAGAACCATCATTAGATTAGCACTCGTTGCAAAGGTAAAGAATAAGCAAAACTTGATTAGTTCATGTTTGCGGAAGTTCTTGAGGTATTCAAACAGGTAGAACATACCTCCAAGCATCAATGCCATTGAAATTCCACATCCTCTGCCTAATGCAAAAAACTCAATAATATAAGTGTTCAGCCCAAAAAACAAGATGAATACTCAACGTAAAAACGGCGAAGAAAACAGTTTAGAAAGTTTCCAATTATAGAGAAGGTACACAGGTAAAAAGAGCAAGCTTGCAAACCTGAAAACAAAAAGTGAATCACTAAAAACCCATTAAAATATGCTCGTTAAAAGGGTGTTTAAAAGTGATTTCCAGCTTCCCAATCGGAGTAAAATGGAATGAACTCACCATGCTGAACATTAACAAAAAAGTTTGAGGCTTGATCGTGGAGAACGGAAACATAAATGGCATGAAATACAGCGTATATAAAAATGAGAGCCGCAAGAAAGATGAATGTCCTTTGTTCTGATTTAGCCATTTACAAATGGTTTATGCGTCAAAATAGTAATGATTTGAAAGAAGTAATTATATTTGATCATACAATGATGAAACAAACAACATATTATTGGCATTCTAGCTTTCAAAAGGAAAGGCTGGACTAATTAATATGATGCTATTTTATATTATGACCCGGTTCTTTTTTGAGGACCGGGTTTTTTAATAATCGAAAAGATGAAACAAGACTTTAAAAATTACAG
>DKPV01000098.1 GCA_002471375.1 Flavobacteriales bacterium UBA7325
ATTTACTGGAACAGTAGGTCTAAAGCCTACTTATGGTCGTATAAGTCGTCACGGATTAATTGCTTACGCATCATCATTCGATCAAATCGGACCATTCACAAATGAAGTTGAAGATTCTGCACTACTGCTTGAAGTGATGGCGGGAGCAGATGATTATGATTCTACCGCCTCTTCGAAGGCTGTTGATGGTTATACCTCTTTTACAGAAGAGAAGAATCTGAAAATTGCAGTGATTAAAGAGAGCTATGAGATGGAAGGAATTGATCCTGAAGTGAAAGCTCGAATGAAAGAACTTACGGATGGTCTCATCCTAGATGGACATGAAGTAGAATATATTTCTTTTCCATACTTGGACTACATGGTGCCAACGTATTATGTACTTACGACTGCTGAGGCATCTTCGAATCTTTCTAGATTTGATGGGGTACATTATGGATATAGAAACACGGAAGCAAAGGGTGTTGAAGAGACCTATAAGAAATCGAGAAGCCAAGGTTTTGGACCTGAGGTGAAACGACGGATTATGGCAGGAACATTCATTTTATCGCATGGATATTATGATGCCTATTATACGAAAGGCCAAAAAGTTCGTCGTGTTTTACAAGATAAAACAGATGAAATCCTATCTAAGTTCGATTTCATTATGTTGCCAACGACGCCAACAACAGCATTCGAAGTCGATTCAGTGAGTGATCCGATCACAATGTACTTACAAGATATTTTTACCGTACACGCCAACTTAACAGGAAACCCAGCAGTGTCTATTCCGATAGGACAGCACAGCAATGGGATGCCTTTTGGTATGCAGGTAATTGGGAATCATTTTGAGGAGAAGAGAATGTTGAATTTTTCAAGACAATTGGAAAAAAAGGGAGTGGAAGCATGAGAAATTTGATCACACTATTAGTTTGTTTAATTACAGGACTTGCTAATGCAC
Organism: Flavobacteriales bacterium UBA7325; assembly: GCA_002471375.1. Lineage (GTDB taxonomy): Bacteria > Bacteroidota > Bacteroidia > Flavobacteriales_D > Crocinitomicaceae > UBA4466. The sequence goes on from DKPV01000098.1 coordinate 938, forward strand.
AGTACAGCGGAACAGCAACATCAGTTGATGATTCTACTGATAATGCAAGAATGATTCGTACGATCGAACAAAGCTTAAACATGTTCTATGGGGAACACTCATTTCAAAGCAATCATGATTCTATTATTGATGCATTGAATTATGAAGCGAGCGATGTTCCAATGTTCTCTGATTCTGTCTACTGTGAGCGATTGAATGTTATGAATGAAATGAGCCCATTTCATTTAGATTGCAATGAACAAACACTTAAGACGATCAAGTTTTTTGTTGAAAAGAGAAGAGGATTCACGCGAGTGGTTCTTGGAAGATCAAAGCTGTACTTCGACATGTTCGAAGAAAAACTGGCTGAGCATGGACTTCCGATTGAGCTGAAATATTTAGCTGTGATTGAGAGTGGTCTTCGACCGCAAGTAAAATCAAGAGCAGGCGCACTTGGTCTATGGCAATTTATGTATCGAACAGGTCGTATGTATGGACTCAATGAGAATTCATATGTCGATGAACGAATGGATCCGGAATTGGCTACTGATGCAGCCTGTCGATACCTTAAAAAATTGCACGGAATCTACGGAGATTGGAATCTAGCACTTGCATCATATAATGCAGGGCCAGGAAACGTAAATAAGGCGATTCGTCGTTCTGGAAACAAGTTGACTTATTGGGAAGTACGACCATACTTACCAAGAGAAACACAGGGATACGTTCCTAACTTTATTGCTGCTGCCTACTTAATGACATATCACGCTGAGCATAACATCATTCCAGCAGAGGCGACAGTTGCTTATAGCCAACTAGATACAATGTGTCTCTCAAAAGGAGTTCATTTTTCATCGATTAGCACTCTTCTTGGGATTGAAGAAGAAGAAGTGAAAAGGTTAAATCCAATTTACAAGCGAAGCTATATTCCGAAATCGGATCCTGAGCAATGTGTTTACCTTCCTTTGGAGTTGATTGGACAATTGGTTTCAAATGAAGATAGCTTGTATGCTATTGAGTATTCAAAGTATACTAAGCCAACAACGCCTACGCAAACTACTACCACAACGAATACAAGACCAACAAATACAACTCCTACTTCAGGTTCTTATCAATATCATAAGGTGAAGAGTGGAGAAACGTTGGGTACAATTGCTGAGAGGTATCGTACGACCGTTTCCACGATTCAAAGAATGAATGGATTGCGCTCTACAAGAATTTATGTTGGGCAACGTTTGAAGGTTAAGAAAAGCGCAACTACTGCGACAACCACCACACAGAGTTCGGCTGGTGCAAAGTATTATTCGGTGCGAAAAGGGGATACCTTCGGAAAGATTGCTCAGAGAAATAATAAGACGATTAGTCAATTGAAGCGATTAAATCCACGTGTGAATATTGATCGTTTGAGCATTGGACAAAAGATTCGGATACGTTAATCATCTAGAATTGACCGTTCAATAAACCACTAGCAAACTACACAAGCTAGGATCGGTTTTTGCTGCTATTCTGGAAAACTAATATTTATGAAAAGACTAGGACGTATTTTATTCGGGATCGGAGTAATAGCGATTCTTTTTAGTTGGAGTAGCTGTAGCAACCGTTCAAGTTCCGTAATGGGACTACAAGTAACAGGAAAGGTTGGTGAGATCTTAGTTGTCTGCGAATCCGACATCTGGAATTCAGAAGTTAAAAACGAACTTGATACCGGCTTAACACAATTCATTCTTCCTTATTTACCAGATTTAGTAACCTTTGAATTGGTTCACAGAACGCCTCGAAAGTTTGAAGATGGTATTAAGCGCTTTCGCAATATTCTTTTCGTCAACATCGATCCTGATTATAAAGGAGAATATGGAAAAATCGAAATGCGAGATGACGTATGGGCACACTCACAATTGGTAATTGATATTACAGGAAAGGACTTGAAGCAAGTATTAGAAACTTGTCAGCTAGGACTGGATGATGTTCATAAAAAGTTTGATAGAAGAGACTGGAAGCGGATCATGGATAACTTTGATCGAAATCCTAATTCAGGATCTGATAAAGTGTTAGCCGATAATTTCGGCATCAAGTTAGCTCTTCCAGATGGAGCAAAAGTGGTGAACAGTAGAACGAATTTTGCCCGATTGGAATTTCCAAATTCTTCTCGGCCTATTGATTTCGGTTCAGGAGGACAGGACGCGGGAACGATATTCACGGGGATTATGGTGTACCAATATGATTTCTCCGACTCATCTCAATTGAATTTGAAGAACTTACTCATGGCGCGTGATACGATGCTTCGCTATAATGTTCCATCAGAAATCGAAGGAATGTACATGGGCACTCAATACGTGGACTATGTGTATCCTGAAGGAAATGATATCGCAAATGCATCAGGTAAAATCAAGGGCTACGAAATGAGAGGAATGTTTAAATTTCTCGGGAATGGAAGAGCAGGTACTGGAGGGGCATTTTGGGCTTTCCATTTTGTTCATCCAAAGAAGAAAAAATTGATGTGCATTAGCGGATATGTTGATGCTCCACCTACAACTAGTTGGACTCATCCTTTACGCGAGATTCAAGCGGTAATTAGAAGTGTCGAGTTTACCAAATGAAAATCTCAGCGACAATCATAACATTGAACGAAGAACGAAACATTGGAAGATGTATCGAATCGTTGAAGGCTGTCGCTGATGAAATCATAGTGCTGGATTCTTTTTCAACGGACCGTACCGAGGAGATATGTCACAAGGCAGGTGTTCGATTTGAGAAACGAGTATGGGCAGGTTATTCAGCTAGCAAGAACTACTTGAACGGCCTAGCGACCAATGAGTACATTCTTTCAATCGATGCAGACGAGGCACTCGATGAGACCCTATCTAGTAGAATTTTAGATATCAAGAACACTGCTGATCCACAGATTTACAGCTTGAATCGCTTAACGAATTATTGCGGAAAATGGATCAAGCATTCAGGATGGTATCCAGATGTCAAAACACGATTATTTCCAAAGAGAGGTTCCTACTGGGATGGTGAGTTTGTACATGAAGAGCTGGTCTTCCCGAAAGACATTGAAATCACTCAATTGGAAGGACATTTAGAACACTATTCTTACTACTCATTCAAGGATCATAGAGAAAGAGCCGATAAATATTCGAAATTGACTGCTCAAAAAATGTTTCACAACGGCAAAACGGCTTCGGCTATCAAACCATACTTGAGCGCTTTTGGTCGATTTGTAGCAATGTACCTATTGAAAGCAGGGTTTTTGGATGGAAAAATGGGATTCAAAATTGCTCAAATAAGTGCTCAATCGAACGTATTCAAATACAAAGAACTAAGAAGACTTCACCGTGAAAGCAATTGATTTAAACAATAAGCGTGTGGTGATTAGTCGCACTGATAGTATAGGTGATGTCATGCTAACCTTACCGCTTTGTGCGTGGATCAAAGAGAACTATCCCACTGCACAAATTGTGTTTCTAGGGAAAGGATACACGCGCTCGGTCGTTGAATCTTATGTGCTTGTTGATCACTTTGAGGATTGGGCGGACTACACCGAATTATCGGAAGCTGAGCGTCGAACGAAGTTTGAAAGCTTAAAAGTGGATGTGATCATTCATGTATTTCCAAATAAGGAAATAGCATCTCTTGCTAAGAAGGTCAAAATTGATGTTAGGATAGGTACTTCACATCGGGCATATCATTTGCTTACGTGTAATCATCGACCGAACTTTACACGAAAGAGATCAGACCTGCATGAGGCGCAATTAAACCATGAATTACTCCGGCCGTTAGGATTGGATCAAATCCCATCCCTAGCTCCCATTATCAAAGCAACAGAGCACTTTCAGCCAAAGAACGCCGAATTACCTGTTGGAATTCAAAAAAGTCTTGACGCGTCTTCTAAATCAATCGTTCTTCACCCAAAATCACAAGGGAGTGCTAAAGAATGGCCAATGGAGAAGTACATCGAATTAGCAAACGCCCTTATTGCAAAGGGTTATACGGTGTTTTTTACAGGAACGAAGGCAGAAGGAGAGCTTTTTAGTGACGCATTACCTGAGCATAAGCAGTTGGTAGATACAACGGGTCAGATGAGCTTGGAGCAACTGCTCAGTTTTATCTCGAAGGTCGACACATTATGTGCTTGTTCAACGGGCCCATTACATATTGCAGGTTACCTAGGGGTTCAAACGATAGGTTTCTTCTCTCCGAAGCGACCAATCCATCCAGGAAGATGGAGAGCGCTTGGATCAAACGTTTCAATTTTGGTAAACGATGAAGGCTGTGAAAAGTGTGCTCAAAAGCAAGATTGTGATTGCATCCAAAGTATTTCTGTGGAGCGTGTGCTCAACGAAATTGCTTAACTTCCGCATATCGGAAAACTAGTCCTACATATTGTTTATTCGAATATCATTGTTGCTATAGCTACGGGTTTTCTATCGGGTGGGTTTACCTATTCACTAGGAATTGTGTCTTGGCCATACTATGCACTTTTCGCCTTTTTTGCAACGTTTGCGGTTTATAATGGCCAGCGATTAATAAAATCAGCACAACCGTCTGAAACACCATGGTTAAAATGGGTGAAAAGAAATGAAAGGTTATTACTTTTTGCAATTGTATGTGCTTCTATAGGAACAATAGGATCACTTTTCTTGGTAGGGAAAATTGGTTGGATGGCAGCGGTCTGGCTCGCGTTCTCTGGAATAATTAGTTTCTTCTATGTAGTAAGAGTAAAAGGGGTTAATATGCGAGAATTACCCTATATAAAAATTCACCTAATTGCCTTTGCATGGGTCACGGTTCTGATTCTATTTCCCACGCTCAACGAAGGAAGCATTAATGAATCGATCATGTGGGTTTCGATTGCCCATTATCTATATTTTGTGGCTGTGGCAATACCCTTCGATATTCGAGATTTGAAGTTTGACAAGGATACCCAAAAAACAATTCCGCAGGTGGTTGGTATGCTTTGGGCGAAAGTATCTTCACTCGTTTTATTTATCCTGTTTTTTGCGCTGATGTGTTGGCAGATCCCTGCGTTGATTGTAAGCCCCACATTTTATATTGCTGTCTTAGTTCAATTCGTTCTTGTGTTTTTCATGAATGAATCAAGAGGTGATTTGTATTGCGCTGGACTCATTGATGGAGGAATAACACTCTTAGGAGTCAGCTATTTTTTGCTTTAAAGAATGGGGGTGATACAGTTTGTTCAGCATTACGGTCTTCATCTCATTGCTCCAGGGATAATAGCAATCGTACTTTTTCGTTCGAATTGGAAAAAAGCTTGGATTATTATGCTTCTAACCATGCTTGTAGACCTTGATCATTTACTAGCAACACCCATCTTCGATCCGCATAGATGTAGTATTAATTTTCATCCGCTACATACCGACTATGCGATTGGAGTCTACGCAGGGATGTTAGTTCTTAAGGAAACACGAATAATCGGAGTAGGATTACTGTTGCATATGCTCACAGATTATTTGGATTGTCTTTATTAGTTAGGGCAAAAGCGGTCTTAGTTTTTTCGAAACCGATAACTATTGTAAGCATTAATATTTAGCCCATGATATTGTATATTGTTATGGTCGTTCTTTATCCTGAAATGGCAGTAGGATGGCAACACTAAGCTGCAGGTCTAAAGGACTTTTGAAGAAATCGAAGTTATAGTTGGGCCTTTCATAGGTCTTAGCAACAAGAGTTCGCTACGCGAACAACGCTTTAACTACTTCAGTTATCTTACCGCACATTATGAGTTCAATCCCAAAGTTCTTTTGGTCGATTCCCTTGTTGTACTTAGATATGATGATCTTGTCAAAACCAAGTTTTTCAGCCTCGTGTATCCGCTGATCGATACGATTAACAGGTCTTACTTCTCCTGATAGTCCAACTTCAGCGGATAATGCGATGTTTTTTGCAATGGCAATATCAGCATTAGATGATAGTACAGCTGCAACAACAGCCAAATCAATTGCCGGATCATCTACTTTTATTCCGCCTGCGATATTTAAGAAAACGTCTTTTGCTCCCAACTTGAAGCCACAACGTTTTTCCATTACGGCCAAAAGCATGTTGAGGCGCTTAGCGTCAAATCCAGTTGATGATCGTTGGGGTGTTCCATAGGCTGCGGTACTCACAAGAGCTTGAACTTCAATGAGCATTGGTCGCATTCCCTCCATGGTGGCAGCGATCGAAACACCACTTAGGTTGCCATCGGAACTTGTAATAAGTATTTCAGAAGGGTTCTTTACTTGTCGTAACCCATTTCCATTCATTTCATAAATCCCAAGCTCGTTCGTGCTCCCAAATCTATTTTTTATAGAGCGAAGCAATCGATAAACATGATTTCGGTCCCCTTCAAATTGAAGTACGCTATCAACCATGTGCTCAAGAACTTTGGGTCCGGCTATGGAGCCATCCTTTGTAATATGTCCTATCAAGAAGACCGGAACATTGGTCTGTTTTGCGTATCGTAATAGCTGAGCGGTACTCTCACGAACTTGAGAGATACTTCCAGGCGAACTTTCGATTTGAGATGAGTATAATGTCTGAATAGAATCTATAACGAGAAGCTCAGGTTGAACCTGCTCTGCCTGTTTGAAAATATTTTGAACGTTTGTCTCCGTTAGAATGAAGCAATTATCATTTAAGGCACCGATGCGTTCAGATCGCATTTTAATCTGTTGGTCACTCTCCTCACCAGAGACATAAAGCACTTTTAAATTCTTAGTTGTAACCGCCAATTGAAGAAGTAAAGTTGATTTGCCAATTCCGGGCTCACCACCAAAAAGAACTAATGAACCAGCAACTAAACCACCTCCTAGTACTCGATTGAGTTCTTCATCAGCAAGTTGAATTCGTTCGTGCTCCTGCTTTTTAATCTCTTGGAGAATTTGTGGTTTTGCACTTTGTTCAGATTTTGAAAAGGCAACTACTTGCGGAACTTGTTTATGAATCAACTCTTCTACAAAAGTGTTCCATTCATTACATGACGGACATTTTCCAAGCCACTTTGGAGTTTCGTGACCACAATTTTGACAGAAAAATGCCGACTTTACCTTTGCCATATTGATGATTTCTGATAAAGATAAATGTTTGAATTGTTAATTGATCATCTTTAGAAATTAATCAGTACTATTGATTGTAATGTTGCTAAGACGAATCATATATTTTTTAAAAGTACTTCTATTTATTCCATGGTACCTGTTGTCGTTCACGATGGCTGTCTTAGATTTACTGTTTTTCGGAGAACTATTGACAGCTATGATCCTACTTACTTCGGGGAATGCGAGACGGTTTTCTTCAGACGAATTTGAAGTAATGAAGTCTCAATCGAATGATTATATGTATTTAAAGAGTGTTAGAATAATCGAGAATTCTTGGCTATCAAAGATGGGAGCGAGATTGGGAAAAAGAAAACAATTAGGATTAGGTGTCGGAGGCACCATTCATTTCTCACGCGAGATTGATAGTGAAAACAGAAGAGATTTAGCTTGGCTTGTTCATGAGACAGCGCACACGCTTCAGTGTAAATACAGAGGATTAATCTATATTCCGGAAGCATTGATAGCCCAGAGGTATTCAGGGTGCTCCTTTGGAGGAAAAGAAACTATTATATCCGCGGACAAAATCCGGCGATTTAACCCAGAGCAACAGGCCGAAATATTCACAGCCTTGACACTCTCCAAAGTTGAGAGTGAATTACGTCAAGAAATTATAGATGGTAATTGGTGATTAACCAGCAAAGTTACGGTGGGCAGACTTTGCACATCTTCTTTTTCGCTTTCTGTTAGCGCGCTTATTACGACGAGCTTTCTTTCCTTTACCCTTGTCACTTGCAATACTAGCCTCAATTTGAGTAGATTCTGAGCTTGTGAGAGTAGCTTCATTTGCCATTCCAAGTGTTGAAATAGTCAATAAGAGAGCTGTCAATAATAACTTCATAATGTTCTGGTTTTGTATTAAATACAACCGCAAAATTAGATGTTTATTGCGAGAGTAAAAAATTATTTCTGAGTCAGTTGCTAAAATGTATATCGATAGACCAAAACGGTCATTCCGAAGATAAAGTGTTCGCCATCCAAGATCATTGCATTTTTCTCAGCTACCTTAATTGATGGAGCATTATTTGGATGAATCATGGAGATTACGCTTTGTATCGGCATCGTCGATTTAGTATAGTCTCGAAAATGCTGAGCTAACTCCAGAGCATAGCCTTTCCTCCAATATTGTGGAATGAGAGAATAGGTGATTTCATATTCATAATTGTTTCCAAACTCACGTGGGATGATACCACCAAGTCCAATTAATTGTCCTGATGATTCTTCAATGACGGCGAGTTGTCCAAACTCACCCTCCATCATTCTCTCAATTTGTTTCTCTGCCCAATTAGTTGCTCGCGTTAACTTTGGGATGGATTGGTCCGCACCAAGAAAGCGATAATACGCATCGTCATCCTTGAAGAATGCTAACCAATCTTGTATGTCCTCATTCTTGATTGAACGAAAAAGCAGGCGATTGCTCGCCTGCCTGTAATAAGCCTTATCTGGTTTAATAGTGTGAACCCCAACGCTTTTTCTGATCAGCATAAAAGTTTTTCATGCTATTAGCATGTCGCTTGAATTTACCCCCACCACCGATTGCTAGTGTTGTATTCAATTCAGAATTTGCAAAGTCAGCTTTCCATAGCATAAGTTCAGCCATGTTCACCTGAATCATCTGCGTAATCTTATCATTGATTCTTGCTTTATTATCAAATGTGTTACTTTCTATCATGATTTCCGCCCATTCAGCAAGAGCCTCATCAATCTTATCAATAGCACTTCCTCTGTCTCTATCTGCAGCCACTAATTGAAACGCGGTTACAGACGTCACATATGCTTTGCTCACGTCAGAATAATCGTAGTTCTTGAATTTCTTCACTGAATAGAATTCTGTGGTGCGTGATTTACTCATGTATCCAACTTGGTTGTTCAAGTATGTGTTCGTTTCCGCCACAGCCTGTTGTCGAGCCGCCAATTCTAAATTGTTTCTATAGGCATCCTCGTTAGTTAGCATATACAATTGGAAATCATATTTACTGCTATACTCACCGATTTTATAAGTTTTTGTTCCTTCAACAATACGCAGATACATTACTTTACCCTGTGTTGGACTTTCTACAGTAAGTTCAATAGGCATTTTATAACTAGCGGTGTAAGTATACTTGGTCGAAGTTCCAGTACCCTTCTTAGATTCTTTGATAACAATATTTTGTATCGGCAGTAGGTTAATAGTTGCTACAAAACCTCCCATTCCCTTAGTATATCCTTGAATGTCGATTGCGTTAATCACGTTATTATCTTCATAAGGCGTATGTAATCTTGGTGCTTCCAATGATGGGAATGACGGAAAAGGAGCATATGCCGCTCGAATTGGTTGTGGCAATGCTAGTCCATTTACTTGTGTCAACCCTGAATTGACGTCTTTTTCCCACTTAGCCATAGCCGTAAGATAGATTGCATCGACAGAATCTTTTGACCTGTTGTAATCTCTCATTGCATTTTCAAATTGACTCATGGCCAATTCTTTACTTGCTTCATGTAAAGCTAGGCTGTCCGCGTTTGCCTTTAAATATCCATGTTCAACCTTAACGTCGTAATTTGTAAAGGCGGCATCGATCTTATAATACGGGAGTTGGGTGTAACCGAAGGAAATCTTGTTGTCACTAATGTTCTGACTAAAGGCAAGCCCATAGAATCCGATTAGTGTTAGCGATAGTAGTGTTTTTTTCATGACTTTGTTTTTGTTGGCGTTTTTGGTTTAGCTTGCAAAGCTTGTTTTCATTTGTAAGTTCCTGTTTTCAAAAGGAATGCCAAAAAGCAGCAGTTAACGTAAAAATAACAAATCATTTCCTGTTTTACTATTACAATCATTGCGCTAATTGACTTATTTTAGTGGGATTACAATCAAATTGAACTATGAGTAAAACATCGATCCTACTTGCAGTATTGTTAGTAAACTTTGCTGCGTTAAGTCAGCCCTATACAACCTATTTTACAGGAAGTTCAATGGATGTTATAGCTTCGCCGGAAGGCGGTGTTTGCCTCATGGGCGGCGCAACTGAGGATGACGAAGCCATGAAGTGGTTTTTGAATCGAGCAGATGGTGGAGATGTGCTGGTTCTTCGTACGAGTGGATCAGATGGGTATAACGATTACATGTACAGCCAGCTCGGAATCACACTTAATTCGGTAGAAACGATCGTATTTAACGGAACATTTGCGGTAAATGATGCCTATATCCATCAAAAGATAAAGCAAGCTGAAGCAATTTGGTTTGCAGGAGGGGATCAATGGAACTACATATCATTTTGGCGAGATTCGCCCATCGATAGTTTGATTAATAAAGGTATTGAAAACCGAGATGTTGTTGTCGGAGGGATAAGCGCGGGAATGGCCATATTAGGGAATCCATATTTTTCCGCACAGAATGGAACCGTGATTTCAGGAACCGCTCTTTCGAACCCGTACGATAGTGACGTGACTGTTGATAACACACCGTTTCTCGATGCGCCCTTTATGGAAAATGTTATTACGGATACGCATTACGATGATCCCGACAGAAAAGGACGACACATGGTTTTTCTTGCAAGAATGGTTAAGGATAATGGTTTAATAGCAAAAGGAATTGCATGCGATGAGTACACTGCGGTATGCATTGATGAAAATGGACTGGCTCGAATTTATGGTGAATTTCCTTCAAGTAATGATAATGCATACTTCCTCCAAGTGAATTGTGAGCTTGCAGATCCAACTCCAGAGAATTGTCAATCAGGATTGGCGTTAGATTGGAATCATGGTGGTGCAGCAGTGAAGGTATATGCGGTCAAGGGAAACCAAACGGGACAAAACACATTTGATCTTAGCGATTGGCAGACAGGAAATGGTGGCCTTTGGAAACATTGGTATATCGACAATGGAGTGTTGCAAGAAATAAATGGCAGTGCGCCCTCGTGCAGTGTGTCATTGGATGAAGATGAAGATGAAAAGTTTTTAGTATTCCCTAATCCTGGAAGGGATATCATCAACATAAGTTTCACAAATTTAGAGCCGCATATCATTGAAATTTATTCCGCAGATGGAAGGCTTCAAATTTCAACAGAAGCGAAACAAAAAGAGATTACGATATCTACAGAGCGCCTGCATAAAGGAAGTTATATTATCCGTGCAATAAGTGAGCAAGGTAATCAGTCGGTGAGCTGGGTGAAATAGATTCTACGGGCCTTATTCACCTTGGTCCAAAAGCTCTGTCGAATCTTCTAACTCATTAGTAACCGGTTGTTCTGCTAGCTTATCTTCTTCCATACGCTTAATCTTTTCCTTTATGCTAAGGTCGAGCATGGTTCCCATAAAAATGGAGATCAGTACATATCCACCAAAGAAGTAGAGGCCGAAGAGCGCTTTTGCGTCCATCTGAACACCGGGACTCATATTTGAAAAGCTAAGGTATGCTAGAAAAGCACCAATCACGAATACATCTGCCATACTCCATTTAGCTATATAGCCAAGAACTTTCCTCAAGCGTTTGGCCCTTGTGATTGGGAAAATCAGTATAAATAGCGTGAAGATTAATTTTGTTAGGGGTACAATAACACTAAAGGTTCCGATGGCAATAGCTACTGGCTTGTTGTTGATCCATAGCAGTGCAATCACATCCATAATTCCTTTATTCTGATAATAAAAATAGGTTCTGCCACGGAAAACTACATCGGTACCGAACGGTTCATCGGCATTTTCCATCATGAACTCGGCAATGCTTCCCATACCATCTTTAGCACTATCAGCGATGGTCTCACCGAAGAAAGGAATGATTTCGATGTATTGAGAAAGCTCACTTGCTTCTTCTATTTTTTCCACTGCATCCATGTAGTATGGAATGTCTTTAGGTTTCAAGTATACCTGGAATTTCATGTCTTCTTCGAATGCCCCCATTTCAAGAATTGGGTTCATAATACCTTGACCAAGCATCGCTATCCCAACTGTCGCTAATCCAAGTGTAACGCCAAAGTATATCCGTTTTCTTGCATAAAGCGTGACGACAATAGCGAAATATGCTAAGCATGCAAACAGTAAGTAATGGCCATTCGAAACAGCTGCGTTGTAGTGTTCTTCCGACTTCTCAAGAACAGCGTCATACTCGACTTTCTTTTCTTGCCACGCTTCTTCACTAAAAACCCAATCTCGGAAAGAGAGAAGTCTATCTTTGAAATTCAGGATTTCCGAAATCTTCTCCTTTTCAACTTTGAATTCGTGCGAATGTTCCATCGATTGACTGATGAAACAGAACGCAACAACTAAAAATACGGCTGATAGTATAAGACCTGGGACGCTATATAACTTTTTCATATTGAATATGGTTGAAGGCTAAATTAACTAAATCTGCTTACCTCCGACGTAGCTTTGCATTCTTTAACGGATCATTTTCAGGAGATGATTTCACCTCGGTTGTAACAAATCTGATCTTGAGCTTGTTCCTCTAACATGAAAATAGCACTGATACTTATAGTTTTTAGCACTTCATTTGGAGTGAAGGCGCAACAAGATTTTGTTTCATCAGCATTTTGGAACAATTATGCACACGTTAACCCCGCTATGAGTTCATTAGAATTTAGAAGGCATGCATCGTTTATGTACAGGCGAGATCAGTTTGGGTCCTTGTATAGTGCGGACAGAATCATGGCGAATGCCAACATTTTATTAGCCGAGAAGCATGGTGTTGGAGTTGTATATGATTTGAGTACCTATTCACTTTTAAAAAGTAGTTCTGCAAAGTTGAATTACAACTACCGATTAAATTTTAGCGAAGATCGAGGGCTAAGTTTTGGTGCAAGTTTAGGTGTAACCACAAACAAATTACCTGATGATTATGGGGACACGTATTTACCATCAGATACAAGTATCCAACTAGTTATTAAAGGGGTGTATTTTACGCCATCGGTCGGTCTTGGATATAATTCTCGAAACTTTATGCTCGGTTTTGGTATTACCAACATCGCGGAGGGTGAAATCTCCAATTTAAGGGAAGATGAAGTCAATATAAGTCCAGTACGGAATTATTATTTGAATGGACATTACAAAATCAACCTGGGTTCTAAAAAGAACTTGGAAATTCGTCCTCAATTTTTGGTTCGAACGGACCTATCGTTTACCTCGATCGATTTGAATGCACTTGTAACCTACAAAAAGCGTTATTGGGCTGGGATTACCTATCGAAATAGAGACGCTTTTGCGTTCATGTTGGGATGGGATATAAAGAAAAAAATTAGAGTTGGATATTCATTTGACTGGATTCAAAGCAAACTGACTACGGCAAAATCTTCAGCGCACGAGTTAGGAATAGGAATTTTTCTGTAGTCGGTAATATCTACTCGCCAATATCTTCGTTCCAGAGTTCGGGCTTGTCCGCGATGAAGTTCTCCATCATTGAGATGCACTCTGCGTTGTTCAGGTCGATCACTTCAACCCCATGACTTTCCATGAACTTTCCAGCTCCAGGAAAGGTCTTAGATTCCCCTACAATCACTTTTGGAATATTGAATTGTACAATTGTTCCAGCGCACATGTAACAAGGCATAAGGGTTGAGTAGATGACAGTATCTCGATACGAGCCAATTCGACCAGCGTTGTTTAGACAATCCATTTCACCATGGAGAATAGGATTTTGTTCTTGAACCCGTTTATTTCTGCCGCTAGCAATAAGCTCACCGTTTTTAACGAGAGCAGAACCAATCGGAATTCCCCCTTCGGCAAGTCCACTTTTTGCTTCTTCTATTGCTATGCGCATAAATTTATCCATAATCATATTCGCTAAAGTGATGGGCGCTAGTACCCACAATGATGAGTTACCAAATTAGCAATTTTATTAAATGCTCTGGGAATGATGTCTATCAAAGTTGTAAATGGTTGAGGACGAATTAGTGTAGAGAATATTACGTATTTTTAGTCTTACACTAAATCACGAAAAATAAAGTCGGTTTTTATATTAGGAGGAGGCCTGATTCTATGGTGATATTGGTAAAGTGGAGGCTTGAATGATTAACTTTACCTATCAGCGCTTTCGCACAACTGGAAAGCGCGTTAATTAGTTGAGAATGTTAAAAGTTACCTCCCCATACGACCAAAGTATTATTAGAGAAATTCCCGTTCAATCGAAATCAGATGTTGAGAAAGCGATTGCAGTTGCCTATAACTTATTTGAGGATCAATCAACTTGGATTCCGGCATACAAGAGAGTTGAAATTCTTGAGAGAGTTGTGGCCATCATGAAAGACAAGATTGATGAATTGACTACAACTGCGGCTAAGGAGGGAGGTAAGCCATACATGGACTCTAGAGTAGAAGTGGATAGAGCTATTAATGGAGTTAAAATCGCAGCTGAGAGTATTGCTCAAATGAAGGGTGAGCAAATCCCAATGGGCTTGACGAAATCATCTGAACAACGCGTTGCATTCACCTCTAGAGAACCTATCGGTGTTGTTGCCTCAATTAGCGCCTTTAACCACCCACTTAACCTTACGATACATCAAACCGTAACGGCGATCGCTTCAGGCTGCCCAGTAATTATCAAACCGGCTTCAGTTACGCCACTATCCTGTTTGTTATTTATGGAAATTTTAAGAGAAGCGGGTCTTCCAACTGGTTGGTGTCAGGCAGTTGTTTGTGGTCACGAAGCTGCTGAGTTACTAGTTGAGGATAAACGTATAAATTATTTATCGTTCATTGGTTCAGCGCATGTTGGCTGGAAGATGAGGTCCAAATTGGCGGCAGGAACACGTTGTGCTTTAGAGCATGGCGGTGTGGCTCCGGTTATCGTTGATAAGCAAGCAAAAGTAGAAGAAATGTTACCTGCATTGGTGAAGGGAGGATTCTATCATGCTGGTCAGGTTTGTGTCTCTGTACAGCGCGTCTTTGTTCATGAAAAAATAGTTGACGAGGTGGCTAATGGTATGGCTGATTTAGCATCGAAGTTGATCGTAGGAGATCAAATGGATGAAGGAACAGAGGTTGGACCGATGATACTTCCAAAAGAAGTTGATAGAGTTGAATCATGGGTTAACGAAGCAGTTTTTGGGGGCGCTAAAGTGCTTTGCGGCGGCAATAGAATTTCTGATACTTGTTATCAGCCAACGGTGTTATTGAACCCTTCAATGAATGCAAAGGTATCGACGATGGAAGTCTTTGGACCTGTAGTTTGTATCTATTCGTACTCCGATATAGATGAGGCGATAAAGCGCGCAAATAACTTGGATATGCACTTTCAGGCGTCTGTCTTTACTGAGAATCTAGATGTGGCATTACATTGTGTAAAGAACCTCAATGCTGCCGCGGTTATGGTGAATGATCACACTGCTTTTCGTGTGGATTGGATGCCTTTCGGAGGTAGAGATTCATCCGGAATTGGTGTCGGAGGAATTCAATATTCGATGCAAGAAATGACGCGTGAAAAACTAATGGTGATTAAGAGTTCAGTGCTCTAGGCAATAAACCCGAAAGAAATGAAAGTAAGAGTGATTTTTGTTGTACTGTCATTATTGATTCTAGGAGGAATCGTAGCAATCTATTTTGTTTGGTCAGCTGTTCTTTGGAGTCTAATTGTCATTGGACCAATTATTCTTGTTGGGTTTTATGACATGTTTCAAAAGAAGCATGCGATTAAAAGAAACTTTCCTGTAATTGGGAACTTTCGGTATATGTTGGAGAAGATTCGCCCTGAAATCATGCAGTATTTTGCAGCAATCAGAAAGACGCAAAGCGAACCAATCCAAAGTAATTCGTAGGAATTATTTCTTAGAAGGGCCACCATGGACCCAATAAGTGCGATTATTCCCAATATGCCAGCGATCAAGATCATGTTGATCGGTATAAAGAAAGAAGGTGAACATCACCGATAGCGCACCAATTATGTGGATTATTATGCGCCAGATTTTACGCAACTCAAAATGAAAAGGGAGCATGATGTAGAATAAACCCATCCCAAGACAAAAGAATATCGTGAAAATAATCGCGAAAGGCCTGACAGGGTTGATGTTTTACCCGTTATTTTCTAATTATTCTAACACGTTGAATGCTCTGATCAGCGCGAACCTCAAGTAAGTATACCCCCGAACTTAGGTCATAAAGATCTATTTGTGATTCAACGATACTAACCTGCTTAACAACCTGTCCTGAAGTATTTAGAACGCAAATAGCAAAAATCTCTTGAAATGCATCTAATCCGTTAATGGTGATCAGGCCATTAGATGGGTTTGGATAGATGCTCAGTACATTCATCCCATACTCGCTAATTCCTGTGTAGTTTACTGTTAAATCTATTGTTATGATGCTATCACAACCGGCAGCATTGGCTATTGTATCCATATAGGTTCCTGTAGCAGTGTAAACTGCTCCACCTGGTGCAGTGTAACTATCTAAAACGCTTTCAATAATTGTTGATGATGTAGAATTAGAAATCGTTAAGTCAACAACAATTACACTATCACATCCTGCTGCATTCTGAAAGATTGAACTGTAAATGCCTGACGTAGTATAGACATTACTATCAGGAGCAGTATAGCTGTCACAAACTGATTCAACAAGCGTATCAGAGGTAGTGGCATTAATGATTAAATCAATTGTGATCACACTATCACACCCTGCTGCATTTGGAATAATTGCAGTGTATTGACCAGAAGTTGTGTAGACGGCTGAATCTGGAGCAACATAACTGTCGCAAGTCGTTTCGCTGATTGTAGAAGATGATGCGTTAACGCTCAAGTCAATTGTAATGATACTATCGCAACCTGCAACATTTAGTATCGTATCTGCGTAAATTCCACTTGTGGTGTACGTTGCATTTCCACTTGGTGTGGTGTACGAAGAACACACAGATGTGGCAATTGAATTAGAAGTATTACTACAAGCGGTATATACTTCTACATCATCGATGAGGAACCCGTCATTACCACCAGCAAGATAGTAATTGTCATATTGCTGAAAACGGATGACATAGGCATTCGTAAATGATAAACCATGGACTGTATTGATACTGTCGAGACTCATATCAAAATGTGTATATACGAGATCTGCGTAGCTAGTACCAGGTAAATCGAGAACTTTGACGAATGTAGCTCCACCATCATCAGAGATGAAAACTCCGTCTTCAATTTCGCTTTCATCATTCCATTCACTCCACCAAAAACCAAAGCGTAAATTTGCGCCACCGGATAAATCGAGATGTAGATTACTTTGATTTAGATTATAGGCTCCACCTGTTGGGTAGTGCATTCCTAAAAAATAATTTCCAGTATGAGAATATGCGGTTTGCGCTGACCAAGTAAGTGTGCCGGTTTGGATGACTGTGTTCCCTCCAACAGCTAATGAACTGAAAGTGGTCCAAGATGGCCCCAGAGATCCTGTTTCAAAACCATCTGAAAATGGAGCTGGACTGTACACTTGTGCATTGAAATTTTGTGCGGTAATTAGAATGAACGCACAAACTAATGTAAATAGTGATTTTTGATTCATAGTAGAGTGAGTTAGTGTTAAGTGTAACAAAATAGCGATTTAATTTAACATCTCTGCTCATTGGCACTAATACTCACTCGCATCTCCACATGGATTCTTCTGGCGATCGATTCCACATCGGTCCGTGACCGGATAATTTTGGGCTCTCTTATATACATTTACCGAATGGAGAATGCTCGAAATTTGCCTGGAAGTATAAGATTGTCCATGGGTATTCGTAAATCCATGAGCGTTTAGTTTACTTGAAATAGTATCGGCTGCCCATCCGCTATAATCAAGACCTAGCAGATGTTTCATGAGCCTACGTTCAATGCCCAAGTTGTACTCTAGCCGATTATTTCTGACCATTTAGTGTGTCTTTGTGCAACAACCCGAATATATGAACAAATTGCTTCAGCCTCAAATCCTTCATTGGTGAGCATCTCGAAGGTTTTCTCTACCAATTCATGGCCAACTCCAGTTCCTCTTGCTTCGGGAGGAACATATGAATAAGTTAGCATCATCTTTTTACCTTCAAGAACATAGTTTATGTATGCTTGATTTCCGTTTTCAAGGTGAAGTGTATATTGATGCTCTTCACGATTATGGGTTAGTATATTCATTGCAAAACAATTTTTTTTACGACTGGGCCTGATTCGGTCATTACCTGAACGAAATAGACTCCCGCAGGAAGGTTTGAAATATCGACTTGTTCTGTATCGACTGAAATTATTCTTTGCTGACCGGTAGTACCAGTAATGGCAATAGAACTAATGGTTTCAAAGTTCTGAAGAACGATTTGCTGATTGGTATAATCGACATGCACTGTTCCACTGATTTCGAGTTCATCTTCAACGCTCAATTCGCCAGCGCAATCATCAGCGGCTTGAAACAAGTCCGCTACGGTATGATAAGTAAACATTAACTCGGTTGTTTTATCCGGACAAATCTTGTAAATCTGAGTGAAGTATACGAGATCATAATCATCGAAAACCGAGCGATCTGTCCCTTCAGCGTTGATCATTGGAACCGAATTATTTGTCACCCAATCACCTGCAGTCCAACCACCTGTTCCATTGAACTCATGGGAGCCGTTGTTTTCATCATATTCAATCATGAGAGTAATAATTTGATCTGTTCCGTTTGGACCATAACTTTCATTTAGACTGTCAAGTCGTTCCGTTAGATGGTAGTTCCAGCAGGTAGGGCAATGACAAGCAAAAAACTCTACAATTACTGCTTTTCCCTGATTCAGGTAGTCATACAAATGATGCGTATTCCCATTGATATCTGTTAGGTTAAAGTCTGGCGCGATCGATCCATTCGTAAGTTGTGCACTTCCTGTAAAGCCAACTCCAATTGAAAGGACTAGTAGGGCGAAAAATTTCTTCATAAAATTTGAATCTTGGTACTTAAATGGGGTTCTACTGGAGAGTTGGACGTGATCAGCGTCACAGCATTACACTTTATCTAGAATCATCTCTTGCTCAACGCTATTTAAATGGAAATCGTATTCATTTCAATGTAAAATTGACTCTCGAATTGACCTTCCGAATTATGAAGATTTATCACGTTTCCAAACTTATTCTTGGTGATTAACCCGAAGGCATAGGGATGCTTTTTACTCCAATATGAATCAAAAAATATTGTGTCGTTTTGTATGCTGTAAGTTTCTTTGATAAAGCTGTTAGTTAGACAATTTGCTTCTTCTATGAAGGTCTGATTTTCATTTAAGGTAAGCTCAACATAGCAAATTCCATTTTCTCTACCCGCAACGAGCACCGTGGAACCAAAAAAGTAGTTGTAGTTGGCAACAAAATATATAATAGCGCTTAATGCCCCATTTTTACTGTTTATTTAATACTTCAAAAACTTTTTGTATATCTTCTAACAGTGTGCCGTTCTGGAAACTGGTTTCGATGCCATATAGATCTACAAAAAATCCACCAACATCATCTGCCGGCATATGCACAAATACTGCCGGCATATAAAATATGTTATCAGTTATATGTACCTGTATACATATCTTACCTGTATATTGACTAATATAGTAACTCAAAATTTCTATGCTATATAATCCATTTAACTCATCATTGTACTTAGATTCAATATCCAATATAAACGGTTGGTCTAATGGACTTTGTTGCTCTACTTTATATAGCAATGAATCAATAAAACTCCTATCAGTAACAGCATCTTCGCGATGTGGAACTTCTTGTGCTAATGGATTATCGCCATATTCCGGA
>DKPV01000022.1 GCA_002471375.1 Flavobacteriales bacterium UBA7325
ACTCTTCTGTACCAAAAACAGACGTGTTGCCAATTACACCATGGGACAGTTTCACAACGTTCTAAATCTAAATGGTGCGTTATGCGGCCTCAAATGTAGCAACAAAATTCAATTTCACAAAACCAAGATTAAAAAAATACAAGAATATTTTATTCTTCAATGTTCTTAAAAATTGGCATTTTTTCACGCCTTTGATTATTAGGGGTCAGGATATATTTTTAAATTCGCAAAAGCCTTTTTCGCCGATTTAGCTTAACTACCGGCCAGGCCTTATTAGAACAACTACATATGAATTACAGAAAACTCAATGTTTACATAGGTTGGTTAGCATTTTTAGTCGCTACCATTGTTTATTTCATGACCATCGAAGATACGGTGAGTCTATGGGATTGTGGAGAGTATATCACTGCTGCCTACAAGCTTGAAGTTGGTCACCCACCGGGAGCGCCATTGTTTATGGTTCTTGGACGGATGATGTCTTTCTTCTCTGATCCTGAGAATGTCGCAGTCGCCATCAACAGGTTATCAGCGCTTTCTAGTTCATTGACGATTCTATTCATGTTCTGGTCGTTAACGATACTGATCAAGAAAATGATCTTGAAAACGCGCCAGGTTCTGAGTGCAGGGGATAAGATCGCCATTTTTGGTTCTGCTTTCATAGGTTCACTTTCGTATGCATTCACTGAGTCATTTTGGTTCTCTGCTGTAGAGGGAGAGGTTTATGCAATGGCTTCGTTGTTTACCGCGCTCATATTCTGGGCGATCATGCGTTGGGATGAAGAGATGGCAATGATCAAATACGGACAGCTTCGCGTGAAAGGTTATTCACCAGACCGTTGGATTTTGCTCATCATGTTCTTATTAGGATTAGCAGTCGGAGTTCACCTTCTTGGTATCTTGATGGTACCAGCAATTGGGTATGTAATCTACTTCAGATACGGGAAAGTGAGTAAAAACTTCTTCCATATTTACCTTGGAATGTGGGGGCTTATGACATTGATTAACCTATTGTCAGGGATCCAATCTGGGAATGCTCCATTCTTAAAGACAATGGCTTTGTTCGTTATTGCAGGAGGTATTCTTTATGGAATCTTCATCATGGCGAAGAAACACAAATGGGTTGAATTCGTGCTCGTTGGTTTAATGTCGGTACACGTTCTTGCATTTATTCAGAATTCGGTAATTCCTGGTTCTGTAGCAACGGCTTCAGTTTTTGAGGTTGGTTTTGTGAACACCTTGGGAATGCCATTCTTCAGCGGAACGATATTCTTCTTTGCGCTAATGATTATTTCATTAGTTCTTGGAATGCGTTATGCACGTAAGAAAGGTAAACGAATTCTTTATACATCTATCGTTGGTTTAGCGCTGATCCTAATTGGTTATGGCTCATTTGCGGTAATCGTTATTCGATCGAATGCAAATACACCACTTGATGAAAATGATCCTGAGAACCTTGTAACACTTCACTCATACTTACAACGTGAGCAGTATGGATCTGCCCCAATTGGTTCAGGTCAATATTGGAACTCGAAGCCAAATACGGATCCAGCTGATTTTGATGATTTATCACCAGTTCACTTACGTCGTTTTGTTGTGACGAGAGGGGATAAGGATGTAAAAGCATTTAAAGACGAGAAACGTGCGAACGAATACGCGTCCAAACTCGGAGGAGCGGTTGTAGTAGATAAGTACTATGTCTCTAATGAATCTATCCGTAAAAGTGCGGTAAGGACTTACGAGCAAACGACAGTATTCCCTCGAATGTATTGGAGTCAGGATGCCCATAAGGTAGCTGGTTACAAACGTTGGTCTGGATATGATGCTTCTGAAGACAAAGGAACAGAGCTCGGTGCGGATAAACAACGACTTCCTACGATGGGAGAGAACTTGACTTACTTCTACAATTACCAGGTTGACTGGATGTATTGGAGATACTTTATGTGGAACTTCGCGGGTCGACAAAATGATATTCAAGGACACGGTAACGCAATGCGCGGTAACTGGTTGTCTGGTATAGCGGCAGTGGATGAGGCAAGACTTGGGTCTCAAGAATATGTCCCATATTATACGAAGGAGAATCCTTCTAACAATATGTTCTACTTCCTTCCAATTATTCTCGGGTTGATTGGTTTGGTTTTCCACTTCTATCGCTCACCTAAAGATGCTTTCGTTGTGTTCTTAGGCTTCTTGTTTACAGGTCTTGCGATTGTTGTTTACCTTAATCAAAAGACATTTGAGCCTAGAGAAAGAGATTATGCATATGCAGGCTCCTTCTACTTCTTTGCTATGTGGATAGGTATTGGTGCTTATGCACTATACGAAGCGTTTAGATCCTTTGGTAAGAAAGAGCTCATTCGAATGGGCCTTGTTGCCGGAGCTGGAATCGTATTGTTTATGATTCTTGATGCGCCAACGGATAATGGTATGGCTGGTACAATGTCATGGATCATCGTGGCTGGTATTGCGGCAGCGTTTGTCGGGATCATGATGTTACTTCGAAAAGTATTGAAGAAAGATAGTCAAGGTGCAGTAGCGTCCTTAGCGATCGCAGCTTCGGTACCATTAATTCTGGGTTTCCAAGGATGGGATGATCATGATCGTAGTTTGAAAACATCGGCGAGAGATCTTGCGATGAACTACTTGAAATCATGCGGTGATAATGGTATTCTCTTCACAAATGGAGATAATGACACCTTCCCATTGTGGTACATGCAAGAGGTTGAAGGGTACAGAACTGATGTTCGTGTTTGTAACCTTTCATTAATGCAGACGGATTGGTATACTGATCAGATGAAGATGAAAGCGTACGATTCAGAATCTCTTCCAATTAAGTTTACGGAAGATCAAATTTTGATGTATGCTGGTACAACGGATCAGGTTTATTTCATGGATCTACTGAATCTATTCTCTTTATCGAAAGATCCTAAGATGATCAAAGAAGTGATTGGATTGAGAGAAAGAGGTAACCCAGAAGCAACACGTGCGGCACTTCAACAGTATTCTTCTCAAGCAACGGCTCTCATGAGCGGTGTTACTGCATCGAATCCGCAAGCAACGAGTCGTTTGAATACAATCAAAACAAGATTCTCTGTTGTGGATACTGCAGATGTAGTCGGAGATATCTTTACGAAGATTCAAATGACGTTAGAGGTTTTCTCTGCGGCTCAAGGACAGAATACAGCGATTCAAGCTCCACAGCAAACACTTCAGAGCCTTCAGAAATTACTTGTTGATTTCGAAGCGAGTTGGGATTATGCTGATCTGGAGGAGGCGATGACGTTTGTTAGAGATGATGCAAATCTTATTGTGAATGAAGGACGATCACTAAGAATCTTCCCAAGTTCTGGGTTTACGTTACCAGTGAACAAGGCAAATGCAGTGAAGTCAGGAGTTATTTCAAAAGGACAGATGAAAGATTGTCTTGATGAGATTCAATTCAACTTCGATAAGCAGTATTTAATGAGAGAGCAGGTTATGATGCTTGATATTATGGCGAACAATAAATGGGAGCGAGGAATCTATTTCTCATCACCTGGTGGTTCTGATGTTGCAATGGCTATCTACAAACGTGGGTATGTGAAGCAAAACGGAATGGCTTTCGAAGTGAGCCCGTTAAATGCTCCCGGAGATCGTTACTCAGCAAGCATGTATAAAAATTTGATGGAGGTATACAGCTATGGTGATATGCAAAATCCTGATGTATTGACCGATTATTATACGAGACGTCATACTGATCAGTATAGAGCTCACTTCTTAGCCTTGGCTGAAGATTTTTTATCTAAAGCGATGAATGGTGAGAACGGAGTTGATGCGCGTGGTATACCAAGCCCAAGTAAATTATCAGCAAAAGAGATTGCAGATTATAAGAAGAAAGCAATCAACTTGATAAATAAATCACTTGAGGTAATGCCTGCCGATGTTGTTATCGATTATGGTGAACCTACAGACAGTAGAAACCCTGCAGACGATTATCAATTACCTGATGGAACTACCCTTAAATCGGCAAAAGATGGTGACCTACATAGCTATGTGACGGTTCTATATAGTGCAGGTGATGTCAAAGGAGCTGAGAAGCTAGGTGATATTGTTGCTGGACAATTGGAATCGATCATTACCTACTTTGAGAAAAGTGATGTGAAATTCATCCGTAGTCCTTACAATAGAAAAGATTTCTATTCTGCGATTCACGCCTATTTTGTTCTACATCTTTCAGCGAAGGAGTCTGGAAATGGAGAAGGAAAACTTGCGAAAAGAACAGGTAAAATGATCGAGCACATTTATGATAAGGTCTTCCCAGGCTTAATCAATAAATTGAAAGAGGAAGCGAATTACAACGGTGAAACGAGCTCTGGATCTACTGCTGGACCTAATGCAAGAGCATACAAGGAACTGCAAGATTACTCAGATGGTATCGCTTATCATTTTGGACTTAAGGAAATGCCAGCCCCGCGACCGGCAGCAGGTCAGCCAACGGGACAACCAGGACAGCCAGGTCAACCAGGGCAAATGTCTGAGGAAGAAATGATGAAGCAGATTCAGGCAATGCAACAAGCACAGCAAAATCAAGTCGGTGCTCCTCTGAATCAGCAATAGTGAAGTTATTTAGAACCCCCAAAGTTTTTCGATGGATATTCCCTCGAAGAATTTGGGGATTTTCTAGTTCTGAACCAAAGGTTTATTTGACTTTTGACGATGGCCCGACCGAAGGGCTAACAGATTGGCTTATCGAGGAACTGTCCAAGCATGATGTCAAGGCAACCTTCTTCTGTGTAGGTGAGAATGTTAAGCGTCATCCCAATTTGACAAAGAAGCTCATAGAACGAGGGCACGTTGTTGCAAATCACACGATGAAGCACGAAAAAGGAACTTCAACCTCAAAATCTGAATATTTGGCCTCGATTCAAGAAACGAGCACGCTGATCGATTCGAAGTTATTTCGTCCGCCCTATGGAAGAATGCCATGGACCTTCACAAAAGCAGTTAGTCAGAGGTATCGAATAATTATGTGGACGTGGTTGTCTTATGATTTCGATGAATCCGTTTCTGTACAGAATATTATTGCTCAAGCAGATCGAATAAAAGCTGGGGACATTCTTGTCCTCCATGATAACAAACGAGTCGAAGAGCGTGTTAAGTTGATTTTACCCGAAGTAATTCGAATCGTTAAGAGTAAAGGATTGCACTTTGAAGTGATCCCTAGCGCTTCTTCTTGAAAACGGGAACTGTGCTGCATGGCTCTCCGTACATGATGTTTTTAGCAACAGGTTGAAGATGTTGTACTAAAAATGTCATAGCATGCTCAGGCGCCTTAATATCAGCGCATCCTTTTATGATAATTCTACCATCAACGTATTCATCCAATGGCTCGGACTTGATGCGATCTTCAATGAGTTGCTTTTCTAAATCTATCCTTGAGCCAACAACAAAGCGTACTTCATTTGATATTAATTGCGATCCGATTAACATGTATGCCCAAGTAGGGATTATCGCATCAACGGAACAATGAATAAATACTGCTTTCCCTGTATACTGCAACCAATCGTTTGATTTTATCCAAGCTCGGAAATCCTTCTCTTTCAGAACAAGTCCCTTCCATAATTGTTCGGAGATATCAATCTCGACAATTGTTGAATTGGGTTTGAAATCAGCCAAATCAATTGAAATTAAGCCACTTTCCTTCACACGATTTACAATCTCACTCATAACTCAAAGGTAATCAATCTTGCAAGTTTTACTCTAATCTCTCTGCCATCTTGTCATAAATTTTCCTCAGGCACAATAGTTGACATCCAATCCACATGCAAATTCAAAAACATGAATTCGGTTCACCACTGGAAGCTGCGCTTTATCCCTTACTTTTAATAGTAGTGATGTGGCTAGTTTTTTGGGCTGATCACTTGTTTCCTGAAGTTCCATTCTATCATTGGGGATTAATTCCAAAAGATCCTTCAACGTTACGAGGAATCATATTCATGCCGCTGTTGCACGCAAAGAATGACATTGGACACATTATGAATAATTCCGTTCCAACGGGTATCCTTTTAGCTGCGCTCATCTATTATTATAGGGCGATTGCGGCAAGAATCTTTATCATATCATGGTTCCTCACAGGAATAGGGTTATTCGTATTCGCGGATAATACGAGTTCGTATCACATAGGTATGAGTGGAATGGTTTACGCACTGGCTGCTTTTCTGTTTACTTCTGGAGTTATACGAGGTTATCGTCCTTTACAGGCAATTGCACTCTTCGTTGCCTTTGTATATGGTTCTATGATTTGGGGAATTTTCCCAACAGAAGCGCATGTTTCATGGGAAGGTCACTTATCAGGGATGGTTGTTGGGGTTATTCTTGCGATTGTTTATCGTAAGAGAGGTCCACAGGCGCCTAAATATATTTACGAAATAGAGAAGGAACTTGGAATTGAGCCTCCCGATCTTGAAGGGCAATGGAATGAGCGGGTACGACTACATGAACTTCGTCAAGAAGAGCTAGAGCGTCAACGAAAGGGACATGTCATTGTTTATCATTACGTTCCAAATAAAGATAATTCTACGGAACAAAAACCCGAGGACGAAACTGATCCACAATAGTTCCAGTTCCACGAGATGTTTCTTTCCAATTCGAGCATTCAAATTCGATACAGAAGTATTCTGAAGTTCGCATTTCAAGTCTCGAGTTAGTGAAGTAAGTCGCAAGATCTGAGATTCCGAAGTTATGACCGACAATTAGCAAGTCTTTATTCCCTTCATGGTTCCAGATCATCTCGAGAAATTGATCCCTCGAACAAAGGTAAAGATTATCTAAAACGTGCGGTTGTTCAAGCGGCTTGTGGTAACGCACAATGTCCAGTGTTTGTCGTGTGCGCATTGCTGAACTACACCAAACACCTTCAATTCCATGTACGCTTTTGAAGTAGTCACCCATTAAGTTACTTTGAGAGATTCCCTTCACGGATAGTGCTCGATCGATATCCTTTCCAGTGTCCGAAGTGGGTAAAGTCTTGGCGTGACGTAACAAGTGAAGCTTCATAGCGTTATAAGTTCATAAGTATGTAATCGCAATTTACATTTTCAATGGCCAAAACGGTCATTTTATCTGCTATTTGTCTATTTCTTCCCAACCTTTTGGAATCGACTGTCGTTATTAGCTTTACGAGACGTTCGATGACTGAGAAGGGACAAAATGAATTAGATATAATTTTGTAAATTGCGTAGGGACAGTAAAATAATAGCACTGAGAAAATCGATGAGCATCACGCCGGAAATAATACATCAATGTATTGGTGATGATCGGAAAGCAATTAACATCATGTATGAACATTGCTTTCGCCTCCTTATGCCCGTATGTTTTCGTTACAATAACAATGAAGTAGATGCTCAGTCTGCCTACAACTCGGGATTTATCAAAATTTTGAAAGCTCTTGAGAAGTTAGATGAGAATGTCAATTTTGACGCATGGGCGAGGCGTGTTATGGTAAATACGCTCATTGATGAGTATAGAAAGAATAAGAAGTATAATTCAAGAATAACCAAAAGCGATAGCGACAGGGAATTAGATTACTACTCAGAAGGACAATCTAATGACGCAGAGAGCAATTTAGGATACGCGAACATTATGATGCTCGTGAAAGAACTACCTACAACTACAGCTCATGTTTTTAATTTGTACGTGATTGAAGGTTATTCTCATAAAGAAATTGGGAGTAAGATGGAAATGTCGGAGGGAACTTCGAAATGGCATCTTTCGACCGCCAGAAAAATGTTAAGAGAAAAATTAGACAGGTTGGAGAATCATAATCAACGAATGGTGATATGAGCTGGAGAGATGAAGATATAGATAAGTTGTTTCAGGACAACGCTGCGAATAGCTCTGTCGAGTACAAGAATGCGTACTGGAAAGAATTTGAAGCTGCATCACTTCCTATCAACAAAGGGAAGAAAGACTTTCTGTGGATTGGAACTGCATTGATGTTTTTGGGTGTAGTCACGACAATGGCGATTTACAATCCAAACGATAGCGTAAATGACATGAATGATGTGGTATTTGCTTCCTCCAATGATTCAGCACCAAATAGTAGAGATCGAAATACAAACGTTTCAGAGCGTAGTCAAGTACTTAAACATACTAACGGAGTAGTTTCTGATGATACGATCGAAGGAATTACTGAGCAATCGGAGTTTGGAAACCGCATTTCAGAAAGTGGTTCGTATAATGGAGAAAATGGAAGTTCTGCCAGCACGAATAATCCTGGAGTATCTACCCCGACCGTTGTACCTATGCACACTGGTTCAGGTAGCGACTTGTCAAGTGAGCCTACAAGCGTTAGCTCAAATCCTAGAGTAAGGCCTTATTTGGTAAACGAAAAGAGTGTTTCTGAGTTGGTTGTAAACACTTTGGCGCTGCGACCATTTTTTACTAGCTACTCGCCTGAGCAAGCAGCAGCGTTAAGTTTGAGCATTCCTCCAATTGATTTAAGAGCGGCGACGTTGTTCTACTTTGAGTTAAACGGTGGGTTTTCGGAATCAATTGTCTCACCATCTGATCAGTATTCAAATTCATTTGGCGCAGGAGTTGGAGTTGAGATTCAAAAGAGTAGATTCAACTTTACCGCTGGCGTGAATGGAAACATCTCCAATCATAAGGATATTCAATTGAGCAGAGAGTCAAAAGTATATGGATTTGGATCGGAATTAATAAGCACTGAACTTAACTACAGTGAGATTTACTCGCTTGAAGGTAATTTATCCGTTGGTTATTCCTTTGGAAAACATGTGTTGAGCTTAGGCGTTCGACCTTCGTTCGTTGTTGGATCGAAAGTTCGAGATCGTAGAGTGATTAATGAAATCCTAGTGCATGATATTCAGGGGTATGGCTACATGGATGGATTGAAACGATTTGGATTGAAACCTCAGATTGGTTATGCATATAAGTTCAAACGAGGATTCACATTGGGTGCAAACCTTGGAATTCAGACGCAAGAAGCATTGAATGAAGATTACATTAACGGAGAAAACAATAGATTCCCGTTAGACGGGCAGATCTACTTTAGAAAATCAATTCGACTTAAGAAATAAATGAGGATGTTAAGCGTGCGTAAGTACATAGTGGCGATAATAGGAGTTTCAGCATTGATGATTACTTCATGCAAGAAGCATACACCAGAGGTGGCGCAATCAAATGACCCGGTTTTCTCAACTGCTGGTAATTTTGATGGTGAAAGTTTTTCACTCGTAGCAGGAGACGATAATGCATATATGTTTACCATGCTCAATGTTGAGAATGGTGTGAACCTTTATTCTGGTAAACTCTCCAATGGAGATTTTTCGATTGAATTGGGGATTTATGATGGCTTTGTTGATTATCAATCTCAAGTGATCCATAGCGAATTGCCAGAGGATCTTCTTTACGCGAGCTCATCGAGTAATGCATTATTGGTATTGGATAGGGAGCTATTTGCTAACGTTGATATGATATCTCAGGTTAAATGGATCATCGATGGAGACTTTGTTGACTACAATTATGTTGAGATTTACGAGCCAGGTATTTATGATGTTACTGCCGAAATCACCTTTACCGATAGCACGGTAGAAACTTTGAGTAGTGAGTTGATTGTTGGATATGAGCGACATGCTAACTTTCAAATTAAACATTACTTGAATCAAAACGGACACCTTTCTGCTTGGGTTGATCATGGAGAAGAGGCAATCGAGAAAGTTCGCTGGTTCCTTGATGGCGTTCCGGTTTCAGATGACTCTCAAGTTCAAATGGATCTCACATCACAGAGCTATAATTTAAGAGCTGAGGTGTCTTTTGTCAATAGCGTTGTTCGAAAAAAAACAATGTTGGTTGACGGTTCTCTAAGCGGAAAATTTATAGATGATCTTACATTTCTAGAGACTGGAATCTTGACGCTTCAAAATCAAGATTATAAGCTTCTTCTGAAGGTTGAAAAGGACAATCAAACATATTGGTCTTCTTACGTAGATAATAATTCAAATAACGTTGAATTGACGAGTGTCAAGTACTATGGGATTAACGATCAGGGGGAAGATGTATACAAGTTGTGTGCGCATGTCACTGCAAATGTATCAACGACAGTTGGTGGTCCTGTTCATGAAGTTGAGTTCGATGCTGCTTTCGGAGTTGCGATTCCGAACGAATGAAAATGTGTACTTTTAGGGGAAAACACCACAACATGCGATTCGCACTATTACTAGCCTTACTTTTTTCTGGAATGACCTACGGTCAAATTCAAGTAACTCAGTCTGATTTTGCAGATGGTGATGATACGGTTCGTATGAGCATCGCCACAGATCCAGCAATCGATTATGCATCGACTGGCACAAATTATACCTGGGACTTTTCTGGATTAGTAGCGGATGAGCAGGTTCTTAAAAGCTTCTACACAATTGATCAAGGTTCGGCCTTAATGGGCTTCATTTTTGGAATTTTTGCTCCTACGGTTTATCAAGGTACAAACTTCACCGAAACGGATGCAATTCCATTGGATCAGCTCGGTGGGTTTTTACCGATTAGCATTTCGAACATGAACATTGTTTCTAAAATTGATGCATCAGAGGTTAATTCTCTGGGCTATTCAATGGTTGTTGAAGGAACGGAAATTCCGTTTAAATCCGATACGATAGAAACGCGTTATGAGCTTCCAATAGATTATGGTAATGTCTATACTTCTAATGGTTATACAAACCTTGATTTAAATCCAATCCAGGATGCTGCATGGATTCAATACCGTGACAGAAGCAGTAATGTAGATGGCTGGGGATCGATAACAACACCATACGGCACTTTTGATGCATTGAGAATTAGACATGATATCACAGAAGTCGATTCTTTATATATAGGGACTTTTGGAACCTGGATTGAGCTTCCAATTCCACCAAGTGTGATTTATGAATGGTGGGCGAACGGTGAACTTGAGCCTATTCTTAGAATTACAACCTCTGACATTCTTGGTGCTATGACGGTTACAAAGATTGAGTACAAGGATATTTACCTTGGTCTGGATGCTGGAATAGAAGAGCAAACCTTTACTATTGGGGTTTATCCAAACCCTACACAGGATGTGATTACCCTAGATGGAGTGAATAAGGGCGCTAGTTTTGCTATAATTGATGCTAACGGTAAAACTATCGATAGCGGGGTTATTAGTACTTCAACTCATATCCTAAATGTTCATGATTTTCCAACTGGTAGGTACAACGTGATCATCCGTTCCGAGAATGGAGAGTGGGGTACCACAAATTTTGTGAAGCAATAGTTCAGATCTCCATTCTAATTTTATTTTCCACTGGAATTTAATTATTCTACTATGTTTCTGGTTCCATTCTTGAATCAGATAAAACAGTTACCTTTGATGCGAAAGGCAAACCAGTCTATCGCTGGTGAGAATTTATTTTTACGAGAGGAAAGTCCGGGCAGCATAGAGTTCCGTACTTCTTAACGGGAAGGCAATTGTTAGAACTTGTTTTATCGATTGACAGAAAGTGCCACAGAAAGGTAAACTACCCTAAGCAATTAGGGGAAAGGTGAAAAGGTGAGGTAAGAGCTCACC
>DKPV01000019.1:0-55837 GCA_002471375.1 Flavobacteriales bacterium UBA7325
TTAGAAATTAAAAAATATACATTAGGAAAAACACAATTCTTTTCTCAATTGCATTTCTTTTTTCCACTTTGGGATTTTCACAAGTAAGTTGCAACGCTGATGTTTTCAAATATTAAATTCTATGAAAGTATTTAATTTGATGGCACTCCTTACTGTCATTAACTTCTCACATGCTCAAAATTTGGTTCCAAATCCAGATTTTGAAACCGTAAGTAGTGCATTCTGCGGAATTGCAAGTGCTGGGGATTTCGATAATTCATTTGACCAGTGGATTTCAGCATCCAATAGCACACCTGATCCATATTTTAATAACATAAATCAGTCCTGTTTTAATTTTCAACCAAATAGCATCTACTCAGGTCCAATCGGTATAAAGGGCTCTCAATTACCTCGATCCGGTAATGCTATGGCAGGAGGGTATATGTACACAATTTCGATGCTGCAACAAAGGGATTACATACAAGTCCCACTAACGTCACCACTAACGATTGGAGGACTTTACCTCGTGGAGTTCTATGTCTCTTTAGCCGATTCAACAGAATTTGCGACTAGTAATATTGGTGGGATTTTATCTACGTCTGCTATTTTCCAACCGGGCGATGGTGTTTATATAGCTTCACCTCAAATAGAAGCAACTAGTGTGATATCAGATGATCAATCTTGGACCAGAATTATTGATACGATTACAGCTACAGACGCTTTTGCTCATCTTACAATTGGCAATTTTTACGACGATAACTCAACTACGCTAGTCGCTCATCCAACCAATTCTGGAGCGCCATGTAAACGCAATTATTGCCAAGATGCCCATTTAGAAGATAAAATTTTCTTTTTCATTAGCAACATGGAGCAATGTAGCTTATCCCTTAACTATTATGGGATACAAGAGTGTTTCTCTCGAGCAAACATGGTCGTTTCTCTCAAAACAAATGTTAAAAACACAATTCAGATGTAATTTTTCAGGAGTTCGAGCGTAATATATATAGCAATACGAAGCTAAAACAACTGTTAAAGTTGGCCTGTTATTTGAAAGTAACATATACAAGCTAAGTAGAAGTTAGTTTTCATAAGTAGTAGTAGTTTAGGTATTGAAAGGGGGGATGCCAGTCCTCCCTTTCATGTTTTATAATAGGTTTGTCAAAACCTATCGCGCCTGTTACACCCTATTCTAAAAACATCTGTGTTACTTTATGTCAGTTATTCTGACAAATTCACTTTTTGACATTAGATATTGATCTTTGTGTCAGAGTAACCTAATTGTTACAATAAAGGACTGCACTCTCTTACACCCCTGCAAGACATTGTTTATCAGTATATTAATACACTCAACTCTTGTTAATATATGCTAATTTTACAATGCGAGCATATAAAAACCGGTTTTTGGCACACAATTTGAAATTAACTAAGCAACTAATTAGAAGTTAGTTTTCATAAGTAGTAGTAGTTTAGGTATTAAGAGGGAATGACGCCAGTTTTTCCCTCTTATGTTTTATAAGCAGTTCCGATGCATGTCAACTCATCCTTGAAACTACCAACTACACTTTCAGATATTCAAGAATTTCATGTACTTTTGGGGTCGCCAACACAGTACCTTGGCTCAAATTAGGTTTAATGAAGAACATTCGGAATTTTTGCATCATTGCACACATTGATCACGGTAAAAGCACCTTGGCTGATAGATTATTACAGACAACGGACACTATTGCCGACCGTGATATGCAATCTCAAGCATTGGATGACATGGATATTGAGCGAGAACGAGGTATCACGATTAAGAGTCATGCGATCCAAATGAACTACAAACACGATGGCGAAGAGTATGTCTTGAACCTAATTGACACGCCTGGACACGTTGATTTTTCCTATGAGGTTTCTAGGTCTATTGCCGCTTGTGAAGGTGCCCTGCTCATCGTTGATGCAGCGCAGGGAATTGAAGCACAAACAATATCTAATTTGTATTTGGCATTGGAGCATGATTTAGAGATCATTCCAATTCTGAATAAAATGGACCTACCTGGTGCAATGCCAGAAGAAGTTACCGATCAGATTGTTGATTTAATTGGATGTGATCCGAGTGATGTAATACCAGCATCAGGTAAAACTGGGTTAGGTGTAGATGCAA
This sequence comes from Flavobacteriales bacterium UBA7325, assembly GCA_002471375.1. Taxonomy (GTDB): domain Bacteria; phylum Bacteroidota; class Bacteroidia; order Flavobacteriales_D; family Crocinitomicaceae; genus UBA4466. The sequence goes on from DKPV01000019.1 coordinate 2,123, forward strand.
TTTTGGATGCAGTTATCAATAGAATCCCGGCTCCAACAGGAGATGAAAATGCTCCCTTAGAAGCAATGATTTTCGATTCTGTTTTCAATTCATTTAGAGGAATTATAGCATACTTCCGTGTACGAAACGGTATTCTACGAAAAGGCGACAAGATCAAATTTTTCAATACTGGTAAAAGCTACGGAGCAGAAGAAATTGGAATTCTGAAGATGGACATGGTTCCAAAAACAGAAATAAAAGCAGGAGATGTTGGCTATATAATTTCAGGAATTAAAAAAGCTGCCGAGGTTAAGGTAGGAGACACAATTACAACATTAGAAAACCCCGTAACTAAAGCAATACAGGGATTCGAAGACGTGAAACCAATGGTGTTCTCTGGAATTTATCCAGTTGACACAGAGGACTACGAGGAGCTTCGTTATTCTATGGAAAAGTTGCAATTGAACGATTCATCTTTGGTTTTTGAACCAGAATCATCAGCTGCCCTTGGTTTCGGTTTCCGATGTGGATTCTTAGGAATGCTTCATATGGAGATTATCCAAGAACGCTTGGAAAGAGAATTTAACATGACTGTTATTACTACGGTGCCTAACGTATCGTACAAAGCATACATGAAGAAAAATCCAGAAGACGCTCTTATCGTAAATAACCCTTCTGAACTTCCGGATCCTTCAGGGATGGAAATGATTGAAGAACCATACATCAAAGCTCAAGTCATTACAAAATCAGAATACGTTGGTCAAATTATGAACCTGTGTATTGAAAAACGTGGTGAGCTAACAAACCAAGTTTATTTAACACAAGATCGCGTTGAGTTATCCTTTGAAATGCCAATGGGAGAGATCGTATTCGACTTCTATGATCGATTAAAAACGGTTTCTCGCGGTTATGCCTCATTTGATTACCACCCGGTCGGATACAAGAAATCAGACCTCATCAAGATGGACCTTCTCTTGAATGGTGAACAAGTTGATGCGTTGTCTGCACTTGTCCATCGAAGTAATGCCTTCGATTTAGGTAAACGTATTTGTTTAAAACTGAAAGAATTAATTCCGCGCCAACAATTCGAAATTCCTATTCAAGCTGCGATTGGAGCAAAAGTAATTGCTCGTGAAACGATCAAAGCATTGAGAAAGGATGTAACTGCGAAGTGTTACGGTGGAGATATCTCTCGTAAACGTAAACTTCTTGAAAAGCAAAAAGCTGGTAAGAAGCGAATGCGTCAAGTTGGTAAAGTTGAGATTCCTCAGGAAGCATTCTTGGCTGTACTTAAGCTGAATGACTAATTCTGAGAATCAAACTCTCAGCGTAACAGATTTTCAAAGTCTCGTTTCCACGCCTTTTCAGGGTGAAACAAATGCAATTTGTTGGCCCCGCGTCCTCTTAGGAGATTTCTCCGAGATTGTTGGTCAAGTAAAAATGAATGGAAATATCACAGAACTTGGATTAGAAGAACTTCGAAGCTTTTCTTTGAGCAACCAAGGACAATTGGCTCGCGATACTCTTCTTAACGATTTTAGTTTGCTAGAGGCCCACGGAGCTAATCCTGTACTTAATGTGATAAAGTCATATGATCGAGATGATTTCTTTTTCCCAACTGATGTATACTCATTTCACGTTGACCGCTCTCCTATTCCCGTTGATACGATTTTGTGCACCTACCAGGGAGCATCTAGTGACATCCTACCAAATTCACAAGCCAATCAAAAAATTCTCATTCCCGAAATAAGAGATGCATTATACGAATTGTATTCTGGTGAAGAGAAAGATTTCGAGTCATTCCTAAGTGAACATTTCTTCGACTTACACTATCAGGCTGATCCGGAAGCCAAGCTGGTAAATCTAGGTCAAGGTAATGTATGGAGATTGGCTGTTGACCATCCTGCAAGCAATGTTCTTCCTTGTATCCATCGTGCGCCTGAGGAAATAGAAGAAATCCCTCGTTTATTAATGATTTGTTGAGCAAATGAGTTACGAAATTTTAAGCAAAAAAATAAGGGCGAAATATCGCCCTTACCTTGTCCGCTGTTGCCGTCTTATTTGACCTTGCTACTCAACTCATTCTTCAAACCACTCCACTCAACAAGGTGTAATTTGACGGTTCCAACTGGTATCTTTGCTTTCACGAGAACTGGAATTTTGTTTTTGTCTGCTGTGATCCAGAACTGAACATCTTCCTCATTCTCGAAGTATCGACCTGTTTGCATAACTGGAACAAACTTGTGACACTTAAACTTTCCTTTTCTAATCTTTATCACTTCTGTTTTCACGTATTTAATCTTCAACTTAAAGATTTCGTTATCCATGAATACATCGAACGTAAAGGTCTTACCCTTCTTCATGTTGTTCATGTTGAGGGTCCTAGCTCGATAGAAACAAGAGATCATATCTTGTGTTTCCATCTTAATTTTATAATCTTTCTTCCCGTTATTAACCTTACTATGATTCTGCTTAAAAGTGTAATACTGATTAATCTTGTAACCACCCTCATTAACATCGCGTTTGAAGTACCATGGCATCATTGACTTCTTATCAATATAACTTTGGTATACATCGTGAACAGCGTAGAATGAATTGAATCCTCCAAGTGTTCTCCCTGTTCCTTTTGCATGATGCAATGCTCTATTTGCTCCTTTCTTTGTAGTTGAGCGCAATTCAATAACAGCCTCTCCAGCGTCCATAAATCCGTAGGTAACGCGGTACTTTAGTTTTTCTCCCTGCTTAAATGCAGTATTAGCAACTGATGGATAATTTACCATCGTCGAGCTTGTCATTGCGATCATTATCCCGATCAAGCCTAAGAAATATATGTACTTTTTCATGAGTCGATTTTTATTGTGTTCTACTAATTTAGAGCATTGATTGCAAACAGTAAAACAAATCCTGTGCCAAAACAGGGGGAGACTCTCGGTTCCTATCTAAATCTTGACTTCAATTTGAGTATTGGCTTTTCTAGAAAGTGATAGGAAATCAAAGCTGTCACGAATGTGAATAGAATGTTTATCGGGAATTGTTGAATCCAGAAATCACTCCCTGGCCCAGTTCGAAGAAAGAGGCCTTGATAAACATATAAGCCATATGAAATGTTACCTATATACATCAGTGGCTTAAACTCGAGTATAGAAACAATTCTAGAAGATTGATTGAGACTGATCCTAACCAAGAGTAATCCAACCCCGATTGCATTGATTACAATTCCAGCTGGGAATAAGAAAATTGGAGCATACAATGGGTATGTGAGTAATATTGCAATCAATAGAATGAACTTCCTGTTACCCTGAAAGAGTAATTTCCACTTATCCCTTAAATAGGTGTTTAATAGCGCGAACAAGCTTCCCCCAAGGATAGGGCCAACTGCAGGAATAAACCATCTCCCCACATTGTAATTTTTCAGAATCGTGAGCTCAGGAATAATCCAAACAACGATAACACAGATCAGAATAACTATTGAAGTGAGTAACATCAATAGGAGTTTAGATCTAAAAATTAAGATCGCGAATGGCCAAACAATGTAGAATTGTTCCTCAATAGCTAGAGACCATGTGTGTCCTAACTCAGCAGTGTAATAAGGGTTTGGTACAAAGTTGTAGACATAAAACATGGAGTAAGCTAACCCTACTCCGCTCGAACTAATTACTCCCTGCTGCATAAAAATTGCAGTAGCAACAAAAAAAATAACCAGTGGAGGGAGTAATCTTAAGAAGCGACGAACATAAAAGTTCTTAATACTGATTCTACTATTTTTTGCTAACTCAGCTAATAGGATTGAAGTGATTAAAAACCCACTTAGTGTGAAAAAGATGTTTACACCGGTCCCTCCTGAAATAAGCCCCCAGAATCTATCTTGAACAAAATCACCCTGTGGTAGTAGTGCTTTCAATCCAAGATGAGAACTAATGACAAGGATTATCGAGTATGCTCGTAGCGTATCAAAACCTTTAATCTATGTCATCTGCCCTACCGCTAAATTTGATTAAAGTTGTTCTAGGCGGCTAAAGTAGCGATTTACTCGATAATATGAATTTCCGTACGGCGGTTCTTCGCCTTACCATCAGGAGTGTCATTTGAAGCGATTGGATCTAACTCCCCCTTACCAACTGTCTTAATTCTATTCGCGGAGACACCTTTATGGACTAAGTATTTCTTCACTGCACTCGATCTGTTTGCAGAGAGTGTCTGATTTGAACTTTCGCTACCATCACTATCTGTATACCCCTCGATTCTGATATTCATAACTCGCTTTCGAACCAGATAGTCCGCAAGTTTGTTTAAGCCATCATAGCTCTTCTTTTTGATACTGTATTGACCACTTTCAAAGTACAAATCTTCCAAGACAAAAGAAGTGGGAAGTTCATAGATTATCTCCAATGTCACGGGTTTAAAAACCGCTCCTGGTGGCGGACTTGGCACTCCAAAGGTATTATAGTCGAGCTCCTCGCCAATCATTTCTACTTTGATTGCGTAATCATCACCTGCAGGAAGTTGAACTACAAATTCTCCGTTCACATCGGTTATTCCAACAACTTCTAATCTCGATTCTTGGCCGATAAAAGTGATTTTATCATTGGGGATTCTTTCATTACTTCTATTCTTTACAACAACATCTAGTGTTGCCTTCTGGGTTTGGCCGAAAGTAGAAATCGCTAATAATAATACTGCAGTAAGGGAGAATATCTGTTTAGTCATAGCTGTTGTTTATACAACTATAATAAAGAATTACTCAATAAGTAACAGTTCGAAACTAATTCTTGCTGTATAGTAGAAATTCTTCCATGGAAGAATTTCTACATCACAATATTCACAATCTTCCCAGGAACAACAATCACCTTTTTCGGACTACCACCTTCGAGCCATTTATGCGAAGTTTCATGAGCCAACACCTCCTTTTCGATTTCCTCTCTAGAAAGAGTCGTTGGTAGTTCTATTTTGAAACGCATCTTACCGTTAAATGAAACGGGATACGCATAATTAGCTTCCACCAAGTGAGACTCATCGAATTTAGGGAAAGACGCCTTTCCGACGGTTCCAGCCTCGTTACCAAGTTGCACCCACAGTTCTTCAGCAATGTGAGGAGCGTATGGAGATAAAAGAATAACTAAGTCATTAAGAATAGCCCGATTATTACACTTCTGCTCCGTCAACTCGTTCACACATATCATGAAGTTCGATACGCCAGTATTGAAAGAAAAACGCTCAAGATCATCTTCCAATTTTTTGATCGTCTTATGTAATGTTTTTAGGGCATCTTTAGATGGTGCTGAATCATCAAAAGATATGTTTCTATCTGCATCATGAGTTAACCTCCAAAGCTTGCGCAGGAAGTTATTTACACCGTTAATTCCCTTTGTATCCCATGGCTTACTTTGCTCAAGAGGGCCAAGGAACATCTCATACATTCTTAAGGTGTCTGCACCATAGTTCTGGCATAAATCATCAGGGCTCACAACATTGAACCAACGCTTGGACATTTTATCAACCTCACGTTTAACAACAATTTGACCATTTGAATTTGGCACTAATTCGATATCCTTGAATTGAGGTTGCCACTCTCTTAGTTTATCGATAAAAATTGCCTCGCTATCGTCCACCAAATCAATCAAGATTTTCACTTGTCGATGATTTCGGACATCACTTTTAATGTCATCATAAGAGTAAAGTTTTCCGTCTTCCTTTCCAATATAGGCAATGGCAGATTTACCCAAAATCATCCCTTGATTTATCATTTTTTGAAATGGTTCGTCAAACGGAATGAAATCCCTATCGTGTAAGAACTTTGTCCAAAATCTGGCATATAATAGGTGACCCGTTGCATGCTCAGCCCCCCCAATATATAAATCAACGTTTTGCCAATAATCAACTTTCTCTTTTGCTACAAATTCATTCTCATTTGTAGGATCCATGTATCGCAAAAAGTACCATGAGCTTCCTGCCCAACCAGGCATCGTATTGTATTCCATACGATCCCCTTCGAAATGATTCCAATCTGATGCATTCGCTCTCGCTAAAGGCGGTTCACCATCTTGCGTAGGCAAGTATTTATCTACGTCCGGCAATGTAACGGGTAAATTTGCATCCTCGACTAAATAAGGAAGATCATCTTTGTAATAAACTGGAAATGGTTCCCCCCAATATCTTTGGCGTGAAAAAACAGCATCTCGTAATCGATAATTTGTTTTTCCTTTACCATATCCTCTTTGCTCTATCTCGTAAATAGCGAGCTTCATCGCTTTCTTAATTGGCAACCCATTCAAAAAGTCAGAATTCGCAATCTTTCCAGTCTTCTCAGTATAGGCCTCTTCAGATATATCTACATCTTCGAAAATGTTGATTATTTCTATGTTAAAATGCTTCGCAAAGTCCCAATCACGTTGATCGCCACATGGGACAGCCATAACCGCACCAGTGCCGTACGATGCTAGAACATAGTCGCCTATCCATATTTGGATTTTTTCTCCGGTAAATGGATGAATTGCATACGCTCCTGTAAATTGTCCAGAAATGTTTTTGACATCAGCCTGACGATCTCGCTCAGACTTCAGCGATGCTACTCGTTTGTACTCGGCAACACCTTCTACATATTCAGCTGTTGTAATTTCATCAACAAAAGGATGCTCAGGTGCAAGAACCATAAATGAAACACCATAGATAGTGTCAGGTCGAGTAGTGAAGACTTCGATCTTATTTTCCGATCCATCGATTTCGAACTGAACCGATGCACCAATTGATTTTCCGATCCAATTACGTTGAATATCCTTAATAGAATCCGTCCAATCTATCGTTTCTAATCCTGCTAAAAGGCGCTCAGCATATGCTTTAATCCTCATTGACCATTGACGCATCAATTTTTGTTCAACGAGATGCCCACCACGTTCGGAGACTCCATTTACAATCTCATCGTTTGCGAGAACCGTCCCAAGCTCTGGACACCAGTTCACCCATGAGTCTGCCAGATATGCTAATCTATATTCTTGGAGCGTTTCTTCCTTTCGTTTTTCTGTGAATGAGCTCCATTCCGACGGCGTGAAAGTGCCTTCAAAATCAGTGCAAGCATCAACCCCCTCTGTTCCGTTTAATTCGAAAGATGCAATCAATTTATCAATAGGACATGCTTTGTTTAGCGTATTATCGAAATAAGAATTAAAGAGCTGCTTAAAGATCCATTGAGTCCATTTGTAATACTCAGGAGATGATGTGCGTACTTCTCTATCCCAATCGAAGGAGAATCCAATTTGATCCAACTGATCTCTATATCGCGAAACATTCTCTTTTGTCGTAATTCTTGGATGCTGCCCTGTTTGAATCGCATATTGCTCCGCAGGAAGTCCAAAAGAATCATATCCCATTGGATGTAAGACATTAAATCCTTTCAATCTCTTGTATCGCGCAAATATATCTGAGGCAATATAACCCAGAGGATGACCAACGTGAAGCCCTGCCCCAGAAGGGTAAGGGAACATATCCAAAACGTAATATTTCGGTAAGTCAGAGTTCTCTTCTACTTTGTATGTCTTGTTATCAGCCCAGTGCTTTCTCCACTTAGCCTCTATTTCTCTAAAGTTATAATCCATAATATCCTGTAATCTGAAGTCGCAAAGATAGCGATTTGTCTTCACACCATTCGAAGGATTTTATAGTTCTAACATCCCGGAAATTCTTATTTTTACAGGAAGTGACAATTAAATACCCGCATATTGCTCGATGCCTTTTAACATTGGTCTTTTTACTAGTGGGAATATTTGCATTTTCTCAAGAATCGCACGAAGCTCAACTCATCAAGTCACATCGAGCAGAACAAAATCCTAAGACGAAATTTTTAAGACTGTTAGCGTTAGGGGAATATTACAAAGAGAATAATATTTATCGCGCAGATTCAATTCAGGAGGTTATTCTAAGAAAGAGTCGAAATTTCGATGATTCATTGCGATTTAACGCACTCTTCTTTAGTGCTGAAGTAGCCCTTATTCAAGGAGATAATCAGGAGTATTTTAGGAAAATCCTTGCCTGCCAACCCTTTCTAAATCAATTAAATTCTGACGATGTTCTCTTTAAGGTTTATCGTCACCTCGGGTATTATCATAGTACTTTGTTAGAAATTGAAACCGCTGATTTTTATCTGAAGTACGCTTTGAAAATTGCGAAAAGGAATAAAAGCAATGCTAAGATTTCTGAAGCGCATGGTCACATTGCCCTCAACTTCATGCAGGTCAATCAAAAAGACTCAGCGCTCTATTATTCTAATATGGCCATTCGCTATGGTCGGCGATCAGCGGACAAAACTATACTCGCTAAAGCTTTTAATATTCAAGCACAGATTTATGATTTCTTCGGCCAAGTTGAGTTAAGTGTAGCTAAAAACTTCATTAGTCTTAGATTGGCTGAGACGGTGCAGAATACTTACCTGATGGCGAAGTTTTCTCGTGAGCTTGGACAAGAACAGACAACAATCTTAAATCTCGATGATGCCACCGGTTATTTTAAGCGATCATTTCAGTATGCTGAGAAGGTTCATGATCGCCGTCAGATGGCCCTATCACTTACTAATCTTGCTCAGGTTCAATTGGAGCGAGATCAATTCCAACTTGCTCAAGAAAATACCGATCGAGCAATCGAGTTTTTATTTCCTTTGAATGACTTTAATGGTCTTGGAGAATCTCATAATGTACTTGGGATGATTTACAAAGAACAAAAGAAATATGATTTAGCATCCACCAATCTAAATACTGCCCTCGTATACTATGAATCAACGAATAATCGTGAGAAAATTGCCGGTGTCTACCACAACGTTGGAACTGTATTTCAGAAGCAGAAAAAGTATCGAAGGGCTTTAAATCACTTGAATCATTCGATTGAAATCCGGGAAAAATTTGGGGCTCAAAATCAAATATATGGCACCTATAGGGTCATCGCAGAGGTATACGAGGAAACGAATAATACTGAAAAAGCCCTAGAGTATATGCAGTATTACCTCGATTATGTTGATAGTAATACCACCCTGCAGGCAGCGACAAAGATTGCCGAATTGAGTGAGTCGTATAGGTCAGAGCAACGTGAGCGTTTAATTACATCACAAGCCGATTCGATAGAAAGAGCTAGTCAAGAAAGGTACCTCTCTCAAACAGAATTAGAAAACAGTCAGCTAAGAAACAATCTTCAGACCTACATTATCATTGCGTTCTTGATTATTATAATTCTTGCAGGAATTATATTATTCTATCGTTGGAAGCAAACAAAATTAAATCAAGAAAGGAAAGAAGCAGAGATGTCACAGACTCTACTTCGGACTCAGATGAATCCGCATTTTGTCTTTAATGCAATGTCTGTGATCCAGAGTTACATTTATGAAAATGACATTACCAACTCCACGAAATTTCTAGTAAACTTCTCACGATTGATGAGATTAATCTTAGAAAATTCGCCGAAAGAATTCATTCCTATTCAGACCGAGATTGAAATTCTGAACAAGTATTTAGAAACTCAAAAGTTGCGTTTCGAAGATCGCTTCCAGTTTTATATCGAAGCTGAAGACGACGTATTAGACGAATTTTCGATCATCCCACCAATGATCACCCAGCCTTTTATTGAGAACTCTATTGAGCATGGCCAACTGCATACAGTTGATGGCGGCTTCATAAAAATAAGTTTTGCCAAAGCCGATGGAATGCTTACTATTACAATTGAAGATAACGGAATTGGTAGAAAAGCGTCTAGAATAAACAAGAAGAGCTCTGCTCATAAGAGTATGGCTATGTCGATTACCCGAGAACGAATAAATAACTTAAATAAAAAGTATCGCACTGAAGGCTACATGCGAGTTGAAGATTACGATAACGAAGCACAGACAGGAACCAAAGTGTTAATAGCACTACCATATACTGTAGGTACTAACACTCAAAACTAACCAAATGAAAAAAGTACTAATTATTGACGACGAAAATAGAACAAGATCTCTCATTGCTAAAATGATCGATTCATTTGGGTTTGACGTAGAGACTATCCCAGAGGGTGAAAACGTACAGTCTGGAATTAAAGCAATAGAGAAGCACAATCCCGACATTGTCTTCCTTGATATACAAATGCCAGATGGAACTGGTTTTGACGTAATTCGATCTATCGGGAATAAAAACTTCGAAGTAATTTTCATTACCGCTCATGAGGAATTCGCAATTAAGGCCATTAAGTTTAGTGCCCTAGATTACCTGCTGAAGCCAGTTGATGCCAGCGAATTAAAAGCTGCATTAGAGAAAGCATTAGAGCTTGTGGATTCTGAAAAGAGTAATGGCCAATTCGATGCCCTTCATTCGAATATTCAATCGAACGAGAAAAGACGCTTAGTGCTTAAAACACAAGAAAGTGTTCATGTCGTAGATCTGGAACAAATCATTCGATGTGAGGCTGATAGAAACTACACCTCATTCTTTCTAAAAGACAATAAAAAAATCTTGGTTTCTAAAACCTTAAAGGAGTATGAAACACTTCTTGCGGCGCATAATTTCTTGAGAGTACAGCAATCGCACCTCATAAACATAGATTATGTAGATCGTTATGATAAGAAGAATGGCGGAGCAGTCGTTATGAAAGATGGCTCTGAAGTGCCTTTGTCTCCTGCCAAAAGAGAGGTGTTTTTTAAGCGATTGGAGAATCTCTAAAATGAAAATTCATTGAAAAAGGCAATTTGTTCAGTTAAAAGAACTCAATATTCATCTAGCGCCAGAAATCGAAAATGATGCCTTACATTGGTCATAAGAAATAAGGAGAGATATCAGGCTATTTTCTCTCAATTTAGATTCTTTGACATATACGGTTGGATACGCTGCTTGGAGAGGCAGCTCATTTTCTAGTTTGATTAAAAGAGTATAACAGTTCTTAATATCTTCCGGTTCGAAGACGTGCTTGCACAAGATTCAGAGAAAATGCCTGATTTTTTATTTCTTAAGTTACTACATGGTTTTATTCTTCACTAAATTGAAGAAGTTGTTGTTGAAATTACTACTAAAAAAATTAAACTACTACTACTAAAAAAAGAGTTGAGAGATCGACTCTTTTTTTTTGTGCCTTATTTTTTCTTTGGTAGATATAGAATTGGTCTACTAGGAGACGCATCATTTTGAAAAGGCGCCATTTGAATATTTAAGATGTAGTCACCGTCTTCGATTGAATTATCGACAAATATCAGCTCAGTGATCGTACGCTTAAAATTGGGATTACTTGGAACTTCCCAAAAAGCATGGTGAAATGCCAATTCGCCTTCATCTGATTCACGATCAACAGACGGTACATCGACTAATAAATGAACAACACCGGCTGTAATCAACTTTGATACACATCGAACATCGAAGTAAGGTGGGTTAGTTGTTGAATAGTGTCGATTCATCTTGCTCGAGTCATTAGGGAGTGCTCGAATTATTAGAGCCTCGGCCTCAAACGTATCAAGATTTAATTGATCGGGAGTGATAATAAAATCAATATCCCCATTTTTTTGAACGATGCGTTTCGGTAAAATTGAAACTAGCTTGGCTTTAAAAAAATATGTTGAGAGAACAGTATTAACAGAATGAACCTGTTTTGTTATATGCCCCAAGCATTCGGTATGTGTGCCGTGACCATGCGGATTAAAGAACACATTCCTAAAATTTACACTTCCCCCTTCCTGAACTGAGCCGATATAATTCTCAGTACGAACTACCTCAAACTTTGGAGCCTCAACATACCATGCTGTAGGATTCTCTTCTGAGTTAACGAGCGGAATCGATAAATCCAATGGTTCATTCGTGTCAATATAAGTAGTGTCGTCAAGGTGCAATTTCATTGGTTCGAAGATAGTAGTTTAGAAACGGATAAATCAGTGATATTGAAAATAAATTTACTTTATTTACCGTGGTATATATATTATTCGTATGTTTACAGAAACAAACAAATACAACGATGAAAAGAAAACAATTTTTACTGTTTGCTGCGTTCGGATTATTTGCCGCTTCATGTTCAACTACAGATGCTGAGACAGATGAGAGCAACGAGGAAGTAGCAGTAATAGAATACGAGCTAGATACAGAAAACTCATCATTACAATGGACAGGGCGTCATGGTGATGATTCACATATCGGCACCGTTAGCTTCTCTGAAGGCGCGCTCTCAATGAAGTTAGACAAGCTGGAAAGTGGATCATTCGTAGTTGATATGACTTCAATTATTGAGCCAGGAGGTCAAGGTCTGGTTGAACACTTGATGGGGCTTGATGACAATGAGTATCATAAACCAGAAGACTTTTTCCATACTACTAAATTCCCAACAGTTGAGGTTTCCTTGGGAGAGTATAACGACGGCACTTTATCGGCAGAACTCAATATATTAGGCCAAACAATGCCAATTGATGTTGAAGTAGATCTTAAAAATGAAGACTCAAAAGCATCAATCTCTGGTTCGTTCACCGTAAACTTCGAGGACCTTGGAATTCCAGGATTTCAGAAAGATCCAGAATCAGGAGATGGTATATCACCAGCTGTAGAATTCGAGCTGGATCTAGCGTTAAAGGCAAAATAAGAAGAGAAACATTATTTGTAAAAGGAGTTCCAAACGGGACTCCTTTTTTGTTTCTTTGAAGTATGATTGATTCTAAAATAGAAGCTATAATTTTCGATTTCGGAGGTGTTCTAATAAACTTGGATTACGAACGTACTATAAAGGCATTTAAATCTCTTGGCATTGAAAACTTCCACCAACTCTATTCTCAGGCAACTCAAGAAAACTTATTTGACGACATAGAAACTGGCGCAATACAATCAGCAGAATTTATCAGTGGAATAATGAAGTACTTACCTAATGATACTAGTACAGAACAGGTAATAGAAGCATGGAACGCAATGATTCTAGACGTTCCGCATTCAACTATCGACTTACTTCAATCAATCCAAGATAAGTACAGGATATTTCTCTTAAGCAATACGAACGAAATACACCTTCCATATGCCCTAGAAAAATGGTATGAAACAACCGATACTAGGTTCGAAAAGTACTTCGAAAAGACTTACCTCTCCTATGAGATGGGAATGCGCAAGCCAAACAAAGAAATCTTTGAATTTGTGTGTAATGAAAATAGCTTGGATCCAAGACGTACCCTTTTCATAGATGATTCAGCACAACACTTGGAAGGCGCAAAACAGGTTAACCTACAAACACATCACTTGGATTCGATTCAAATGCTATCTAAGGTCTTTTCTTGACATAGCTCAACGAGTAATCCTTTCGTTGATTTTGGGTGCAAGAACGCGATTCGCTTATTATCTGCACCGTCCTTAGGTGTTTGATGAATAAGTCTGAACCCTTCTTTACTCAGTCTAACTAATTCTTCATCTAGATCATCAACTTCAAATGCCACATGATGGAATCCTCCTCGGTTTTTTTCCAAATACTTCGCGATAGCAGAATCGGAGTTTGTCGCTTCCAATAACTCAATCTTCGATTCACCAACTTGGATAAAAGCAGTTTTTACTCCTTCCGATTCAACGACCTCCTCTTTATAGCACTCGGATGAAAACAATGTCTCAAACATAGGCAAAGCATCCTCTATACTCTCAACCGCTATTCCTAAATGCTCTATTCGTTTTACCATAAATCACATTAAAAAAGCCTTGCTCAACTAAGAACAAGGCTTACAAATATCTATTACGTATCTAGTTCTTAATGAACTTCTCGTTTACGTTATCAAAATTGATGTAGTAAACACCTCTAAGCAGGTTAGAACAATTTACTTTAGATCCAACTCCTTTCTTTACAATATTTCCATAAGCATCGTAGATCTCATAACGAGTCTGAACGCTTGATCCATTCGCAAGGAATTTAATTTCGTTTTTAACCTTAGCCGGAGTTTTCGTTACTTTAGAAGTAGAAGATACAAATTTTACTTCAGACGATGGTCGCTTGGTTCCAGAGTGATCTGTTTGAACAACACGAACAGTATTCTCGCCAGAATGAGGAGTTGCTTTAAACGTGTACGAGTTATTTTCTCCCGACCCTTTGCCTTGAACTTCGCCAATTGCAACCCATTTGTTCCAACGATACTGCTCGATAACGAACGGTAACTTTCCTTGTTCTCCAGAAGTCGACCATTTCAATTCTCCTGCTGTCGAGACATTAATCGATTCAACCGAAAATGTTGATCGTGGAAGTAGAACTTCAGGATTCAATATTTTCGGTTTACAACCATCATTGTGTTCGATAACTATAAATACTGGTTCCCCAATCTCAATATTAAACATTGAAAAATCAATTTCGAATGCTCCCATACTAGTCCCGCCAGGCATGATGTCACCATTCACTGTAACCTTAGTTGCGCAGTAACCAAACCCTTCGTCATCCATTGGGTTCTGTACGTACAAATTTTTCCCTTGGTAGGTGCCTTGAACAGATAGGGCAGCCATAGCTGTCAAACCAGTGCAAAACATTGCGAAAAATAAAATAAGTCCCTTCATTTACTTGTAATCATAGTGACAATCAGGATAGAGTCTATAGTGAGATAGGCTGTTTTTCCTTTAACAACGGACAAATATAACACGTTTTATCTGGAATAGACGCATTTTGTTTAATTAATTTAGTCCAATATCTGAGGAAAATGCCTTTCTCTTAACAGACTGTGAGAAACTTACTTAGTTCGGATAGGACGTAGTTCTAAGAATTTTCTTATTCTTGTATTTACTCTTAAAAGAAGTCTTCATGAAGCAACTATTCGCAATCTTTACTCTCGTAATTTTGATCACGTCCTGCTCAGAAGAAGAAGTGAAGCAATTTGAATTTAGTGGAGGCACGGTTACAATGGCGCTAGATAACGAGCCATCAACTTATATTCCAAGAAAAGTTTTAGATTATTATTCGGCGACCGTACTTACTCAGATCACAGAAGGACTTGTAGGGATTGATCCGAAGACAACAAAAGTTGTACCTAAGTTAGCTTCTAGTTGGACCAAGAGTGATGATGGGAAGGTCTATGAATTCATACTTCGAGACGATGTTTATTTTCACCCACATGATCTTTTCTCTTCAAAAGAAGAGCGATTGATGACATCAGAAGATGTTCTTAAGACATTTGAAATGGGTTGTGCTGCAGGGTCGGATGGTGAAACTCCAGCGACCTATGCATTTATGCTGAAAGGCCTGGTTAAGGGCGCAGATGAATACAATGCGGGGAAAGCAAAATCTATCTCAGGGATTACAGCAAAAGGAAACATTGTCAGAATAGAACTGGTTCAAGAAGATCATAACTTTTTAAATAAGCTGACAAACGTTACTGCGTCAATAGTCTCAAAGAAAATTATAGATGGAAATATGGAAGCCGATGTAATAGGTACCGGCCCATTTATTTATACTGAATACAAGACTGACCCGATTCCAACTTTAACATTGACTAAAAACAATGAATACTACCTAAAGGATGAGGCGGGTAATGCGCTCCCATACCTAGATAGTCTTGTTTTTGTTTTCCAATCACGTAAACTTGAGCAACTCGATATGTTCGAAAATGGTGAGACCGACCTGATTGTTGGATTGCCTACAAGTCGAATCACAATGATGTTGGAGGGACGAATTAAAGATTTCAATGATAAGCCGCCAAAATTAATCCTAGCAAACAATCCACTGCTCGAAACTAATTTCTACTATTTCAATCTTGCTGATGACAGATTCAAAGATCCTCGTGTAAGAAAAGCATTTAACTATGCAGTCGATAAGGACGCACTTGGAAGAGAAATTCTAAGAAACCAGTACAGCGACTTAGGTGTATATGGAATCACACCTCCGGTATCAAAAGCACTTAAAGGTTATGATTTCAAAAGCATCGCTGAAGTTGGATACAGTTATGATCCGGAAAAAGCGAAAGAGCTTCTTGCCGAGGCTGGATATCCTAAGGGAGAAGGTTTTGGTTCTGTTGAATTAAGATTCGATATTAACGAAACTCATTCTGCGATAGCTGATGAGTTTGCCAAACAAATATTCAGAGTGCTCGGAATCAATATTAATATTGACGGTTCAACTTTCCCTCAACTCACCACTGATGGAGCAACTGGAAAAGGAGACATTTTTCGCTCAGGATGGAGTGCAGATTACCCTAGCCCCGAAACCTTCCTAATGAATTTCTATGGAGGATACCTCCCTACAGATAGCACGGCACCTTCACCTATAAATAAGTCCCGTTATCATAATCCAATATTCGACGAGTATTACAAGGAGGCTACACTTTCAAAAAAGATGACAGATCAAATGAAATTCTTCGCAAAGGCGGAAGTTGCTTTGTTAGAAGATCCACCGATTATCCCACTTTGGTATACAGGTGACATCGAAATCACACACTCGTATTTACGCAATTTTCATTTTAACTCTTTGAATAGCTTCAGCTTTACTGAGGTATATGTAAAAGAATGGACTGCTGAAGAGTATCAGAAAGAAATGAACTCGAACAAATAAGCTATTATGAAAAACTATTTGTTACTCTCACTTTCACTAGTGGTGTCCTTCTCATCTTTTGCCCAATTGCCAACTCAGGTAGTTCGTGGTCAAGTATTCGATTCTGAAACTAAATACCCGTTAGTTGGAGCAAAGGTTCAGATTTTCACCGAGGACACTAACAAACTGTATAGAGCGCTCACTGATCTCGACGGAAATTACCAGATAAACGCAGTACCAGTAGGTAAGCACGAACTTACGGCCTCAATTATGGCATACGATGCCAACACAATCACAATCGAAGTTAACTCTGGAAAACAAGCAATTTTTAATGTCCCTTTACTCGAAAGCTTTCAAGATCAAGAAGAGGTTGTTGTGATGGGACGAAAGAAAGGCGAGGTAATCAACGAGCTGGCACTAATATCAGCACAACAGTTCAGTGTCGCAGAAACAGATAGATATGCAGGATCTCGATCAGACCCAGCACGAATGGCATCTAACTTTGCAGGTGTTGGCGGAGCTGATGACTCTAGAAACGATATTGTCATTCGCGGTAATTCACCACTAGGTGTTGTCTGGAAGGTAGAAGGAATTGATATTCCCAACCCATCACATTTCGCAATTTCAGGTTCCACTGGTGGTCCAGTTTCTATCCTTAATAATAAAATGCTCGCTAACTCTGATTTTTTCATGAGTGCATTCCCAGCAGAATATGGTAATTCTACCTCTGGAGTATTTGATTTAAAATTAAGAAACGGAAATAACGAGCGGCATGAGTTCACCGGTCAATTTGGATTCCTTGGTACCGAAATTATGGCCGAAGGCCCAATGAGTAAAGATGGAAAAGCGAGTTATTTGGCAATGGGGCGGTACTCGACGCTTAGTTTATTCCAAACATTAGGCGTGAGCATTGGTACGGATGCTGTTCCATTATATGGAGATGGTGCCTTAAAATTTAACTGGAAACTGAAAAAGGGTGGTTCACTATCCTTTTTCGCGATTGGAGGAGCAAGCGATATTGAAATTCTAATCTCGGATCAAACCACCTATTCAGATGATGTGTTTGGAGAGGGTGACCGCGATCAGTACTTTGGAACTGCTATGGGTGTTGGTGGTTTCACATTAAAAAAACCAATCAATGAGCGCACATATTTAACTTCTACCGTTGCATTCTCACATGAGCGTCAACGATCTCATCATGATTTTTTAATTCGCTCCATAGACACGACGACCAACTCTATTTCAGTAGATTCACTCTACCCACTAATGGGATACCTTTTCCAGGTGTCAAAGGCATCAGTATTTGTAAGTGTAAATCACAAAATCAACCGGAGACACTTGATCAAATTTGGTTTAAATGCTGACATGTATTTTTTCAACATGCGAGATTCAGCTTTGAACATTCCACATACAGAAATGATCGATCGTTGGGACTATATTGGCAACGCTATTATGCTGCAGCCATTTGTACAATGGAAGTGGCGTGTGACCGAGAACATGGATTTCACTGCTGGAATTCATAGCCAATACTTTTCTCAAGGTAACTCAATCAGTCCAGCTGAACCGAGAATTGGGTGGCGCTTAAAAATGAAAGGTAACCAGGCCATATTTGCTGGTGCAGGTGTGCACAGTCAGACACAACCAATGTATACATACTTTTATCATCAATACGATACTGATGGTAATAAGGTCTATTATAATGATAATATGGACTTTTCAAGAAGCTTACATTCAGGACTGGGATATGAAAAATCATTTAAGAAGAGTTTAAATGTCAAAACTGAGTTGTATTACCAATATGTTTACAACGTACCCGTAACCGTAGCTCCATCATCTTTCTCGTTAATAAACATGGGGTCAGGGTTTGCGCGTTTCTTCCCAGAGCCTCTTGAAAACACTGGTGACGGTTACAACTACGGAATAGAACTTACCGTTCAGAAATTCTTCGATAAATCATTCTATTTCTTGTTCTCAGCTACAGCTTATGACTCGAAGTATAGAGGAAGTGACGGAGTTCTTAGAAACACGTCGTATAACGGAACCTATATTGCTAATCTTCTTGGTGGGAAAGAATTCAAAATTAATGCACGCCAGTCTATCTCCATTGGTGCTAAAGTTACTGTAGCAGGCGGAAGAAGATATGGATATGTTGATGCTGCTCAATCTGAATTATTAAATGAAGTTATCTACATGGATTCATTGTTCAATGAGCGCCAATTCAAGGATTATTTCCGAGCTGATGTGAAAATCGGTTGGAAGCTTAATACAAAGCGCATTACTCATGAAATTGGCTTGGATTTAGTGAACATTTTGAATACACGAAATTTACTTAGCTTGGCTTATGCTCCAAATTTAGCTGATCCAACACAGGAACCAATTGCTGAAAAAACTCAACTAGGTTTCTTACCAATATTCTATTATAGAATTGACTTTAGAGTTGGCGGAAAGAAAGATTAGACGCAATTGCAGTCTCCTTTCTAGTTTTTGAGGAATAACTTGAGTCTAGCATTATTTCTTCCTACTAGAAATGCTCTCATTGTTCCAAGTATAATGCCCAGTATCATTCCTGTAAAAATGATCAGATTCATTCTCATGTCCTCGATACATTTCAATCCTTTCTTTCTGACTCATTGCAAACAACTCCTCAGGAATATTCATTACGTAAGCATCCAAGTCACAGTCCAAATCATAATCAAAAAATGTTGCTTGAGTAGAAAGAAGTGTGTCGGCTAACCCATATTTTTTAGCACATTTGCTTTATTCTTAGTCCCATCACTACAGCGAGTAAAAATGAGGATAATTGTTACAAGAAGTAAAGCTGATTTCATAGTTTTAAATTGGATCCTCGAAATGATTAATGACACAAATATAACAATCAAAAAACACCTTGAAGAGTCATCTAACAACTAGTCAGTCAGATAATTTCCTATCTTTAATCAACCTTCACTCACATGAAAAAATATAGCCATTTATTCTTTGTTATTCTTGGTGTACTTTCTATGCTCAGCTGCGAAGCGACTGGCGATGGAAAAGAATGCGCAGAAGAGTTCTTTACACTTCTTATTGAAGAGGACTACAAATCCGCATCCAAATTGATGGATGTGCCTGTGGGAAATTCTGATCAATATATATCCGAACTACAAGTTCTTGGGAATGATCCTGCTCGAGGTAAGCTCCTTAAGGTAATGAAAAAAATAGGCTTCGACACAAATATTAGTAATGGAGTTACGACAGTGAAACTTTCCTATTATCTCAAATACGAAAGCGATAATGTCGAAGCGGAAGTTACCGTTGTTAATCGGGGTAACGGATTTAGAATATCCTCGGTACTCTAAGGAAGTCTACCAAACAGGACAACTATCGCAAGAATTAGTTGGTCTGATATAGATCAAGAATCCTAGAACTGTATGCAGTTCACCGTAACCATACTTATGCTTCGTAATTGCAGATGGATCATTCGGTCTATTCTTCACTGCAAGTTGATGGTGGAATCCCCCACTCAGAGTAGACTGCAAGAATACATGACGGAAGAATTCAAAACGTAGTCCAACATGAGCTGAAATTCCATATCCAGACATCGATATTGTTCTTACATTCTTTTTACCCGCAAACGTAAAATCATTAAATGATAAAATCGTTCCAGCTCCAACTCCTAGATTTGAAGTAATCATGAATTGTTTTTTATCTCCGAAACCAAAGAGTAAATCCGATCGAGTTAATTCAAAGCGCAAGTAGTTAAGACCATCTGAGTTTTCATAATGAAAGGTCTTTCTGTCGGTAGTTATAGGTTCGGCATTATAAATCCCAGAAAGATTCGTTTCAGTATCCACTCCTGGATCAATCTGACCACTTAACAGCACCTCATTTTGATCATTGAATATGTATTTCATATGATCGTATCCAAACGATATTGCCCAATGATCTTTGAAGTAATATCCAACTCTTGCATTGAATTGTGGCACTGTTATCTTTTTAAGATCGATGTAGTGACCGCTTCCAATTCTAGAAGGGTTATCTGAAGCTTCTACACCCTGCATTGTAAAGTCATAACCAGGACCGAGAAAACGTAGGTTACTCTTGGTATATGCGCTTCGATTGTATCCCCAGTAGCCGAATAAAGTACCTTGTGCGACAGAAATCTTCTGCTTTTTCTTACTCCATTGAGTTTGACTTTGAGCCGATAGAGGCGCAAATATCAATAGAAAAACAAATAGTAATCTCATCATGGTTTACTCATTAGGTTCACAAACTCTTCCTGTGACATGATCTTTTCCAGTCGGAAGTGGCCTAGTTTATTCTCTGTATGCCATTCAACCAATCCATATCCCTTTGCAAAGTATGAAATAGATCTACCTTCCTTAACATCTTCCATCCTTGTGAATGGGTTGAAAAGTGTAATGCGAATGTCATCCGTAAAAGTGACAGCTTCTTGCTTCTTTCCCATTACGTCCAACTTTAATTTCTCTTTGTAAAGACGACTCACCTCTTTCAAAAACAGTGTAGAATCGCGAATACCTGCAAAACGACTAGCAAACTCTGCACGATTGGTCTTATCCAGAGGGATCATTTGATTCTTGAAAAGTTCAGCTTTTCGCTTAATGAGAGCTGTATCAACCACCATATGATCCATAAGATTTAAGCTATCCACGTTGTAATTCAACGCTTCCAAAATTCGTCCGTCATCCGCATATATTTCAACCACAACATGCTTTCCCTGAGTGTCTTCAATCCCTAAAACGCGGTGAAACTCCTCTTCAAGACCACCTGCCACATCTCTATAAACGTAAATCTTTGGAATAGTATCATATTCATAGAAATAATCCCCAAAAATGTTAACTGATTCTGACAAGGGAATCTCCTTCGTATCGTCCGTTTTACATGAAGTTATACCAACAACGAGTAATAGAAATATGAATACTTTTTTCATTATGTCATTTTTAAAAACCCAACTTCCTTCTCAGATAAATGTCGGTAGTTTCC
This sequence comes from Flavobacteriales bacterium UBA7325, assembly GCA_002471375.1. Classification (GTDB taxonomy): domain Bacteria; phylum Bacteroidota; class Bacteroidia; order Flavobacteriales_D; family Crocinitomicaceae; genus UBA4466. The sequence continues at coordinate 23,531 of DKPV01000019.1, forward strand.
TCTTGGTAAATCTTTCTTTGTCAAGCCTGAATAGGTCACACGATCCATTTTTACAACAGCGTAACCTAGAGATTCTAGTGCACGCTGAACAATTTGGTTCTTCCCGGAATGAAATTCAATTCCAATTTCGCGCGAATCCGTATCGCTAACGAACTCAGCTTTTGAAAACTTGGTTGTTCCATCTTCCAACAAAACACCGCTTGTTAGAGCCGCTAGATGCTCGGGTTTCATTTTACGATTCAGCGCGACATGAAACAACTGGCCTGCACGATGCTTAGGATGCATCAGTTTTTTCTCCAAATCGCTATCATTTGTAAACAAGACCAGGCCTGTCGTGTCCTTCCCTAATCTTCCTATCGGAAACACATTTTCTTTACATGCCTTCGCAACAAGTGTCATAGCATTCTTTCTTCCGAAAGGATCATCCATTGAAGTTACAAACCCTTTTGGTTTATTCAAAAGGACATATTGTTTCTTTTGAGCTGCAATTGTTCCACCATCATACTTGACCTCATCAGTTGGACTGACTTTGAATCCCATTTCTGTTACAACCTCTCCATTCACTGCTACAAGTCCTGTTTGAATCAAGACATCAGCTTCCCTTCTCGAGCAAACTCCTGCATTTGATAGGTATTTGTTAAGCCGTACATTTTCACCAAAAGTTGGTAACGGATCACCTTTCTTAGCACGATCCTTAAAATCTATATACTTCCCTTTATCACGGGCAGTTACATTCTTACGTTCCGACGTACTTTTTCCTTGAGACGATTTTTTTTTCGTGTCATTCCCTCTGCCTCCCGATCGCCCTGCGTTCGTATCTCTTCCTCTGCCCATATCTAGCGTATTATTTTCTGCAAAGATAAGAAAAAGCGGTGGTCCGACTCCATAGACACTAAACGGTTACTACACCAGAGGATAAAATGCGCCTTCAATGTGCTCAATTGACGCTTCATATTGATTCAAGATGATTGATACGACATCAAAGCGTACCTCTTTGTCATTGTTCGATTCCATGATATACGCATCCATGATTTGAACCAACTGCCTCTGCTTGGATCTGGAAACTGCATCAGCCGGACTACCATGCTTTCTAGACTGTCTTGTTTTAACCTCAGTTGCAACAATGAACGCACCACTTTCTGAAATAATATCGATCTCACCTCGACGGTATCGATAATTTAGATTGAGGATGGAATGATTTTTTGATAAAAGGTGATTTACTGCAAGGCGCTCTCCTTCTTTTCCGAATTCGATGTGATTCATAGTGAGGTTGGGTTTCCTTATAATATAGGGCTAAACATTCGCGAGAACAACTAATTCTTCCTATTTTACGTCTTATATGATGAATACTACACTATCTCTTTCTAATATGAATTTACTCAAGCATACATTGTCATCTCTACTCATTGTTCTAATAAGCAGTGCTGCTCTCTCACAAAATACTGAATGGATTAATACCGCCGGTCTTTTTGGTTCGGACAAAGGAACTACGATTAAAGTGGATGACGCCGGCTTTACATACATCACTGGATACTATAATTCGGAAGCAAATTTTGGTCCTTTTTATACCGGTTACTCATTCGCGAGTAGTAAAGAGGTATATGTGGCCAAAATAGACCCAATGGGGAATTATGTTTGGGTGAAAAATGGAATTAACTATTACGATGATCGAGGACTCGGATTATGTTTAGACCCTGCTGGAAACGTTTATGTAACTGGAACATGTTGGGGAGGACTAGATTGGGGATCATTGTCGGTGTATAATTCATCCTCATTTACAGATCAAATTTTTGTTGTCAAGTTGGATAACAATGGAAATGAAATCTGGATGAAAAATGCGGGTAATTCAGACGGTTCCGTGAGTTTTGGTACAAATGAAAATGGATTGCCGCAAACACTTTATCAAGATGACCATGGTCAAGATTTAATCTCAGATAGTCAAGGAAACATTTATGTTACTGGGTTCTTATCAAACATTGACGGGGCACCACATGAAGCGACTTTTGATGGGATTTCAATCACATTAGCACCTTTGGACTCGGTTGCCTTTCTAGCCAAGCTGGCTGGTGATGGAACATGGCAGTGGGTGCGAACATTTGAAGGGATTCACCAGCACAGAGACAACGCTGTAGCTGTTGATGATGAAGACAACATTTATGTAACAGGTGGTTTCGTCGATACGCGAACATTTGGCACCACTAGCTTAACCAGCTTTGGTGGTGAAGACATCTACGTTATCAAGTATGATTCTGGTGGAAACTTCCAACATGTGTCACAAGCAGGAGGTCTGCTTGATGATCGTGGTGACGCGATTACTTTCGGTAACGATAATACGATGTACGTTGGTGGTGAATTCAGAGACACCGCTTACTTTGGCGCACAGTATTTAAATAATTACGGAAGTGCTGGTGGTCGTGACGGCTTTGTTGCCCGTTTAGCTAAGGACGGACAATGGATGTGGGCGACAAAAGCAGGATCTAAGAAAGGTAAAGATCGTGTAACTGGACTTGCAGCTAATGATCAAGGAAACATATTCGTTTCTGGTCAGTTCAGCAGTGATGCTAGCTTCGGATTGTTCCCAATAAGTTCTAACGGTGATAGCGTTCAAGCCTTTATCGCTGGGATGGATACCTTAGGTAACTTTCATTGGGTTCTCGGAGGAGGAGGTCCCGACTTTGATCGTGCAGCAAGTGTAGATGTGAATGGATGTGATGTCTATTTTACTGGATACTTCACTGAAACGATGACTTTCGACAGTATTACAGTAAGTCCGTTTCAGGGGAAAGATATATTCAATGGTAAAATAAGTGATGCGTGTTTCGGATCAACACCACCTCTACCACCAGGTCCATCTGAACCTGAAGAAGAAAATTGCGAACTACTCCCTGTGAACGTATTTACACCAAATGGAGATCAAATAAATGATTTACTCTACTTTTCAAATTCTTGTAATATGGATGGGACTGTTTTCATTTTTAATCGATGGGGTGAAGTTGTCTACGAATCTACCGATCTGCTTCAGGGCTGGGATGGCACGTCTAAATCCGGTAATCCTGTGAATGAAGGCACTTACTTCTATAAGATCGATGTGAAGTCTAAATTAGGTGGTTCGGAAGAAACTTCTGGTTTTATCACAGTAATTCAATAACTCTATTTATTGAGGAAGTTAATTCTAGCTATTGCATCAATTGCACCTATTTCGTCAAATTCAAGATGAAGCTAGAGCAGAAGCGTTCTGGAAAGATAATGTCCAAGCGATTATTGATGGAGATACGGCCAAGGTACTATCCCAAACAAACTATCCATTGGATGTTAGAAAGAGTGTTGGGTTCGAAACCCTCTTAGATGAAGATTGATCTCAGGCAAAATTGAAAGCTAACTACGAGTCAACTTTTACAGGCCCTGTGACTAGTAAGTTTACTGGTCGTGATCTCACTTATATTGATGCATGGGAATATAGTGACGGAATGACATATATGGTTACTTATTCCAACATGAAAGATGAATCAGGAATAGTCTTTAGTTTTAAGCAATTTGGAGAAGATTAGAAACTGTATCAAATTAGTTTTCAGCGAGAAAACTAAGCTATTTAATACCTCTCAGGCCTTTCGCTGAACGAAAGCTTGATTAGAGTGTACTCTCTAATGTGCGATTTTACTTGATATTTATTTTTCTAATATGCTTTGTCAGTTATGGACAAGAAGATCGGTATATCCTCTTAATTGGAAACCACTCAACTATATGCATCGATGATTCTAAGGTAGATCGCAAGACAGAGCTTCCTTCATCATTAGAAGCTTACAAAACAATTTTCGTCTTTTCAACATCAACTAGCACGTTACGTGATAAAGATGTTGATCGACTAATTCACTTCGCTGAAGGAGGTGGAGGCGTCTACCTTGGAGCAGAAAATTGGCCACTTCAAGCTGAGGCAAACCAGGTCACAAAAAGACTATATCTCAAGGAGAGCTTTGGAGAGTACCAAGCGGAAGACGCTGAAATTGAATCAAACAATGGGAACTTGGAACTTGATTCTCTTAAGAACGTTCCTGCAGGAAGGACTACTGTAGCCTTCCCAATGGATTATCGTTTAAAGGTTGAGGCTTGGGTAGATGATCAGCCACTTATTCTCTCAGGGGCCCTAGAAAAAGGTCGTGTCATCATCGATGGAGGCTATTCAAGGTTCTATTGTGATCAACGATCGGACGAAACAGATCAATTATTCCAATCCTTCGTGTTGTTTCTCCTCCAAAAGAACTAATCAACATAAATACTCGTGAAGCAAAACTTCTCGCCATCGAAAAGTCCCTTATCGCTCAGTTTTAATTTTGGAATTACTAAAAGTGCACAAAAGGATAAAGTCATGTATGGTGCAGCTAATGTCACTCCTAGCTCTTTTGACCGCAAATCAAGTTTTTCATAAGCTTCAGCTACTTCATATCCATCAAGATTTGACATGATCCCCGCTACTGGCAAGGCTACCGTACTCACCTCATCGCCATTCGCAAGAGAAACACCTCCTTTCTCTCTGACAATTGCATTAATCGCTTCACATAAATCTTTATCATTGGTCCCGACAGCAATAATGTTATGACTGTCATGAGCCACACAAGAGGCAATTGCACCATGCTTTAATCCGAAATTTTTAACGAAACCAAGTGCTGGCGGAGCATCTTCGTATCTATTCACAACCGCGATTTTCAAAATGTCCTCTGCCACATTTGGAACAAGTGCTCCGTCAACAACTGTAAGCTCTGTAATTTCCTTTGTTGTGATCAATTGACCATCTTCTACACAGATTACCTGAACATTGGTTGATTGTGCATCGACTCGAAGTTGTTCCAATCCTATTTCGGAGCATGAAAAATTATTAACTATTTCTTCCTTGATAGAGTTTATTCTTGTCTTACCATTTTGAGCAACCAGATTTCCATCAATATAAGTGGCACCCACTTTGAAGTCCACTAGATTGTTGACGATACAGAAATCTGCAGGATCATTCAATTGTAATAACCCAACATCCATCTTATAGTGTTTTATTGGATTGTACGATGCTGCACGCAGAACATTGAACACATCACACCCTTTAGAAACCGCTCGTCTTGCCAGATCGTTTATGTGTCCAACGGCCAAATCGTTTGGATGTTTATCATCTGAGCAAAGCATTACATCTTCAGGAAATTCATCAATTAATGACCATAGAGCTTCGAAATTCTTAGCTGCTGAACCTTCACGTATAATGATCTTCATCCCGTGGTTCAACTTATTCACTGCTTCAGGTTTACTAAAACACTCATGGTCCGTTGTAATACCGGCATCGATGTATCTCTTCGCATCTTCACCCATTAGACCTGGTGCATGACCATCAACTTGCTTTCCTAGTTTTATCGCCAGGTTTATCTTAGCCATCACTTCCGGGTCACGATTGAGCACACCAGGGAAGTTCATCATTTCTGCTAAGTAGTTAACACGAGGCAACTGAAATATTTCTTCAATATCATCCAGTGTAATTTCAGCTCCAGCAGTTTCAAAAATTGTCGCCGGAACACAGGATGGTGCACCAAAATGAAACTTGAACGGGGTTTTGAATCCATTGTTCACCATATATTCAACGCCGCCCTTGCCTAAAACATTACCGATTTCATGAGGGTCGGAAATAGTTGCAACACTTCCATGACAAACTGCCATACGAGCAAATTCAGACGGAATAAGCATAGAACTTTCCACATGCACGTGAGCATCAATAAATCCAGGAATAATAAATTGCTCATGGTCAGTTTCACACTCCCGGATTGCACTGATTTTACCATTTAAAATAGTAATCTCACCCTTGTAGGTCCGTTTGTTTACAATATCAACTATATTCCCTTCTATTTTCATCTTTCACTTACTTAGCATTACGATAATAGACAAAAATGTTAGAGAAACCGTCCTTGATCAGTCATTATTAGTGAATTCTCCTAACTGAAACGGTTTACCCAAAATAGGGCTGCTTTTTAGCCAATTAACCTCTTTGGGCTATCTCCAGAATAACGACCAGTTACTTCAATTTCCAATTTATAGCCGCCAGCTTCTAGACCATCTGCTCATACAACCCCAATAACCACTCGATATGGATTGTTGATTGCGTTTAATTTAACAGACCGTGTATGATCCTGCGTTTTACCGCGCTTAGGATAGTCCCACTTATGCTCAGCCTCACATGAGACGCAAGAAGAAAGTTGGGGAGGATAAACATTTGAAGTTGTTCCATCCTGGTACGCATATATACTGAAGTTCGCATTCTTATCGTCTGGGATTACAGTGATTTCCATGTTTGAGTACTTTGGTATCTCTGTAACATATAACACATGATTACCCCTGAATTTAGGGTTTTGGGTTGCTGGAAAGCATGCAGTAGAACTATTCGATGCCCAACGCAGGCTCTCCATTTTTTCACCTGTATTCAAATTTCCTGTAAAAGTTGTTGTTGTATTTGGTTGAGCATCAATCTCAACAACCCCTTCTGGAGCCTGGGCCGATACAAAAGATGAACCGATAAGCATCGTTGATAGAATTAAAATAGTGGACTTCATTAGTGTCTAATTGATGTTAGATGATTAAGGTAACAAAGAATATCGACTTTACATCAACCCAGATACTACTTATAGAGAATCAATTATTCTTTAGACCTCTCCTATTAGCTCTAAGGTCTCTTTTGCCGCTGCCTGTTCTGCCTTCTTTTTAGACGTCCCTGTACCTCTTCCGTACTCTTGCTTGTTGATGACAACCATCACGACGTAAGTCCAACTTGAGCCGTTATTTTCCTCCGTTAAGACTTCAAAATCGATTGGTAATCGGTTCTTTTGACTCCAAATAAACAGCTTTGATTTGAAATCGATCTCTTCCTCCAGAATCTGATTCAAATTGACATACTTCCTGAAGACGTGCTTATTGATTGAGGTCCGTGCACTTTCGAAGCCACCATCTAAATAAATAGCTCCAATTAATGCTTCAAATGCATTTCCCTCGATCGTTTCTAATTTGATCGTTCTATTTTTATTGTATCGCAGTACAGAATGAATCTCCATTTCATGTCCTATCATTCCAAGCGTACGTCGACTCACAACCTTAGACTTAATCTTTGTCAAGTAACCTTCATCTTCGTTCGGGAATCGTTGGTACAAAAATTCAGCTATCACGGAATCTAAAATAGCATCTCCTAAGAACTCTAGCCGTTCATTAGAAGTTTGGTCAGCTTTGCTATTCGATATTGATTTATGCGTAAGGGCATTTCGAAATAGGTCAACGTTAGTTGGACTGTATCCAAATCTCTTTAGAATAAATTTTGCGATTTCCTGATCTTCTGAGGAAAGACTTTTTCGAGAAAAGATGGAAAATAAACCGATCTTAGTCTACCATTTTTTTCACGATGACACTTGTATTGTGTCCTCCAAATCCAAACGTATTAGAAAGAGCAATATTTACTTCTCTCTTTTGAGGTTTGTGGAAAGTGAAATTAAGTTTGTTATCCAATTCTGGATCTTCTGTTTCGTGGTTGATCGTTGGAGGAATAATGTCGTTTTTAACTGACAAGATACACGCAATTGCTTCAATAGCACCTGCAGCTCCAAGTAAGTGACCAGTCATTGATTTTGTAGAGCTGATGTTTAAATCATATGCGTGCTCTCCAAAAACTTGCTTGATTGCCTTTACTTCAGCGATATCTCCTAAAGGCGTTGATGTTCCATGAACATTAACGTAATCTACTTGTGACGGATCGATTTCGGCGTCCTCCAAAGCAGCGATCATTGTGTTTTTAGCGCCCAATCCATCAGGATGAGGAGCAGTCATGTGATAAGCATCACCAGACATACCACCACCAATCACTTCGGCATAAATCTTTGCTCCGCGTTTCTTGGCATGCTCGTATTCTTCAAGAATTAGTGCACCACTACCTTCTCCAAGAACGAAGCCATCGCGATTTAAATCGAATGGTCTCGATGCTGTTTCCGGTGAGTCGTTTCTTGTTGAAAGAGCTCTAAGTGCATTAAATCCGCCCATTCCCATTTGGTTTACACATGCTTCAGATCCTCCTGTTACAATTGCATCAGCTTTTCCAAGTCGGATGTAATTAAAGGCATCAATAATAGCATTTGTAGAAGATGCACATGCAGAGACAGTCACATAATTTGGTCCACGTAATCCATATTTAATGGAAATATGTCCCGCAGCGATATCTGCAATCATCTTAGGAATAAAGAATGGGTTCATTCGTGGTGTACCATCACCAGTGAAGAAGTTCTTAGCTTCTTCTTGGAATGTTTGAAGTCCACCAATTCCCGACCCCCATATAACACCGATTCGGTCTTGATTAGGGTCGTTCTCCATAAGACCCGAATCTGCCATGGCTTCGGAAGCCGAAACCATAGCATATTGGGAAAAAGGATCTAATTTTCTTGCTTCTTTTCTATCGAAATGCTCTTCGGCCTTCCAATCTTTCAGTTCGCAAGCAAAATGTGTTTTAAATGCCGATGCGTCGTAACGAGTAATGGGTGCAGCTCCACTTTTACCATTGATTAGTCCTTCCCAATATTCAGAAATATTATTTCCTATTGGAGTTAGGGCTCCTAGACCAGTGACAACTACTCTTTTTAATTCCATACTCAAACGATCGATTCGACTATTTAATGTATTGGCTTAGCCAGCGTTTTCTTCAATGTATTTAACTGCGTCACCAACTGTTTGGATATTCTCAGCTTGATCATCAGGAATAGCTATGTTGAATTCTTTTTCGAATTCCATGATTAGCTCAACCGTATCCAAAGAATCGGCTCCAAGATCGTTTGTGAAGCTAGCTTCGTTAGAAACTTCGCTTTCTTCAACACCTAACTTATCTACTATGATAGATACTACTTTTGATTTGATGTCAGACATTACTTGTTTTTTTAAGGGTTAATTCAGCCGCAAAGAAAACCACAAAGAACCACAAAACAAAATTATTAGTCATAATATTCAATCACTTGCTCTTTTGATTTGCGTGTTAGCTCAGGTACTTTAGCGTCATCTGTGGGGTATCCGATCGGTAATAATAGGAACGGTCTCTCATTATCAGGGCGCTCTAATGCCTTCGCAATGAAGTTCATTGGGCTAGGTGTATGCGTTAATGTTACTAGTCCCGCATTCTGTATTGCCATGATCAAAAAACCCGACGCAATGCCTACAGATTCCGCAACGTAGTAATTATTACGTTTCTTCCCACCTTCGCCAAATTCATAGGCTCGCTTCATAACTATTACTATCCATGGAGCAATATCAATAAACTCTTTCTCCCAATCCGTTCCTAAAGGAGCTAGATCTTCCAACCACTCATCACTCATTCTTCCTCCATAGGATTTCTTCTCCTCCTGCTCGGCTAATTCCCTCAGTCTAGATTTCAACTCATCATTTGAGATAAGGCAAAATGTCCACGGCTGGTTATGCGCTCCTGATGGAGCTGTTGAGGCAGTCATCAAAATGTTCTCCAGGACTTCCTTTGGAACTGGTTTTGATGAGAAATCTCTGACTGAGCGCCTACAATCTGCCCATTCGAAAAAGCTGCGTGATCTCTCGATCATTTCTTCTTCCGTGTAAGTTTCTTGTGAAAATGGGATGAAGGGATATTCTTTTGACATGGCGTATGATTTACTGTAAATATAGAGAAAGAGATTATAAATACTAATCTGAGAACTATTTACTAAAATCCGAAGTAGCCAACTGTACTGGCATATTTTTTCTAAGAAGATTTGCTAGAAATGATGTGTAATAAGTCAAGACTATCTACATTTGCAGTATGACACGCACTCAAATAGCTATATTTGCCTCAGGTACAGGGAGTAATGCTCTCAATTTGATCCGGTATTTTAAGAACCATCGAACGCTTGAGGTTGCATTTGTTTTAAGTAACAATTCGAATGCGAAAGTGATTGAATCCGTGAAAGAAATGGGAGTTGCTACCTATCTACAAACGAATGCTCAAGTAGCAGACGGAGAATTATTGAAGCGATTTTGTGCGGATCGTGATGTGAACTGGATTGTCCTCGCTGGATATTTGCGTAAAATCCCAACAGAATTGATTTCAGCTTACCCTGAAAACATCATCAACCTGCACCCATCATTGCTACCCAAGTATGGCGGAAAAGGTATGTACGGAGCAAATGTGCATCGAGCTGTCCTAGAAGCAAAGGAGTCGCAAACTGGTATATCAATTCATTTAGTAAATGAGGAGTTCGATAAAGGTCGAATGCTCGCTCAGTTTTATTGTGAAATTGACGATTCGGATGATTTAAGCACAGTACAAGAGAAAATTTCGCATCTTGAGCAAAATTATTTACCTCGCGTAGTTGAAACAACAATCTTAGGATAATCATGGAAAAATTTTTCACAGGATTTAACTGGACAGAAATGTTCAAGGCAACAATGGTATTATTTGCTGTTATTGACATTGTTGGCTCAATACCAATCATTATAAAACTAAAGGAGAAGTCAGGAGATATTCATGCGGGATGGGCAACGAGTGTTTCGTTCGTTATCATGGTTGCATTCCTTTTATTAGGAGACAGCATTCTAGGTCTTTTCGGTGTTGAAGTCGAAGCCTTCGCTGTTGCCGGCGCATTTATTCTATTTGCGATGGCACTTGAAATGATTTTAGGAATTGAACTCTTCAAAGAAAGTGGGACTCAAAAAACGGCCAGTATCGTTCCTCTCGCGTTCCCTATCATTGCGGGTGCAGGTGCGATGACCTCAATTATTTCTCTTCGTGCAGAATTTGCAGTGATTAATATTTTAGTGGCGATCTGTATCAATGTAATAATTGTTTTTGCGGTGCTAAAATCAACACGATTAATTGAACGTATTCTTGGGCCTGGCGGAATTGCCATCTTGAAAAAAGTCTTTGGGATTATCCTCTTGGCGATTGCTGTTAAATTATTCTCTTCCAATCTTAAAGCATTACTAAACGATCCGGAAGAAAAGAGCTCAGAAGTTCAGATTGAGCTTGTTAATAAAGACTGAAATCGTTAGATTTAAGTAACCAATAAACAAAACCATTATGCTTAAATCTTCTAATTTTCTGGTGGGATTAGTTTCACTATTTGTACTCATAGGTTCATTTACAGCAAATGCCCAATTAATTGACTATCCTAAATCGTCTTTCTCACTTGTATTGAAAAGTGATAATGGAACCAATGGAAGTGGAGTTGCTTACGACCCCGCAAAGCAACTTTATTACACAATAATTGCAGGTAATAGTAGTTTTCCGCTTGAGGTATTTAACTCTTCCGGAAAACATCTCTTCCCTGTCGCAGAGGCCGGAAATGACCTACGAGGTATCTGGTGGAATAAAAAGGCGAAGTCGTTAGAAGGAAACTGTTATGGTGAAAACGGTATAGTGAAGATCGGTTTAACTAGTACTGGTTCACCTAGCTCTAGTGGAAACACCACTATATTCGAAGGGTCAGGTGAAGTTCGTCCAACAGGCAATTCTTGTGGCGTGTATGATGCTAAGAAAAAGGAACTATACTATTTTGAGAATGAAACTTTTAAGGTGTTTAAAAGAAAAACAGGGGCTCTATCAAGAAAAATTGAGCCTGATTTGACTTCTAGCGAGAGAAGAGAGTTAAACTATACCTCAATGATCTATACCGGAATCAAAAGGAGTGAATTAGGACTGTTGGATGTAAATGCACGGAAAGTATATTTGTTCAATAAGAAAACTGGTGCGAAAACAGCAACAATTAATCTGCCAAATGATGCTCCTGTGAGTGATCGCTTCGCGTTTAGCTATGCCAATGGCTATATTTTCTTATTTGACAAAGATTTAAGGACGTGGTATGGATATAAAATTACTGAATAGCTCAGCAATTAGGATTCATTCATGTTACGTTAACGTGATCAAATAAATATACTTTAACTAAAAATCATAATGTCTGTTGTTTTGACCAGTTCTAAAATGAACGTAGGTCGATTTCTAGAGCCAAAGTACAGCCGATTAGGTTAAAGATTGTGCAATGAACGTTATAGTTCGGTTAAGGTGAGCTAATAAGCTGCTTTTCGAAATGTCTTTGGAGAAAACTAGATTACACCCCTATCCCTATTTTTTAACAAAAATAGGGACTCTCTAATTAACTCACCGAGGATAGCTGCTTGATATTGTCGACTATATTTCACTCCATGAGCTATGTTTCTCTCTGTAGCTACCACACCAGATTGTTTTTTCTGTTTGAGACAGCTGCTTAAAACTTCCAAACACTCGTTTTCGGAATTTGCTAAGAAGCCTGAATTCGTTCGTTTAACAAAATCTCGCATCTGGTCGTCATCAGTAGGGCATAAGAGGATAGGTACTCCTGATGCATAATATTCAAATAGCTTAACCGGATACCATCCTTTAATGTCGTGAAAAGCAGTTAGAAAAAGTAGATCACTTTTATTCAAATATTTGTTCAACTCTTCTTTAGGCATACGATCTAAAAACTCAAAATGAGATTCATACCCCTTTATTAAGCTCATGATTCTACCTAGTTCCTTAGGCATCATATTAGCTCCAATAAAGCGCACAAAAATAGACTCTCCAGAATCAATTAGCTTCAGACAAGACTTGATGATGATAGAAATGTTTTGCGACGAATAAAGAGTTCCTGCATAGGTCAGCACGAACTGATTGTTCATAGTTTCATCAACGCGTTTTTCAACGAAGTCGGAAAACCCATTAAGAACGACCTCCCCATTTTTACCAATTAGGTTACCTATGCTTTTCCTCCAATTATCAGATACCGTAAGAAAAGTATCCGCATTGGAGGTCCATTTTAATTCACTTTTGCGCTCCAGCTTATTAATCCACTTATGAATGCCTCCGAGGCCTTCTGTATGCTTATGGGTTGTCCACTCATCTCTGTAATCTGGAACCCAAAGAATGTCAAATTCCTTTTTCAATTTGTGTCCAATGAAAAAAGATTGAAATGGTCTTCCAGAAGCGATGACGGCCTTAATATCATCGGATTGTATTAGGTCTCTAGCATGAGAATAGAAGTTGTGATATGGCAAAGATTTTACGAAGTAATTTGAGAAAATCAATTCTTTAAGCGTAAGTGCCTTTTGTAAAACTCTCAGTGAGCGATACTTTGATAGCTTATCTCGTAATGTCCGCTTATATGGAAGCCTTCTGATCTCATATTTATCAGTCTTTTCAATAAGCATTTCGTTTCTATCCAAGGGATCAACAAGATCCTTTTGGTTCTCATTCCATACTCGGGTAATAACGATCGGATAAATCCCAGATTCGTTCAAGTGCTTCGCCCAAGCAGCAGTTCGTTCACCCCCCACGAAGTTAGAAGGTGGATAGAAGTATGATATGATGATTACTCTTATCAGGTTTTTGATTTTTTAAATGCCAACAAATAAACGAAAGCTAACAACAAAAGGCATACGGATCCGCCAAAGAAAAGGCTAAAATAATTTCCATTCAATATTGAGTCCATATCGATGTACACGATTGCAATAAACCCAGCTGTGATCAAAAAGAGAAACGAGCTGTTTCTTAGGTTGAGATTTAAATTGGTTACTTTTCTTCCTAAGGTGAATAATATTGATGCCATCACTACCCCAGCCAAAGCCTGAGAAACTCCGGAAACTACGAACCCATATTCTTTCATAAAGAGCATGTTACTAATGATGACAATTAAGCCTCCTGAGAGAGTCGGTAAAATAAGGTGTGAATTCTTCTTAACTAAGCTAAAGCTAATTGAAAACTGATTAGATACCATTGATAGCACGCTTGCAAAGGCAACTAACGGAATAACCATTATAGATTTCATATACGTCTCATCTGCCAATAAAAAGGTCAGCATTGGTGTTGCTATAACGACTAAAACCAGAACTATTAGAGCAGAGAAGACTGACAGATCGAAAACCTGCTGGTAGGTTTGATTTGCATTATCGTCATCTTTAATTGACATAATGAATGGACCTATGGCCGTTCTTATCATATCTGCGACAACGACTATTGGCAAGCAGAGTTGCATGGACAGAGCAAGGACTGCAATATCATCCTTGTTTGTTAGATGTTCAGCGCCTATGAATTTATCAATACTTATGGTGATCCATGCAGAGGCACTGATCACAAAAAAAGGCCACGAGAAGAGCCACAACCTCTTCAATATCTTCATTGAAAAGCCTTTCCAATGGATATAATTCAGGGTTGTTTTAATAAATAAAATAGACACGACTGACCTCGCTATTAACAACCCGATAATCACTTCTGGAATTCCGAAGTCATAATACTCCAGACCAGGCACTACAATAATAACTGTGAAGAGTGCCTCTAGAAAAACGATCGATACCGCACTTTTTGCTTTTCTATCGATCCGGTAGTAATTGATATTCGTAATGTTGATGATATATGGAATAAACATAAATGGAAGTAATCTAATCCCATTTATTATGTCCATTTCATTTGCTGGTGAGACTACAAAAAAGTCCTGAAGCCAGCTGGCACCAAAGAATAAAAAGCCTCCCAGAAGAAGAGCAAAGCCTAATTGGTAATAGAACCAAGTCGTGAAAATCATATTCTGGTATCTCTTCCTTTTCCACTCATAGAAATAAAAGAAAACACCTGAATTTAATGCTAAAATAAATGATATCACGGTAAAGATCGAGAGTATCATAATTAAATTTGAATACCCAACTTTACTTAGATTGCTTGTGTAAAAAGGAATGAGGAGCATCGCAAACACCTTAGAAAAGACATTCGCGAACCCGTAGACTAATGTTTCCCCTATGAATCCTTTTAATTTACTCAACTAAAATTATTTAGATTTAGTCAACAACAAGTGTATTGACCTCTCGTGTCTTCCGAATCGCTTTATTCCTTGAATAATAGTCCAACCAAAATACAATATCGGTAGAACTAGTTTACCAAGACCACCATTTAGGACGCTGAATTTTCGTTTTCCTGCTTCATATATTTCCTGCTTCGGAATACTTACAACCGAAAAACCCGCGGCCTTTGCTTTGCGAGTCAAAGTGCTTTTCTTAATTGGCACGAATGTCCTTAATCCAGCTATAGGTCGCCCCATCATCCTTACGTAAGCTCTTCCAAAGGCAGAATTTCCCATCATAGGAAACCAAAACAAACGATAATGACCCTCATAAAAGGTCATGTAGCTAGGGCAATGTATTATACCTTTTCCCCCTGGCTTTAGCACGCGATACAACTCTTTTAAACAGTCATCAACATTTTGAACGTGCTCGAACGTTTGCCAACTATTGAATGCGTCAAATTGTCCATTCTCATAAGGTAAATCTTCCCCTATTCCTTGTTTGATTCTGCTTCGCCATTCAGAAGGATAATTGTTCTCACTAAACTTTAAATCAATTAAATCCTGTTTCCATAGTTCCGGCTCAACACCATGCACGTCCCACCCCGTCAGAAGCCCTTGAATAACAAAGCTACCGCAGCCTGAAGACATGTCAAGAATGGTCTTGGTTGCAGGGTCGTAAAGATGCCGATTCAATTCTGTAAATCTGTCTTTCTCAGAATTAAGACGATCATCGCTCCATCTTGCCACGATGTTGTCGATAATTGAGCGATCAACCTTGTCTAATTTTTTGTAGTAGAGAAGAATTTCGTTTTCAATCTTATCAGTAAGAAATGATTTTGAATTCATTATTTAAAAAGTCTTCTAAGTCTAGGCTGAATGCGGTACATAATTTTCACCCAAAGACCGTTGAACTTCGAATTTAGCTGTTTTTTCCATCTCTTATGATAGGAATCAAATATTTCTTCCCCAGTTAACTTGTGGAGAACTTCCATCAATGGGATATGAATATTTTGATGATAATACCTCGTAGCAAGCTCTTTCTTATTTTGATCATACACAGACCAATATCCGCTATCATAAAGGTGGATTGATTCTTTAAGCGTCTTCACACAGCTATCAATCGTGAATTTGACCTTTTCATCATGAGTTACTCTCCATAAATCATACAATCCTAATACCGTATAAATGAACCCATTCAGAACAAAAGAAGGTTCCTTACTCGGGTACTCTTCAAACCAAAGAAGTCCATTTATATCATGCCTTTTAACTCCACCTTCTTCATAGCTGATATCAAAAAATTGAAATATCGAATATGCTTTTTTTAAATTCTCTTCATTTTCACCAAACATCTGATTGTAGCGCAATAACAAAGAAATAATCTGACCTTGATACATTCCTGACACCCACCCAGATTCTAATCCGTATCGAGGGTTCGGGAAATGATTCCTCCAAATTGAAAGTCCAAGGTGCTCTTCTTCATTTTCTAGCAACCAATTAACGCACTTTTTTACTCTGCTTTTGTTTATCTCAACATCTTTTCCATCTAGGGCTAAGTCATGCGAAATTAGTCCATATTGGACTATGTAAATCTGGTTGTATACAGCTTTGTCTCCAAAACCAGACATTGGAAGACCATTAGCATCAAAATCACCGAAATACTTTTCTTCAAAATGATGTAAAGCTTGGCTAAAATCCTGATAAAACTTACCTAGTTTTTTATCAAGAGACACCTCTCCTACCGGCAGAGTTAGATTATGATTTGGCTTTCTCACTTAATTTCATTTTAGAAATCTGACAAGCTTCTACAAGTATGTCTGTTATCTGTTTTGTAATTAGATCTTCAGAAAGGTATTGCTTTACTAAATTACGATTTAACCTTTGCAATTCAAGCGGTAGTTTTTGCTCTAACCCAAAGGAAAGATGGCTCTCCACTGAGAAAACTTTTATCCCGATATTTTGTAACCAACCGTATAAAGGACTTTTCTCACTTAGGAACAGTTTAGCTCCTCCATAGAGCACAGTCATTATGGTACCAAACCCCTGTTGTCTTTCGTGTGCCATAATTACGTGAGAACACGATTTTACTAAGTCATTGTAATCGTTCAACGCCTTGAATTCAGTCAAAGGAGTTAATCGATTTCCAAAGTACTTAGATCCAGATTTAATAATCTGCGCTCTGTATTTATCGTCGCCGTAAGTAAGTGGAACAATAATTTTCTTCTCGGAATTAGATTTCTTTAGCTCTTCAAAAACTGCTTCGTGTCGATTACTTGGTGTACTCGAGTTACCAAGTAGGATTGAAGTTCCATCAATTTTGAAGTCATCAGGTCCGATAAGGTTATTTATGGTCTGATAACATGTCGTCCTCCAAACAGCCCGATGAGGGATAGCTTCTCCTAGAAGTTTATAATCCGACTCTAATAAAAAAAGACAAATATCTAATTTCTGAACTGCTTGTTTATAGATAACCTTGAATGTGTAATACTCTTTAATTTTTCCGAATAGGCTTTCCTTCCTTTTAAGCACAGTACTGTACTCGGTGGAGTCCTTTTTCTTCCCGAAATACTCCGAAATGTTGTAAAGTCCATAGCCCCACAACCCCCAAATGAATACCTTACTCTTATCCTTGTTTTTAGCGATTGCCTTTGCTTTTTCATAGCTCAAAGCCTGCGCAATAATAATATCAGCATTACTAATCTCTCTACCCAGCACTTCAACAATATCTTCTTTGTTAGGATCAATCAAACAAATGTTAGATATTCGACTTGAGATCTTCTCCCATTTTTCCGGGTGAGAAGTAATTACAACATAACGCTGACTGAAATCCAATTTATTGAATAGTTCAATCGTCGATTGACTGATGATGGCAGGATCAAATATGTGTAAGATTTTCTTGTCTGAAATCATCCCCGGTAAAACTCCTTTATTGATTCACAAATAAAATCAACCTGGTCTAATTTAAGATCATTAAAGAGAGGTAATCTAAGTAGTGAATTTTCAAATATCAGTGAATTTGGCAACTCTCTATCGTCGTGTTTTTCCAGATAATATTCACTATTGTGTAAAGCTAGATAGTGGAAAACAGCGTGTATCCCGTTCTTTCTAAGGTGAGAAATCAATCTCGAACGTTCTTCTATTCCTTTCGTAATAATGAAGAACATATGCGCATTATTAGTTGCATAGCTAGGAACTTCCGGTAATGTCAAGACTCCTTCTTCATCCAAAACCTTTAGTAGATCGAAATACCTTTTCCAGAGTTCTTTTCTCTTCGATTGAATCTCATTAATATGCAGGAGCTGGGCGTACAAGTAGGCAGATGTTATCTCAGAAGGTAAGAACGATGAGCCAATGTCTACCCATCCATATTTATTTACCTCTCCTCTAAAAAATTCCGCTCGATTTGTACCCTTCTCCCAAATGATTTCCGCACGGTGTGAGTACTTCTCATCATTAATTGCAAGCAAGCCACCTTCGCCGCATTGTATATTCTTAGTTTCATGAAAAGAAAACGTCCCAAAATGGCCTATGGACCCGAGAGGTTTTCCCTTGTAAGTGCTATCAATCGCTTGAGCAGCATCTTCTACAACAATCAAATTGTATCTCTTTGCCAAGTCCATCACCACATCCATGTCACAGGCAACACCGGCATAATGTACGACAACTATTACCTTGGTTCTAGATGTAATCAAAGCTTCCAGTCTTGACGTATCTACATTCGGATGATCAGGCAAACTGTCAGCAAATACAATTTTAGCTCGTTCTCTTACAAATGCTAAAGCTGATGAAACAAACGTATAAGAAGGAACTATTACCTCATCATCGACTTTAAGGTTACTCAATAGGGCCGACATTTCTAATGCGTCCGTACATGAAGTAGTTAGCAAGGCTTTCTTAAAACCATATCTATTTTCAAAGAATTCCTGACATAGATTAGTGTGCTTCCCATTCCCAGAAATTTTTCCATTGCGCACAGCTTCGAAGATGTGTTTTTCCTCGTCACCCGTAAGATATGGTAAGTTAAAATCAATCATTTTCCCTCAATTGTCGTGCAGGAGACCCTACATAAGTACCTGATTCAGTGATCTTCTTAACGACCAACGTGCCAGCACCTAAAAAAACATCATCACACACTTCGATGTCATCAACTAAAGTGGTGCCTATTCCTACAAAACAACGCTCACCGAAATTAACTTTGCCGCCTACGTTAATACCTCCAGAAATAAAAGTGCATTCACCCACGGTTGTGTCATGTGCTAAATATGACATTAGATTAATCACTGACCCCCTCTTCATGTGACAATTAGGTCCAAGATAGCATCCGGCATATATGAGCACACCGTCATCAATGACTGCTGTGTTTTCAATAATCACACTAGGGTGCACTATTGTTGCGAAAGGGATTCCTGAGAAACGTTGAAATAAATCTTGTTTAAATTTTAAATGACTATAACCAATAGCTATAAAAAGATGACTAAATTTTCCATTATTGAAATCCTTTTCGACCTGATCAATTTTACCGAAAATTGGAAGACCCTCAAATTCAGAATCAGAGCAAAAATCATCATAAAATCCAATCGGTTCATATTTCCCCTGGACCCTTGCTATTTGAAGCGCTTGTTTACCAAACACTCCTGCACCAATAAAAGCAACTGTTTCCATATTACTCAAAGTTAACTCTTTTATCTGATTGATAGATGAAGTAATTTCCTCGATCACCGCTTTTTAAAAATGACCTTTTCTCCGATAATCCTGATTCTAATTCTATCACAAAATCACTTGAATCCGATACCAAATCAAATTCATCACTATTCAAATCATTTTTAAAAATAACTCCGGAATTTTTTTTCTTGGGATATTCATATGTAATCTCTACTCCTAGAGCAACTCTAATAACTGCCTCTAAAAAATCAAACCCGGTTGATAGCACGACTAAATGAGAACCTATGAAATCTCCTCCCATTCTTGCTCCAATCTCATTGACGTAAAGCTCGCCTTGAGAAGTGACAAAAAGTTCCGAATGAGCTGCGCCGTCAGAAACACCGAGAACATCGAGTGAGGATATAACAATCCTATTCACTCTTGCTCGAGCTTCATCAGAAATGTCAGCTGGCTGATGGTGTTCCAACTCGACAAAGTTCGGTGCCCCAGTTGTAACCTTGTCCGTATAGGCAAGGATCCTGTGCACCCCATTTTGAGAAATAGATTCCACACTCAATTCGTTCCCTGTTATAAACTCTTCGATGATAACTTCCTTACAAAGTGATGCGGCTAAAGCTATTTCATACGCATCATGCAATTCTGCTTCTGATTCAATTTTGGTAACACCCATGCTTCCGGAGCGGTCAACAGGCTTCACTATCAAAGGATAGTTAAAATTGTCGAGGTGTTTCAAATCGGATTCATCCTTTACAATTTCAAAGCTTGAAGTGGGCAGGTTCTCCTTTTTAAGCACCTGCTTCATCTTGTACTTATTCGTGGTAATTTCTGTGGATTCTAAATCATTCCCGATCAACCCTAAATGATGTGCAACATAGTTTACCGTCACGACTGCTAAATCAGAAGCGATAGAGAGCACGCCGTCAATTTTGAGGCTACGACAAACATTTAGAATTTCCTCCTTTTCCAGAATAGAGATTGGGTGAAATTCTGAACAATGCTCTTTACAGACTGCACCTTCAAGGTATGCGAAGCAATGAGTTTCAATTCCCAGTTCATTCGCTTTCTCTACAACTGGTAGTTGTAAATAACTTGCTCCTATGATCGCTATTTTTTTAGGTTGACTCACTTATTACTGGATCTAATTCAAGCCTTAGGCACCACCTTGATCAACAATTGAAACCGAATCACCCGCTTTCAGGTAGCCCTCTTCTTCAATTGCACAGGTTACTCCACCTCTCCAATTTTTGGCAAGTGCATTGGTCAAGCCATCAATTTGCTCGTCCATCCTATTACATGGCACTAATTCCCCTGTGATTTTCAATAAACTAGTTCCAATTTTCAGAAATTTCCCTTCCGAATTCTCTAGATTCAACCCCGTAATAAAGATATTTGCTCGACGAGTTGTCCATTCAAGATTTTGCTCGAGTTCAGTTGAAGCTTCTTCCCATCCTTCTTGAGTCAAAACAGTTACTTGTCTATTGTTCCTTTTCTTTCCTCGGCTATCATCACCAACCCCATTTGCAAAAGTCACAGATGCTTCATGAACTAATGTCATAGGTGCTCGTGTCTTTTTACGTGTTGCTATCGCTCTTACTTTGCCCATAGTGTAAAGTTAACGAAACTCAACCAGTTGATTCGGAAAACAAGTAATTCGTCTGTTGAAGTCACTATCTACCTGGCGTAAATGATCCTCCACCACCCTCAGATCCTTTAATAATTTGCATTCCTTCGCTGTATTTCAATTCTCTAAGCACCTTTCCGCGTTTGTCATAAACGACAAACTTTCCATGTTTGAGTCCATCCTTATAATCGATTTCTTGTAGGAGCTTACCTCTTCGACTATAGATCTTCATTTTTCCATCCAGTTCACCCTCTTTGTATGAACTTACGACCGCGGCAAGTCGACCTCCTGGATGATAAGCGATCCACTCCCCGTCTTTTTTACCACGCTTGTATTCGCCTTCTTCCGTGATTTTGTAGTCTTTACCAGAAAACGATGTAGAGTGTCCATGCTTTTTACTTTCCATCACAACATGTCCTTTCAAGATGGAGTAGTCCATTTCTGTTTTCTTCTTAAACAGTTTGTAATTCGAAATCTCTTTTTGTTTTCCGTTATCAAAGTACTCGAACCACTCGCCGACTTTCATATTGTCTTTGTACTCACCAATCAATTTCTTCTTACCCGCAGGTGAATACGATTCCCAACCTCCGTCGATTGATCCGTTTCTGAAATCAGTTTTATTTTTCAGCTCACCATTTTCCCAATAGCTCAACCATTCACCGTTTTCTTTTCCATCAATGAAGTTTCCCTGAGAGTGCAAGGTACCATCTTCATACCATGTTTTCCACTCACCATTTCGCATATCATCTGCAAATATTCCTTGCTTAAACGTGGATCCATCTAAGTATAAATAAGTCCATGAACCAGTCTTTTTACCATGGTCGAATTTTGCGTAATACGATATTTCTCCTGTTGGATACCAATAGGTCCAAGATGCATTTTGTTCCCCCTCATCGAAGGTTCCCTCCATGTCACGTGTCCCTTTATTCGTATACCACGTCCATAAACCTGATTTCTTCCCATTTTTATAACGCCCATTGACATTCAGCTGTCCGGTATCGTAATAATATTGGTACGGCCCATCAAGCACGCCTTCCTTGTAAGTACTCGTTTTTTCTTTATCCCCGGTATAGTAAGAGTACTCCCAAGAACCATGCTTAAGTCCGTTCTTGAATTCACCTTTTAAGGAGATGTGACCATAGACGCTCAGCTCTTCAAATGGTCCATTTTTCAGCCCATCTTTATAGTTGTACCATTCCTTGACGCCACCAGTGGAATAGTAGGTAACAAGCTCACCATTACCATCCGTAATTATTGCTGTATGTAGAGAATCTGGTAGATGAAATTTCCATATGTAGGTATCCTCACCTCTCGGTTCCTCAATAGACTTAAGACGACCATCAACGTAATAGGTCTTCCATTCACCAATTCGCTGATTTAGTTTATACGTCCCTTCAGCTTTTACATGCCCAGTTTCATACCATTCAGTATACAAGCTATCCTGACGGTCGTACTTAAAGTAACCTTCTTGACGCTTTTTTCCATTGGGGTATAGCAATGTGACTTGCCCGGAAAGCATATCTCTGTAATAATTTCGAACTTCCTCTATCTCGCCCAAGCGATCAAAGTAAGTCCACTTCCCATGCTTTTCGGTAGTTTCTCCAAGCTCGTCAGTGTAATATTTCCCTCTGGCCTGAATCTGAGTTTTGTTGAAATCCCAATAAACCGACTTCATTTTCGTGAGGTTTTCCTTCAAGACTTCTTGTCCAAAAGCGATGTTGACAAAGAGTAATGCCAATAAACTAAATGCGAATTTCATCATAGATGATTTTTTACTATAACTCAAAAAAGGATTGATGTTACTGAATTCCCATAACTCCTTGAACTATAAGAACTACCCCAAACAGAACAAAAACGATTCCAATTAGTCGATTTAGACCAACTAACAGTCTGTGGGTAACCAATGGTCGCAGTCTTTTTGCTCCCAAAATTTTCAATAGATCGATGGTGAAAAATGTAAGAAGAATTATTCCAAGGTAGAAGATCATTCTCCAACCTCCCGACTCTCCCTCGCTTTCAGCACCAAGAGTCATAACACTAAACCAATAGAAAACGACCAATGGATTCGCGATATTAAGAACAAAGCCTTTGATCCCTAGCCAGATGTAATCTCGAGTTCTAACCTTATCGAGCTCACCGCCTTTCACCTTGCGTTCTTTCACCTTCTTCAATAGGTTGAAAACACCATATGCTAGAAACATTCCTCCACCAATGAGGTGTAATAAAGACTTATCGTCTCCTTTAGAAAGAGCCTCTACTTCGGTGTAAAAAAGATATGCGATGAGGATATAAACGATGTCACTAATCAAAACTCCTAAGTCGAGTGCAATAGCTGCTCTGACACCTTTTCGAATACTCGTTTCAAGAAGAACGAAGAAAACAGGTCCGATCATTATACTTAGTATAAATCCAGTAACCAGCCCTTTTAATAGTAAATCCATCGATTCGATTCTAGAATACAAAAATAACCTTTCATTTGGCATTTATAGTTAGATATTGGATTAATCCACAGGGATATTCCAAACTTGCAGCAAGTAGGCCGATACAATCAAATTGAATTATTGTCTTAATCGAATTCAGGTTTTTAGCATAAGATGTGTACATTTGCAAGCAGATGCTCAAAAATGGGCATTATTTAAGGTAACATACTAGGTAAATATGAAACTCACAGCGGCAAATACTAAATTGGATAGCATCATTGCAAAGGTTGAGAAGAAAGGATTGGCAGCTACTAAATTGGTGGATGACTTGAAAGAACTCAGAGAACTTGCACTTAAAGAACAGGATCCTTTAGTGACAAAAGTATTGCGCCTGTCATATGAGTACCTTATGGAAAATGAATCTTTCGATGTTCAAGCTCAATATGAGGAGGACGAAGAAGAGAATGAATATCCAATTGAAATTGAGGATAAAGAGAACTTTTTGTACTTGTTGAACCTATTAAAAAGTGCAGATCACAAAATTAATCGTGAAGAAATTAAGGATTACCGTACAGCTCTAAAGCTAGACTTGTACTAGAATCTTAAACTTAAGATATGAGCCGCAAACAATTGTTTGCGGCTTTTTTTTACTCTTTACCCAACCTTTATTCAACCTACACCGTCTTATATATGAATACTGGAATTCTGGTTTTTTCAATATTCGGTTTTATTTTCCTTGCAGGTACCTGAAAAGAGTTCCATTAGAGAGTTTGCCTACTTCAACTTCTCTGGGCTTCTTTTCAGGTTTTTTTATGCCCAAAAGTCGCCCCAAAATCTCAATTCGAATTAGTATTATGTAACCTAGACATAGAATCATCGTATTCCAATGTGATACATCTTCTAACCTCTAGTACATGAAATCACTTTCGCTCTTTTTTATGACTCTTTTCGTTACGCTAACCTTTTTTGGTTGTAAGGACGACTCAACGGTTTCCGAATCAGCAGAAGATCTCGTTGAAGAGAAAAATGACGATCCTCAACCAGAGCCTCTTACTGAAGAACAATTAATACATGATAGAATTGGCAAATTTCTAGCGGGAATAGAGCTTGGGAATATAGGCAACGAAAGTCCTTTTGATCAAGAACAATGGAGTGCTCATTCAAATCAATTGGAAGAGAATTGGGGCAAAATGGAATCAACTCGATTAACTCCTATGAGCAATTGGGTAAATCAGAAGATTAATCCTGTTATCAATGATACGCTACCCCTTCTATATCCGTATTCTGGACCTGATTTTTTACATGCTAATTATCTATTCCCCGACGCGTCAAGTTATGTCATGATGGCATTGGAGCCAATTGGAGACTTACCTGATTTCTCTTCTATGAGCCAGGAAAAGATGGATAACTACCTGAAGAACATCAATCGCTTTTTAAGAGATATTTACCGAAGGAGTTATTTCATTACCAAAAATATGGAAGGTGATGTTGACACTTCTGCAGTGAATGGAATTTTACCTGTTCTCTATGTATTCATCGAGAGAAGTGATTACCAAATTCTCAACGTTGAGCGAGTTGGTCTTAGCTCATCAGGAGAGATTGTTCCTAAAGCAGAAGGAGTTTCTAAAAAATTGGATGGTGTGCGTTTTAGCATCATGCAAAATGGATCTACAAAGAGAAAAGAACTCGTCTATTGGGATTGTGATATTTCGAATAGTGGATTTGAAAACACCCCTGAACTTGCTATGTATTTATCTAAGCTACCGACAGGAAATGCTTTCATGAAATCGGCTTCATACTTAATGCATTATGGAACGTTTAGTCAAATGCGGGAACTCGTGATGAAGAAATCAGAAGCGATCCTTGAGGACGACACAGGAATTCCATATAAGTACTTTAAGCCAGCAGAATGGACGCCAAACTTGTATGGTAAATACACAAAGCCTATCGCCGATTTTCAAGCACGATTATGGCAAGAAGATCTTCAATTTGCCTATGACTCCACTGATCAGTATTCTGGTACTTTACCCTTCTCATTAGGATATCATTGGGGAGACGGAGTACAGAATTACATGATCTACTTTAAAAAATAGGTACATCTAATCACAATATTGACAGAAGGAAAAATAGGCACTTGAATCATGTTCAAAAGCTTCCTCTACATCATAGACGGAGTTTAAAACTTCTCCGATATAATTTGGGAATTCCTCTATAACTTCTTCCAGCGATAATTTCTTGGTATCCAGTGTGAATGGTTCGTTATTCCCTGAGATAAAAGATATAATGCTTGACTGAGGAATGACTCCATGTTTGTGATGATACAAATATGCATAAAGAGACAACTGCAAGATATGCTTCTTGGTGGCAAAAGCCTTCGCCACATTTTCACAATCATTTTTTTGGGTAGGGAAATCAACAGATTTTGAATCCACCTTGCCAGATTTGTAATCGATAATTCTGATTGTCTCGCCAATTCGATCGATTCGATCAATAAACCCACGTAACCGTACTTTCTTCATCTCACCCCTCACAGAAATCTCAATTTCAGCACTATACTCCTGTTCTAACGCTTCAATGAATACGGGTTGAGATTGTTTCTCTAAAAAGACTTTCTCCGATTTCAAAAATCGCTCGGTTAATTCTTGAGCCATCTGGTATGACAGTAAATTCTTCCCTTTAGTAAATGCTTCACGATCATTATTAAAATGAAGCATGAATTTATTGGTTAAGACAACTCTAAAATCTTTAAGCATTCGATCTATATCAATAGAAGTAATGTTCGTGGGAGCAGGATTTACCTTGTTCCCTTTTGCATCAAACCTTGCGAAGGGTGTGTACAACTCTTCAAGCGTATCATGTATGAAAGTACCAAAGGTACTGTGCTCTATTTCCTCCTCAATGGATTCAGCTTCACCAAAATCCATCACGTAGCGAAAATAGAAATCTAAAGGGCAAGCCAAGTACTTCTTGATCATAGAAGCAGAGGTCGAACCAGCAAATAATTCGTCCATTCTAGCAACAATCTCAGGTGTTTTCTCAATTTTTTTCTTGTTCTTATTCTCTTCAGTTGCTAGTGAGTAGATCTTCTCACTAATATTGATGTTTGTGTTTACACGACTCAACTCCATCTCCAATTGAAGCAAATATCTACTTGGCTCATTACTTCCTATTGACTCATCTGCACTACTATAAGTAACAAATAACTCTTCACAATGGTGTAATAATCGATAGAAATGATGTGCAAATAATCCTTGTTTTTCTCGAGGCGTTGGTAAACCTAAATATCTCCTCAGGTCAATTGGAATCATCGTTTGAATAGGGTTCGTAGGAGGTAAATTCCCTTCATTCATTCCTAATGCAATGACTCGTTTAAAATCCAGTGCACGAGTTTCAAGTAGCCCCATGATTTGAAGTCCATCCATTGGATTCCCGTGATATGCTATACTGCGCGAGCCCCAGTGTTGATTAAACAACTGACGGAAACTCTTGATGCTCATCTCTGGGAAACCCTCTTCAATAATGTTTTGTAGTTCAATTATCGAATAATCAAATGCCTCGAGCATTGCTCTCTCAAAAGCGTATTCCGTTTCAAGTGATTTGTATATTGAGGCATTTAGTTTCCGAATACTTGACATTGCCAATGCCCAATCACGATTCCAATTCGTAGTGCATAAATCAAGTACTTCTCTAGTTTTAGTCCCAATTTCAAGTCGCTCTAAAGAGATAAATATGCTATTGCGTTTTATTATTTTGCGCTCAGCCTCTAGCAAGAGACTAAGTTCTTCCTCATCCAAAAGTGCATTCACAAAGGGGTGGTTCCAAAAACTTTGTAAATCGTAGAAATAAATTGCCTCAGTCTTGAATCGTTTTTTGTTTTCTTGAATTGAAAAGAGTAGGTCAACCCATGTTTTAATAGAGGTATTCCTGATCGGTAGCCCCAAAGTAATATTCGCTTTCCCAATGCTTTTGGGTAGGTTTTTAAGCACTGAATCAATGAGTGTCTCATCGGCGAGAAGTAACACTGTATTATCCAACTCCTCTAGGGTTGACTCCTCAAGAATGGTTGCAGCTATTTTAGCTTGACCTGTTTTTTGTGCAGAAGAAACCATTGTTACCTCCATTGACTTATGCGCCAATTCATCTTGGATCACTCCCAATTTTTTTCCATCAAGTGTCTTCGATAATTCACGTAAAAAAGTTCCGGCCTCGTGCGACGAATCTTTGAAATAAAATTCATCCGCATCGACAAGAATATGGGCTCTATCTAGATTGTTAAGTTGTCTCATTATTGCCAACTCAGATGCTGAGAGCGCGTTAAATCCGGCAAACATATAATTGGACTTTTCATCTTCGAATAGCTCGTTAATATTCGTAGCCAGATGTCCATATGCCTTCCCGCTGTAGCACATTTTTCGCCCATCCAGTTCTGTGTTTAATTCATGGTAGTACCCAGGTAAGCGATCCCAAAACTCCATAAATTTGAGTTGGCTTGCCGTTAGATTTTCCTCACCAAAACTCCAGTTTTCAATCTCCTTTATGTCCGCCAAATTTTTAAATACTTGGTTTGCATCAAGCATATATCGGTCGATCTCATTGAAATCGGACAATAGTGTTAATCCCCAATTAAAAAACTCATCAAACGAAGCATCTTCAATCGTTTTGGCATGTTTTAATTGAATTTCGAACAAGCGTATTAATGCTCGGGTTGAATCAATAACCGCTAGAGGGCTATAGCTCTTCACCCATTGATCTATTGTGACCATTTTTGGGGCTAGCAAAGGCTTCTGATAAAGCTCATAAAGAGCAGATGAAATGTACTTTTTTGCACGTTCCGAGGGCAAGACAATAGTAAGGTGTTCAAGCGACAAGTCGTTCGACTCAATATATTCCGCAATATGATCTACAAAACGTTTACTCATTTCTTACTAGTTAGGAAGGTCCAATAGGTCGAACGATTGAGAACACTTGATTTTGCTTTGGGGTAAGCCTCACCAAATGATTTAGGTAATTTGACTTTCTTACGTTTCTCCCAATCTGTTTTATACGCTCTGAGCGAATCTTCGCCTACTTCAAGGAAGTCCATTCGTTGCTTTGTGTGAGTTTTCCAGAAATAGAGTTTCTTATCCAGACGGTTCATTCGAATCCATTTTACACGCTCCGAGATGAGATAGTTTTTCCATAGCTCATTCATATCATTGCGCAAAAATGTAGGATTAAAGTTACTGATTAGCGCATTTCGAATGCCATTGTCTACAAAGTAAATGGCTTGCGACTTCTTAAGTTCATAGCGCTGATTAGAATAATAAGAAGGTAGTTTGATCAAAATAAATGCTTCAACTAATAGGTCGACATATCTCTCGACAGTTTCATTGTCCAAACCACTTTTTTCTGCAATCTCATTATATGATACAGCATCACCTACATGAAAGGCAAGCAATTGGAGCATCCGCATCATTTTATCTTGTTTATTGATTCTATCACTTGCGGCAAGATTAGTGAAAAGTACATCTTGAATTAGTTCGCGAAGTGTCAATTCGGCATGTCCCAAATCATTTAGAACTTGCGGATAATTTCCATAGATCAACCTCTCTTCAAGAAGTTTTTCCTCTTCCGGTAAACCAAAATGCTGAGCAGATTCATAAAAAGAAGGTGCAAATATTGATACTTCTAGCCCTTCCAATCGGAGCGCTTCGAGCAACATTTCATCCACCCTAGGAGCAAAAGAACAGCAAACGACCGTAGTGGCTTTTATATCTCCCGAAAGAACATACCCTAATAATTCTTGTAAATTGGAAAGGTATTGTGCCTCTTCTATAACTAAGATTTGAGAATCAATTTTTATTTTTTCTGGTGAATTTTCAAGCTCCCTTCTCGTCTTCTTCTGGTTACAATCAAAATGTGTCTTGGACCAATTATTAGCTGTAATAACCCCCTCAAGCATCGACATTTTGCCAGCGCGTTTTGGCCCTGTTAGAAGAATTAATTTATTTGCTTTAAGCTTCTCTTGAAGTCGATCTTGTTGAATTCGTGGGATCATCACTTTTTCTTTCAAATATAGCGAAAACACTCTTTAATCGTGACCTTTGGTTGATTATTGCGAATATGTCAAGTAATAATCTAGTTCAACCAAACTTTATTGAAGAACCTTTGGGCGCGATTTGAGTTCATAAATTTATTCCCACCGTAGGATTTTAGAACCAGAAAATAATCTTGTGCCATGATTATTCTCGTCCAGAATAATCCTTCAGGATATGAATCAGACAACCCTTCATATGCCTCTCCGCCATTATCAAGTTTTATCTTTCGATATGGACTTTCTGATGGACTCGCTATAAAAACATCGGCTAATTCTAGAAGACTAGCGTCATCGTTTCGATCATAGATCTCGACACTATATGTATTCCCCTGACCAAAGTCTCGGTAGATTAATTTAAAGTTTACTTCACCCCAAAAATCATCCTCAACAATTGCTGGCTTCCCGGGAAACGCAACCTGAAAACCAATGCTGTCATTTTCATATAGGAATGTCTTTTGGTTTTTTACCTCAAGCTTATCCAAGCTCACATCCTCTCCGTAGGTTGCAAGAACCTTTCTAACCTTGTAACCTTTTTTTTGAAGAAGGCTAATCATTCCCTCGTTCCCTGCTAAATGACCAGCACCAACCGCACAAAAAATACTTTGATCGGCTTTTAATAAAGAATCTAGACGCGCAGACATTCCATAATTTCTCTCAATGATCAATGACTCATAAAACCCCTCTGACAAGGAGAGACTTAATCTAAGCATTTCATCGATGTCATAAATGTCACCCTTTAAGTATGTTTCAAGAATATCTTCGCGTGTTACGAATAATGATTCATAGCGCATTTCATTGGAACTTGGTTCAGCATTATCGAAAAAATTCAATTGGCTATCAATCGTTTCTAGAGGATGAAACTTTTTGCCTGCATTATAGCAATACTGTTGAAAATAGGCATCGAGAAATTGAGGCATTCCGTCCTCATCTCCATAAACGGTGGAACTAGCTCTTTTTGATGCCGTATAAGGATTCCCATCTTTGTCGTACTTCACACGGATAAAACCTTCCCTAACATCGAGCTCTTCGAACAGACCAAAAATATCAGTCTCTAGAACCACAGCGTCGACATTATTTAATGCTATATAGGTTGAGTCAGATAAATTAAAAACGCGCCGATCATTGTTATGAAAACTACCGAAGAGGTACGCATTCTTCTCAAGTCCATTCCCTGAAATTTCCCACAACAATTGATGCCCATCATCTATAGATTGGGAGAACCCAATAAGTGGAGAAAAAAGAAATATGATGTATTTAAGCATACTGTTAAGATACGATTATTAATCCATTTAGCTTAGGATGATTCGCTCAATAAGTTGGTCTCCGAACGAATATGGAATGTAGGCTAGATTCGGAATTTCCTTTGTTAGAATTACGGCTGTCTTCTTCCCTATTGTAATTGTTCCATGCGTATCAGATAGGCCCATGGCATATGCCGCATTTATCGTAAGTGCGTTGAGAGCCTCCTCTGGTGTCATTTTCATTTTAACACAAGCTAAGGACCAGACAAATCCAAGATTTCCGCTTGGTGTGGAGCCTGGGTTGAAATCACTCGCTAATGCTACCGGCAGATCGTTATCGATCAATCTTCGCGCATCGCCGAATGGGATCGATAAGAAATGTGAGCAGCTTGGTAATATAGTTGGCATCGTCTTCGATCCTTTCAAGGCTTCAATGTCATCATCAACCAATTCTTCCAGATGGTCTACTGAAAGTGCATTCAGTTCAACAGCCTTCCGGATTCCTCCAAGGGCTGAAAATTGATTAACATGCACCTTTGGCTTTAATCCAATAGCTATACCCGCTTCAAGAATTTCTTCCATCTCATCAACAGAAAAATAATTCCTTTCACAAAACACATCTATGTAATCCGCCAAGTTCTCATCCGCAATTCGCGGGATCATTTCATTTTTAATCAGGTCAATATAGCCTCTGTGATTATCCTTGAATTCTGGAGGAAAAGCATGTGCCCCTAAAAAAGTGGACCTAATAGGGATATCGCATTCTGCTTTAAGTCTTTTTATTACGCGCAGCATTTTAAGTTCTGCATCCATACTCAATCCATAGCCTGATTTGATTTCAAGCGCACCAGTTCCATAAGACTTCAATCGCTGTATTCTTTCCATAGCATGGTCGAACAGCTCCACTTCGCTCATATCGGCCAATCTACGTGCAGAATTTAAAATTCCACCGCCCTTCAGTGCTATCTCTTCATAAGTGAGGCCATTAATGCGGTCAACGAACTCTTCCTCTCTACTTTTCGCAAAAACAGTATGTGTATGTGAATCGCAAAAAGCCGGGAGAACGTACTTACCTTCTGCATCAATAATTTCAAGATCTCTCCAATCAGCTAATCCACCCCATTCTAACATGGATCCGTATTCTACAATAATTCCATCCTCCAGCGCAAGAAAAGCATTTTCGAGTATGGGTAATTCTTTCATATCTCCTCCACGACGTACTTTCGGTAAATCCTCACCGCATTGCACTAGTCCTTTAATGTTTTTAATCAGAATCTTTCCCATAGCACACAATGTTAGGGAAAAACATCCATTTGTATCAATGCATTTAAAATTTTTAACGATCTACTGTCTAATTCAAGAAAATGCATAACTTTGCAGCCGCATCTGTCGAAAGACATGATTCCGAAATGCCTTGGTGGCGGAATTGGTAGACGCGCTGGATTCAAAATCCAGT
>DKPV01000019.1:56139-100033 GCA_002471375.1 Flavobacteriales bacterium UBA7325
AGACGCGCTGGATTCAAAATCCAGTTCCTTCGGGAGTGAGGGTTCGATTCCCTCCCAAGGTACAAAAGCTTCAGTTTTCACTGAAGCTTTTTTGTTTTATCGCCAGAAGAGAATATTGGCATAATTAGGCAAAACTCTATGAAATCATCCTAGGAAATGCATTTTTAGCATGAAAAATACAAGCTTGTTTTTAGTCGGAAAGCATCTCCCGTGGTAAATATCCGCGCAAGTAGCACTGGCATTGTGAAAGTGCTCATTTAAACAAGCCCGAAAACGGAGGTTTATTCGACTAGATGCGACAGAAATAATGATTTAACAAATGAATTAATCCCATGTTTATTGCTGATTATGGGTTCTTTCAATTATATTCGTCCCATTAAAATTAATGTAATGAGTAAAGGAACTGTAAAATTTTTTAATGACTCTAAGGGATTTGGATTCATTATTGAAGATGAAACGAACGAGGATCGATTCGTTCACGTAACTGGTTTGATTGATGAAATCAAAGAAGGTGATAACGTTGAATACGAATTAGAAGAAGGAAAAAGAGGACTTAACGCAACAAACGTTAAGGTAGTCTAATTTCTATCTCGAAAGAACTAGGGTGTCTGAATCAGACACCCTTTTTTTATGCTAAATTTTTCAATTCACGCATTGCAGCACACCAGGTAAAACTTGGACTTTTATTGTATTACTCCCTGCGATCTCGCCGTCCGTTTCAAGGTACACTTCCTTGCTAGTCTGGACAGACAGTTCATCAAAATGATAGTATTGAACTTCAGGATGATCGATCTTTAGTCCTCGTTTCAGTTTACTTAAATTCTTGACGTATTGCATTAATGAAACATTTCCAAGAATCGTAAGGCCTAATTTTCCAATATCAACACGCGCTTCTTGGTGTATTGTCAAGCCATGTCCGAATACCCCCCCCATTGGTGAAAACAAGCATTAATGATTTTCCGCTAAACGAAATACCATCACCCATAATAGTCATGTCTTTCTTTTTGTATGTAAAAAAGGTTCTTAAAATTGCCAAGCTATAGGACATCTTTCCTCCCATTCCTTTCGTTCTTTGACGATCCATTGCCTCGACCACCTTGGCACCAAAGCCTATATCAGCTACATTTAGAAAATACCGACTTCTTTCATCGAAATGAACCAATGCCAAATCAATATTTGAGACTTTACCATCTACTATATTTCGGACGAGTTTTTTCTTAGATTGATCCTTTAAAGAACGCATGAAACCATTCCCAGTATCATTAGGAATTATACCAAACGAAACATTCTTGTGCTCTGAATTCATAATACCATTTATCACTTCGTTGCACGTACCGTCACCCCCAACAGCTACTACAATATCATGTGACTTCGCAGCTGATTCAGAAAGACCAATTGCATGACCATGAGAGTTGGTTTTTAACATCGCAATTACCAATGTTGGCTCATTCTTAAGTAACGCAATTATCTCATCTGAATCCTTCGATAGTCTTCGGTTACCATTAACAATAAGAGCTACTTTTTTTATTTGGTTTTGTAGAACTCATGGACAAGATAATCAATTCAAGTAATGACTTTCATTGAGGTTTTGAAATTCATACTTGGTCATAAAATAAAAAACGACACTAATTACTTAGTGCCGTTCATTTACGATATGCAGTTAATCGTGCTCCTCCATCAATTCAACCTCTTTTGATGGAGCGAGAGCTTCTTTAATCTTGTTCTCTAATTCTTCCATTAATTCTGGATTGTCTTTGATGATTGCTTTAACAGCATCACGTCCTTGACCGAGTCGAGTTTCTCCATAAGAGAACCAAGAACCACTTTTCTTTACAATGTCAAGTTCAACACCTAGATCAAGTATTTCGCCTACTTTAGAAATCCCTTGACCATACATAATATCGAATTCTGCTCTTCGGAATGGTGGCGCAACTTTGTTCTTAACAATTTTCACTTTCGTTCGGTTACCGATAACTTCATCACCATCTTTGATCTGACTTGATCTTCGAATATCAACACGAACTGAAGAGTAAAACTTCAATGCATTTCCTCCCGTAGTTGTTTCAGGATTTCCGAACATTACACCAATCTTCTCACGTAGTTGGTTGATGAAAATACAGCAGGTATTTGCTTTATTTATCGATCCGGTAAGTTTACGAAGTGCCTTTGACATCAATCGCGCTTGTAATCCCATTTGAGAATCACCCATTTCTCCTTCAATTTCTGCTTTAGGTGTAAGTGCTGCAACTGAATCCACAATTAGTAAATCGACAGCTCCTGAACGAATCAGGTTATCCGCGATCTCCAATGCTTGCTCACCATTGTCCGGTTGAGAAATAAGTAAATTTTCTATATCGACACCTAGGCTTCTAGCATAAAACTGATCAAAAGCATGCTCTGCATCCACAAAAGCAGCAATTCCTCCTTGCTTCTGAACTTCCGCAATTGCGTGAATAGCCAATGTTGTTTTTCCTGAAGACTCCGGTCCATAAATTTCTACTACTCTTCCTTTTGGGAATCCTCCAACACCTAATGCAAGGTCTAGTGTCAATGATCCTGTTGGAATCACATCAATTTCCTCAATAGGAGCATCTCCTAATTTCATAACGGTTCCTTTACCGTATGTTTTGTCCAACTTATCCATTGTAAGTTGAAGCGCTTTCAATTTGTCTGCATTAATTTCTTTCGCTGCCATATCGCTTGTTTAAATTTTATGTGCCTGTCACTCCTGTTGGACAAACACAAAGGTTGAATTGTTTTTGTTTTTTACAAATATGACCCCTAAAGGTCGTAAAGTATTTACGTTCTATTTATTTTCTTCGAATATTTCTAAAATCTCACGCGTGTGATCCTTTGTTTTAGGCTTCTCAATTATCCCAATAATTGAATGATGTTCATCTAAAAGGAAAGTTGTCCGGTGAATTCCATCGTAGATTCTTCCCATAAATTTTTTCTCTCCCCAAACACCATATAAATTAATCAGCTCCTTTTCCTCATCTGCAATTAAGGAAAATGGCAACTCATATTTAGCAATAAACTTCTGGTGTTTCTTTTCACCATCTGCACTCACTCCCAGAATAATGATATCCTCATTTTGTAGTGCCTCATAATTATCACGAATATTACACGCCTGAGCTGTACATCCTGGAGTGTCATCTTTCGGGTAGAAATAAATTACAACTCTTTTCCCTTCGAAATCACTCAAACTAAGCACATTACCAACTTGGTCTAATGCTGAAAATTCCGGTGCTTTATCTCCAATTTTTAAATGTTTCACTGCTATAAATTTAATCAGTTATTGACGATTATTTAATCAAATATACTTCTTAATTTTTAATCAACAAGTTTTTTGACGAAAATTTAAATCGGTTGTTTTAATACTAATTAACCAATGTGCTGTATATTTATATCACACAAAAACCAACCACTATGATAACTGATAAATTGAAAACACTTCTGCTTATTCCCTTATGCGGCTTATCTACATTTGGGATTTCACAAACAACTTATAATTACACGGGGGCAATGGACACTTATACTGTTCCGGCAGGTGTAACATCTATTCACATCGAAACATGGGGTGCTGAAGGAAATAATGGCACTGGAATCGGAGGTGGTTCTGCTGGACTTGGCGGATTTGCAGAGGGAGATCTGACAGTCACAGGTGGACAGGTAATTAACCTCTATGTAGGGGGACAAGATGGTTACAATGGTGGCGGCCTTGGGGGAGTTACCAATCTTGGAAATGGTGGCGGCGCATCCGACGTTCGTGTCGGTGGTGTTACTCCGGGAGATAGAGTTATCGTTGCCGGTGGTGGCGGTGGTGGAGGTGGCACAGGTTGCGTTACAGATTGGACAGGCGGAAATGGTGGAGCAGGCGGTGGTCTACCAGGCACCAGTGGAGCAGATAGTCCGAATGGTGGTGGAGGTTTCGGAGGGACCCTTTCTACCGGAGGAGCAGCAGGGATTGGATGTGGTGGTTACTTAGGTAGTCCCGGTTTGGCAAATGGAACTGGTGGTGCTGGACAGGTTTGTTGTTGCGCTACAACACCTAGCGGTGGAGGCGGTGGCGGTGGCTATGCCGTTGGCGGTGGCGGTGGCGGTGGATCCGCAGGAACTACTGGATGTTCAGGAAATGATAAAGGTGGCGGCGGTGGCGGTGCCGGCGGAAGTAATTTTACTGGCACACTATTAAACCCTATCACGAGTGATGGTGTTCAAACTGGAGATGGCGTTATCATCATTTCCGAAAACTGTACGTCTTCGGCATCTTCTCTAGTAGCAACTTCTTGTTATAGTTATACATCCCCTAGCGGAAATTATACATGGACAACGTCAAATACATATATGGACACAATTCCAAATGCTTCAGGATGCGACAGTGTCATAACAATAGATGTAACGATCAATGACACAACTTTCGGTTCAGAATCGGCTACTTCTTGCGGAGACTTTATTTGGGCTTCAAATGGAATAACCTATACAAGCACAGGAACATATATGGATACTCTAGTTGGTGCTCTATCTTGTGACTCTATAGCGACTTTGAATTTGACCGTAAATCCAGTGGACAATAGTGTATCTCAAACGGGAACACTCATCTTAACAGCAAACGCAGGTGGTGCAACCTACCAATGGTTAGATTGTGATAATGGAAATGCACCCATTGTAGGTGAAACATCTCAATCTTATCTAGCGACAACAAACGGAAACTATGCGGTAATCGTAACTCAAAATGGCTGTTCTGATACCTCAACTTGTCTTGCAATAACAGAAGCAGCCGTGTTTGAAAACGGATTTGGACCCGGGTTAAGTGTTTTCCCAAATCCAACTTCAGGTGATATAACTATTGAGCTAGATGAATACAACAAAGAGGTTACTATTGTTGTGACAACAGTTTTGGGACAAGAAGTTTCTCGAGGAACTTACGATGGATCGAAAAACATAGAACTAAATCTTGACGGGGCGACTGGATATTATTTTGTTGAAATTTCAGCAGCTAATGGAAAGAAGGCACGTGTGAAAGTCTTGAAAAAATAATTCTGAAACCTTGGAATAAAAAAGCCCCTTGATGCATATGCAACAGGGGGCTTCTCATTAATAGTAATGCTACTCTTCTGTTAGCTCTTCTAGTAAGTTGTTAAACTTAGCCATCGCCTCGTTAAAGCCTGCAATTTTCTTACGTGTTTGATCAGCGTACGCTGCATCATTGT
This sequence comes from Flavobacteriales bacterium UBA7325, assembly GCA_002471375.1. GTDB lineage: Bacteria > Bacteroidota > Bacteroidia > Flavobacteriales_D > Crocinitomicaceae > UBA4466. Next base: position 61,353 of record DKPV01000019.1, read on the forward strand.
TTTCCTCAAATTCTGCTAGTTCTACCTCAAGTTCACTAATATTCTCGTTGATCCCCTTAACTATATAATCAAGGTTTTGAGGTAAGAACATGTCCATATACATTCCTCCACCTTCTGACAGTTTCTTATAGATCGGTAATGAACGATCCATAAGTTTTGAATCTTGACGAGAAATGAAGTAGGTAAACGAGCTCATAAGACCAAGTTTGTCGAATCCTTGAAGTACGGTGCCATTAAATGCCGTCTCAAAAAACTCAAACTTCTCTGGCCCACCAAATCCAGCATATAACTGTCCGATTCCACTAACCATACTCGAAGATCTTTCTGTCTCCAACGGTCCGGCAAGTTCCATTGCCTTCTCCGGGTTCTCCTTGCCAAGAGAACTCAAGGCTGTTGTTACAACATGATATGATGAATCCCCCGCAACACTTGCAATATAAATCGGCTCAACTTCTTCAGCGTCCATCAATTTTCCCAATTTGTTTAATGCCGCAGCACGAACGCTTGATTTAGGATCGTTATCCACCATATCCTTCAGTTTGGCGATTCCCTCAGTTAATCTGTCTTCTTTTAGTTTCGACGTTTTATCCACTGCTTCTATTCGAATTCCCCAAAATGGATCTTTCAATGCATCTAAAATCATTTGCTGACCTTTTTCTGAACGATCGTTCGACCCTTTCATTAAACCATCTCTACGGGCAGCGAATCGTTCTCCATTGTAATATTGGAACACATACATTCCTTTCGACTTCCGTTCTCGCTTTTTACCTAATACCATTTGTTGATTGTCGTATACAAAGCCTTTCAACTCTCCAGTAAATGGCAGTGAAATTTCCTCCATCAACTCATCCACAACTACCTTATGCAAATGCTTCCCTTCCGTATCGAAGATTGCAATCTCCATAGGGAGTTTAAATATAGGTGACTCTTCCAAGTCTTGTTTCTGCTCCACAGTGATATTCAACATATGACCTAAAGAATCAACCTCTTGATGGAAAGACAATATTGGATGACCCGCAGCTAAGAACCATTGATTAAAGAACCAGTTAAGATCTTCTCCAGATACCTCCTCAAAAGCCAAACGCAATTGATGAAATTCAGCTGGCTTGAACTTATTCTTCTCCAAGTAATTTCTCATCCCTTCAAAGAAGGCCTCATCACCAAGGTAATTTCTCAGCATATGTAATATACGCCCACCCTTATTATACGAGTGCCCATCAAACATTTGTTCCTTATCATCAAAGTCAAACCAGATTAAATCATGGTAACCTTGCATTTGAGAAGATTGAAAATATCCATCGGCCTCAGCTTCTGCATTTAAATCTGCCTCATCAATTCCATATCTAAATTCATCCCACAAATACTGAGAATAGTTAGCGAATGATTCATTAAGTGGAAGGTTCGACCAAGATTCACATGTTACTAAATCACCAAACCAATGGTGGAATAATTCGTGCGCAATTGTGGATTGATCATTGTCATCTAGCAGCTCACGATCATTCTTATAGACATAATCTCCAAATATTACTGCACCCGTGTTCTCCATGGCTCCTGAGACGTATTCTCGAACAACAATTTGATTGTATTTATCCCAAACAAATTCTACACCTGTTAGCTCAGAGAAAAACTTAATCATTGTAGGTGTCTCTCCAAAAATTGCTCTGGCATTACCCTCCCATTCTTTCTCAACATAATAATTAACATCCATCTTAGTTCCATCAGGACGTGTATATGAATCTTCGACAATCTTAAATTCACCAATACCCATCATAAATAAATAGGGCGCGTGTGGTAAGGTTTGTTTCCAATGATCAACTCGTTTACCACCATCAACTTTTTTACTCGACATTAACTTACCATTTGATAACGTCGTGTACTTATCTTGAACCGTAATAAAAACTTCTTGAGTTGTTTTTGCATTCGGAGAGTCAATCGTTGGGAACCAAACTGAACTCGATTCCGTTTCACCTTGTGTCCAAATTTGCGGCATTTTATTCGGCTCTTCTCCTCTTGGATTAATAAAATAAAGCCCCTTATCGGATGTAATAGCTGCGCTTCCACCTTCCTCACGTTCTTCTGGACGTGCGACATAGTCAATGACAATTGTGTAGTTCTCATCCCTTGTATATTCTCTTCCTAACTTAATTGTAAGAACATCCTCTTTATAGGTGTAAGCAAGCATTGCTTTATTCATGTATACCTTATTGATGATCATACCCTTGGCGTCAAGAATTAATTCATCGGAAGCATAAAAATGTTGCTTTGCAGTGATTGTTGCTAGTCCGTTCATACGTGACTTCTTCCAATCAAAATTAACCTCAAGCTTGGTGTGAACTAAGTCCGTTAAGATGGTCTCAGTTGCATTATAGATTGGACGTTCGGCAGGAGCCTCTTCTGGTTCATACAACTCTGTTGGTTCTGCTACCTCGGCTGTTTCAGTTACAGCTACAATTGGCTCCTCATCCTTGTGTGTTCCACAAGCGACCAACAAAAGCCCTGCGGCAATAATCAAATGTCTTTTCATGATTCAATAATAAAGTTTAGGACAAAGAAGCCAATTTATTATGAGATGGAATGAATTTATTAGAGCATCGGACAATGATTCTATTATTTTTGTACTAAATAGATGATAAATGGCAAACTCAATCTGGACAATAGACGGGAAGGCAACCAAGGGAGGTAGCAACGAACAGCTCATTTGGGAAGATCGTCGCTATTTTACATTGAATCATAGCGGCCAGCAATTTCATGGTGAAGTGGTTTCAGAGAATATAGAAAGCAACTCACTTACCATCAAAATAAATCAGCGCGTCTTTGAAGTTAAAAAGAATCATGAACTAGATGATTTGATTGCTAGAATGGGCATGGATAAGCCAAAAATTCAGAAGCTGAAAGAACTTTCCGCACCAATGCCAGGTCGCATCGTCTCAATTGAGGTTAATGTTGGTCAAAGCTTAGATGTGGGTGATGAAATCCTATCTCTCGAGGCGATGAAAATGGAAAATGTTCTAAAAGCCGAAGGAGTCGGGACTGTGAAATCTATTCTCATCAAAACAGATGAGGTTGTAGAAAAAGGTACTGTTCTAATCGAATTTGAATAATTACATTCCGTTATCGGATTCTTGGGCACAAAAAAAGGGATTCGTTCGAACCCCTGGTTATTAGTTTGTTGTTGTTTGTGCAAATGCCCTTTTAATAATCAATGGATACAAAGATCCAAATTCGACGATGCACCAATCATGGAACTTTTTAATTTCCTCTGCATCAGTGATCCATTTTCGAGCCTTCAATAGCTCCTTTTGAAAGAGCTGAGCGTCGAAACTCACACCGCGCAAGATTTTTTTTGTAAGCTCTAACATAGTTAATTGTGCTTTGAGTTTTATCAATGTAACGATAATAATTGATTGTTCTTGTGTTCGTGAATATTAAAAAATCGAAATGAGCCTTAATCACACAGATATTGATCGCATTGTTAAAGTCTTAAGTTCCAGCTCTGAGAAACATCCTTATTTTTGTAGAATGAAACTTCTCTTCCCTCTATTAAGTTTGATTCTCTTTACATCGTCAATGTCTAATGCACAAGGAAATGTAACGGGCTGTGAATGCGATACGTCCTTCAATTCATTCACGGAAGGAACGACACTTAATGATTCAATTAACTGGAGCAAGGTTTCATGCTATTACGCGCGTATCAGAGGTAGAAAGAGTCTGAAATCGGTAGTTAACTATCGAAATGGAAAACGCCATGGGATGTACGCTACCTATTTTCCGAAGGAGTATTGGGTTCAAGTTCGACAAAGAGGATATCAGCAAGCTACACCGCGCCGCTATCATCGTCGAAAAGATTTCTATCGACGTGAAGGTAAATCGCTTTTTGGAAAGTCAGAATCTGGGATCTACGTTAACGGGAACAAGGATGGAACCTGGTATACTATGGATACAAATCAGCGAATTCTATCAACGATTATTTGGAAGAATGGCACTAAAAATGAAGTTGGACGAGAGTGTGGTGGACTATATGATCTTCCCAATACGCTCTATCGTTCAGAATTCGATTCTATCAAAAAATTGGTTTCCTTGCTAGAAAATGGAACTCATGATTATTTCGTAAATCAGCGAAAGATAATTTCATTTGAAGTGAATGCGCACCAATTAAATGGCACCTTGAAAATCTACAAAAAGGCAAAAGGGGAGTACGTGTATTCAATACATGAATATTCAGACAATTGTCTAAGTGGTTCGAGTGTTACATTCTCAATCACAGGAGATACAACACGCATCGAATCTAATTACAGGAGAGGAATCCCCTACACTGTTGTAAGTTATACCCCAAGTTCAAGAGGCACGACTTATTATCGAGACCCTAGAAACTCATACGAGTTAAATTCTGAATATAGAAATGGCCTAATCGTCGAACGCAGAGAAAAAGTGAACTTGAAGTAGGTAGCTATTAGTTAACCGCCTTTTCAATTACATGATAAACTTCCTCTGTTACAGCATCACGAACATAAATCAACAAGTGCGTATTATTTGCTGAGTATTCACTTGGAAGCGCATAACTATAGTTGAAATAGTACTTGCCATTCACATCTAAGTGATCAGCGTCGAGTTCACGTCCAAATGCACGCCCATCAATCGTCCCTCTCATAACATGCTTATGGACATAATCCAATGAGTCATTCGTTGGAGCTGGGAAAAGCTGAGGCATTTGTATCGTATCCTGCATGAGATATACTACAACTCTAAGCTCATTTGTCAATCCAGCATCTAACACATCTAATTCCGCATGCAAGAAAACTCCACGCGTTGAAGCATAATAGTTCACTTCAGCCTGAATATTAACTTTAAGATCATTTGCTGTTAGCAAGGTGTTTACTCCTCCTGTCCATCCACTAGGGTGAGTGACAGGTGATCCATTACCGTGGTCCGCTCTGCTTACTGCTCCATATGGATTTCCAGCAAATGGGGAGCTTGCCCAATCATTACCGAAATACACTCCGATTGCAGATCCTTCAGTTGTTGTAAAATCATGCGAATATGTCCCGGAGGCCGGTGCCTGTAATGGACCTGATCCATCTGGACCAGCATGTATTCCTGCAACAATAACTCTTCCTGCATTTGCATCGGCTAAACTACTCGCTAAATCAGCTGCAGCTGGGCAAAACACACATTTATGACCCGTAAAATCTTCGATCAAGACGTTTCTATCTGAATTCGTATTAGCCGTAAAAGTTGGCCATGCATTCGCGACGTCTACATAATGTGTACTATCACCATCTGGGTACAATGACCAATCGAGTTCACTTGAACTAACCCCTTCAGGATAGATGTTCTCAACTTTATCACAAGAAGTCAATCCTGTAGCTGCTACTAACCCAATAAATAATAACTTTTTCATAATCGTAATATTAGAAGCTTTGAGTGAACGATAACGTTAACCCATTAGAAGCTGGGACAAATCTACATACACCACCTACACAGAACAATCCTGCTCTCTGGCGGCCATATCCTAAGGCAATTCTAGTTGACTCTTTCGAGTAACCAAATGATCCATAGAGATAATGAACTTTCAAATCATCCACAGGGTTTCCATAGTTATACTGATCTAGAACACTGAAGAACCAGTGTGGTGAAACGTTGTACTCCACTAGGACAGTCGCCCAGTTTCCTTGATCATTAATATTTCCATAACTATCCTTATTGAGGAATAGTCCCTGAAGCTCCACTCTCAATGAATGCTTTCTGTTTATTTTTATTCCAGCTTCAGCGACACCAATATGCGAAACGATTAAGCCCTTCGCATCATCAGTTACTTTAGCAACGTCATTATTTAGGGAAATATTGAAATAACTCAATCGAAGATTAAACTTCTTGCTGAATTTTCTGTAGATATTTACATTGATATCTCTCCAGAGCAAACTGTCGCTCATACTGAAAGGGTTGGTTACATAAGTAACTCCCGTTGAATCTAATGGATTGATTCCATCAGTATTTCTATTCGGCAGATATGCAGTTGAGAAGTTTGCATTAATAGATGTGCCGTATTTTCCTCCAAGTTTAGAACCTCTTTTAATCGTGTAAAGAACCTCGGCTTGATATGCAATCTCACCGACTGGCTGCGTAGCATATGGATATAATGACGCAACTAAGTTATACGTATGCGTTTTTGTCATTGCAGGTAAGTAGTTAATGAAAACATCCTGCAAGTCTTTCGTTCTATCGGAACGGAAACTCATATTATCCACAGATTTAGCAGAGAGTATAATTCCCAATCCCTTTTGAGAATATCCAAAATTCATCAATGCCGCATGACCATAGTTATAGATGTACTCATTATCCGTAGATGGATCCTGCTCCTTAATGATGTATTCACCATCCATCGAAAATCTTTTGTATCGTAGTCCTATTCTACCACCATATGTACCTACATTTTCAGGAAGAATTAAATCATCACGATCATCTTCTTGAAACTTACTTACAAATGACCCTCCGACATTTACCTTTAAGCTATTGCGCGAAAGGCTTTTGATTGCACTATTTAGATTCAAGTCACCATCAAATCCACGAACAATTCCATCCGCATGAACAATTCGACCGCCTTGAAAAGACAATCGTTGGTAGCCATAAACACCCTTTATGGTAACACCGTCAATTGGGCGTAAGATGATTCTACCACCATCCATCATGTTATCATAACCAAGCGCCCTATCCTCATATGCACGAAAGATCATTCCTGAACCAAATTGCTCATAAAAAGACCCAAGAGTTACATCTACGAAATCATCAGAATAACCAATATACCTCATTCCGATCCCAGTTCCATCAAATCGATTAGGGTACCCTTGAATTCTTGGAAGGTATGATTCGAAACGCATCCCAGCTTTAAACTTCCCGTTCGTATAGAACACATTCATATACGTATTGAGAAGTCCCTTCGAATCGGGCTGAAGTGCATCGATCAATGTATCTGCATTCAGATATTGAAATGTACTTTCGATATTTCCTGTGAACGATCCTCCATCGTTTTGACTATATCCTGCCAGGGACATAGCCGCTGCAGCCAAGCAGAGGGCGATTTTTTTCATGTATTCGTGTTAAGGTTATGCCTTAAATTATACCTATTCTATTCCGAGCATCTCTTTGAGCTCATCTTCTAATTCATATTCATCTCCAGGAGAGTATGTCGTATGTGTTGCTACAATATTTCCATCAGTATCAATTAGGAATGTATGAGGCACATTATTAACCCCCATTGCGCGTTTAAAATCTCCGTTCGGGTCCATTAATACTACGTATTCCCAATTCTTTCCATTCACATACATCGGCACAGAGTTTTTAGTCTTCTCGTCATCAATTGAAACTGCTACGAGATTAACACCATAATCAGCTTGCCAGTCAGTATAAAGTTCATGTATTGTGTTCAGTTCACGCTTACAAGGGGAGCACCATGTAGCCCAAAAGCTAATAATGATTGGCCCATCAAATCCAAGATCAGCTGTATTTACTTCATTGCCATCCATATCTTCTAAGATAACGCTGGCTACTTTCTTTTGTCGACCATCGTCTGTTCCCTGATCATCTTGAGCGAATGATCCTAATGCAAGTGAAAAGCTTAAAAAAAGCAATGTAATATTTTTCATAATTCTAATTTGTTAATTGAGTTCAGCAGCGAATATTCAAAAACCTTGCCGAGTTCAAAGATACATCTAATTTCAGTTAGTTGATCCAAGAACATAGTTTACATTCTTGGATTCCTGTTTTGATGTAAATAACACCATCTGTACTAATTTATAGGCCCCACATCCTCTATTGTTTTACTTTCAAATTGAATAACTCGGTTTTTTGTTCTACTAACATATTAAATAAATCAGCCCATTTACGCCGTATTTAGTTTTTGTGAAACTCATCACGAGATATGGAGAAAAAACAACGATAATTCTAGCTCAGACTCGTTTCCATTGGAAAAAATTAACCCAAATCTGGGTGATATCTGGAGCGAACCTTGTTTTCCTATTACAAAAATCAACTGCTAAACACTATCTTAATCATTCATTATCAAAGGTTTATCATTTTACTATGTTTGGTTTCTATTGTTTGGTGTGAATCTTGCAGAATGTTGATTCGTATGGGTGTTTATCCTATATTTGTTAATAGTAACACAAAAAAATATGAAAAGAACATTACTCTCTTTACTTTCAATTGCCACTATTTCAGCATTGTCTTTCGGACAATCGGTGATAATGGAAATAGGTACCTCTGGTGATATCTCAGGTACACAAGTTGACTATGTCTCCGGTGGCGGAGAAGTTGTCGTTGATTTACACGTCGAGAATATATCAGGTAATTCAATGGACCTTGATATCAAACGTTTAAGAATTAGCCCACAAGCTAGCTGGACGGATTACGTTTGCTGGGGGCACGAAACTGATCCATTTGGCGGATCTTGCTACCCGTCAGAATCTGCAAACCCTTGGACAACTCCAAACGCGAACGCAGTTACTGTTGGAGATGGAGAAGCTGGAACTCTAGCTATACACATTAATCCACTTGATCCAGATTATGGATGTGTGGTTTACCGTTATTATGTGATGGAAGGATCGACCGCACTAGACTCACTAGATATTAGTGTTTGTAAAAATGTAGCCTTAGAAGACATCAAGCCGGCTCTTACTGTCTCTGTAGCCCCAAACCCTGCCAACTCTTACATTAAAGTTAAGGCAAGTGGTGTTGACGCTGCTTCTATAAAAATGGTTGATGTTTTAGGAAACATTGTTTTGAAAGAAACAATGATTGGAACAAGTAAAACTATCGATGTTAGAGAATTCAGAAATGGAATATACTTCATCGCTGTCGAGGCAGAAGGAGCCAAAACAATTAATAGAAAAGTTATCGTGCGACACTAACGCATCGACTCCAACATTTGAAGAGCATCTCGTTAATTCGATGATGCTCTTTTTTTGTTCCCTGCATTTCGTATCTTTGGAATAATGAATAATCCCTCACTTCCAAACATATACACTGAAGCTATCCTCGCTGCGATCGAAGCATCAAGTGTTATTGTCGAAGTTTACAAGGAAGAGGTTGAAGAGATTATTAAGCAGGATGGTTCTCCTGTTACAAAAGCAGATCTCGCCGCATCTAAAATTATCTCAAGCCGATTGGAAGCTACAGGAATTCCGATACTCGGAGAGGAATTAGAAAAAGATAGTTTCGCCATTCGAAAACAATGGTCCGAAAACTGGTGTGTTGATCCGCTGGATGGAACTCGGATGTTCTTAATGAAGAATGGGGAATTCGGTGTATGTATTGCTCATGTTGTTGATCATACTAGTGTCTTCGGAATAATTGCCGATCCACTAAATAGAAAACTCCTCATTGGAGGGCCAGACTACGGGGCGTATTGCCTGAGTTTTGACCAATACCTAGACTCAAATTCATGGCAGGTATTGAAACCTCTAAGTGAAGCAAACAACCCATTACAAATAATATGTTCTCGGGGTTACAGAGTCGATAAACACATAGACGCAATTTGTGACCACATCCCACACGGTCGTTGCGAATACATCGGAAAAGGAAGTGCACTGAAGTTTTTTGATTTGGCTTTCGGTTTAGCAGACGTATATCCTAGGTTTGCTCCAACTATGGAATGGGACATCGCAGCCGGCCAGGCGATTCTTGAAGCCCTGGGGGGAAGTGTAATCGATGTTGTCACTATGCAGCCATTAACTTACAACAAAGAAAGTCTATACAATCCTCACTTTATTGCTAAAATCAGTCCTTTAAATTGATGGTTCGCATAGGAGTTCTAATAACATTTATTGTACTGACATGTCAGTCATTTGCGCAACAAAACTGGTTGCCAATAGGATCTTTCTACAAAGATCAATTACTCTCCAATAAACTAAATAAACCCTATAATGAGGGGTCCTTTTTCCCAGCAAGCGAAGCTGTTGCCGATCTAATTCCGGCTATTATCGATTCGACACCTCGATACTATACGCTCACTCATATACTCTATCAGAAGCATCTTTTTGAAATTAATGGTAAGGACGCCTATATAACCATCAGTCCAACAGCGAACATTTCTCTTGGAAAAGATTTTGGTGATACAAATGAGAGAAACCTTCTTCATAACACTCGTGGCGTACACGTGGAAGGGGATTTATTTAAAAAATTCTCGTTTTCTACATCTTTTTATGAAAATCAAGCGAGATTCAGCCCATACGAAACGAACTATTATGCATCGGTTGGTGAACACTATCCTACATCAGATTCCACATACAACATTCAAAATGCTGTTATTCCAGGTGCGGGGAGAACAAAAGACTTCAAAAATGACGGGTTCGATTATGCCTATGCCGTAGGCTATTTTGTGTACGCACCGATAAAATCGCTACGTATATCAGGAGGGAACAATACGCAGTTCGTCGGTGATGGACATAGATCCTTACTTCTTTCAGACAACTCATACAGTGCTCCATATGCCCGTATTGACTGGTCCATGTCACCCAAATTGAACTTTACCTATTACCGTTCGCGGCAAATAAACCTATTGAGGAGGTCCGCAACTAGCTCTGCAGAAGCGTATTATGAGACCAAGGGATACTCAGTAAACTACTTAACCTTCAAGCCGAATGAAAAATCCAGCGTAAGCCTGTTCGAGGGATCAGTTTGGAATCGAGGTGATGACTCGATAAGTAGGTTTTCTCATCCACTTTACTATAATCCAGTTCCATTAGCGTCTGGGCTCATTCTAAAGGATAAAGATGAAGTCACCACATTATTAGGGCTAAACGTAAACTACCAACTTGCAGACAAACATAGGGTCTATGGTCAGTTCATCATTAATGATTTCGATGGATCTAAGATGGGGTATCAAGTAGGATATCGTGGATACAATTATTTTGGTTTAAACGATCTGATGCTCCAAATTGAACACAATAGCGTTCCAAGTGGCGTTTATGAATCCTCGAACCGAAGAAGAAATTATGCGCACTATAACTTACCACTCGCTCATTCGAAAGGCAACGGATTCAACGAGTTCATTCTACGAGCAAACTACGAAGTTCAAAAATTTTATGTAGACCTGAGTAGCATTCTTTACTTGACAAAAGGGTATAGCTCGACAGGTCATTTAGTTGTAAATAACGATGTTGAACTGAGCGATGAAACCATCTTTTACCAAAGAGTAGAGTTAGGTTATCGATTTAATCGCAAAATGAATTTGAAAACCTTCTTGGCATGGAGGTTAAGATCTACCACCGCAAGCAACGCGCAAACAGCAAATGTTATTGAATTCGGATTTAGAACCGCTATCACCAATCATTACAACGATTTCTAATGAAGCACATTCTTTACATAGTAATCCTTTATTCGCAGGTAACCTACTCTCAAGGGGAGGTTGGGCGGCTATTTGAAGAATTACCCGAAGATTCTATTGCAGAATTGTCGGTTAGGATTCACACGAGCTTTCTTCCTAAAATTAGAAGGTCAGACAATGAAAAATCCTATTACAAAGTTGCTGCAATCGGAGATATTAATTATATGCAAAATTCCAACTCATCCTATAAAACAGGGTTAGGCGCGGAGTTTTCCGGATTAATTAATGATAAGTGGTTTTTGCGCTTAGCAGCAATTCAAGGAGTTTCAAATTTTGACTCAGTGTACATGCCGAAGAGCTATATCTATAATTCAGGGTCGAATTATAATCTTTACACCGATATCCGAGGCAGGATTTCATATACTCCCAATCACATCTTTAACTTTCAGGCGGGATTAGATCATAATTTTATTGGTCAAGGATCTCGATCGCTCTTTCTAAGTGACTACGGTAAACCCTATCCGTTTGGGTTGATTCGAGCGAATTTTTGGAGGTTTGAGTACAGCGTACTCTATCAGTTCTTCAAGGAAGGGCAGCAGGGTGATTGGGAAGGGAAGTTTGCATCAAGTCATCATATTTCTTTCAAACCTACGAAGTGGTTAAACATAGGTGTTTTCGAATCAGTTGTTTTCCAACCAAGAGACACGCTACTCGAAAGAGGTTTTGATGTTGAATATTTGAATCCTTTTGTGTTTTATCGACCTCAAGAATACTCTGTGGGGTCAAGTGATAATGTACTTCTCGGGTTGGAGGTTTCGGCGGTGGTACAAAGTGATCATACCATTTACTCTCAGCTGATCCTTGATGAATTCTATCTCTCAGAGCTGAGAAACAGAACAGGTTGGTGGGCTAATAAATTCGGAGCGCAATTTGGAGCTAAGGGCCGCTTTAGTTTCGGGCAAAACAACTTCTTTTATAGAACGGAATACAACTTTGTTCGACCTTATACTTACTCGCACATTTCGGAGCAGTTTAATTATGGCAATCAAGGACAGACGCTCTCTCATCCATATGGTTCCAATTTCATGGAGGTGCTCGGGGAACTTAAATGGTCACGAAATAAGTTGAGCGCGAAGTTTTTCTTCAATTATGTTATGAAGGGTGAAGACCATAGTGGCTATAGTTATGGCGGGAATGTTTATCAATCGTATACACTTCGCCCTTATGAATATGATCATTTCACTGGTCAGGGTAACCAGTCAAACCGAGCCAATCTAAGCCTCTCAGTAGCATACAGAATCACGAAACATGGAAATCTGAATGTCTTTATAGAAAACTATTTGCGCTACAATACAAATAACGCGAACCCATCCTACTCTTTAGTGGTAGGAATTAGAAGTCTATTATGGAATGACTACCGCAACTATTAGAAGAAGGTGTTAATTGACACCGCCTTCTCTCGTCCTGTGAAACGATGTTGGAATCTTGATCTAGCCTAACGGATCGTCAACCTTTACCCATTTCTAATTTCGTATATTTGGTAAAACATCTAAAACTAGTTATGAAAAGAATCATTCTCGCAGGGGTATTACTCTCCTCCCTACTCACAATGGCTCAGGAAAACGAAAACGTTCAGTCAGGTTCACTACCTATAGGTCTGACGGACGCAGAGCAAGCAAATTTACGTGACTATTTCAGCACAAGATCTCTTGATAGAGGGATAGAAACGGCACCTGGCGGTGATATTCGTCATTCTGCCCAATGGGAAGAAATTCAATCTTTTTTAATCACTTGGACTGGTCAATTTAATACTATTCAGACTCAAATTGTTGACGCAGCCCAGGAAGAATGTAGGGTATTGATTGCTTGTTCAGATTCGAATAATGTGAAAAGTGTACTATCCAGCGCTGGTGTTCCAGACAACAACCTTGACTTCCTTGAAGTAGATTACAATAGCATTTGGATTAGAGATTACGCCGGACACAACATGTATAGAAATGATGTAGATTCATTATTTCTAGTAGACTGGATATACAACAGACCACGGCCAGACGATGATGTCATGCCAGAATTTCATGCAGCATTTCACAATATTCCTCTTTATTCGACTACACTTAGTCCAACCGATCTAGTAAATACCGGTGGAAACTGGATGACAGATGGATTAGGAACAGCGTTCGCTTCTGAACTTATTCTTGAAGAAAATGAATCAGGAAACCCATATTCAGTTTCTTCGAAAACAGAAGCTCAAATTGATCAAATGGTTAATGACTTTATGGGAATCGATCGATACATTAAAATGCCGGTTTTACCGTATGATAATATTCATCATATCGATATGCATATGAAATTACTTGATGAGGAAACGCTATTCATAAGTGAATATCCATCAGGAGTTGCAGACGGTCCGCAGATAGAGGCTAATTTGCAATATGTGTTGAATAATTTCAATTCATCATTTGGTACACCTTATAAGGTTATTCGAGTTCCAGTTCCACCATCTACTGGAGGAAGTTACCCTGATAATGGGGGTTATTATAGAACTTATACTAATAGTGTTTTTATTAATAAGACAATGCTTGTCCCTACCTATCGCGAGGAGTACGACACAGTTGCATTGCGCATACTTGGTGAGGCGCTACCTGGATACAACATCGTAGGAATAGATGTTGACAACAGTGGTCAGAACCTCATCTCTCAAAGCGGTGCGCTTCACTGCATCACTAACTCAGTCGGCGTAAATGATCCATTGTGGATAGTTCACCAATCATTGGTCGATACCTACGAAACAGTTATCCCATATATAGTGAGTGCTGACATGAAGCACTCTACTGGTATTTCGAGTGCAACGCTCTATTACCGACTTGCTACAACAGGAGCATACACGGCTGTTACCATGAGCCCTGCGGCTGGAGACAGCTGGACAGGCGACATTCCTGCACAACCTGTCGGGACACATATAGAATACTACGTTGAAGGGAATTCAACAAATGGAAAAACTACAGTTCGTCCGCTTGCTGCGCCGGCAGGTTTCTGGGACTTCAATGTAATTGATATGTCGGCGAGTATTCAAGAAGTGGCAGCCGCAATTTCTCTTGATGATGTCTTCCCTAATCCAGCATCCGCTATTACATGTATTCCAATTAATTCAACTAATGCAACTACAGGTTCGATCATATTGAGAAATATGACTGGCAAAATTGTAAAGGAAATTTACGTTGGAGAAATTCCTCAAGGGGAATCCAAGTATTTCCTTTTTGCGAATGAGTTTTCCTCAGGAGCGTACTTGATTTGTGTTGAAATTGATAGTTTCAATTTAACCAAAAAACTAATGATCAAGTAAACCTAGATTGCTAGATCTTAGGTTTAAGTATTGATTCCTAAGAATTTTAAGATAAACAAAGAGGCGCCAATTCAATTATGAATTGGCGCCTTCATGTTACCGAATTATCAAGGTAGGTTAGGTTGATTTAGTGCATCGCATAACACTAATTATAGCCCGATAACATGTTTTACTTCAACTTCAGTAACTTTTCTCAAGTCGCCTTCTTTGCTAGTGTACGTTCGATTCACTAATCTCCCATGTATCGCAAGCTGCTTTCCCTTATCACCATAGTTCTCAATAAACCCTGCCAGGTTACCCCAAGCGAACACTCTATGCCATTCGGGCTCACTGTTTTTTCCACGAGGATTCTTATTGGTCGCTAATTGAAATCGAGCAACTTTCGCACCGCTATCAAAGTTTGTTATTCTTGCCGGAGAACCCATATTCCCAACCAATGTGACGTGATTTCTTATTGTTTGCATCATATCTGTTTATAGTATTATTAAATCATTTACCTCAACCTCAGAGATGGCGTGTCTAACCCCATTTCTATAATAGAATCGTGACGTTAATTTGCCTTCAACAGCGATTTTTAAGCCTTTATAGCCAAGTTCATTTAGAACTTTGACCCATCTTCCCCATGCGCAGATTCGATGTAAATGGTTTTTGCTTTTGACTTCGCCATTCTCATCTAAAAAAGTCTCAACAGTAGTCAGTGAAAAGTGGATGATTTTTCTTCCATTGGGCGCCTCATAGGTCCTAGGTTGATTTGAAATTTTCCCTATTAGATTGACATGATTCAATGACAACTCCTTCTTAGAGAAAAAGATGGAGCCAGCATCTAAACTAGCTCCATCATTTGTGGTTAGGCTACTGTTTCGCATCTTCTTTAGGTGTTAACAGTAAAAATTCACGCATTTCAATATTTGTGCTGTAGCGCTTTTCTCCATTTTTTGCCTCGTAGACATCATGCACCAGTTTACCTTCAAGAGCAATTTCATTTCCTTTTTTCAGAAGGTTGGCTGCAATATCCGCAGTGGAACCCCATGAAACTACATTGTGCCATTGTACTTTGTCCTGCCATTCGCCTTTCTTATCCTTGTACGATTCATTCGTTGCGATCGAAAAGCGTGTTAATGCTCTTCCTCCTTCCAACTTTACTACTTCCGGTGCTGCTCCCAGCCGACCGATCAAACTCACTTTGTTTCTCAACGTGTTCATACTTGTGTTTTTAATTAAACTTATATTTCGCCTCATCAGAACTCCTTGTTCGACATTGACACTGCAAAGGTGAGGTGACTTCAATTCCACATCCGGTCAGTTGTCGTTTACTGTCGAATGTCTTTCATTTACAAATATTTGTTGTCATTTTTATTACTGATTTTGTGGTCTTTACGTAAAATGTGCTTCGTAATTTTTTATCCATATTAATTTAAATATCTGTTCGGCTGTAAAGATTTTCATCAAACAATTACATCATTCAGGAACATTTAGTAACTTGTTTAAAAAATTAAACATTAGATTTATCTTACTGTTTATTACATCAACTCTATTTCTTAGCTTCAATACTAACAACTCCTCGATGATAAGGGGTGACAAGACCTTCACAGCGAAGGATAACTCTTTCCAGGTTGCATTCGAGGGAGAACCAACATATTCTAATCAAGTTATTCCTAAAGCTTTAGGTGATGTTGAAATGACATCATACATGTACGAGAGGTCATCAAATGAAGTTCATATGGTCTCTTTTAGTGACTATGAAGAGGCTTATGTATATGAAAATGAACCAATGCACCTTTTAACAGGCGGTCGAGATGGAGCTCTGGAGTCTCTTGGATTGAAGGAAGTTGACACCGAAACAGTAGGTGAACTTCAAGGACATATGTCTGTCGATTTCAGCGCTCATAATGAACAGTTTTACGTAGTTTACAAGCTTGTTCTTGTGAACAATCGTCTTTATCAAGTCGCTATCCTCAAGGAAGAAGAGGCAGTTGACAAGAAATTCGCTAAGGCCTTTATGAAATCTTTCAGATTACTAGACGCATAGTCACTTGCAGATCTGATTTCAGATTATGTAAAATTATACACTAGAAGGGATGCGCATGATACATCTTACAAATTCGAGAAAGAAGTGCACTTATAATTAACCCAAAATTCTAATTATCTTCGTAGTATGAAAATTGTACTTGGAACAGTCTTTGGTTTAATCGCATCATTTGCGACAAATTACATCGTTCTCTTGCTCTTTATGCGAATGGACGCATCTGCGGACCTGAATGATCCCGAAGCCCTCGCTGAGTTCATAAAAGGATTTACGACTTTTGACTATATGGTCCCTTTAGCCGCGCACCTATTTGGTGTTCTAGCTGGTTTATTGACCGCACGTGCAATTTGTAAAACTTCAGCATTGCCTCTGGTTATTGTTATGACATTCCATATGGCCGCAACCGTTCTCAACTTGTTTGCAATTCCGCACCCAGTGTGGTTTGCTATAGTTGACATTGTGGGGCCAATGCTAATCTTCATTCCATTTATCAAGACTCAAAAACAGCCATAATGTTTACAGGAATCATAGAACAACTAGGAACAGTTCAAAAAATTGAAAAGGATGGTGAAAATGTTCATTTTACCATGCAATCCGATTTTACTGATGAGCTAAAAATTGATCAAAGTGTTGCTCATAGCGGCTGTTGTTTAACAGTGGTTAAAATCGATGGTTCCGAGTATGTTGTTACAGCAATACTGGAGACGTTGCGCAAGACGAACCTTGGGACTTGGAAAATTGGTACTAAAGTAAACTTAGAGCGCTGTATGATTATGAATGGGCGACTTGATGGTCACATCGTTCAAGGTCATGTGGATACAACAGCAAAATGCACTGCGATAGCAAACGAGGACGGAAGTTGGAAGTATACCTTTGAGTATAATACCGAAGATGTTACAGTAGAAAAAGGGTCCATAACAGTGAACGGGACTAGTCTAACAGTTGTAGATTCGACTAAATCAGGCTTTTCCGTCTGTATAATTCCTTACACACAAGAATTTACCAATTTCCATACACTCGAAGTAGGAAGTACGGTTAACCTAGAGTTTGATATTATCGGGAAGTACGTTGCGAAACTATTTCAAAAGTAGTTTACCACTTCTTTTTAAGTCGCTTTGCTAACTTCTTTCTGTAACGTTTAAGAACTCCACCGCGATCGGCAATATTACCACACTTGATAATTTCTGCATGGACGCACTTACCATTCTGGAAGAACTTAATTTGAAAACTAACTGAAACTGCATTCAGTCTGTACAGTTCAAAGAATGTTGCTTGATTCAATGACTTTTCAAAATTATCATCTAAGTTCCCCGGTTTGAAACGTTTGTCGAAACCGCGTATAGAGACAAGCATATATGTGTCAAATCCATCCGCCTTCAATTTGGAGTTAATAGAGTCAGATGCTATCTCACGAGCGTCAGATCCTAACTTCAGTAGATTCAAAGATGGTATTGTTTTCACATTTCCTTGACGAAGAACATCAGTCGTTGCAATTTCTAAAGAATAACGATCATCGGGGCTGTCCATTTGGGCAACCACAACCGCATTTGACAAATCAATGCTCGTCTTAGTTTTCTTCGCTTTTTTCTTCTTAGGTTTCTTTGCCTTTGTTTCAGTGGGTGCAGACGGCTTAGATTCTTCTTGTGCGAAAGACAGTGCGCCAACAAGTATTAATGATAATAGAACGATTAGTTTCATCTTAGAATATTTCTTTAGCAATTGACTTTACCGAACTTGAGTTAGACATCGTGTAATAGTGAATACATGGAACATTAGCGGCCTTCAATTCTTTCGATTGGTGAATACCCCATTCAACACCAACTGCCGTAACTTCAGCATTATTTTTACATTTCAACAGTTCCTTTGAAAGCTCTTCCGGGTAATCAATATGAAAAAATTTCGGTAAGAACGAGATATGATTCATCGACTTGATCGGCTTGAGTCCTGGAATAATTGGGACGGTAATTCCTATCTTTCTACAAGCTTCAACAAACTCAAAATATTTCGAATTATCAAAGAACATTTGTGTCACGATGTATTCCGCACCTGCATCAACCTTCGCTTTCAAATATTGAAGATCCGTTGATAAATTCATTGCCTCGAAATGCTTTTCAGGGTAACCCGCTGCACCAATACAAAAATCAGTTGGAGCTAATTGAATATCATCCATCTGGTACGAACCACTATTCATTTCAGAAACCTGTCCAATTAGATCAACAGCATACTGGTGACCATCCTTATGTGGTCGGAAACTCGATTCTGTTTTAATTGAATCACCTCTAAGTGCAAGCACATTGTCGATCCCTAAAAATTGAAGATCGATGAGTGCATTCTCTGTTTCTTCCTTGCTAAATCCACCACAAATTAAATGAGGCACTGCATCAACTTGATACTTGTTCATAATTGCAGCACAAATTCCAACTGTTCCAGGACGCTTGCGAATAGCTATTTTTTCTAAAAGACCGTTTTCACGCTCCTTATATACATACTCCTCACGATGATAGGTTACATTCACAAATTTAGGCTTGAACTCCATTAGTGGATCGATACCATCAAAAATTGATTGAACATTCTTTCCCTTTAGAGGAGGAAGTATTTCAAACGAAAAAAGCGTTTCCTTCGCTTTCTTTATGTGGTCTGTAACTTTCATGTGTTATTCTCGGATAGTGGTCAAAGATAATCTTTTCTATAGTATTGCGTCTCCACAGTTGCTAAGAATTGTGAAGATGTTCACTTTAAAAACAGACCAGCATATTTTAAATCCGACTGTGTTGTAATTTTAATGTTTTCGACATTACCATCTACGGTTTCTATCGCATGTCCGGATTGTTCTACCAGACTCGCGTCATCCGTGATGCCTTTGTGAAAATCTTGTTCATAAGCCTTCAGAATAACTTCCCTTTGGAAACACTGCGGCGTTTGGACAATTCTATAGTTTCCACGGTTAACCGCTTTCGATTGATCACCATCAACTTGGCGCAGCGATTCAGCAATTGGGACCATTGGTACAGCCGCACCCTTCTCTATTGCAGCGCGAATGCACGCTCGTATAGTGTCATTGTTTACTAGCGGCCTTACACCGTCATGAACAGCAATAATATCTCCTTTACAACAGTCCAATGCGTTTTTAATAGAATTGTATCTTTCTTTGCCACCCTCTACTATTCTATGTGGTATGTGAAAATCATATTCTGTCATCATTGTCTCCCAGTGAGAAAACCAGTCTTTCGGCAAAGTAAGTATGATCTCCATCTTAGGATCATATTGATAGAACTGCTCCATGGTATACATAAGAACAGGTTTCTCGTGTATGAGCATAAATTGTTTTGGTAACGACGATTGCATTCGACGTCCAATACCTGCTGCAGTTAAAATTACGGATATTTTACTCATATTTCAAATCGAAATTCAAGGTACAAAAAAAGGTCATTCAATTCCAATAATTGGAAGAATGACCTCAATATATTTAATGAGTTTGAAGCTTAGCTTCTATTTGAACTCTTCTTTGTTGTAATCGTTTTGCATTTTAAGCCATATAAATAGGCCAACAAATCCAAGTGCTATACATGCGTAATTAAAAACGTTTCCAATTGAATCGAGAGGAGATAACATCCACTGTAAAAAATCGCCTAATCCCCAGAAAAAATCAAATGAGCTCATGTGTTCTTGTTTTGTTCAGGACAAAGAAAGCGAATTTTTTGAAATTTCAACACGTTTCCGCCTATTTTAGAATGAATCTAGGAGGCGAAAGTGAAAATATAATGGCCCAATTACTCCTTAATTGCCTTTTCAACCAATTGGGTTAATTCAATAAATTGTTCAACCGAGAGAACTTCAGGTCGCAGCGCTAAGTACTCATGCTCAACCCCTTTACCTTTAATAAGCGCTTTAATTGAATTTCGAATGGTCTTACGGCGTTGATTAAATGCCATTTTAACAACCTGACTAAATAATGCTTCGTCGCACGGTAAAGCTTCTCGATCATTACGTGTAAGTCTTATGACACCGGACTTCACTTTTGGTGGCGGATCAAATACATGTTCATCAACAGTGAAACAATACTCGATATCATAATAAGTCTGCAATAGGACCGAAATTATGCCATATCTCTTTGTTCCAGGTTTTTCTGCAACCCTCTCAGCCACTTCTTTTTGGAACATTCCCATAACCTCGGGAATTTGATTCCGATACTTTAAACACTTAAAAAGAATTTGCGAAGATATGTTGTAAGGAAAATTTCCAACAACAGCAAAAGGCTCATTCCCCATCCAATCTTCAAGAGGAGTTCTAAGAAAATCCGCCTCGATTATTTTGCCATCTAAAGAGCTGAAATTACTCTTTAAATAGGCTATACTATCGGTATCAATTTCTATAACCGACACATCAAGTCCTTCATCGATGAGGTAGGTAGTTAGAGCGCCCATACCGGGGCCTACTTCCAATACGCGGTCACACCCTTGATGTCTCGTACATTGTTTTGCAATCTTTTCACAGATATTCTTGTCCTTAAGAAAATGTTGGCCAAGATGTTTCTTTGGTTTTACGCTCATTTTTTGAATTCATCTAGAATGGTAAGCATCGTTCGAAAAGCGGCAAATTTTCCGGAATATCGCGCCGAATGTTCTGCTTGCAACTTAGATGCGTACTCGTTCGTATATTGATCGTATAGTCCTTGACTCTCCGCTACATATGAGATAGCGAAAGTCAATCCACCTTCCTCTTCACCATGGACACGCGAAATTCTACTTTCGATAAAACATCCTGTCTCCATCACATCTGGTATGTGGGATTCCCTCATCCACTTAAGCCAATCTTCATGTACATTTGGGTCAATACTAACCGTAACATTGTATAAAATCATGCTGCGAAGTTAGCCAAAATCAGTAGTTCACAAATTATAGCGAGCTAGATTGACTTATTTTAATTCGTCCCAAATTTTATATCTTTGAGTGACATTCTTGTTTCTATGAAAAAAAACTCAATTGTTCTTCTTATTTTTCTCACATCAATCGGTATCAATGCTTGGGCACAACAACCAACATTTGGTCTTTTAAAATCGGATGCAAATGCAGCGGATGGATATACACTCTTTACACCTCAGTTTAACAATGCTGTCTTTCTAATAGATAATTGCGGGGAGAAAATAAACGAATGGACTTTTTCGGAGACGCCTGGCTTAAGTTGTTACCTTCTTGAAAATGGGAATCTTCTTCGAGCAGGTAATGACTCTCTAGAAATAAGGGCATGGGATAATACCTTGCTCTGGTCTTACGCAATGACCGATAATACACTCCTTCAACATCATGATATTGAGCCAATGCCAAATGGAAATATTCTTTGTGTCGTAACCGATCGGTATTCAGATACTATTGCAATCTCGGCAGGGAGAAATCCAGCTAACTTAGGAGCAACTATAAGGTTGGAAAGAATCGTTGAACTCGAACCGATAGGTACCAATGATGCAAATATTGTTTGGGAATGGAAATTTTACGATCATCTAATTCAAGAGTTTGACTCTACAAAGTTAAATTTTGGGGTAGTTGCAAACGATCCCGATCTTCTAGATTTTAACTTCAGCAATAATCAAAATGTTGATTTCATTCATTTGAATGCCGTTGATTATAATGAGGACCTTGATCAAATCATGTTTTCTTCAAAGCATCTACATGAGATCTATATTGTTGATCATAGTACGACTATACTTGAAGCTGCAGGTCATGCGGGCGGAAATTCAAATAAAGGTGGAGACTTTTTATGGCGATGGGGAAATCCTCAAGTGTACCAGCAAGGATCAAGCGCCGACCAATTACTTTTTGATCAACATGATTGCAAATGGATCCCTTCTTCATTTCCAGATTCAGGAAAGGTTTCGGTCTTTAATAATAATGGGGATGGAACAGAAACGTTTAGCTCTATCCATATTTTAACTCCTGATTTTGTTGATAATGCGTACACAATGAGTCTGAACAAATTTCTCCCATCAACTTATGATTGGTCATGGAATGGCTCTATACTTGGGAGTGTCGTCCATGAGAATAAGAAATGCGGTGCACAAATTCTGTCTAACGGCAATGTGCTCTTTTGTGAATCTAGTTCAGGTCGAATCAGTGAAATTACACGATCGGGTGATCATCTTTGGTCATACCGAAATCCGACACATTCAGGAGGTGCCATTTTCAACCAATATGAAATCGTTCCTGGTCAAACAATGACTATATTCAGAGGTGAGCGATATGACCCGAACCACCCGGGCCTCGCTGGACAAGATTTAACACCACAAGGAATCATTGAAGATCAAAATCCGCTTTCTGAAAGTTGCATCTTGGGAACAGATGAATCAAGTTTGGCCTCTTCTATATGGGTTATAAACCCTATTCAAGATAATATGCTTAGATTTAATTCGATTATTAAAGCAGACAACATAACAATTGTAAACATGGTTGGACAAGTTGTTGTAGAGTGGTCTAATTTTCATGGGAAAACCCTTCCTTTCCAATCAAAGTTAGGTGCCTATTTCATTCGGATTTCAAAGGATGGGAATGAGACGAACCAGAAAATAATCGTCCAGTAAGAGTATTAGTATTCGTCCATCGTTTTATGAACGTCAACGAGATGGACAATTCCGTTTTTTGACCCCTTTACTATGAACTTACTCACACCAGATCTTGGTCTTTTAAGGATCGACACCTCAGATATTGTCTCTCTGTAATTCGCGTCTGTGGCGCAAAAATGATGTGTAAGTCTATCCGACGGAAGGTCTTCTGGAAGTGCTCCATTTGGAGCTTGAAACTCTTGATAATCATTCCCAACTACAATGAATGCAGTATTGAAAATGTCCATTTTAAATGATTTCGTTTTACCTGACTTGATCATCATGGAAAAGACACTCCCTCTTTGTACGTTCTCCGAAACATACAAGACAACATCCATATCTGATTCATTTTTAATCATGGCCTCACACCTCCCCTTGAACGTGCTAAGGTTCTTCACGCCCCTGACACGTTTAAACGTGACATTATTAGTGCTTGACCCACAATCTTTTTGCGGATAAACAAGCTTTTGCTCTGCATCTAAGACTAAATCCTGGTAGATGCTTTCCATAGTCAGATTCTCAAATTCATTACGAAAAGTCAATGCCGTTCCATAATTATTAAACGGGTTCATCGGGTCGATGTCGATTTGATTTAGATCAAAATTATGATCCATTTCTTGTAGTAGCGAATCAATCCGTTTTCGTTCTTCAGGACTGAACTCTGTGAAAGCACTATTATCTACAAAGTTATCCGGTTCAGGTTCGCTAAATGGCTTTAAATATAAAATCCAAAAGACAAGCGCAGCGGTGCCAAAAACGAAGACAAATGTGATTATAGATTTCCATCGGATTGGTGTAAGGCCTTGCGCATGATTTCTCACTTTCAATTCTCCAATATTCAAGTCTCTTCTTAGGTCAACTATTTTATACGCATGTTCATCATGCACTTCGACATTTTCCATGCGTTTCAACGTCCAATTTGCGAAACGTATCGTACATGCCTTTGATCGAATGAAGTTCAAAATGTCATCTATATAACCAAGTTTGATCGCATATGAGGCTCTCGATAAATAGTTGACACACCCTATAATATCATCTGAGCATAATGGTTTAACAGCATTGATTAGCTCCTGTTCATCGGGAGAGGATTTCAGTTTCTCCTTTGCCATTTTTATACGATCGTCAATGGATGAAAATAATTTCGCCTCCACAACCGACCTATGATCAGTATCCAATATCTGCACATACGAAAACGCCTCGCGCATATTTTTATCCCCTGAGATTCTAATTGATAAGAGTTGATTAGCTAGGCATGGAGAAACAAACTTCTTATAATCACTCGCTAACTTATGCTCTAAATGTTTTGGCTTATCCTTGAAAGTAGAAACGTCTCTACCTAATAGTGTGTCGACAAGCCCCTCATCTTGCTCAATCCATCCATAAAACACAATACTCGTTGGATCGTCGAGTGTTTGGCGAAAATTAATAAAGTCCTCCTGGGTAAAACCTGCGCTTTGCGCTATTGAAATCCCACTTTGATCTAATTGATTTTTGAATGCGGCTATCCCCTCCGATGTAATCAAATCAGCTTGATTTTCGAATAATTCACTAAAGGTAGACAAGGGGATATACTTCCGCATAGAAATGGGTTTACAAACTAAAATTATGCTTTTTGACTAATTATTAATAATTTGGATCACAGAAATTTATAATTATACCATTATCACATGAGAATCATATCACTACTCGCGCTACTATTTATTACTTCTAATGCGATCTCACAAACATGGAGTGATGACGTTGCCCAAATCGTCTACGATAAATGTACAAAGTGCCATCACACAGGAGGGGTTGGCCCATTTCCGCTAATGTCATACGCAGAAGCAAGCCCAATGGCGGCAGCTATGGCTGCATCAATTTCTACAGACGAAATGCCACCTTGGCCGCCTAACAATGATTACCAACAGTATGTGCATGATCGCTCATTGACGGCTTCTGAAAAAACGACAATTCTTGATTGGATTACGAGCGGTACACCTGAAGGTACACCTGGAAACACTCCGCCACCACCTGTATATACTGGGGCTTCACTGCTCGGAAACGGTGATTTGGAAGTTCAAATTCCAACCTACATGAGTAAGGCTACAACTTCGGATGATTATGTTTGTTTCGCAGTTCCTTCGGGACTTACTGCAAATAGGACAGTTAGGGCAATTGAAATTATCCCTGGAAATCCAGGAATTGTGCATCATGCACTAATTTACGTTGATCCAAATGGCAACAATATTACCGATACTGTTGGTGGAGATTGTGGTGGACCAAACTCCTTGACAACCGAATTAATGATGGGCTATACCCCAGGCAGTTCTCCTATGGTTTTACCTTCTGTTTCCCCACTTAAAATGGGAATGGACATGCAGGCCAATAGTCAAATTCTATTTGCAATGCACTACCCCGAAGGAAGCTATGGTGAATACGATAGTACAAAAGTAATTTTCCACTTCTACCCGCCAGGTGAAACAGGTATTCGTCAAGTTGCCACGGCTCGACTTCTTGAAAATTGGACGTTCTCACTTCCTCCGAATCAAGAAACAGCAGTTTCTGATATCTATCCCAATGCTGGTGGCTTTTTAGCTGATTATTCTTTGATCAGTGTCTTCCCACACATGCACCTTTTAGGAAAGAGAATGGAAGTTTATGGGATTTTACCAACTCTAGACACCTTGAAACTTATCGATATTCCAAAATGGGATTTTGAATGGCAAGACTTCTATTTCTACAAAAACTTACAGAAAGCCGAAATTGGAACCGTACTACACGCCGATGCTGTGTTTGATAATACGGCGTCAAACCCAAGTAATCCAAGCAGTCCACCAATAACGGTAGGTGCTGGGTTGAATACTACTGATGAGATGATGCTTGCATTCATGCACTACATGACGTACCTACCAGGAGACGAAAACTATAATATGGACAGTTTGCTCAATCTGAGTACAGTTTCAATTATGGAAGAGTCGCAGGAAGAAGGATTATTCACTGCTTACCCCAATCCATTTTCTCATGGAATAAATATTTATAGCCCTAAGTTGAAATCTGGTGATCAACTATCCGTATTTGTATACGATATGCACGGCAAGAAAATCACAGAGCTTATAAGTAATACGACGCTTAGTTCAAGTGAGCTGTTGTTAGAATGGGACGGTAATAATTCAAAAGGCGAATCAGTGCCAAGCGGAATGTACTACATATCTGTAAATCGAAATGGTGAAATGTCAAATCATCGTGTCGTTAAACAGAAATAGAGAATTAACAACAATATAAATAAAAAACCACGTGAGATCTCACGTGGTTTTTTATTGTCTATTAATCTTTCCTTTCTCTAGTTTCTCAATTCTTTAAGAGCCACCTTAATGATTGGGTCTCCGCTATTCACTACTTGAAAATATCCATCTTCTGCCCATAATTGTCGAGCTATCTCTCCCTTTATGTCATTCTTGATTAAATCCCGACTTACTGCAAGGTCAGCATGCATAACACCAATTCCGAATTCATCACGCGCATAGTTTGTGAAACGATTAAGAACTGAATTGGTCACGACAAAAGACTTCGCATAGGTCCCAGCTGATTTCCAAGAATTTCGTTTGTTCTGTACGAAATCGAACGCGAATGTTGTAAACACAGGAGAATATCTCAATCTCGAAAAGTAGAAGCTTGTTCCCGTAGTATCAATTGGGACAAAAATGTCCGGCATTATTCCTCCGCCACCATATACGATCTTTCCCTTTGGCGTTTTGAACTTAAGCGAATCTGCAAATGAAGTAGAGTCCTTTTCAAATAATTCACCATGCGCGTATCGCTCCATATTTTCACCATAATAATCATCAACGCTTCCAGAATAAGGTTTTTGAATACATCTTCCGGTTGGTGTATAATACCTTGCAACTACGAGTCGAAGATTACTTCCATCGTGAAGTCCAAAATCCTGCTGAACCAATCCTTTTCCAAATGACCTGCGGCCTATTATAGTTCCTCGATCATTATCTTGAAGCGCCCCAGCTAAAATTTCTGAAGCAGAAGCGGAAGTAGAATTAATGAGCACGACTACCTCTGTCTTTTTTAGATCCCCGACTGAACTACTCCGGTACGTGTAATCCTCAACATGTTCTCCTTTAGTGACAACTATTGTTTTTCCGGCAGGTAAAAATTCGTCAGCAATTTCAGTTGCACCAGTAAGAACACCTCCACCATTACCGCGTAGATCCAAGATCAATTTTTTCATTCCACTTCTCTTCAATTTTGCAGAGGCCGCTCTAAACTCAGCAGAAGTCGTTTTTGAAAAATTGCTAATTCGTAAATACCCTGTGGATTTATCTACCATATGTGAAGAAACCACTGACTTAATTGGTATCCCGCCACGAATTATCTTCTTATTCAAACGTTTTCCGTCTCGCAGGAGCTTCACTTTCACAGGTGTTTTCTCGATGCCCTTTAGCATTTTCATTACATCTTCATTGGATGTACTTTGAGAAGCAACATTCTTCCCGTCAATTTGTAAAATCTTATCTCCTGGCTTCAGCCCCGCCCTTTCAGATGGAGAATTAGGCAACACTCCTGTGACACAAATAGTATCTCTAATAATGAAGAAACGAACACCAACGCCTCCAAAACGGCCTTCAATTTGCTCGTTCATTGCTGACATTTCTGCGGCGGAAACGTAATTACTGTGTGGATCTAAGTTCTGGAGGATGTCACCTATTGTTTGCTCAAAAAGCTTTTCTGCATCGACTGAATCAACATATTCATGATCCAATATTTCAACGATATCTCTAATTTTTTGGTAGTTCGAGCCGTCGGCACTCAATTCTCGTGATTCGCCAGAGGAGAACGATTTTCCTAGGAATAGACCACCCGCCATCATTACCGCCATCAACAAGGGGATGAGGTAGTTCAGACTTCTTTTATTTTCCTTCTCCATCGAATGGGTTTTCAATTAATTCTGTGCTCACTCCTGCATTCTGCAAAAACTCTATTCCACTCCTATCTTTATAATCATTCATATATACGACCCTTGAAATTCCTGCCTGCAATACTAATTTACTGCAGTCTTTACAGGGTGATAAAGTTAAATATAATGTTGCTCCCTGACAATCATGGTTCGACTTTGCAACCTTTAAAATTGCATTTGCCTCCGCGTGCAACACATACCAATGTGTATCACCTGCATCATTTTCACAGCAATTATCAAAGCCACTTGGTGTTCCATTATAACCATCTGAGATGATCATTCCATCTTTGACAATAATTGCTCCTACCTGCTTTCGCTTACAGTGAGACAACCCAGACCATGTTTTGGCCATTCGTAAGTAAGCTTTATCGTATCGTAATTGTTTTGCTTGTTCCATCATAGTGCACTAATGAATCAAAAGTAACACTTATAGTTCTGAGAAGAGGGAAGATTTCACTTAATTTAACGGATAGAACTGGGCCAGAAAGGATGTAGAAAATTTAATTAACAAACTTATATCCCACACCTCGAACTGACAAAAAGTGAACAGGATTCTTTGGGTCATCTTCGAAAATTTTCCGGAAATTCAGAATGAAATTGTCTATTGTTCGCGTGGTAGGAAACTGGTCCTTTCCCCAAACCCGATCTAATATTTCATCACGTGAAACAACCTCTCCATTTCGCTCATTAAATAGCTGAATTAGAGCAATTTCTTTTTTGGATAATGATTGGTTTTCATTCGTGACCGTATTTAAAATAGAATATGTTTTAAAATCAACCTTTATCTTACCTATTGTTAAAGTTTCCTCAAGCAATTGTGGCATCAGGACTGCTACTCTGAGGAGTAACTCTTCTAAATCAAATGGTTTAGGAAGATAGTCATTTGCCCCCGCCTTTAATCCCTCAATCCTGTCCGAAGTAGTTCCTTTTGCCGATAAAAATAAAATCGGAACCGTAGAAGACTGACGAAGCTGCTTACACAATTCTACTCCATTTACGAATGGAAGCATTACATCAAGAATTACAAGATCAAAAATGTTCGTCTCATGGAAAGCGTTTGAAGCCGCGCGACCATCACGATAGACCGTGACTTGAAATCCTTCTAATTCCAAATTTAGCTGAATCATTTCAGCCAAGCTAGACTCATCTTCAACGACGCAAATGTGCTTCATTTCTTGTTTTTATCTCCCTAAAATATGCTTTCTAGATAAAACTCATCGTAATCAACAGAAATTTATATCATTTGGTTGAAAACTATACCGTTTTTTTTTACCCTAACATTAAATTTCAAGTACCTTTGCGCTTTGTAATTTTTATCAAATTTTCGTACCATATGAACCAACGAAAGCCAATTAAATCAGCCCTTGTTTCAGTTTTTGACAAAGGAGGACTAGCACCAATCATCGAAGCACTTCACGCAAGCGGAGTAACACTCTATTCTACAGGAGGAACGCAAGCTTTTATCGAGAAGCTAAATGTCCCGGTTGAACGAGTTGAGGACCTAACCTCTTACCCTTCAATTCTTGGTGGTCGTGTCAAAACACTTCATCCAAAAGTTTTTGGTGGAATTCTTACTCGAAGAGATTTTGAGGAAGATCAGGCACACATAGCTGAGTACGAGATTCCAGAAATTGATTTGGTTATCGTTGATCTTTACCCATTCGAAGATACCGTTGCTTCAGGCGCTGAACACGCTGATATTATTGAAAAAATTGACATCGGTGGAATCTCCTTAATTCGTGCAGCGGCAAAGAACTATAAAGATGTTGTTATTATCCCGTCTAAGGACCAATACCATCCCTTCTTGGAGATCATCAAAGCGAATAATTGCGAAACAACGCTGGGTGAACGTAAAGATTTTGCTAGAGATGCTTTCAATGTGTCATCGCATTACGACACACATATTTTCAACTATTTCAATAACGATACAAAGGAAACTTTCAAGCAATCGATATTAGATAACCAAGTTCTTCGTTATGGTGAGAATCCGCATCAAAAGGGGATTTTTCATGGTGACATGAATGCAATTTTCGACAAACTGCATGGAAAAGAACTTTCGTACAATAATTTATTAGATGTTGACGCTGCGGTAAACTTGATGGCTGAATTCAAAAATGATGACCCAACCTTTGCCGTTATGAAACACAACAATGCTTGTGGTATGGCTACTCGTTCAACATTGCATCAAGCATATGTGGACGCACTAGCAGGAGATCCTGTAAGTGCTTTTGGAGGAATTCTCATTGGAAACCGTGAAATTGACTTAGCAACTGCTGAAGAAGTAAACAAATTGTTTTGTGAAGTTGTAATCGCTCCGAGTTACTCAGATGAAGCAATAGAGCTACTTAAGAGTAAAAAGAATAGAATTATTTTAGTTCAAAAAGAAGTTGAATTGCCGAAAAGACAATTTCGAACAATTTTGAACGGTGTTCTAGAGCAGGATAAAGATGCAAAAATGGAAGTTGCTAGTGACTTGGAGTCTCGTACAAACACTTCTCCATCAGAAGCTGAAATTCAAGATTTGTTGTTTGCTAACAAATTGGTGAAGCATACAAAATCGAATACAATTGTTATCGCAAAAAATCGTCAATTGTTGGCAAGTGGAACAGGTCAAACATCTAGAGTTGATGCATTGCAACATGCAATTCACAAAGCGAATTCTTTTGAATTCGATCTCAATGGGTCGGTAATGGCTTCAGATGCGTTCTTTCCATTTCCGGATTGTGTTGAAATCGCAGGTAATGCGGGCATAAAATCTGTAATTCAACCAGGTGGATCGATTAA
The DNA here is from genome assembly GCA_002471375.1 of Flavobacteriales bacterium UBA7325. Classification (GTDB taxonomy): domain Bacteria; phylum Bacteroidota; class Bacteroidia; order Flavobacteriales_D; family Crocinitomicaceae; genus UBA4466. The sequence continues at coordinate 92,363 of DKPV01000019.1, forward strand.
AGATCAATTATCGATAGATTATTGCAATTCCAACGATATTTCGATGGTATTTACAGGAAATAGACATTTTAAACATTAAAACCGAACCTTTTTTCGATTTTTCATTATAACTTCGAAGATACTTTGGTTTAGATACTATTGAAATATTAGCTAGAGAGGAGAAAAAATGGGAATATTAAGCTTTTTAACGCAAGAAATTGCAATCGATTTAGGTACGGCAAATACGCTGATCATCATGAATGACAAAGTTGTCGTTGATGAACCATCAATTGTCGCAAAAGACATCCAAAGCGGTAAGGTTGTTGCCATCGGAAAGAAGGCACAACAAATGCATGGTAAAACCCACAAACTTATTGAAACTGTACGTCCATTAAGAGATGGTGTGATCGCCGATTTCCAGGCGGCGGAGCAAATGATTCGTGGTATGATCAAGATGATGCAATCTGGTCGTAGCATGTTCAACCCGTCATTGAGAATGGTTATTTGTATTCCTTCAGGAATTACGGAAGTTGAAAAGCGTGCCGTTCGCGATTCAGCAGAACACGCTGGAGCAAAAGAAGTTTATTTGGTTCACGAACCAATGGCTGCAGCAATTGGTATAGGAATCGATGTTGAGGAGCCTATGGGTAATATGATCATTGATATAGGAGGTGGTACCTCTGAGATCGCGGTCATCGCTTTGGGTGGTATCGTTTGTGATAAATCAATTCGTGTTGCTGGTGATGATTTCACTACAGACATAGAAGAATATATGCGTCGTCAACATAACATACTTGTTGGGGAACGAACTGCTGAGGCAATTAAGATTAACGTTGGGTCAGCACTACCGGAACTAGAAACTGGACCTCCAGACTATGCTGTTCAAGGTCGCGATTTGATGACTGGTATTCCAAAAGAGATTGTAATCTCGTATACAGAGGTTGCTCATGCCTTGGATAAAACAATTTCAAAAATAGAAGAGGCCATTTTGAGTGCCCTTGAGATGACACCACCAGAGCTATCAGCTGACATCTACAAAACAGGTATTTACTTAGCGGGTGGTGGTTCTATGTTGAGAGGTTTAGATAAACGTATTTCACATAAGACGAAACTTCCTGTGCATATCGCTGAAGATCCGCTTAGAGCAGTTGCTCGAGGAACTTCAATTTGTTTGAAAAATTTAGATCAATTCCAGTTCTTAATCCGAGATTAAGAACATTCAATAACTATTTAAAGCCTTCGCATAATTTTTGTGAAGGCTTTTTTATTTCATTAACAATTCTTAGTGGATGAGATCATAAACACATAGCGAGTTTCAGCATTATTTGTCTTAGCTTTGTATGTGCGCAATTTCCTCGCTTTTATTCAACGCTTCCGCGTAATTCTATTCTTTGCTTTTCTGCAAGGTATTGTGCTTTCTATTTACTTCACCTTCAGCGTATTTCCTCGATCTCAATATCTAACTACTGCATCTAATGTCTCTGGATCGGTGCTCACAATGCAAAATGATATTACCAAGCATTTCCGTCTAAGCGATAGCAATAAAAAATTACAATATGAAAATCGTTGGTTGAGAGAACGGCTCAAGGAAAACAAATTGTCTGAATCAGCTGTAAATGGACATGATTCCATCACAATTAAGACGGACGACGAGCATTTCACTCAGCATTTTGAATATATCCCAGGAACAGTCATCAATTCGACGTTTACAAAACGGAATAACTACTTCACATTGAATATTGGAAATGCACAAGGTGTGAAACGTGGGATGGGGGTGATCTCAGATAAAGGTGTGGTCGGAGTAGTTCACAATTCCAGTGAACACTTCTCAGTGGTCAAGTCTTGCCTCACAAAAGACATCAATATTGCGGTCGTTATTGAAAATTCTGGAGAGCCAGGCTTTTTAAAATGGGATGGCCGTAACGCACGAAAAGGAAACATGGCCGGTGTATCCAACGACAGAGATATTAAGCTATGGTCTAAAATCGTTACTCGCGGTAGCGCGGGAATATTTCCAAGAGGATTACCTGTCGGTAAAGTTTCTAAAACAGAGCCTATCGAAGGCAAGCCGCTTTGGAACGTTACTGTGAAGTACGCTGAAAACTATCGCTCAGTGCAATATGTTTACGTTATCAACAATCTATTGCAGAAAGAGCAGCATGAATTAGAATTAGACGTTCCACCTCAACCTCTTGATGATGAATAAAATTCTAACTCAAATAGCATTATTCGTCTTTTTTGTACTTGTCCAGGTTCTAATCTTAAACAACATCGAGTTGGGTGCGGGTACACAGATTATGATTTATCCATTATTTGTGCTTTTACTTCCGGTTGGAATGAATGTATTTCTGCTCTTATTTCTATCATTTCTTCTCGGGCTTTCAATCGATGCAATGTCAAATACTTATGGCTTGCATGCATCAGCGCTATTAGTCGTCGCCTTCGTTCGGCCAATGATTTTCAAATTAACGTCTCCAAGAGATGGTTATGAGCAAATTTACTCGGCCAACATTTATGTCATGGGGGTTCCTTGGATGGTAAAAACCTTAGGCTTGCTTATACTCATTCATCACTTTTGGTTTTTTCTCTTAGAGCTTTTCAAGTTGAGCGAGGTTCTCTATTTGCTGCAAAAAACACTATTAAGCCTTCCAATGTCTTTTGTGATTTGTATCTTATTGCAATATCTCTTTATTAAGAAGCCAAAAGCAACATGAATTTTGATTCCCGAAAATATGTAATCGTCGCGTTTTTTGTGCTAACGGGAGTACTGTATGCAATTAAGCTTTTCTACATGCAGGTTGTTGATGACTCCTGGAAATTACGTGCACAACAAATTGCGGAACATAGAAGAGAAATTACACCTCCCAGAGCTGTTGTTTTCGATAGAAATGGTTTGAAGGTTGTAGAGAACAAAACATACTATAACCTCATGATGGTTGAAGCCGATGTTAGTGAAGACATGGACACGATGGCTTTCGCAGAATTGATCGGATGGACAAAACAAGAAATCATTGATCGATACAAACAAATTGTTAAGGGTGAAGGGACTTACACGGATCCATTTACTAAAAAAGTGACCAAGAATTATCAAGATGTCCGAGCCTATCCGTTCATCAAGGAACTAACCGCGGATGAAATGGCAAAAATTGCCCCTCACCTCGAGAATTTTAAAGGTTTCTATGAAGAAGTTGCAAGCATGAGGAACTATCCTTATGCTAATGGGGCAAATATCCTAGGGTACCTTTCTGAAGCAACTAGGGAAGAGGTTGATGAAGATCCATTTTACCGACCTGGTGACAAAATTGGAAGGGCTGGAATTGAACGTTATTATGAAGATGAATTCCGTGGTTCTAAAGGTGTAAAGTACATTGTTCGTTCTGCACGATTAAACGCTGTAGCTTCATTTGAGGATGGCAAGTATGATACTACCGCAATGCAAGGTGATCCAATACACCTTGGATTAGATATCAATTTACAAGACTATGGTGAGCAGCTATTGCAGAACAAAAAAGGATGCATAGTAGCAATTGATCCAAAAACCGGGGAAATTCTCGCATTAGTTTCGGCACCAAGTTTTGACCCAAATTTACTCGTCGGAAATAAGAAAATCAGGCGAAATTATCCGGCATTACTCGAAGATCTTAATAAGCCATTATTCCCTCGGCCACTTGCTTCAGAATATATGCCTGGATCAACCTTTAAGCTTCTACAATCACTGATTGGAATGCAAGAAGGAGTAATAACAAAAGACTCTGGGTTTCCTTGTAACAAAGGTGTCGTTGGTTGCCATAACCATCCATCCGCCCAAAACGTAACGCAAGCCGTGAAAATGTCTTGTAATCCATACTACTATGCTGTTGCACGTAGGATTATTCAGCAAGGAAAGGATAAAAGTAGCTTTAAGGATTCGGAAATAGGGCTTCAGGTGTGGGCAGATTATATGCACAGTTTTGGCTTGGGTGTAAAGCTCGACACAGATATTACAGGACTAAGAGCGGGAAATATCCCTGATCCAGCCTATTATGATCGCTGGAGAGGAAAAGGAACATGGAAGTTCTCAGCCATTCAATCAATCTCGATTGGACAAGGAGAGGTTCAACTGACTCCATTACAACTTGCGAACGTGGCTGCAATAATGGCCAATCGAGGGTGGTATTATACTCCTCATTTCGTAAAATCAATTGGAAACAATGGTCCACTTGACAAGTATCGTAAGAAAAACTACACAATGGTCGATGCCAAACACTTCCCTCCAGTAATTGAAGGTATGCGTGGTTGTGTTCATGATGCTGGCGGAACTGCTAGATTGGCACGAATTGATGGTCTCACGATGTGTGGAAAAACCGGAACCGTTGAGAACTATTATCGCGGTGTAAAGCAAAAAAATCACTCCGTTTTCATTGCTTTCGCACCAATGGATGATCCCAAAATTGCAATCGCTGTATTTATTGAAAATGCAGGGGGAGGCGGAGGTACATGGGCCGCTCCGACAGCGAGTTTAATGATTGAGCAATATCTTTACGGTGAAATTAAAAGCACTGCCAAAGAAAAACGCATTCTTGACGCGAAATTATCGAACTGGGAAGAATGAGAAAAAACGAATCAATAACAGGTACGTTCGATTGGCCACTTTTTATCGTTTTTCTAATGATCATGTTTTTTGGTCTCGCTACTGTTTACTCCGTTGCATACGACCCTGAACACTCTAGCATTTTCTCTTTTAGTGAAAAATACGGGAAACAAGTGATGTGGATTTCCATTGCTTTGTTTCTTGGAATGCTTGTCTTTCTAATTGATTCTGACATTTATCGAAATTTTGCTATCCCCATATACGCCTTCGTCGTCGTCTTACTTGTTATCGTCTTGTTTATGCCCAAGATTAATGGTGCAAGAGCATGGCTTGGAATAGGTTCGATGGGTATACAGCCTGCGGAGTTTGCCAAGATTGGTACAGCGATACTACTCGCAAAGTATCTCAGCATCATGAACATTAAGCAGCAAACAACACAAAGCGTCTTAATTGCTCTTGGGATTGTTCTAATACCAATGGGATTAATCCTCTTGCAACCGGATGCTGGGACGTTTGTTGTCTTTACAGCATTCATCTTTGTGCTCTATAGAGAAGGAGTTACTTTCGATCCAATAGTTCTGCTATTGATCAATCTAATTCCTGGGATTAAATTCAAAAAAACATGGGTTGGAACGCACTTTATACCCATCGCATTCGTGACGATTTTTCTCTGTGTTCTCACCTTAATCATTAGTAAAGATCCATATACTCTAGACCTATTTCCTGGTGAGGAATTCTCGGGATATTGGAGGATGTTTATTGCGCTCTTCATAGTCTCTCTTGTAGGTTTCATCATCATGCGCATCATCTTTCCAAAGCGTGAAAAAAATAGAGCGGCGCTGATAGCACTCATTGCTTTTGTCCTATCGACGATACTCACAGCAACAGTGAACGTAGTTTTTGAGAAACTCGCTTCCCATCAGAAAGAAAGAATTGAACTTGCTCTTGGTATTTTTGATGATCCGACGGGAAAGGTAAAAGATGGCGCCGATTACAATAGAAATCGAGCTATGGCGGCTGTTGGCTCAGGAGGTTTCGCAGGCAAGGGATATCGAAATGGATTCGTCTCAAGTGTCAAAACAAACCACGTCCCAGAAAGTGAAACCGATTTTATCTTTTGTCCATGGGCAGAAGAATGGGGGTTTTTAGGATCACTGGTATTGGTCTGTCTATATCTATTTATGATGCTGCGAATTATTGTAATAGCGGAGCGTCAAAGGTCCAGTTTCAATAGAATTTATGCCTATTCGGTCGCAGTAATCTTGTTCTATCATTTTGCAATTAACGTAGGTATGAATATCGGATTAGCCCCCATAATTGGTATACCTCTCCCATTCTTTAGTTACGGAGGATCATCGATGATGTCCTTTTCAATTATGTTGTTTATTCTACTTAAACTTGATAGTCAACGTAGGGACGTGCTGAATTAACGAATATTCTGAAGGTGAGGACGTTTAATTCTTTATTTTTACACTCTAAGATCAACCAATGGAAAAGCAAAAATGGAACCCTCTAAAAGCGTTAAAAGAAAGACGTAACAAGAAGGAGAAGAAAGAGCGTATTACATTCAAGCGTAGAACGCGGATGGTACTTACTGCACTACTATGGATCGGGGCGTTTACTCCTGTTTTCTTGATAATGTATTTCATGATGGGGCAAAATGATGAAGATATGCCATCTATTGAAATGCTAGAAAACCCACCTGAGCTTCTTGCTTCTGTTGTCATCGCAGATGATGGAAAAACAGAACTAGGTCGTTACTGGAAGGTCAATAGAACTACCGCAAAATTCAACGAAATTTCGCCTTTCGTGATTGATGCACTGATAGCAACAGAGGATGAGCGTTTCATGGAGCACTCCGGGATTGATTTCCGCGCTGTTGCGCGCGCAGCAAAGGGAATGGGTTCGGATGGTGGAGCATCTACAATAACTCAGCAGCTGGCAAAGTTGATCTTTACTCTTGAAGCAAGACAGAAAGAGGCTGAACTCCGAGCTGAAGGTAAAACCGTGGAAGTTCGAAAAGGAATTATGGGTCGAATTGACGAGAAGGCAAAAGAGAATATCATTGCCGTTCGTCTCGAGGAGCACTATACGAAGGAAGAAATAGTTACGATGTATCTTAATCAATTCGATTTCTTACACAACGCAGTAGGTATAGAAAATGCTGCAAAAGTATACTTCAACAAGAAGCCGATTGATCTCACGAAATCTGAAGCTGCTGTACTTGTTGGTATGGTAAAGAACCCTAGTTTGTATAATCCACACACTTATACAGTTAAGAACTATCGATCTGTGTTAGCTGAAAATAAAGGTGTTGACCCAAAGATTATTACCAGAGCTGAAATAGCTGAACGTCGTGGAAAGGATAGTACAAGAATGATTGACCGTAGAAACACGGTACTTTCCCAATGGTTGAAGAACAGTAAGAGTAAAAATGCGTCGCTTCAAAATTACATTACACAGGCGGAGTACGACAAATTGAAAATAAAGCCGATTACGGTAACTTACCAGGTAGTCGATCACCGACAAGGTATTGCGCCTCATTATAGAGAGTCCCTACGGCGTGAATTAAAAGGTTTATTTGCTCGGAAAAAGAAGAATGGAAAACTTAAGTATGCCAAAGAAGATGGAACCGCTTATGACATCTATGAGGATGGGTTAAAAATTTATACCTCAATCAATGTTACCATGCAGGCATATGCTGAGGATGCTATAAGGAAACACCTATCCGAGGATTTGCAACCTGCATTCTCTAAGAATAATGCCACTGTAAAGCGATTCCCTTTCGCCAATACATACAATGGTAAAAAAATCACCGATGTGACGATTGAAAACATCATGACTCGCTCGAGAAAAAATTCTGAACGTTACATGGGAAGGGCCAGAAGCGGTGTCAGCGAGGAAAAAATCCTAAAGTCATTTGATGTTGCTACACCAATGAGAGTGTTCTCTTGGCACGGTGATATTGACACAGTGATGACACCAAATGATTCAATTCTATATCACAAAAATTACATCCGTGCCGGAATGGTTTCTATGAATCCAAATTCAGGATTTATAAAAGCATGGGTAGGTGGTGCCGATTTTAATCATTTCGCATTTGATCAGGTCAGACAGGGTAA